>CAYFMX010000001.1:0-267790 GCA_964344325.1 uncultured Piscirickettsiaceae bacterium
AGCGCGGAAGAGTGGGTAGCTTTTTTCTGGAATATTATCTTCTGAGACCCAACAATTACCCATGCGTTCGTCAATGAGCACCAGTACGGTGAGAAATACACAATGGGCGTGCGCTTGCTGGACTTGGATGCCGACAATGAGGATCAGATGCGCCATATCAGCATTGCCAATGAAGAACTGGAAGAGGCGATTGAGAATGGTCATGACACCGTGATGCCGTTCCACAGTGCTCAGGTCGAAGTTGATCTTGTGAAGATTGACGATTTGTTCGACACGAGCCGGTACATCGTTCAGGACACCTTCATCCAGCCAGTGAAGGATTAAGGCCAGTTCGTAATTGCCGGATAACAACAAAAAACCGGCAAGCCGCCCTTCGGGGCGGTCTATACGAAAGCCTGTGGCAGACCGGAACACCGGACAGGAACCCGCAGGTGATTGATAGCTCAACAATCCGGCTCTACGGATCGCCCGGACACTGAATAGCTATGAAGCACTGGCGGCAGGTTGGCATTGCCCCGCAGGTTTTCTTATAGGCAAGCATCAACGGCAAGGAGATAAAAGATGAAAACCAGACTTTGGGAAGACAGATTAAAAGTCGGAAAGCACATCAAAGCGAATGATCTTGTGATTCCTGAACTGCCAGAAGGCGAAGTTTATTGCTGTCCGAATGGATGTGGCGAGTGCAAGGCTGTTTATGCTCAATTTTGGACTCTTGCAGAATTCCCAAAAGGCGCGACTGAAGATGATGATCCAATTGATGGCGAATACTGCAAGGTAATAGTTGCATCATGCTGTCAAGACCCGGAAGACCCATTGCTGGTAGCGCGTGGCGATGATCTGGTTGGCGCGATTGGTCTTTCTGGCGATCCGACAATGGCTGTGATTGATTACGACTAGGCGAGATAGCATGAACAAACAAATCCTTTCCCGCACACGGCGAATCCAGCAGCACGCTATGGCTTGTCTGAAAAGAAGCGGCAGGGAATTCGCAACCGGCGCATGTATCTCTTGCGGAGGAACGCTGGAAACCATCCGGCCTACGTCGAAAAGCATCAAGCCCTACGCCGGGAAAATCGTCTGTCATCACTGTGGGCAGTTGATGGCGTATACCACATGGGTAGATGGAACAATGTGGGTTGTGAGGATCACAGCATGAGAAAGATGTTGGTATCAGTTGAGATGGATCAACGTCTGGTCGAGCAGGCAGCGCTGGTCTGGGCAAACCGCACCATGCGGGAGCCAGTCGGTGTAGAGGTGAAAGATTTTGACCTGAGTGCGCTCTTTGTAGAGCTGTTGAGAGAAGAGGCCGAGCGAATCGGCGATGAATTTACAGGATAAATCCATGCCCAGAATGTCCTACAAGCAGCAGCTCAACGGCCTGAAAGCCAAAATCCAGATCGCCAAAGGCCAACTGGGTATGGCCGATGATGCCTACCGCGCCATGCTGGAGCGTCTCACCGGCAAAACCAGCACCACCAAAATGGATATGCAGGAACTGGAACGGGTGGTGAAAGAGATGGTGGCCAAGGGTGCAAAGTTCACCAAACCTAACGGCAAACGGCGCAACCGTGCCACCGCGCCAGAGGGCAAGGAAAAGAAAATCCAGAGGATTTATCAGCAGCTCAAAAATCTGGACAAGCCGGAAGCCTATGCAGAAGGCATCCTGCGCAACCAACGTAAAGAGCTGCGCGGAACCAAAACGCCATGTCCACTCAACATGGCGGAAGAACAAGAATTATCCAAGGTAATTGCTGCGCTGGACTATGCAGCAAGACGGCAGGGAGTACAGCGGAAATGATCGAAATAAAGAAGATGCTGAAAGAAATTCAGCAAAAGTCGGATGCGGAGTTGGCAGCAGCAATGCGCAGCACGGTGGATGATGTTTTGTCTTTGACCAAAGAATCCGGTCTGGATGCCGTAGATACAGTGTCTGCGCTCAACGTGGCTGCAAAACTGTTTGCGTACGTGACACAGAAAGCCAATGCAGGGGTTGTGACGCTGGAAATTGAAGATCGGAAAATTACGGTGGAGAAAGCAGAAAAATGATGCCGGAAATGCTTCCTCCATTCGGATTGGGATTTGCACTGTATTCGGCATGGGAGCCTGATCCGGTGATATTTGGAGAGCCAGACACTACATCCCGTTCGCGTGTGTTATCCAGCAAGGAAAAACGGATGCGGAAGAGCAGAAACCGGATACAGAAGGCCAGCCGAAGGAGAAACAGACATGGCTGATCACCTCAACACCATCACCCTGTTGTGGCTGCTGATCGGCAGTTGCACCATGTTTGCATTTATTGTTTCTGCGCCAGCATGGGTTTGGCGTGAGATACGCAAAGATGGCCTTCTAAAAGGGTTTGTGCTGATTGTCTGTTTGGATTGTGTGCTTTGGCCGTTGGCTTGGTATCTGATCGGATGGAAAGATGATCAGCCAGAATGAAATCGCTGTACTTGGCCAACTACAACCCGGCGAAGAGATCACCATTGTGGCTGACGATATTGCCCTTGCAGCCGCAACCCAGGAAGAGCGGAGTAAAAGTTTCACCGATCTGGTGCTGGCGCTAAGCCGGGCAACAATGAAATACGGTATTGAAGTGGATTGTAGCGATCCCAAAGAAATCAAGGTACGGAAGAGATGACCAAATCACAACAAAACAAAGCGCGTTGTTCTACCTGCGGCGGTGAAATTCCAGCGGCAAAGCACAGAAGGATTGGAGGACGTTGTGCAGCCTGTGTGGGTGTAGATCGCAATCGGCTTGCAGCCTATCAAGGCGTGATGGGTTTGCTCAAAATTGGACGAAGCCTCGAAAAGACATCATGAGCAGTTCAAACGAGAATTCCGGAAGAGGGATGCTGACAGATGAAATTGTCAGCAAAGCGCGTGAGATGTTAGGCGATGATATTCAATTTGATACCGCGTCGTTGCGGCTTATGGCATACATCCAGTACGTCATGGTTAATGAGCAAGAAATTCACCGCACCCGAATAAATGAGCGGGAAATGGACATCCTTTTTGAATGGGATGCGTTGGGATTGATTTCCTACTGTGAGATTGATGAATTTGGTGAGACCGGAAGTATTTCTGTAACCAAAAAATTCTGGGATGCAATGAACGAAATCCTATGGCTTGGGTATGTGGTGCGTGGAGAAAAAACACAATGATCCACATTCTCAAAACCCACAAAAACCACTTCGAGCGCACCCTAAACGGCGAAAAGCACTTTGAAATCCGCTACAACGCGGATCGTGGCTTCCAGAAAGGCGATACCTGTATTTTGCAGGAAATCTGGATCAACGTGCAGGATGGCGGCAAGAAAGAGACGATCTACACAGGCCGCGAAATCATGGTTGAAATCACCTACGTCACCAACTGCGAACAGCAGCAAAATTTCGTGGTGTTTGGCCACAAAGAGATCGGTGAAATGCTGGAAGATTTTGGGTATTCCAATTCGGATATGGGCGAATGAGTCCGAAAAAAAGCCGGTGGGAAATATGGCTGGGTATCGCCAAGAAAAAAGGATGGGCATACGCTATTGCGGTATTGCTAGTCGGCCCTTTTGTGTACCTGTGGTGCGAGATTGGTGTTGTGCTGCAATGTCTAGGTCGATGGATGGAAGATAGTGTGAAATAGTAATGACGGAAAAAATAATGTGCGAACCAAATAAAAGATTTCGACCAGCCAATGCTAAGGAATGCGAGCATCTTCTTGATATTTGGTGTGGTGATTGCCTAAAGGGTGAGGATTGCGAAACTGCATTAATGGTAATCATCGTGCCTGATGTGGATGATCCGGAATACCCCAAAGAATGGGTATACGGCGAAGATGGCAAGCCGATGTGTACAGCGCGGCAGGTGTAAAAAATGAAACTCGCACGCTGCCCCCACTGTGGTCATGATCTTGATCTGGAGACGATTGTAGATGACTCTGCCGGTCGTGAACTGATGGGCCTGTTGTCGTCACTGGACGGCAATCTGGGCAATGCGATGGTGAAGTATCTGGCGTTGTTTCGTCCCGCGAAACGCGGTTCTACGCCGTTTGACAAGCTGCTGCGGCTATCCAAGGAAGTGCTGGAACAGTTCCCGGATCATCCACGTCTGACGGTTGCGCTCTCTACCACCCGTGAGGGCATCATGAGCAAACGCACCGCCACAGAAGAGTGGAAGCCACTCAAGAATCACAACTATCTAAAGCAGGTCTACGAATCCACACCTACGCCCGCGCCGGTACTAGCAGCAGATTTCAAACTGGCACCAGAAGTTGCACAGCAACCCCAAACCAGCATGGATACCGCGCAACAAATTCTACAAGGCATGATGGATACGCCAATCAACTTTGAAGAGGACTGGTTCCGCCATGTCATTCTTGAGGGTGTGATTGAGTTGGTCAAACTGGCACTGCCGAGAACGCCAGCCGCCAAAAACATTGGCGAATCTGCCGCAGCATGGGTACGCACGATCTGGAAACATCCCGAAGAGTGGAATGAAGAACTGGACAAGGAGCGCATTCAGGAAGCGTTCGGACGGCTTGCACGCAAGGCAGACAAGTTTCCCGCACCCAAAGGGCTGATTGATGAAATGGCATTCCGTCCGGCCCATGTTCCGGGCGGAGAGATGAAGGTGCTCACTCCGGAAGAGAAGGAACGTGCAGATGCTGGGCATCAGCAGTTTCTTGCAGCTATCAAAGATTTGAATTTTTCGCCCGACCAATCAGGACGGAAAGGTGGCACCGATCTGGGAGAGTTGACTGCTTACGAGGCCAAAAAGAATGCGGAAAATGCAGGAGCACAAGCGTGAACAACCTGAATTCAAAGAAAATCTCGCTCCGTCAGGTGGTGGAGTTTGTCCGTTCCAGAGGGAAAAACGGCGTTACGCGCCACGATGTAGAAAAACGCTTTCAGGTTTCAATGTCGGTCGCAAATACCAAACTGACATCCGGCTTCCTGGAGGGTTTTCTGAATCGCACAGGCGAGACCAACCGGCTGCAAACATATCTTTATGCGGATGATTTTGATCCGGAATCAATGACCGGCAGGTATCACAATGTTCTTCTGACAGGCAAACGTCTGGCATCACCCAAAAAACTGATTGCGTTTTGCGAGAGCCGTGTTGAGGTAACGCTAAAAGAGATTGCTGAAGAATTCGGCGTCAGCGTGCCAACAGCGGATCGGTGTGTGCGGGATGCGTTGAAAGACAAAAAGCTATGCCGCAGACAGCGGAACAAAGGGGCAAGTGCTCCTTATTACTACTCCGTACCCGGCACATTCCCGGAAAGCATGGTAGAGAAGCAAGAGGCGCAAGCGTGACAATCCAAAAGCCTGGCACATGGTGTCGCTACTTCATTAGTGCAAAAGCGAAAAATGCATGTCCACGACCGTTGAAGGTCTATTTCTGGGTTCCGGGCGGGTTTGCGCGGATCCCATTCAAGATCGGCAATCATGTGGCTACGCTCAACGCTCAAAACAAGTGGGTACAGCGGCGAAACTGGCATCGTGCCGTTGCTCGGAAGTTTGCGGAAAAGTGTCGTGCAGGAAAATGAACAGCTTACAGGCAATGCGCCTCGCCAATTCGGACAAGTTCCTTGTTTCGCGCCATTTGGGTGTAATCAACAACTTGCACCCATACCTTTTCATGTCGGAAACCGTATTCATACAGGATATTGCAGACATATTCAGCGTACCCGTCTCTGCGGGTTCCGTCATTCAAAACGGCGACTTTAAAGGTGCGCGGATGTGTCCATGCTGCAAGGAGAGTGGTTGGCTCCTGTTTGCTGTTGAAGTGTGCGGCGGCCTGTTCATGCTGCGCTGTGAGTTTGGATTCCAGATTGGTGTTGATGTCCGCTCTCGTAATGAGAAGAAAAAACACTCCACCGATCAGCATGGCCAGAAGCAAGACAGAAGCTCTCATATTGATTTCCTTTTATTGATTTTTATGGCGGGATTAGGCAGCATTGTAAGCCTAACTTTACACAGCGGCTATCTATCCGCGCCCGTCAGACTGCGGTTTTTTGTGCCTAGCACAAATGCGCCTGAATTGAATGGGCGGGATGATACGCCGGAAATAGAATACCCTTCGGGGGAATACCGGCTGCCGTCTGTGTACGGTTAGTGAGTCCCGCCCGCCTCATCTGCGGACGATCTACTAAAAATACACAGGAGTCATAATATTATGACAACACATAAACAACCACTGGTGCGTCGTTCTGGCGATCAGCTGATCACCACCTCAATTGATGTTTCCCAGCACTTCGGAAAGAAGCATCAACATATTCTGGAGGCGGTTCGTAACTTGGATTGTTCCCCTGAATTTAATGCGTCGAATTTTCGACCCATTACCTATATGGATAGAAGAAAGCGACAGAAGCCCGCGTATGAAATCACCCGCGACGGTTTCAGCTACCTTTGCATGGGCTTCACTGGCGCAGCCGCAGCAAAATGGAAAGAGGCGTACATCCGTGCATTTAACGCAATGGAGGCCGAGCTTTCCCGTCAAAATGACGTAGCGCACCACATTCAGCAGATGCAAAAGGAACTGCTCACCGCAAAACCCTTCTGGCGCAACGTCCACCGCTACGTCGGCATGGGGCTGAACAACGGCGAAATCGGACGGCTCACCAACCGCAACGCCGACACTGTGCGCGTCGCCCGTCGCCGCATGGAAGCCTGCGGGCTGCTGCAACCGCCCGTCAATCTTGCGGCAATGCAACAAATGGCCTTGCGTCTCACAGGAGGTGCAGCATGAATATGGAACTGGATCGTCTCCTGAATGAACTGGATCGGGTGCAAAGCTGCCACGATGCAGTCGCCGACCTGCTACTACCGAATGATGATCTCTCTGTGGTCAAGCGCGACTCGCTCTACACCCTGGTCGATTTCATCAACGACCGCCAGAAGCAACTCACAACCAAACTCCGCGACATTCAAATCGCGCCCCGAAATGAAGCGATGGCGTGAGCAATATTTGATCCAAAATTTTCACTCAACCAAAGAAAAAGCCGGAACCCTGAAACGGGAAATCCGGCTTTTTTTGTAAGAGACTTTCATATAGTGAAAGATTCCGACCATTCAATTTATCCCACAAATCAGGCAGAATTTATCCCGCTCGCCTACAACCACTACACCCAAAAGTTGATCACACCCGAAAAACAAAGCAAAATCGTTGGTTTTTTCCGCAACAGAATCAGGAGCAAACATGTCACACCGTATCCAACTACAGCCGAGCGGGCTGGAATTCACCGTCGAGGCAGGCAAAACCATTCTCGAAGCCGCGCACGATCAAGGGATCAGATTACCATTCGGCTGCCAGAACGGCTTTTGCGGCGCGTGCAAACTGAAAGTCATCTCCGGCGAATATAGCTATCAGGACGACTACCAGCCGCAGGTGCTGACCGACGAAGAACAGGCCGACGGATTGTGCATCTGCTGCAAGGCGGAACCGACGGGCGATATGGTGATCGAAGCGGAAACAGTAGAAATGCCATCCAATGTTGAAACCCGAACGCTGGAAGTGACCATCTCTAACATGAAGCAGCTCTCCGAAAATGTAATGCAACTCTTCCTCAAACCAGAAGGCGAACCGCTGCAATTTATGGCAGGGCAATACATCGACATCGTGCTGCCAGACGGCAAACGCCGCGCCTTCTCTATCGCCAACACACCGCGTGAAGATGGTCTGATCGAATTACACCTACGCCTGATTGACGATGGTTTCTTCACACCGAAAGTGTTCGAGGAGATGAAAGCAGGCGACAAACTGACGATTGAAGGGCCACTCGGTACCTTCGTGTTGCGCGAAAATTCTGACCGCCCGATGGTGATGGTCGCTGGCGGCACAGGCATTGCGCCAATCAAGGCAATGATTGAGCAGATGATCCAGTCCGGCGGCATCAACCGCCCGATGTCGATCTACTGGGGTGTGCGCGGACAACAAAATCTCTACTTCAATGACCAGCTCGAAAAATGGGCAGCGGAACACGAAAACATTACCTACATTCCGGTACTCTCCGATGCAGAAGAAGACGAAAGCTGGGAAGGCCGCAAAGGCTACGTGCAAGGCGTGGTGATTGTTGATTATGATGATATGTCCGATGTCGATGTCTACATGGCAGGGCCCCCGATGATGATCAATGCCGGGAAATCTGTCTTTGCGCGGCTGGGCTTGCCGGATAGCCAGCTTTTCTACGATTCGTTTGAAACGGCTGGAAAAGCGGAAAACTGATTGATTTAAAAAAACTACCCCGTCAGGCTTACGCCTGCCCCCCCTTCAAAGAAGGGGAATTCCCCTCCGCTGGAGGGGTGACGCGTAGCGTCGGGGTGGTCTTTTTCCACTCCGATCAATTCTAATCATGCCAAAACCGGCGACTTTCTTCCCGCCACGCGCTTGGCATTTTCTCCCTATGTTTCTCACCCAAACGAATCTGCACTGCGCCTGAACCACTCGTTTTCAGCCTCTGAATATCCCGTTTCTGGTAACGATTCACAACATTCTCACGCGGAAAACCAAAACGGTTCCGATAACCGACTGAAAAAATCGCCCATTTTGGCGTAACGGCTTCCAGCAATTTTTCTGTTGAAGAAGTATTGCTGCCATGATGCGGCGCAATCAGATAATCCGCCTGCAAAATATCTGGCGTTTGTGAAAACCGCTGCAACAATTGCATTTCCGCCTCATGCTCAATATCGCCGCTAATCAGTACGGATTCCCCATTTGCAGTCACTTTCAGCACACAAGAACGGTTATTTCCATTCAAACTCTCATCCGATTGATCAGCTTGATCCACTTTTTGCGGATGAAGCACCTCAAGTTCCATATTTCCCCACTGCCAATTTTGTCCTACCCCACACATCCCGATTTTCGATTGCGCCAAACCAACCTCTGCCAGAATTTCCGGTTCGGAAGAAAAAGCAGCTTGCACTGGAAATTTTTCTACTACAGATTTCAATCCGCCACTGTGGTCGCTGTCGCCATGCCCAACCATGAGCAAATCAATTTGCTTCCAACCACGCGACTGCAAAAACGGCACAATCACCGCGCTGCCTGCATCAAACGTCTTTGAAAATGCAGGCCCGGTATCGTAAAGCAACACTCGATCTTGCGTTTCCACCACAACTGCCAACCCTTGCCCAACATCAAGTACCGTCACCCATGCCTGGTTTTCCAGCGGACGATCTGGCGCATATCCAAGCAATGGAAACAGCAGCAACACGCCGCCTAACCAGCGCAATTTCCCAAGCTTCAGTAGCTTTTTTGGTGTAAGTAGCAACAATGCGCCAATCGTCGAAATCATCGCAATCCACAATGGAATTTGATGAATCGGTAGATGCGAAAACTTCAGCCCTGAAAACCAGACCAGCAGCGGCCAAAGCAACTCCACTGCCCACGCCGCAGCTTGCAACAGCCACATAGCAACCACATCAACCGCAAACAAATGCAATAATGCTGCCAATAATGTCACCGGAACTACCACCAAACTAACCCACGGCACGGCAATCAGATTCGCCACAATGCCAACAATCGACGCATCGCGAAACAGATAAAACATCATTGGCAACATGCCGAGCGACAACACCCATTGCATCTTTACCAGCGCGAAAAACCCACGCACAAATTTCGGCTTTTGCCTCGCATCCCACTTTTTCCGCAATTGCTGCAATCGCCACAATTTCGCTATTTGCGAAACACCATTTTCCAGTTCCTGATTTGCATCCTCTTTTATGCCCTCTTTTGAATCATTTTGTTTCGCGTCCTCAAACTGATCCCGCAATGCATACAAAATCAATCCGACCGCGCCAAACGAGAGCCAAAAACCTGCGTTCAGCGGAGCAAATGGATCAAACAGCAATACCGCCAGCATCGCCAAAAAATAGATCGGCCACGGCTGCGTCGGGCGTTTCAACAACAACGCCCCCATCACCACACTGACCATAATCAACGCCCGTTGCGTCGGCACAGAAAACCCCGCCAATGCCGCGTAAAATAGTGCGCTCGACAGCCCGCCCACTGCGCCAACTTGCTGCGCCGGAATCCATAACAACAACCGATAACAACGCGACCACACCCAACGAAAGAGGAAAAAACACAATCCGGCGACCAGCCCGATATGCAATCCGGAAATCGCCATCAAATGCGCCGTTCCCGTTTGCCGGAACACTGTCCATGCCGATTGATCCAATCCGCTTCGTTCCCCGACGACTAACGCAGCCAACACACCGCCTGCCAACGTTTGGCGCGTTTCAGATTCAGATTTTGTCTGTTGCTGAATCCACGTAAACAACCGCCCTCGAATCTCATCAATGGAATGCTTGGGAACTTCTGCCAATTTCTCCGGCGCAGAATGCGGACGTGAACCCGTATAGACATATCCAGTGGCACGAATCCCTTGCTGGAATAACCATCCTTCGTAATCAAAACCGTCGGGATTCATAAATCCGTGCGGCTGTTTCAAACGCACTGCCAATCGCCATCGCTCACCTAATTTTAACGGTGACAAATTGAAATCGCGCTGATACCAATTGAGACGGATTATTGCGTTAAACGGAATTATTTCAGTCTTTTCAGACTGCTGATTTTTACGCACAACCGTGCGCATTTCTTCCACATCAAGCAGAAAACGAATTGCGCCAGATTCCTTCTGTTGCGGAATAGAGGCAATTTTCCCGACCACTTCCACTGTTTGCCCTTCCAACGCATCCGGTAATGTTGCAGAGAGGCGTTCCTGCGCTTGAAATACCGTCCATAAAAAACCAATGCCGAACCAGAAAATCAGGATCAACGGGGAAAAACGACGTGCTACAAACCAGACTGGAACCAATCCCCACGCCCACCACAGCGATGGCAACACAGCAAACTGTAGCAGCAAAAGCACACCTGCCAAAAAAACCAACGCAGCGAATTCGATCCGGTAAAAAGAGGAAATGAACGGTTGCATCCTGTGCTATTTTCTCGCACCCTTTGTAAAAGAATTATCCTGCTCTGATTTTTTCTGCCCTAACAATGGTATGGGCAACTTGATCCCTTTTTTCAGCTTGATGCCCAAAAATTGCCCAAATTATGGCCAAACAGATCATTCAACGTTATCTGCCTCACCCGGATCGCATCCGTGAACACAAGCACTTGCGGGGAATTTTCGGCCGGTTGTTACATGAGCAAAATTTGTGGCATCTGAACCGCGCCTCGGTCAGTGGCGCATTTGCGGTCGGGCTATTTATGATGTGGGTTCCGGTGCCATTCCAGATGATTTTGGCGACCGGGGCAGCGATTTTACTCCGTACCAATTTGCCGATTTCGGTCGCGCTCGTCTGGATCACCAATCCGCTCACAATCCCGCCTTTTTTCTTCTTCGCCTATCTGGTCGGGACGTGGATTTTGGGCACGCCACAAAACGAAGTGGAATTTTCGCTGACCTATGCGTGGCTTGAAAGTGTGTTACCGTTGATTTGGGAGCCACTGCTACTCGGCTGCCTGATTAATGGCGTCATCGGCGCACTAATCGGCTATTACGGGATGCGCCTCTTCTGGAACCTCCACATCATTCACCGCTGGAAACTACGCAAACAACAACGTACCCAAAAAAGCTGAATCAGTACACAATTGTAATAGCAATCAAGCCTGCAAATTGTTCAAACAAACCCTAAAAAACAAAAAAGGCGGCTCCATTTCGGAAACCGCCTTTTTCAATCTGATCAACAAAAATCAAAAGTTCTTCTTTAACCCGGCCTGTACATTGGAAGAATCTTTGAACTGCCCGAACTGGGTATTTTCATCACCCCAGTACTGGTTCCACTGCAAAGTGCCCATCAAATCTTTCTGCAGATTGTAATCCAAGCTTAAACGGTTCCAGTAACCATCCCCTTCTTCATAAATCAGGATATTTGTCCATTTGTGTTTCATTCCTTGACCAAACGGACCACCGATGAAGAAGGAGTAAAGTTCCCGGTTCTCCAATGCTTTCTTCAATCCATTATCCATTGTCATCACAGCACGATCTGCTGTATGCCGCGTCAATTCATCCACGAAATCCATATTCCGCATCTGGATAAACTGAAGCCCCATCATCTTGTTACCAATCTGGGTATTCGCACCCAATACATACTTAAATGCATCGCCCTTCTGGTTAGTTAGCATTTTATCCAGCTCATCTCCAGCACCTGTACCTGTACATTTTGAGCCTGCTATTTTGCTTGCTACTCCACCACCATTTTTACACTTGCTTTGATCAATAATCGTAGTCGTTACATCTTTCTGATAGAGAAACTCACCTTTTAACATAATAGGAAGAGAATCTTTATTTACGACTTTACTCACCATACCGCCCAAATTATGGACACGGTTCGTTTTTTCAGTAAATTTATATTCGCTTCCATTCTTTTTGGAAATTTCCACATACGAATTCGGATCATAGGCATACAAATAGGCCAACGAATATTTCGTGCCCGATGGAGTTTGGTTGTTATAACGCGCTGCCAGATTCAGATTCGAATCAGATGGACGCTCAACCACATAATCTGCGCCTAACATGTCTTGAAACAGCTGCATTGTCCGCACACCTTTCATCACAAATGGATGATCTGCATCCAAATCCCCCCCCATCCCCGGAATTTTGTTCTCTTCTGCCTGAGATGCAATAAATTGCAGTTCACCACCATTTTTCAGCTTTTTATTGGTATTGACCATCCACACACCAATCCGTGAATCAGAAATGTTCTGCATCATCTCACGCAGGTCAATCGGGTTAATGATGCCGTTGATACCATCTGTACTACCTTGCAATACCTGTTTCCCGACTCGTACATTCGTCGGATATTCTGGATCCCCAAGTTGAGTATCAACATGCAATGCACGCAAAATATCGCTCTGCGTGTACTCTTCATGATTCTGGTACTTGTTGGAAACTGCCTTATCATCATGTATCAGCTGCAAATCTGCATGCAACTTCGCACGATCACTGAATGACCCGTTAATCTTTATCCGTGCAGTCGTTTCTGACTTATAGATATCACCGGAATCATTCTTGTCTTCTAAATCCTGACTTGGCGTTCCTGTCTTTTGGCTAGTAAAAAGACCTGATTGCGTCAATACCCCAACTTCATGCTCCAGATAGCCGGAAATATCAAACATTCGCACTTTTTCCACAACGCCTGTTTTTTCTCCTGCATACACGTTCGCTGCAAACACCAATGCAATCCCGGCTGCAACTGCACTTTTCCTGAACATTTTGTCCTCTCCCCAAAATTTAAAACAGTGACCCTGCCGTTTTTTATAGCTGTATCAACTATTCATTATAGAGTACCAACCAACACTGCACCATACTACTCTTCTATTTCCCTCAATCATCCAACATGCACTACCACATTCCGGCTGGAACAATTTTTGCGGTGCTCCCAGAGAAAAATTCCTTGCCATGTCCCCAATACCAGTTCCCCACCAATCACCGGAATGCCGATACTGGTTTGGGTCAACATACTTTTGATATGAGCAGGCATATCATCCTCCCCTTCATTGACGTGGGTATAGAGCGCATCGCCCGTCGGAACCAACCGTTTCATCCAGTTTTCAAGATCATGACGACAATCGGGATCAGCATTTTCCTGGATCAGCAAGCTGGCAGAGGTGTGGCGAACAAACACCGTGCATAATCCTTCTTTTACGCCACTTTTTGCCACATAATCGCGGATGGTACGCGTGATTTCCTGCATACCTTGGCGGCCTGTTTCTATTTTGATGTTCTCAACCATGATTTTGTTTCCTCTTGCAACAGTTCATTTTCCAAAAACAGAAATCGTAACAGCCTGACCGCCAAAGGGCGAATGGTTGGCATCTATAGAAAACGGTTGGTATATTTAACCAATGAATAGCGTTACCTTTGATACCCTTAGTTACAGTAAACGCCTTGTGAAAGCAGGCGCAGACCCAAAATTGGCAGATGAGATCGCAGAAGCCCAACAAGAATACATGCAGGAAATTCTAGGCTCCTATCTCGCAACAAAATCTGATCTGAAAGACTTGGCTTCCAAATCAGATATAACAGAAATTGACAAACGTCTTATCGCTGTTGAAACAGAATTAAAAGCAGTCAAATGGATAATGAGTACTATTGGCGTTGGTGTTCTACTACTCGTCATCAAAAGCTTTTTATCCTGAACTGCTTTTACTTGGTCACCAACCTAAAAACCCATACGAACAATAATGAATGCCAACTACACACCTGTTCCAGACTTGCTCAAAAATCGCACCATTCTGGTCACTGGCGCAGGGGATGGAATCGGACGCGCCGCTGCTGAAGCCTTTGCTGCTCATGGAGCAACAGTACTGCTAGTTGGACGCACTGTCTTTAAGCTGGAAGATGCTTACGATGCCATTGTGCAAGCAGGACATCCTCAACCCTATATCTTCCCGCTTGATTTTAAAAAAGCGACAGAAGAAGCTTTCCAAGGATTAGCAGGCGGAATTGCGCAGGAAATCGGCCGATTGGATGGCCTACTCCACAATGCTGCACATCTGGGCGATTTGAGTCCAATAGAATTCTATTCGACCAAACAGTGGGAGACGGTGATGAAGGTGAATGTAGAAGCGCAATTCCTGCTCACCAAAGCGACTTTGCCGCTGCTACGGCTTTCGCCGGACAGCTCGATCATTTTCACCAGTTCTGGCGTTGGAAAACAGGGAATAGCACACTGGGGAGCGTATTCGGTTTCCAAATTTGCCAACGAAGGGATGGCGCAGGTACTGGCAGACGAAATGGAATCGACTTCTGTCCGCGTCAATACGATTGATCCCGGCGTGGTACGCACCAACATGCGTGCCAAAGCGTTCCCTGGCGAAAATCCGAACCAACATCCGAAACCGGAGAAAATCATGGGCGCGTATCTCTATCTGATGGGGTCAGATAGCCAAGCAGTCAATGGACAACGGGTTACAGCATGGCTGGATCACACATAGATCGCACAAAATCAATATTTGTTTATATGTTTATAGATGATTTACCGGTAAAACAGGCTGAAAAAATAGCCGTTTTTCCTTGACCCTTCCCCAGAGTTTACTAATATTCCCCCTTAACCCGTTATGGTTGTGTGGGTATTCTGTTCGGGGATACCGCCCCTGCTAACCAGGCAGGCCGGTCATACGGATAGACAACCGATATACCTGATGCGTTCCAGTGACTTACATTTGATTACGGAGAGAAACAACCGATGAACATGATCCAAAAAATAGCCTATTCCGTCACTTCTGAACAGAATATGAAAAATTCGCAGTTCGTATTGGCGATTATCGTGCTATTACACAGTGCCGGCTTGGTGGCAATGTTTGTGGCACAAGATTTGACGTATAGCATGAATGAGCTGGTGTTCCTGATCATGGTTCAGATTTTCGTTCTGGTTGCAGCCATGACTGGTATTTTCCTCTTCCAGCTCCAGCGCGTCACCCATGATGCAGAAAACCGTACCGAAGGTGATGCTTCCAAAGTTTCCTATGGCTACTTCGTAGTCGGCATGTTCTTAGCGGTTATTGCTGAAATCGTGTTGTTCCTGATCATCTAACGACGATCTAAAACAAGCAGATTGCTTTGTACTGTATGAATTCCCCTGCCAATTATTGGTGGGGGAATTTTTTTGCGTCTGATTTTTGCATTAAGCTGAACTTTCCAGCTTACCGTTTGTTGTATTTTGACCCGCCGCTTCCGCGACCACGCCCCCGATCTCCCGCTCCCGCTTTTTCATTCCGCACTTGACGTGACCGCGCATAGGGATCAGATGCGTTATTTCGGGAAGGGCGATGCTCCCACTCGTCTCCTCTTGATCTCTTTCTATCCTCGTTTTTCCCCCAGCGCGTACCGTTTTTACCGCCCTTTCGTTGATCATCACGATCATGATTTCGATCACGTCCACGATGACCTTTCTGTTGATCCCGAAAACGGGCATTTTTCGATCCACTCGATCTTTTTCCGCGCTCTTCCCACTCTTTCGGCGGTAAAAAACGTTTCGAAGATTTGAGTTTCAACATTGCCCGTTTGGGTTCTGTATCCGGCTCCAGACCCGCCAACTCTTGTAGCGAAGCCACCTCTTCCGGCGACAGTTCGACGAATTTTCCCATCCGCACCCGGTTGGTCAGAAAAATCGTTCCGAAGCGCACCCGCATCAGGCGGCTCACCGTCAATCCAACCGCCTCCCACATCCGCCGTACAGCGCGGTTACGTCCCTCTTGCAGCACGACGTGATACCAGTGGTTCACGCCTTCGCCTTCATTGCCCGAATCGACCACATCGTTGAAACGCGCAACGCCATCTTCCAACTCTACCCCTTCACGCAACTGAGTTAACTGCGCTGCTGTCGCTGTGCCAAGAATCCGCACTGCATATTCACGATCCACTTGTGTGGAAGGATGCATCAACTTGTTTGCCAACTGGCCATCATTAGTGAAAAGCAATAGCCCCATAGTGTTGATGTCCAGCCGTCCAATCGCAATCCAGCGACCGCCCTGAATACGCGGCAGATGGTCAAAAACCGTCTTGCGCCCTTTTTCATCCTTGCGACTTGTCACCTGTCCCGCTGGTTTGTTGTAGAGCAACACCCGCGTCCGTTGCATTTGCTCGCGCTTCTGAAATGGATGAATCTGATCGCCATTGAGACGAATTTCATCAGCAGGCGTGATTCGCATCCCGATCATCGCCGGTTCGCGGTTGACCTGAATCCGCCCGGCACGCACCCAATCTTCCACCTGTCGCCGTGAACCAATCCCGGCATTTGAAAGCACTTTCTGGATGCGTTCCCCAGCTAGTTTTTCCTGTTCTGTTTCCTGATCTTCCTGATGCTCGGTCACACTGTTTCCTTTCTTTCCAATTCTTCTCTTGCTAATTCACTATTACCCAACTCAGCTCCGCTAATGGTTCAACCCATCAGCTTTACGCTATTTCCCCGCTGGGGAAATCTTTGGAACTACATAAGGCATCGCCTCACTAAACGACAGTGCTTTCTGATCCTTCTGTGCCGTCTTCTGCTTGCAGCTCTGATTTTTCCACAGTCGCAACTCCAACCTCAGCTTCAGTTTCTACCTCTGTTTCTGATTCTGCTTCCACTGCTATTTCCAATGGTTGACGAATCAGAATTTCGGCTTCTTCTGATTCCATTTGTACAGGCAATTCATCCAGCCCTTTCAGCCCGAAATCATCCAGAAATGTTTTCGTCGTACCATAAAGCGCAGGCCGTCCTGGTACTTCGCGATGTCCCAGCACGCGAATCCACGTCCGATCCAGCAAGGTACGAATAATCGAACTACTGACTGCCACACCACGCACCGCTTCAATCTCGCCACGGGTAATCGGCTGCCGATAAGCGACCAATGCCAACGTCTCCAACAATGCTCGCGAATAACGTGCCGGTTTCTCTTCCTGCAACTTGTGCACCCATGTGGAAAATTCGCTCCGCACCTGAATCCGCCAGCCGCTCGCCACTTCAACGACTTCAACGCCACGCCCGTCGTAGTGTTGCTGAAGTCGTTCCATCGCTTCCAATAACAATTTTCGCTCCGGGCGAATTTCTTCCTCAAACAGGTTTTCCAGAGCACGGATTGACAACGGCTTACCCGCTGCCATCAATGCCGCTTCCAGAATCTGTTCCAGTTTTTGCACGAAAAGAAATCCTTCCTATTCCCTTTTACAAAAGCACGACTACCCCGTCAGACTTCGTCTGCCACCCCTTCAAAGAAGGGGAATTCCCTCTCCCTTGGAGGGGTGTCGCAAAGCGGCGGGGTGGTTTTGTTAAGCAACGTCAGAAAATTCAGCTTCTGACTGATTTGGCGCACAAACATAGAGATTGCCAAACGGCCGGTTCTGGATGATTGAAACCAACGATTCTTTGAGTAATTCCAGAATCGCCATCAACGTAATCACCACCCCGGCACGCCCCTCTTCTGGCTGGAAACAGCGATAAAATTCGACGAATTTCGCATTCCGTAACTGATCCAGTACCCGCGTCATCCGCTCGCGGATTGATAGCGGCTCGCGTTTGACCTGATGATGCTGGAACTGCTCTGCCCGTTTCAACACATCCTGAAACGCCAAAAATAACGCCTGTAAATCGACTTGCGGCAACGGCGGCGCAGGCCGGTCTGTCACTTCTGCCTCAACCGGAAACCACTCGCGCCCGACACGCGGCAACTGATCCAACACCTCCGCATCCGCTTTCAGCTTTTCGTATTCCTGAAGCCGCCGCACCAATTCCGCACGCGGATCTTCCTCCTCCTCTTCTGAAGCGCGAACTGGCAACAACATCCGTGACTTGATCTCCGCCAACATCGCCGCCATCACCAGATACTCCGCTGCTAGCTCCAGATTGAGCGTACGCATCATCTCCACATATTCCATGTACTGCGCAGTGATCTCTGCAATCGGGATGTTGAGAATATCGAGGTTCTGCTTGCGGATTAGGTAAAGCAGCAAATCCATCGGCCCTTCGAATGTTTCCAGCACCAGTAACAACGCGTCGGGCGGGATGTAAAGGTCTTCAGGCAATTTCTGTAATGGCTCTTCACCAATACGCACTGTCTCCAATAAATCTATTTCTGAATCATCCATACAAAAAACAACACCCCGCTGGAAATAAACCCGGCGGGGTGAATCATCTATTTGCTAAATTCAAAAACTAGTATGCAAGCCCCATCGCCTGCCGCACTTCAATCATTGTCTCCCGTGCAACATCCCGCGCCCGCTCGGAGCCTTCCTCAATCACATTGCGTACCATACTCTGGTCATCCATAAACTCGCGGACACGCTCCCGCATCGGCTTCAGTTCCGTCAACACTGTCTCAACAATCGGCCCTTTACAATCGACACAACCAATTTCTCCGGCACGGCATCCTTCTGCCAGTTGCTCCCGTTTTTCCTCATCGGTATAAATCAGATGCAAATCCCACACTGGACACCGCTCCGGCTCACCTGGATCATTGCGCCGCACCCGCGCCGTATCCGTCGGCATGGTGAGGATTTTCTTCTCCACCACCTCTGGCTCCTCGCGCAACGAAATAGTATTGTTATACGATTTGGACATCTTCTGCCCATCTAGCCCCGGCATCCGGGCTGCTTTGGTTAACAGTGGCTGCGGCTCCGGCAAAATGATTTTTCCGCTCCCTTCCAGATAGCCAAATAACCGCTCCCGATCCCCAGCCGTCAAATTTTGCTGTGATTCCAGCATCGCCTGCGCTGTTTCCAATGCCTCTGCATCGCCATTTTCCTGATAGGCTTTACGCATGCTCTTGTAAAGTTTCGCCCCCTTCTTACCCATCTTTTTAATCGCCTCTTTCGATTTCTCCTCAAAATCAGGCGATTTTCCATAGAGATGATTAAATCGACGTGCCACTTCGCGAGTCAGTTCGATATGCGCGACCTGATCTTCACCAACCGGAACCTGCCCGGCGCGGTAAATCAGAATATCCGCACTCTGCAACAGCGGATAACCAAGAAAACCGTAGGTCGACAAATCTTTCTCTTTCAGTTTTTCCTGCTGGTCTTTGTAAGTCGGAACACGCTCCAACCAACTCAGCGGTGTCATCATTGAGAGCAACGTATGCAATTCCGCATGTTCCGGCACTTTCGACTGCACAAAAATTGTCGCTGCCGCCGGGTTGATCCCTGCTGCCAGCCAATCAATCACCATCTCCCAAACACTCGACTCAATAATTGATGGATTTTCGTAATGGGTCGTCAACGCGTGCCAATCAGCGACAAAGAGGAAACATTCATATTCATGCTGGAGCTGCACCCAGTTTTTGAGCACACCGTGATAATGGCCAAGATGGAGATTACCCGTCGGGCGCATCCCAGAAACCACACGTTGAAATTGAGAAGGAAGGGAAGAAGTACTTGCAGTCATAATAAATCAGCTGTATTCAATTCAGAGAAATAAACCAATCAGAAAAATTAAAAAGTAAAATATTTAAAAAAATCAGAACAATACAAAAGAGAGCAGAACATTGTTCAGAAAACCAACAACTGGCCCCAAAATTTCACCCAACAATCCGAGTGCTAACAGACCAATCAGAATAAAAAAACCATACGGCTCTAGCCTGTCAAACTTCCAAGATAGCTTGTTCGGTAACAAACCAGAGACAATCCGTCCTCCATCTAGCGGTGGAACCGGAAGCATATTTAGCACTAGCAACACAATATTTACTAAAACTCCCGCCTGCCCCATATAAATAAGCGGCTTCGCAGCCCACGGAAATGTAGTAAGCAGAGCCATTCCAACCCCAACGATAGCCAACCAGAAAAGTGCCATTAATCCATTTGATGCTGGCCCTGCCAATGCAACCCAGACCATATCCGTTTTCGGGTCTCGCAGATTCGCAAATGTAACGGGAACCGGTTTTGCCCAACCAAAGACAAATCCGGCCTGCAATATCAATAAAGTCAGCGGCAACAACACGGTTCCAATGGGATCAATATGTTTGATCGGATTAAGCGTCAACCGCCCCATCATCTCTGCGGTTTTATCGCCGCGCTGCTTCGCCATCCAACCATGCGCTACCTCGTGCACAGTGATCGCAAACAACACTGGCAACGTCCAGATCGCAATATTTTGCAGCATGGAAAACTCAGCCATGAATCTGTTTTTCTCTTAAATTCTTAATAAATTCGTGAACTTGTTGATTCACTATTCAAACATGGACGGATCACCGCATCCAGCACGCGTCACCCGGGGAATCCCGTCTTCCATATGCACAACCGTGGTCGTCTCCACACCGCAATGACCACCATCAATCACCAAATCAAGTTCATGCTCGCACAATTCGCGAATTTCCCACGGATCACTCAACGGCAAATCCCGACCTGGCAGCATCAGCGTCGAACTCATCAGTGGCTCTCCCAACTCTTCCATCAGCGCATGGGCAATATTATGTGCCGGAACGCGCAAACCAATCGTCTTCTTTTTCGGATGCTGCAACCGACGCGGCACTTCACGGCTCGCGGTGAGAATAAAGGTATACGGTCCTGGCATCACACTTTTCATCAGCCGGAACGAAGTGTTATCCACTTTTGCATAGAGACTCAAATCGGAGAGATTGGGGCAAACCAGCGTGAAATTGTGGTTGTTATCCACACCCCGGATGCGGCGGATGCGCTCCATCGCCTGCTTGTCGCCGATATGACAGCCCAGCGCATAGCTGGAATCGGTCGGATAGGCAACCACCCCGCCCTTGCGGATGATCTCCACCGCTTGCTTGATCAAACGCCGCTGTGGATTGTCGGGGTGAATTTCAAAAAACTGGCTCATAACAGACGAAGGATACCTGAATCCTTCCCGGAAGACATGCTTCCCTGCAGACAAAATCCTACAGAATCACAACCTCGGCATTGCTGGGTATAGAATCCCCGGCACTATTGGCCGCGACAATACTATAGACCAGTTGTTTACCTTGCGGCTGGTTCCACAAATCAGCCGACGTCTCTGTCGTTGAAGAAACCTCCTCCCAGTGCGGTGCATCCACCGTGTCGGCACGCAAAATCCGGTAATTGCGCACAGAACCGGTCGAAGCGCTGGAAACCGGCGAACGCCACGAAAGACGCGCATGCCCTGCGCCCGCCCGTGTTGCCAGAAGATCACGCGGTTGCCCCGGTACAGGCTGCGGGGCTGGCGGTTTGCGCGTATCCCAGCCAATCAGCTTCAGTACTGCACGATCCCCCTTGGCAACACTCGTCGCATATTCAATCAAAGCGCGGGTTTCCACCGTTAACGCTTTCATTTTGGTATCTTTTGCTTGCACTGCATTGGCATAGGCCGCTTTCGCATCTGCAACGGACTGGCGAGCCGTCTCGCAAGCGGTAATTTCCCCTTTCAACTCATCCAATGAGGGCGGCGTAACGAAAATATCGGGATTCGCCTCAATCCCGTCCCGCACCTGCTTGGCAAGGTCAATGACTTTCAATTCTTCCTTTGGAAATACTGGCATTTTCGCTCCCCTCTTCTCCTTTGATTTTGCGAAAAATCATAATTTTTGGGGATGCGAAAAATCCAATCAAAATTGTTGATTGGGATACCACACTAGATTTAACCGGCAATAGCTAGACGAACTTTGAGAGCACGTAAAAGCCTATGAATGGTGTCCCACTTGGGCTGGACTTTACCGCTGAAAGTTTTATAGAGACTTTCCCTATTCAGGCCGGTTTCTTTGGCCAGTGTGCTGATGCCTTTGTGCTTTGCAACATGACCGAGAGCAATGACGAAAACACTTGGGTCTTCGTCAAGGTATGCTTCGGTCAGGTACTCAGCAATCTCGTCTTCCCCTTGCAGGAAATCTACTGGATTGAACGCTGACAGTTTCTCTCCCATAACCTAATCCTCCAAGTCGTTCAAAATGTCTTTCGCTTGCTGTATATCTCTTGCTTGGGTGGACTTGTCACCACCGCAGAGCAAAACCACAAGCTTTCCATCCCGGATTGTGAAATAAATTCTGTAGCCTTTTCCTACAAAAATCCTCATTTCACTCACCGCACCACCAACAGGCTTAACATCACCAAGATTTCCGGCTTCTGCGCGGGTAAGCCGCATAGCTATAGCTTTCCTCGCTTGGCGATCTTTAACCTTGGCAAGCCACTTATTGAATGTTTCTGTCGATACAATCTCGTAGCTCATATTGTGAGTGCAGCCTATAGGCTACTAGCAGTAAACTACTGATAGTGAGGTTTTGTAACAGGCTGGTTTGAGTGCCTAACGCCAGCCGTAACCGGCGCATTTGTAGTGAGCGCAGCGAACGAAAAATGCATCCGTGTTTACGGCATTGTTATGCTGCTGTAAATAAATTCCGGAATTACTTACAACGCCTGTTCTTTAGAAAGTTCATTAATAACATCACTCCATCCTTTTTCGCTATTAAAACGGGCGATGAGTGGAGCACATTTTCGTTCGCACCCTATTTCTGCAACATTACGAAAAGTAGTGTCCACGTCAGAAACCACCCTGCTATATACAGAGTATATATCCTCTTCGAATAGATCAGCAAATGGCTTGTATTTTGAGTTTGCCACGTGACCACA
This sequence comes from uncultured Piscirickettsiaceae bacterium, assembly GCA_964344325.1. Taxonomy (GTDB): domain Bacteria; phylum Pseudomonadota; class Gammaproteobacteria; genus CAYFMX01. The sequence continues at coordinate 23,020 of CAYFMX010000001.1, forward strand.
ATCATACAAGCAACCATCGGAACCAAGAGTTGGCCACAACCGACTACCTCTACATATATCAAATTGAGCATCATCTTCCCTACTCGTGCTCAAAGTTATACTGCATTCTGTAAGGCCGTCCGCTAAAAATTTTAAATCATTTTTTAGTTCGCTTTCTGTATCGCCATATGTTCTATTGAGGTCGTCTCTAATTCGTATTGAGTTAACACCCAATTTCTCCAGCAGTAAAAACATTCTTTTCCAAGAACATTTTTCATAGGTTATTGGGGTTGCCACAAAAGAAGTCGCAAGCGTCAGATTATTTTGACACGTATCCCGATAACTTGAAATCCTTTGTATATTACTTAAAACCAATTCAATCGCGCGACCTTTTACTGCTTTTTGCGGGTGCTTGTAGTTCCAGTAATCTTGTTCTGTTACAACATCCAAACTAATATTTAAGTACCTTATATTAGATAGCTCCTCTATCAATTCATCAGACATTCTTAAGCACCCATTTGTAGTGACCTGAATAATCCTCTTCCTCTTTCTCAGCAATCTAATCGTTGGAATAATATGTTTGCTCAATAGTGGATCTGAGTTGGCACCAGCTATATGAAATTCAATAGGCCATAACTTTTCCAAGCCTCTTACCATTACATTATTCAAAACAACATCAATGCCCCGGTTACTAATACGATCCTCAAGCGACCAAGTATCCCCCTTATTTTTTCCTCCAATACACCAATCACAGCTAAGATTGCATATAGTAGAGTTTAGGTGAATATCCATCACAGGGGGCAGTACTACTAAACCCATTTTAGCCGCAATATTCGCTCGAGCCATTGCAGCTTTAAGATCATTATCTTGATATACAGGCGATACCGCTGCTCGTGTCGGAACAATGTTTTCTGAATCAGATTTATTCTTGTTCTCCCAAGCTCGTGCGTCGGATTTCGTAAATGTATTTAACGATTTGCGGTTTCGAGTACTTTGATCGCTTCTATTTCTATATATATAGTTACTTGCAGCCAACAAGCGTTCCGGATTGCCAAGATCAAACCATTGCACCATCTGGCTTATGTTTACTATGCGCGCTGCCTTTTTTTTATGGTACATCATGTGAAGGTCGCAAATCTCCAGTTCACCTCTAGGCGACTTGGTGACATGAATTGAATAATTGAATGCATTTTCATCGAAGATGTATAAGCCAGTTATTGCCAACCCCGTTACTTCGCGCTCAGGCTTTTCAACTAGTTCTAAGATATTATTATTGTCATCTAGCACAGCCATCCCAAATTCGTTTGGTGAATTTGTTGAACAACCAAACATACAACATCCGGTATGATTCACAATCTCATGCTGGAGCAGTCCAATGATTTTATCCCCTATAAATAGGTTATCTCCTAGCACCATAACAAATGAACTGTTGTCGATATGTCTTTTAGTCAAAATAAGTGCATCAACAACGCCTTTTGGTGTCGCTTGAGCCACAAAATGAAAGGCTACGCCCTGGTATTTGAGTTTTTCCAACAACAGTACATACAGCTCCAGGTCCCTTGGCGTAGTTACTATGATGATTTCCTTAATCCCAATATTTACTAATAATTCAACCGAATACAAAATCATTGGTCGATCATAAACTGGCAATAAATGTTTAGATACGACAACTGAAGTAATTCCAATCCTAGTGCCACTGCCACCAGCTAGTATCAATCCTTTCATAACCAATTACACCATCGAATCCAATAGGCCAAGGATGTTTTCCGTAACCACATCAACATCCATGTACGGCATATCTCGCCAAAGAGGCAACGCAATGTGATGCGAACAGAACTCTTCGGCCTGAGAGTAAGGCCCCCCTAAGAGATCAGAGAAAACTGGTTGATTGTGCAGAGGAACATCATAGGCTCCTCGCGCTAACTCAATACCTTTTTCATGTAAAGCGCTTGTTATTCCATCTCTATCTATCGATTTGTCGAGAATGCAAAATATCTTATGCCCACTTAATCGCTGGGCTTCTAATGGGCACATAAATGTTGCGAGTTTACTATCGGCAAATTGAATCCTATAACGATCAATCAATTTAGTTCGATAGTCAATATCATCATCCAATGATTTGAGAAGAACAGTGCCAAGAGCAGCACCAAACTCTGATATTCTCCACGAGTTCCCCTCAATAACATGCAATCGATTATCATTTCCTTTTCCTTGGTCACGACAACAGTAAGCAAAGTCTCGTATTTCTTCTTGGGATGTAACAATCATCCCTCCTTCTCCGGTCGACATCGTTTTAGTAGGGAAAAATGAAAATGCTGCTGCAACACCAAATGTGCCAGCAAGAGAATTATTTAGCTTAGATCCGTGTGCATGTGCAGCATCTTCTATCAATGGAATATTGTTACGCAAGCATAGCTCAGCAATTTGCGGAGCATCAGGAGTGATGTAGCCTCCGATATGCACTATGACGACCGCATTAATACCTTTTTCCACATACCTCAGGATTTGTTCGACATTAGGGTATATGCCTGCGTCATACAATATTGGCTTCGCTCCCGCGTTTATTGCTGCCATAGCTGTAGCAAAATTTGTATTGGTGGGAATTAGTATCCGCTTACCACGCAAGTTTAATGACCTAAATATTATTTCTAAGGCGCTTGAACCCGAATTCGTAGCAATTCCATATTTGGCTCCTACATACGAAGAAAAGTCCATTTCGAATTGCTTCGTATAATCTCCAAGTACAAGGCGTCCTGAAACAAGGATATCATTAATGCTACGAATGACTTCCTGACGCTCGTCCTCTCTTATAGAAACACGAAAAGGTATGATGTGATTATTTGTGGTTGACTTCATGGTTTCATTCAGCGTATTGGATAGAATTGCCGATTTCGTCTAGCAAAGTACCTGTCTAAATTGATTTTCTCTTGTTTGAGTTCGTCCAGGCTGAGATAGGTGGTCGGCAGTATAGGTTCATCTTTGCTCCCATAAATTGACCAGTCATCCGGTATAGGTGTGCCGGACTCGATCAATGCTTTTGTGTGAAATGTGTCAGGGTACGGAATGAGATAGCTTGCCAATGCAACGTCGGGGTCTGCGGAGCTTACGAAATCTTTAATCTGTCTTATCGTTGATGCAGAATCATTAGAAAATCCGACAATAAAGAAACATACGCTTTTAATGTCGTATTCTCTGCACCATTCGATAACGCTTGAAGCGTGCTTTAAGTAGCTATTAGAGTTAAATTCGCTAGAAACATTGCGAACTCCTTCGATTATTGAGGATGTCGTGCTTTCGATGCCCATACGAATGTGATGGCAGCCTGCCTCTGAGAATGTTTTTATTAACTTCTTTGTTATGCGCTCCGGCCTTGTTTCGCATCCCCATTCTAGCGAAGAGCCGAAACATTCAGTTATACCTTTCGCAATAGCTTCAGCTCTGGCTATATTGTATGAGAAGCAGGGATCTCTAAACAAAAAGTAGTCAGGATCGAAAACCGATTTCAGCCAGCCAATCTCCTTAATTACTGAATTAGCGCTTCGTCCAACGAACATCGATCTTTGGTAAACATGGTAAGGACAGTGAGGACACCCATAGTTGCACCCTCGACTTCCGAGTATTGTGTAAGATGTATAATGATCAAGTGAAATCAGGTCCCACGCGGGTTTTGGAAAAGAATTTTGTTCTTTCGCAGACAAAAATTTGCGAAACAGTTTTTTTTCTCCTGATGCATTATGAACGGCTTCTTCAATTGAAGCTTCTATGTCGCCGCTTATAACACCTGACGCACCACTTTCGATTATCTTTTCAAAAAAGAGGTGACCAACAGTTGAGGCGTATAGGATTCTTGAGGCGGGGTATTCCTCATTTAGTACAGAGATGTATTGCAAGTCGTTTGGTAATGACACCAGAGAACCAAACAATACGATATCGAAACCATTAGCTTGAACACTGCTCTGGTCATTAATGGTTGCCAATGATTCTTGTACAGATAAGCTCTTAGCGTTTGAATCTACAAGGTACACCTCGTACCTTAGGCATCTAAGTATGCTCGCAGAGTACAATGCGGCTAACGGTGGAAATATTTTGGCATCGAGATCGCCAATCACAGTTCCTACACCCCCACCAGCATCATGATTAAATTTTTTTCCATTGGATGGAGGGCTGAACAATATAAAAATGTGATTATTTCTACTCATAGGGGCTTTTCTTGCCTTCGATGTAAGCTAATAGTTACGGTGTAATTTGAATGCATAACAATCCAATATACGGACTAGCTAGTCCGTATAATTTTCTTCTTTACACGGACAATATAGCCCACATATGCAACTGTCAAACCGTAAAAAGCAGACTATATTCTTCGAATTGCAGACTCAAATCCATCCTCGCATTTCCGTCCAAAATCAACCCGCTTAATGGATCAGGTACGCGAGGCATTACGCTTTCACCATTACGCCGATACGACGAAAAAACGTATAGTGGATGAGTATTGCGCTACTATATCTGCTTCCCGGCTAGAACAATTAGTCAGTCCACTGGATCAGCTGTAATCCTTATTTGCCTTTGCGCTGGAAAACAATTCTGCACATTTTCAAAAAGAAAACAGCGGAACCTTCGTGAGGGAGTAATTTCCACAAAGAAACTGCCAAAATCTTCGTGAGGAGGCGATGTCCAGAAAAGAAATGACAGTATCAGAAAGAGGCAAGCCGGATCAAACGGATTTGCAGCGTATCAGGATCAATTTCAAACCGATTGAGCCACAAAATAAGGGTAGGTAAAAAACAGAATATGCAACGTATTGATCAAAAAATGCGTCAACACCGAGAGAAATACATTATTGGTGCGCAAATAGACCCACCCATACAGCAAACCGGCGACCACCGACAACAACGCATACATCACCCCGCCACCGATATGCGCAATGCCAAATAACAAAGAGGCGATGATCCATCCACCATATGCATTCCATTTGCCTAATTCGCGCTGCAAAAATCCACGAAAAAACAACTCTTCAGGAAGCGAAACCAAAAACAGGTTTTTTACTGCCCATAACGCAAAAAATTCAATCGGAATGGTTTTCGGATCCAACGCAATATAACCAGCCATCATTCCGGATATACTGATCAACGCAAAACTGGCAATAAAAACCGGAAGGAGAGACGCATCTCCCCATTTCATTTTTCTAGTGCCACCCCAGAATAACAAAATACAAACGGCAATGATCAGTTTGTCAAAATTGTAATAAATGTTTGTAACCGGAGAAATCGGGGATAACTGCAAAGAAGCGAGATGCCACGCAGGGGAAGAAAAATAATGGATGCCGACGAGTGTAGCAAATAGCGCAGTAAAAACGCCAAACCCAAATTTTAGAGAACGATTTTTAAAATCAAGAGAATAATATCCGTAGAATGTAAAAAACAGCAGCAAACTTACGCCAATCCAGAGAATAGAATGATCCAGAACCATGCTGATTCCGGAGATGCTGATCCCCAGTAGCAATAGAAAATAAACGATTGGAGCAGGAAGCTTTAAACGCATACGAATTCTTTTAATTTCACCGTGTCAGATCATCAATTCCCGCAACACCATCGTCGCATAGCTGCCCGCCGGAAGAGAGAACGATAACTCCAACTGATCTGCTTCGGTCCAGTTCCATTCCAATGATTCTGGAACCAACCGCAACGGACGGCGATCTTGCTCCAGACCGGCGTTTTCCAGCCCTTGGCGCAATTCAGCGTGATTTTCGGCGATTTGCATTTCCAACGCTTTCACTGTGCCGCCGCTGTGTAAATCCCCTTTGCCCCACAACGCGCCAGTCGGATGAATATCAAACTCTGCAATCCGCCGTTCAATTTCCGCATCAATTTCTTCTACGAGAAAACCGGAGCGGCTTCCTGCCAGTGCAAACCAATCACCCGGCAGCGTCGCATCCCATGTGTTCTGCTCGACCCGCGCCGCGCAAATCTGGTTGAAAATCTCCGACCGCGCCGCCGAAAGCAAAATCCCGCGTTCATTACGGTTGCGCGGTTCATATTCGCCGCGAAACATCGCCACTGCGCGTTCCACATTCTCCCCGTCACGTCCGAAACGCTGCTCGCCAAAATAGTTGGGCACACCGCGTTGCGCGATCTGTTCCAACCGTTGCGCAACTGATTCTTTCGCAGCCTGATCCAGATTTTCATTGGATGCCGTCTGCACATCCCGCAACCGCAACAAAAACCGGTTCCCTTTCAACGCGCCTCGGCGCAGCTTTTTCGCATGACGGGTAATTTGCAGAATTTTGAGCCGATCATCTTCCAATGCCGACCAATCCGGCTCCTCGCGCCGCGCCATATCCACCGAAAACCATTGCCGCGTCACCGCATTGCGGTCTTTCAGCCCGGCGAAACTGACATTGCGCCGTTTCACCCCGACGTGCCGCGCAATCAGCCCGGCTACTTGATCCGTATTGAGATTGCGCTTCTCAATTTGCAGCCATTGATGTTGCCCTTCGCCGGTCAATTTTTCCTCAAAACCGAGGATTTCCGTCACCTGAAAATCTTCGGGAACGGTGCGGATTTGGGCGCGAAGGAGTGGTTCGCCGTGGGCGTGTGGAAGCATTATTTCAACCCCACAAGTAACGTTCGTCATAGTCCACCTGATGGTGCTTCAAAAGCTGTACAAATTCATCCTGAAATGAAAAAGCCTGATGATGCTTTTCTTGTTGCCGCACATATTGGATCACCGTTTGCGCTTGTGACTCGCTGACCGTAAATGCGCCGTAGCCGCTTTGCCAGCCAAATTTTTCCGGCAATTGTTGTTGGCTGTTGAGCCATTTCGACGAACTTCCCTTGATTTTCTGCATGATTGCCGGAAGATGATGGATTGGGCGGAGCTTCAAAACCAGATGAAGATAGTCTGGCATCCCGCCAATTTCGAGTAAAATGCCGCCCTCTTCACGGACAACGCCGCCGATGTATTGATAAATCCGATCCCGAATTTCCGTGGTCATCATCGGCTCACGTGCTTTGGTACTGAACACCACATGATAAATCAGGTTGGTGAATGTGTTTGCCATTGCGGGTTCTTATTTGTCTACTCGATCACCAATTGCCGCCAGTGGTTAAAACCACTGGCTACACGCTCTGATCCCGATGGGATCATAACAACCAAACATCCACCAAACATTCAACTATTGCGCATCTCTATTTCCCCAGAGGGGAAACAGCATAAAGCCGGTGGTTTTAACCACCGGCAAAACTGGCCTACACACCTTGACTCCAATCAGATCACGAAAAAGAAGAAACCGTCACAACCGCAAAAACCTGAATCCCATTACCTTTGCCAAATTCGGTCAAACCTTCGCCTGTTGTGGCAGTAATGCCAACATCTTCGGTGCGGATCGAAAGCAATTCAGCCAACGAAGCTTTCATTGCATCAATTTTTGGGGAAATTTTGGGTTTCAGGCATTCAATGCTGATCGAAAGATGATCAATTTGGTAGTTGCCGAGCGATTGCAACGCTGCTTTCAGATATTCGCAGCTGTCAGTAATGCCTTGTTTACACATTTCGTCTGCGACTTTTCCGAGGATATTTTTTCCGGTCACACCAGAAATCGCATTGGTCACTGCATGAAGCACAACATCGGCATCACTGTTGCCTTTTAGCGGCATTTCGTCGGGAAAAACCACACCTGCCAGCACCAATTGTTTTTCCGTATTGCCGAAATCAAACGCGTGGCTATCCTGCCCGATCCCGGTTTTGACGGTCACGATTTCCGCCCTTCTGGTGGCGGCGCAGTGTTGACCAACCGCTTTGGCGCAACGCGGCCATCATCCATCCCCTCACCAATGCCGAGAAACTGTCCGGTTTCGTTATAAAGCCGCACAATTTCCTCTTCTTCCGGCCGATTCTCAGCCTCGACCTGCACGGGTTGTCCCTGACGCAAATAGTAGCTGGCATCAGCAGAGAGCCGGATCGCCGGATAAATTTCCACCGCCTGATCCATCGGCAACAACAACTCATCCAACCCTTCCATGCTGGACTGCTCCCGCACTGTATTGAGATATTCCAACGTCACCATTTGCGCTGAATCAAAATCGCCGACCGTTGTGCGGCGCAATTCCAGAATATGCGCCCCGCAGCCCAACGCCTCGCCAATCTCCTCAACCACAGTGCGGACATACGTCCCTTTGGAACAGTGCATCGAAATCGTGAATTGTGCAGAATCGGGATCAAAATGATCTAGCGTCAGCTCATAAATCTCGACTGGACGCGCCTTGCGTTCGACTTCAATCCCTTGTCGTGCCAATTTGTAGAGTGGCTGCCCATCCTGCTTGATCGCCGAATACATCGGCGGCACTTGGTCAATTTTTCCCCGGAACGGGATCAAGGATTCTTCCAACTGTGCTTGCGTGATTCCAGCAGTTGGATGTGTTTTCAAAATTTCGCCGTCACAATCGCCCGTTGTAGTCACAACACCCAACTGGCAAACAGCGGTGTAGCGTTTGTCGCCATTCAGCAGAAAACCGGAAAATTTGGTCGCCTCGCCAAAGCAAACCGGCAACATCCCGGTCGCAATCGGATCGAGACTGCCCGTATGCCCTGCCTTGTTGGCATCATAGATACGCTTGGCTTTTTGTAACGCCAAATTAGAAGAGATACCGGATGGCTTGTCCAACAACAAAATTCCGGAGACATTGCGCCCCCTGTTACGCCGACGCGACACAGTGATTTTTCCTTCTTACCCTACGAACCAACTGCCATTCAATCAAACATGAACCATTGTCACTTCGACGAGAAACGAGGAGAAATCTTTCAGTCATACAACAGATTTCTCGCTATGCTCGAAATGACGACTTTCTTAATTCAATCGCATTGCTTACAAACTAGAACCTGCTTCGGAACTCTTTTCAGCAGTATTTCCGAACTTTTTCTGATCTTCTTCTGCCAACGAATCCAGCAACGATTCCATATAGCTGCCGCGCTCGACCGATTCGTCATGCTGAAAATGAAGCTGCGGCGTTGTCCGTGCTTTCAAAATCTTGCTGATTTTCGAGCGCAAAAAACCGGCAGATCGTTGCAACGTCTGCAAACTGGCTTCTACATCAGTATTTTCACCTATGACAGTGAAAAACACATTGGCATGGGATAAATCTGCCGTCACCCGCACTGCCGTGATGTTGACCCAGCCCAAACGCGGATCACGTAGTTCACGCTGCACCAGCATCCCCAACTCGCGTTTGATCTGCTCCGCAACCCGCTGGGTGCGCCCATTCTGACTCGACACGTTCTAATTTCCCTACAACAACAATAAATTACAACGTCCGCGCCACTTTCACCTGTTCGAAAACTTCGATCTGGTCGCCCGGCTTCACATCATTGTAGCTCTTCACGCCGATGCCGCACTCCGTACCGGAACGCACTTCATTCACATCATCTTTGAAACGACGCAGAGATTCGAGTTCACCTTGGAAAATCACGATATCGTCGCGCAAAACACGGATCGGGTTGCTGCGTTTGACCACACCCTCGACGACCATGCAACCTGCAATCGCGCCCAGCTTCGGTGAACGGAAGACATCGCGTACTTCTGCCAAGCCAATAATCTCTTCGCGCAATTCTGGCGAGAGCATGCCTTCCATTGCACGTTTGATCTCATCAATCGCATCATAAATAACGCTGTAGTAGTGGAGGTCAATCCCTTCTGATTCAATCAGTTTCTTCGCGGCTGCATCGGCACGGACATTAAAGCCAATCACAATTGCATTCGAGGCCAATGCCAGATTCGCATCGGATTCGTTGATACCGCCTACGCCAGACGCAATCACATTCACCTTCACTTCATCGGTCGCCAGCTTATTCAATGCATCGCGCAACGCTTCTGCTGAACCGTGCACATCGGCCTTGATCAGAATATTGACGGTGCTGACATCGCCTTCCTGCATCCGTTCAAACATGCCATCCAGACTGGCCTGCTTCTGCTGTGCCAAACGGATATCCCGGTATTTGCCCTGACGGAAGTTGGCCACTTCACGTGCCTTCTTCTCATCCTGAACAACAATCGCCTCTTCACCCGCCTCCGGCGCACTGGAAAAACCAAGAATTTCCACTGGCGTAGATGGCCCGGCTTCTATCACCTGCTGGCCATGCTCATTCATCATCGCACGGACACGACCGTATTCGCGCCCGGCCAGCAACACATCGCCTTTGCGCAAAGTGCCACTCTGCACCATCACTGTCGCGACAACACCACGCCCCCGATCGACTCGGGATTCAATGATATTGCCACGCGCAGGGGCATCAACAATTGCGGTCAATTCCAGCACTTCCGCCTGCAGAATGACACCCTCAAGTAATTCTTCAATCCCTTCGCCAGTATGCGCAGAAACGTTGACAAACATCGTGTCGCCGCCCCAATCTTCCGGAACGACTTCATGGCTCGCCAGTTCATTCTTGACACGATCTGGATCCGCTTCCGGCTTGTCAATTTTGTTGACGGCAACAATCAATGGCACATCTGCTGCTTTCGCATGCTGAACCGCCTCTTCCGTTTGCGGCATCACACCATCATCTGCCGCCACAACAAGAATGACAATATCGGTTACTTTTGCGCCACGTGCACGCATTGCGGTAAATGCTGCGTGTCCCGGCGTATCCAGAAACGCAATTTCCCCATGATCTGTATTGACCCGATATGCACCGATGTGCTGGGTGATTCCGCCCGCTTCGCCCTTCGTCACTTGACTTTCGCGGATATAGTCCAGCAGCGAAGTCTTACCGTGGTCAACGTGCCCCATCACGGTTACTACCGGTGCGCGATGTTCCGCTTCGCCATCATGATTGATAGAGACCACTTCCTCTTCCAGCGCATTCTCTTTCATCATGATCGGGGTATGCCCCATCTCTTCGACGAGAATCGCTGCCGTCTCCTGATCAATCACCTGATTGATGGTCGCCATCGTCCCCAGCCCCATCATTGCCTTGATCAATTCAGCCGCTTTGACTGACATCTTCTGCGCCAAATCACCAACAGTGATCGTCTCTGGAACCTGAACTTCCTGTACAACGGGTGCAGTCGGTTTCTGGAACCCGTGCCCAGTCTCAATATCCAGATTAACCGCACGTTTCGCACTCGCTTTCTCTGCTTTCTTCGGTTTACGACGTCCTTTTTTTCTTCCTGCAGGAATATGCAATTCATTCCGCTCACCAGAGCCGCCATGACGACCTGATTTTTCTTTTTTCCGTTCCTCCTCGCGACGCTTGTTGGCGGCCTTTTCTGCAACAACCCGTGCCTGCTCTGCCAGAATCCGCTGCTCTTCTTCCTCTTTCGCTTTCCGCAACGCTTCCTCTTCCGCCAAACGTACCTGTTCTTCCTCGCGACGTTTCAGCTCTTCTTTTTCGTTCTCTTCTTTCTCCAACATCTGTCGCTGATGCTGACGACGTTGCTCATCCTGTTTCTGCCGTTCTAATTCTTCCGCTTCCCGACGCTCGCGTTCCTGGCGTAATTGCTCATCAAGCTGCTGTTTAGTTGCCTGATCTGGCGCATGACTTTCTACTTTCGCAGATGCAGCCGCTGGTTTGATCACTGCACGCTTCCGGCGCACTTCTACATTGACATTTTTCGGCCCGCCCGTGACGCGTCCGCCGCCACCACCCACTTTCAGGGTCGAAGTCGATTTCCGCTTCAAAGTCACTTTCTTTTTGGCTGTTTCATCGGATGCAGAACCGCCATGCGATTGCCGCAGGAATTCCAGCAATTTGCGCTTTTCCCCCTCGGTCACTGGATCTTCCGCACTACTCTTTTCAACACCCGCTTTCGCCAACTGCTCCAGCAAACGATCTACAGGAATCTTCACGATTTCAGCAAATTGTGCCACGGTCACATCAGACATCGCCGTCTCCTTCCCCTTTCTTTTCCTGTCCCGTTACGCCTGTTCCGCTTCTGCTTCGGCGAACCACGGCTCCCGCGCTTTCATAATGAGTGTAGCAATCTGATCCCGGTCCCATTCCGCATCGTCGAATTCAAGGATGTCATCCACCGACTGCTCGGCAAAATCCTCACTGGTCACAATCCCGTGTGCCGCCAACCATTTTGCCAAGGATTCTTCCATCCCTTCGAGTTCCAACAAATCTTGCGCTGGTTCACTTGTCTCCAGCACCTCTTCCTGCGTGATCGCCTGCGTCAACAGATAATCACGCGCCCGGTTCTGAAGTTCTTGGACAATTTCCTCATCAAACTCTTCAATTTCCAGCATTTCTGATGGATCGACATAGGCCACTTCTTCAGTAGAACTGAATCCTTCCTGCACCAGAATCGTCGCGATATCTTCATCCACATCCAAACGTTCAATGAATTTCTGGCGGATATTTTCAGATTCCTCTTCCGATTTCTGCTGGAAATCGGCTTCGCTCATCACATTCAGCGTCCAACCGGTCAATTGGCTCGCTAAACGAACATTCTGACCGCTCCGGCCAATCGCTTGCGCCAGCTGCTCCTCCTCTACTGCAAGATCCATCGCATGCTTCTCTTCATCCATTACGATGGAAACCACTTCCGCTGGCAACATGGTGTTGATCACAAACTGCGCCGGATTGTCATCCCACGGCACAATATCAACCCGCTCGCCCGCCAGTTCGTTGGAAACGGCCTGTACGCGAGAACCACGAATCCCAACACACGCGCCGACCGGATCAACCCGCCGATCCATACTATGGACAGCAATTTTCGCCCTTGCACCCGGATCACGTGCCGCCCCTTTCAATTCAATTAACCCATCCGAAATTTCTGGCACTTCCAAACGGAACAACTCGATCAACATCTCCGGCACCACCCGGCTCATCACCAATTGTGGCCCACGCTGTTCTTCCTGAATATCTAGCAGGTAGCCGCGCACCCGATCTCCCGGGCGGATCGGATCACGTGGAATTAACTGGTCACGCGGAATAATCGCTTCTGCAGAACCATTCAAATCAATGATCGCATTACCGCGATCCATCCGCTTCACCACGCCACTAAGCAGTTCCCCAACTTTGTCCCGATACTCATCGGCAACTTTGGCACGTTCTGCCTCACGGATTTTCTGGAAAATAACTTGCTTTGCCGCCTGCGCGCCAATTCGTCCAAACATCACCGATTCAATCGGCTCTTTGACAAATTCTCCAGGTTGGATACCGGGCTGATCCTCCTCCGCATCAATCAACCAAAGCTGCGCCTCAGGGTTTTCCATCTGTACACCCGGCTCATCGCCATCCAGCACTTCCCATGTACGGAATGTTTGGTAATCGCCGCTATGACGGTCAATCTCGACAGCAACACCCAACTCTTCCTCATACTTCTTTTTAGTCGCCATCGCCAAAGCCGATTCCAATGCCTGGAAGATCACTTCCCGATCCACATCCTTCTCATTGGAAACCACCTCCACAACTTGCAGAATTTCTTTATTCATTACCCAATATCTCTAACATCTAAAATACTCGTAAAACTGTCTGAATGCGCACTTAACCCATTTCAGGAATCAAATTGGCTTTTTCGATCTGTGCCAACGAGATCAAAACAGCTTCCTGATCTTGGCTTTGACCGTCCACTTCCAAAACAATTTGTTCATTCACAACCCCTTTCAACATCCCCTTGAATTTTCTCCTACCTTCAAGCGGGGCAGAAAGGCGCAAAGTAATTTCCCGTCCAGAAAATCGTTCGAAATGTTCTTTCAAAAACAGGGGACGATCTAAACCCGGTGAAGAGACCTCCAAGCTGTACTCATTTCGGATCGGGTCTTCCACATCCAGAAACAGGCTAACTTGTCGGCTGACTTTCTCGCAATCTTCAAGTGCGACACCAGCTTCTTGGTCAATATAGAGGCGCAACAGCGAGTGCTTGCCTTGTGGAATATATTCAACGCCCACCGCTTCATACCCCAAACCTTCAATGGTTGGAGCCAGCAGTTCATAGAGCTTTTTTTGGACGGCAGACACGAAACTTTTTAATTTGAATATCTAAGCTGAACGAATTGAAAAATTGCGAATTTTGCAAAAAGAGTGCTAATAAAAAAGCCCCGCATGCGGGGCTTTCTCCAAAAATTTGGTAGCGGGGGCCGGATTTGAACCAACGACCTTCGGGTTATGAGCCCGACGAGCTACCAGACTGCTCCACCCCGCAATAGAATCTGATCTATTGTATAGAAGAGCAGGCTAATTACAACCTCTTTCTTCTATCCTCGACAACACTAAATTTTGCAACATCTATTGGCGATTTCTAGTTACATCTTTGATCTACCCAATCGCCGACTGACACAAGGAAATCAATACACCTGGGAACAAACCTAACATCAAAACGATCAGTGCATTGATGGAAAGCGTAATCCCCACTGGCTCTGCCCGCAATACTGGCACACTGCGATCATCTTCTACCTCATCAAAGTAGATCATTTTAATAACCCGCAAGTAGTAGAACGCTCCGATCACTGAGAACACTACAGCTACGACAGCCAACCATTCCATCCCGACAGCGACCACTTCTTGCAACACCGCAAATTTCGCATAAAAACCGACGGTCGGCGGCACGCCTGCCATGGAAAACATCAGGATCAACATCATAAATGCGAACCAAGGACTCTTTTTCCCTAGGCCTTTATAGTCACTTAACTCTTCCGCTTCAAACCCTTTCTGGCTCATTAGCAGAATCATCCCAAAACCACCCGCACTAGTCAGCGCATAGACAAGGGTATAAAACATCGCCGCCTCAAACCCAGCTTCCCGGCCGCTCAAAATCCCGAGCAACAGAAAACCGATATGGGAAATCCCTGAATAAGCCAACATCCGTTTTAGATTAGTCTGCGCAATTGCAACCACATTACCAATTGCAATAGACAATATAGACAAAATGATCAACATTTGCTGCCAATCAACGACCAAGCCCCCCATACCATCGACCAGCAAACGCATCACCATCGCAAACGCCGCAATCTTCGGCGCACTACTGATATAGAGCGTCACAGAAGTCGGAGCACCTTGGTAAACATCCGGAACCCACATATGAAACGGCACTGCGCCCAACTTAAAGGCTAATCCAGCCATCACAAATACAAGACCAAACACCAATACCAAATCATTCGATCCACTCTGGCGTACGACATCGGCAATCGTCTCAATATTCAAACTGCCAGACATGCCATATAACATTGACATTCCGTAAAGTAGCATTCCCGATGCCAACGCGCCCAGCACAAAATATTTCATTGCCGCTTCTGATGCACGACCAGAATCACGTTGCAGCGCCACCATCGCATACATTGCAAGGGACATCAGCTCAACACCGAGGTAAATTGTCAACAGGGAATAAGCAGACACTAGCACCATCATGCCAAGTACGCCAAACAACCCCAACACGAAATATTCGCCCCGATACAATCCCCGCTCTTGCTGATACGGTTTGGAATAGAGGAATACCGCAAACGTTACCAACAGAATAAAGAGCTTCAGCAAATCGCCCATCGGATCGCGGATCACTGCGCCGTGGAACAGAATCTGCGCCTGATCGACCAAACTACCCGAAACCAGTATCGCGGTTCCCGCCAAACTCGCTAGCGTCAAAATATAGGTCAGGAAACGTCCTTTTCCGGAGACGAACAAATCGGCGACCAAAACGACACACGCGGCAAGGAACAGGAAGATTTCAGGGGCAACAACCAACAGTTCCGCAGTATCAAATTCCATATCGACTCTTCTTTCCTACAGTTTTTCTACAGTTTTGAAGCAGAAATTTGTTGTAACAGATGGTCAACCGACGCATGCATCACTTCCACAACCGGATCTGGATACAGCCCCATCCCCAAAATCGCAACCGCCAGCAACAGCAACATGAAAAATTCACGTGCATTAATATCTTTCAGCGCACGCACTGACTCATGGTCAATCCGGCCATAAATCACCCGCTTGTACATCCACAAGGTATACGCCGCACCCAAAATCAGTGTTGTCGCCGCCAAGAAAGCAATCCAGAAATTCGCCTGGAATGCGCTGAGGATCACCATAAATTCGCCAACAAACCCGGAGGTACCCGGTAATCCCGCATTCGACATGGAAAACAACAACATAAATGCAGCAAACGCAGGCATCACATTCGCAACACCGCCGTAATCACTAATATCCCGCGAATGTAGGCGGTCATATAACACACCAACGCCCAAGAACATCGCAGCGGAAATGAAGCCGTGAGAAATCATTTGGATCATTGCGCCTTCCACACCCAACGCAGCCCCGGACATACTTCCATTATTTGCATAAATCATGAACGGGATAAAGAAACCAAGCGTTACAAAGCCCATATGAGAAATCGAGGAATAGGCAATCAATTTCTTCATATCCTGCTGAATCAGCGCGACAAAACCAATGTAAACCACTGCAATCAATGACAAGACGATCATAAACTGATCCAGTTCACGACTTGCATCTGGCACAATCGGCAAGCTGAAGCGTAAGAAACCATACGCGCCCATTTTCAACATAATCGCCGCCAGAATCACGGACCCTCCCGTTGGTGCTTCCACATGTGCATCTGGCAACCAAGTATGGACTGGCCACATCGGAATTTTCACTGCAAATGCAATCAGGAATGCGAAGAAGATCAGCATCTGCGCCTTCATTCCAATTTCCAGCGCATGGTAATCCAGAATCGAGAAACTGCCGCTTTGGCTATAAAGCCACAGCAGCGAAATGAGCATGAAGACGGAGCCGAAAAATGTGTAGAGGAAAAATTTAATCGTTGCATAAACGCGGTTCGGGCCACCCCATACACCGATGATGATGAACATTGGAATCAGCATCGCTTCCCAGAAGATGTAGAACAACACCGCATCCAATGCCGCAAACACACCGTTCATCAGACCCGTCATGATCAGGAATGCTGCCATATATTGGGAGTGCTGCTTTTTGATCACTTCCCAACCCGCAATCACCACAATCACCGACATAAAGCTGGTTAGCACAATCAATGGCATCGAAATCCCGTCAACGCCCAAATAGTACTGAATATTGAACGCCTCAATCCACGGCAACCGCTCCACGAACTGCATCTCATGGGTGACACGGCTAAAATCTGGAATCAGTTGCAGGGAGACCAGAAAAGTCAACACCGCAAACAACAGGGCGACAGAACGCGTAATCTCGCCACGACGATCCCCTGCCAACAGAGTCAGCACACCGCCTATAATTGGCAGCCAGACCAGTATACTTAACAGATAGTTACCGCTTGATTCCATGCTTCATTCCCTACCGGTTTAGTTACCATACAGAACCCAAGCCAACATCACCACCAGCCCGATAATCATCGCAAACGCATAGTGGTAAAGGTAACCGCTCTGGACATAACGCACCCATGCGGCAATCCATCCAACACTTTTTGCACTACCATTGACAATTAAGCCATCAATCAGCTTGCGATCGCCTAATTTCCACAACAATGTGCCAATCCCTCGTGAACCGGCAGCAAAAAAGATTTCATTGAAGCGGTCAAAACCATAGCTGCTTTCCAGCATGGAATGCAACATACTCAACTTATGTTTAATCATCTCTGGAATATCTGGGCGCACCATATAAAAGTAGTAAGCCATCCCGACACCAGCAACTGCTAACCAGAATGGAGGCATCATCATGCCATGCAACACAAAGCCAACCAATCCATGGAAACTTTGGCCTACTGTCCCCAGCACATCATGCGCAGAGCTTACAAAAATCGCCTCGCCGAAGAAGTCGCCAAACAACATCGGCTCAATATAGAACCCGCCAATTAATACGGAAGGGATCGCCAGTGCAATCAATGGCAGGCCAACCACCCAACCATTCTCTTTCGGCGCATGAATAATATGGATACCGTGATCCTCGTGTCCTTCTTCACCAACATCATGATGCGGACGTTCCAAGAAACGCTCTTTACCATGGAACACAAGGAAAAACATCCGGAAACTGTAGAGCGCAGTGACAAATACCCCTAATAACACCGCTACATAGGCAAAACCAGCTCCTGGAATCTGCGATGCATGTACCGCTTCAATAATCGCATCTTTAGAGAAAAACCCGGAAAACCCTGGGAAGCCAATCAATGCCAGCGAACCAATCAGCGACGTCCAATAGGTAATCGGCATATATTTCTTTAAGCCACCCATGTGGCGCATATCCTGTTGGTGATGCAATGCCATAATCACCGAACCTGCCGCCAAGAAGAGCAGTGCTTTAAAGAACGCATGCGTCATCAGATGGAATACCCCAGCGGCATAGGCAGAAGCACCCAACGCTACGGTCATATAGCCCAATTGTGAAAGCGTCGAATACGCAACTACACGTTTGATGTCATGTTGCACTAATCCCAAGAATCCCATAAACAATGCCGTAATCGCACCAATGACCAACACGAAAGACAGTGCAGTTTCAGACATTTCAAATAGTGGAGACATCCGCGCCACCATGAAAATACCCGCTGTTACCATCGTCGCTGCATGGATCAATGCAGAAATCGGAGTTGGGCCTTCCATAGAATCCGGCAACCAAACATGTAGTGGAACCTGTGCCGATTTACCCATCGCGCCGATGAAGAGCAAGATACAAATTACTGTAATCGCTGACCATGAAGAGCCGGAGAAAACCTCCATCTGTTGCCCTTCCACTTTCGACAAATTGCCAAACACTTCTGCGTAATCGACCGTACCGAAATAGAGCAGAATTGCCGCAATGCCCAACAGGAAACCAAAATCGCCAACACGGTTGACCAAAAATGCTTTCAGGTTTGCATAAATCGCAGTATCACGCTGGAACCAGAATCCGATCAACAGATACGAGACCAGACCTACCGCTTCCCAGCCGAAGAACAATTGCATGAAGTTGTTGGCCATCACCAACATGAACATGGAGAAGGTGAACAGGGAGATATAGCTGAAGAAGCGCTTGTATCCTGAATCTTCCGCCATATAACCGATGGTATAAATATGCACCATCAAGGAGACAAAGCTGACCACCACCAACATCATTGCAGTCAACTGGTCAATCAGGAAACCAACATTGAACTGGAAACCATCGCTGACCATCCATGTATAGACATTGCCATTAAAGACATTGCCGTCAATCGCGGTATCTTTAAAGACAATCAAAGAAAGAATAAAGGAAATCGCCACCCCGGCAATTGTCACCGTATGAGCAACGGAACGGCTGATCCAATGCCCAAACACACCTGCGATGATGCTGCCGATCAACGGTGCAAGAACAATCCCCAGATAAACATTTTCCATCATTCCGATTTATCCTTTTAGCTGTTCCAGATCATCCACATTGATGCTGCGCCGGTTCCGGAACAACAGCACGAGGATTGCCAACCCGATTGCTGCTTCCGCAGCCGCCACTGTGAGAATAAAGAAGACAAAAATCTGCCCTTCTGCATTCCCCAGATAATGGGAAAAGGCAACAAAATTCATATTGACAGCCAACAGCATCAACTCAATCGCCATCAATAAAATGATCACATTTTTCCGATTCAGGAAAATCCCTGCCACACTAAATGTGAACAACAAGGCTCCCAAGATCAGAAAATGGTTCAGCGTAACTGCCATCATGCCTTCTCCTCCGCAGGAAGATCCAAGAGGCGTATCCGGTCTTTCCGTTCAACATGATGCTGCTCGGAAATCACCTGTTTCTTCGCACTTGCCCGCCGCCGGAACGTCAACCCAATCGCAGCCACAATTGCGATCAACAAAATCGCTGCCGCAATTTCAAACGAGTAGAGATGCATCGTATACAACTGTTCACCCAATTCTTTCGTATTACTGTAATCTGCACCATGCGGAGCCGGTGTTGGAAAATTCGCTTCGCCAAAATAACGGCTGCCCAAAACCATGCCCATCTCTACAATGACAAGGCCTGCAACTACCGCCCCAGCAGGCAAGTAACGGATAAACCCTTCACGCATCACGTCAATATTGATGTCCAACATCATAATGACGAAGAGGAACAGCACCATCACCGCGCCAACATAGACCAGAATTAGCGTAATCGCCAAAAATTCCGCCTCCAACAACAGCCACAATGCGGCACTGGTGAAAAAGGACAAAATCAGAAACATTGCTGCATGCACCGGATTTTTTGCCGTGATAACCCGGAACCCGGCGAACAACAAAATTGCACTAAAAAGATAAAAAATTACGGTAGTCATGCGATTTTCAGTCTATCTGTATTTTCCGTCGACCATCAAATCCGCGGCCAGTTGTGCTTCATTCCGATCCCCGATCTCCAACAAATCCTGCTTGGTGACCACACCTTTTGACCGCTCAAAAAATGCATATTCATAAATCCGCGTCTCGACAATCGCCTCGACTGGACAAGCTTCCTCACAAAAACCACAGAAAATGCATTTAAATAAATCAATATCGTATTTCGTTGTCCGTCTGCTGCCATCCCCGTGAGGTTCCGCCTCAATCGTGATCGCCATTGCTGGACAAACTGCTTCACACAATTTACATGCGATACAACGTTCTTCCCCATCCGGATAACGACGAAGCGCATGCAAGCCACGAAAACGCGGCGAAATTGGCGCTTTCTCTTCTGGATAACTGAGCGTGAACTTTTTCTTGAAAAAGTACCGTCCCGTTACACTCATTCCCTGGAACAGTTCTGATAAGGTCCACGTTCTAAAAACTTTAGCGAGTCGATTCATGGTCTTGACCGTTTTTCCCGTTTCCTACCTATCAGTTAAACCACGGCCCAATTTCGGCAAACACAGCAATCCCTTCCACAAAAATCCATACAATGGTCACCGGCAAAAATACTTTCCATCCCAGACGCATCAACTGGTCATAGCGATAGCGCGGGAACGTTGCCCGGAACCAAAGGAACAGGAAGAGGAAAATAGACGTTTTCAGCAAAAACCAGACAATACCCGGAACCCATGCGAAGAGTGATTCCAATCCTGGAACCCCTTGGAATGGGGAGAGCCATCCGCCCAAAAACATCAAGCTGGACAATGCAGCAATCAAAATCATATTGGCATATTCGGCCAAGAAGAAGACTGCAAACAGCATCCCGGAATATTCAACGTGGAAACCCGCGACAATTTCTGATTCACCTTCCGCGACATCAAACGGCGCACGGTTGGTTTCTGCTACACCTGCAATGAAGTAGACCACAAACAGTGGTAACAATGGCAACCAGTACCAATGTAAAGCACTGCCTTCCTGTGCTCTCACAATATCACCAAGATTCAAGCTACCTGCTGCCATCAGCACGCCGACCAGCGCAAATCCCATCGCAATTTCATAAGAGACCACCTGTGCTGCAGAACGCATTGTTCCCAACAATGCATATTTGGAGTTGGAAGCCCATCCTGCCAAAATCACACCGTAGACCCCAATCGAAGTCAGCGCAAGAATATAGAGCAACCCAGCATCCAGATCAGAGAGCACCATCCCTTCGTCAAATGGAATCACCGCCCATGCCGCCAATGCTGGCGCAATCGCTAAAATCGGCGCGATGATAAAGAGAAAACGGTTAGAACTGCCCGGCAGAACGATCTCTTTCATCATCAGCTTGACCGCATCAGCAATCGGCTGAAGCCACCCTTTCGGACCAACCCGATTCGGGCCAACCCGCACCTGCATGTAACCAATTACTTTTCGTTCAGCAAACGTCAGATAAGCAACAGCCAACATCAGCGGCAACACAATCGCCACGATTTTGATCATCGTCCAAATGACGGTTATTACGCTTTCGGGTAGTCCAAACATATACTTTCTGTCCCTTTCTTACCCTTGCTGTCCCATTTTCCCTAACGGGGTCTGTTGCAACACTTCGGAGCGGCGCACCAACGCATCTACTCCATAAATCGGCACAGGATTTACACTCTCCTGTTTCACATCCAGAGAAGTTGGGCAATTCCACTTCTTCTCTGCTTCATTCTCTTCGCTGCTTTCCACTTTCCCGCAGATTGCCCGCAACTCATCCAGAATTTGACTGGAGTCTATATAACCAAATCCATCAAGCCCGAATAAATTCCCAAGAACCCGCAAAACTTTCCATGCTGGACGTGCTTCTCCCGGTGGAGCAATCGCACCTTCAAAACTCTGCCAATCGCCCTGCACATTAATCAACGTACCAGAAGTCTCGAAAAATGCACCAACTGGCAACACAACATCAGATACTTTATCTTTGCTGCGGAAAGAAGAGAGTGAAACAATAAAGTCACAGCCCTTCTTCAGCCGCGTAATTGCTTCTTTTCCTTCAGAGCAATCAAAACGCGGCTCAATACCCATCATTACCAAACCTTTGATGGTATCAGTGGACAACATTTCCTGCTTATTGAGACCTGAGTTTCCGTCTTCCAAAATTGCGCCACCTGCACTACGATCTGGCAACGCGCCTGCAAACCAGCCACCCTGCGCATTTGCCCCTTCAGTCAATACATTGAAGGAGGCACCAGACAATTCAGCAATTGCCTCTGCCAACGCATGAATCACACCACGATTTTCGCTGGAGTAAGCCAACTGTCCCAACACAATGGCTGCATTCTCAGCAGCCAATAATGCATCTGCACTCTGCTGATGGAAATCTTCTACTGGAGCTGAAGCAACCAACGCGGGTAATCCGGACAATTCTGCACTGTCCTGCCCTTTATCCAGCAATGCCTTTGCAATCCCTGCTAAATCCATCACTAGATTTTCTGCAGTTTTTTCTGCCATCAGCGGGAAGTTGAAATCAAATTCAACTGGATTCAATACCAATGCTTTTGCATCTTGATTCAAAACCGCCTTGCGCAAACGATGTGCAATCAGCGGCTGCTCATGGCGGATGTTGGAACCAATGACCAAAAACGCATCCAGCTTTTCCAATTCCGCAACTTTCGTTTCCAATTGCAGTGGTTGCTGCAAACCTTGCTCAGAAAAATCATTTTGACGCAGACGGTGGTCAATATTGGACGAACCCAATCCGCGAACCCACTTTTGCAGCAAGAATAACTCTTCCACTGTCCGACTTGGGGAAACCAATGCGCCAATCGCCTCTGCGCCATGCTGATTGATGACTTTCCGCAATCCTTCCACAACCGCATTTAATGCAGTATCCCAATCGGTTTCAACCAGCTTGCCACTCCAGCGATCACGCATTAATGGTGTAAGCGCACGACCTTCTTCCAACCCCAAATAACTGAAACGGTCACGATCTGACAACCAGATTTCATTCAGTTCTTCATTTTCGCGTGGCAAAACACGCATCACTTTGCCATTCCGCGTCTGAATCGTAATGTGGGAACCCAATGCATCATGCGCAGCAATTCCTGCACGCTGCTGCAATTCCCAAGAACGTGCCTGATAGAGGAATGGCTTGGAAAGCAATGCGCCCACTGGGCAAATATCAATAATATTTCCGGAAAGTTCAGAACTCAGCGATTTCTCGACATACGTACCGATTTCCATATGGCCGCCACGCCCAGTTCCACCCAATTCCACAACGCCGGCAATCTCCTTGCCGAAACGGACACAACGGGTGCAGTGGATGCAACGGGTCATCTCCGTCGCCACCAACGAACCGTAATTCTTCTCTTTTACAATACGTTTCTTTTCTTCGTACCGCGCTGAATCATCACCATACCCAAGCGCAATTTCCTGTAGATCACATTCGCCACCTTGGTCACAAACCGGGCAATCTAGCGGATGGTTAATCAGCAAGAACTCCATCACGCTCTTTTGTGCTTCCAACCCTCTCGCAGAACGGGTCTGGACTTTCATTCCATCGCTGACCGGCGTCGCACACGCAGGCATCAGTTTGGGTGAATTTTCAACATCCACCAAACACATGCGGCAATTTGCAGAAACAGACAGTTTCTTGTGGTAACAGAAACGTGGAATCGCAATCCCATTCTCATCCGCTACGTCAATCAGCATCTGTCCCGGACGCGCAGTCAGGGAGATGCCGTCAATTTCAACTGTAACCTGATTGTCCTGCTCAGCCATAATTGATTCTTCCAAGCCCTCTGCTTCCGTTACCAGTCTGACTGGACCATGCACTGCTTATGGTCGATGTGATACTGGAACTCTTCCCGATAATGCTGCAGGAAACTCTTGACCGGCATTGCAGCGGCATCGCCCAATGCACAAATCGTGTTCCCTTCAATATTGTTTGCAACGCTATCCAGCAAATCCAGATCGGATTGCTTCCCGTCCCCATCTTCAATGCGTTTCAGGACACGGTACAACCAGCCCGTCCCCTCACGGCAAGGCGTACACTGCCCACACGACTCTTCATAATAAAAATAGGCCAACCGGGTCAAAACACGCGGCATACAAGCCGTTTCGTCCAGCACAATCACTGAACCTGCCCCCAACATCGAACCCGCTGCTGCAATGGAGTCATAATCCATATTGACTTGCATCATCTGCTCGCCAGGAACGACTGGTGTTGATGAACCACCCGGAATGACCGCTTTCAATTTCCGACCATCCAACACACCGCCAGCCATCTCCAACAATTCGGAAAATGGTGTACCCATCGGCACTTCATAATTACCAGGCTCATTCACATGCCCAGAAACGGAGAATAGTTTCTCGCCACCCGCATTTTTTACACCCTGATCCGCAAACCATGCACCACCTTTCTCCAAGATGACAGGAACGGAGGCCAAAGATTCTGTGTTGTTGATTGTAGTTGGACGACCATACAGCCCAAATCCGGCTGGAAATGGCGGTTTAAAACGGGGCTGCCCTTTTTTGCCTTCAATTGAATTAAGCAATGCGGTCTCTTCACCGCAGACATATGCGCCTGCACCCAAGTGTGCATGGAGCTGAAAATCAAACCCACTGCCAAGAATATCTTCGCCCAGATAACCTGCTTTCCGCGCCTCTTCCAACGCGCCTTCAAAACGGGAATATGGCTCCCAAAATTCACCACGAATATAGTTATATCCAGCAGATGCACCGATGGTATATCCAGCAATAATCATCCCTTCGATCAACTGATGTGGGTTGTACCGCAAGATATCACGGTCTTTACACGTCCCTGGCTCGCCCTCATCTGAATTACAAACGATATATTTTTGTCCGGAAATATGGGTCGGCATAAAGCTCCATTTCAACCCAGTCGGGAATCCTGCGCCACCACGCCCCCGCAACCCAGACGCCTTCATCTCTTCAATGATCGTTTCTGGAGACGTTTTTTCCTGCAAAATTTTCTTGAGTACTTGATAGCCACCATTGCTTTCATACGCAGCCAATGTCCACGAATTTTCCAAATGATGATTTCTGAAGCAGACCTGGTTCGCCATAATTACGCCCCTCCCTTCTTCAGATCATCCACGATCTGATCCAGCTTTTCCGGATTCAGATGCTCGTAATATTGCTCACCCACCTGCATCACCGGCGCATTAACACATGCCCCCAAGCATTCCACCTCTTTCAGTGAAAACTGACCATCTTTGGTCACTTCACCAAAATCACTCACGTCGAGTTTCTTTTTCAGATGCTCCACTACGCCTTTGGAATTGCGCAACATGCATGAAATATTGGTGCAGACACACAATTTGTTCTTACCAACTGGCTTGTGTTCATACATGGAATAGAAGGTTGCGACTTCATAGACATGGATCGGCGGCATTTCGAGATAATCCGCCACTTCGTCCATCAATTCCTGCGTGAGATGCCCGCCATTCTGATCTTGGACAACACGCAACGCAGCCATCACTGCCGACTGCTTCTGCTCTGCCGGATACTTTTTAATCCACTGATCAATTTCTGCGCGGGACGCTTCGGAAATCATCGATCCACCTCCCCAAACACAATATCCATGGTTCCAATGATCGTTACCACGTCCGCCAACATATGGCCTTTTGCCATCTCATCCATCGCCGACAAATGTGCAAAACCGGGCGCACGGATTTTCAGCCGATACGGTTTATTCGCGCCATCAGAAATGACATACGTGCCAAACTCACCTTTTGGATGTTCCACGGCTGCATATGCTTCGCCTTCTGGAATGGAATACCCTTCTGTAAAGTGTTTGAAGTGATGGATCAACGACTCCATTCCTTCTTTCATATCTTCGCGTTTCGGTGGTGTAACCTTATGGTTTTCTGCCATCACCACACCATCATTTTTCCGCAACCAGTCAATACACTGACGGATAATCCGATTGGACTGGCGAAACTCTTCGACACGTACTAGATAACGGTCATAGCAATCGCCATTTACGCCGACCGGAATCTTGAAATCCAACTGATCATACACTTCGTAAGGCTGTTTTTTGCGCAAATCCCATGCAATCCCGGAACCACGAACCATTGGTCCGGTCAGCCCCAATTGCATTGCACGATCTGGCTCAACCACGCCAATCCCCACTGTCCGCTGTTTCCAGATTCGGTTATTGGTCAGCAACGTTTCATATTCATCAACCAATTTCGGGAAACGTTCGGTAAAACTTTCCAGAAAATCTAAAAGGCTGCCATCACGACCTTCATTTTGACGCTTCAGATCTTTTTCACTTCTCCAACGATTTGCTTTATACGCAGGCATTTTATCTGGCAAATCGCGATATACGCCACCCGGACGATAGTAGGCAGCATGCAACCGCGCACCGGAAACTGCTTCATAGCAGTCCATTAAATCTTCACGTTCACGGAAGCAATACAAAAATACGGTCATTGCCCCAACATCCAACGCATGCGCGCCCAACCACATCAAATGGTTTAAAATCCGGGTAATTTCGTCGAACATGACGCGGATATACTGTGCACGAAGCGGCACATCCAATCCCAACAACTTTTCAATCGTCATCACATAAGCGTGCTCATTGCACATCATGGAGACATAATCTAGCCGATCCATATACGGGATGCTCTGGTTGAACATCCGCCGTTCCGCCAACTTCTCAGTCGCCCGATGAAGCAGGCCAATATGGGGATCAGAACGTTCGATGGTCTCCCCATCCATCTCCAGAATCAGACGCAACACCCCGTGCGCCGCTGGATGCTGGGGACCAAAATTGAGCGTGTAATTACGGATTTCAGCCATTCTGTTGCTCCATATAGCGGTTGTCCTCATGGATAACACGCTGAATATTCATCCGTTCTTCAATTGAAACTGGTTCATAAACAACCCGCTTCTTCGTTTCGTCGTAACACATCTCTACATGGCCAACCATTGGGAAATCTTTCCGTAGCGGATGCCCGATAAATCCATAATCAGTCAAAATTCTGCGTAGGTCAGGATGACCTTCAAACACCACGCCATATAGGTCAAACGCTTCGCGCTCAAACCAGTCCGCTGATTTCCAAATCGGCACAACCGACGGAATGACTGGAAATTCATCCTGATCTGCCCACACACGGACACGAATTCGTTCGTTTAATTGGTAAGAGAGCAAATGCGACACAGCCGCAAAACGGGATTTTGGTTTCTCTTTCCCTTGATATTCTGCGTAATCGACCGCACATAAATCAATCAGTTGCCGACAACAGAATTTGGCATGATCGCGCAATTTCAGGCAAAACTGGAAATAGTCTTCCTGTTGGACTTCAACAGTCACTTCGCCGTTCTGTTCATGAATTGACAGATCAGTATCTTCAAATACCTCTTCAAGGCGTTCCTGTAATGTGTCGTCCGTTACAGCCATGGTGAAAATGATTACCTTTGTTAATTCCTGTCCTGATCCATTCTACTTACTATGCTGCGATGTTCTTGCAATGGTATTTGTGCGGCGAATTTTTTCCTGAAGCTGGAGAATCCCGTAAATCAATGCTTCAGCCGTTGGCGGGCAACCCGGCACATAGACATCCACCGGAACCACTCGATCACACCCGCGTACCACAGAATAGGAGTAATGGTAATAGCCCCCTCCATTCGCACAAGACCCCATCGAAATTACCCAGCGCGGCTCTGCCATCTGATCATAAACTTTACGTAATGCCGGAGCCATCTTGTTGACCAGTGTTCCCGCCACAATCATTACGTCTGACTGACGGGGACTCGGGCGAAAAACAATCCCAAATCGATCCAGATCATAACGCGCTGCTGCTGAATGCATCATCTCAACCGCGCAACAAGCCAGTCCAAACGACATCGGCCACATTGATCCGGTACGCGCCCAATTAATGAGCTTATCTGCTGTCGTAGTGACAACACTCTTCTCAAGCAGCCCTTCTATTCCCATTCCAGAGCCCCTTTCTTCCATTCATAAATGAAGCCGACCACCAGAATAAACAGGAAAATGCCCATGGCTGCAAACCCAGCGATGCCAATCTGATCTAACACGATAGCCCATGGGAAAAGAAATGCGATCTCAAGATCAAAAATAATGAAGAGAATAGCGACAAGATAGAAGCGAACATCGAATTTCATACGGGAATCTTCGAAAGCTTCAAACCCGCACTCATACGGGGAGTCTTTTTGCTCATCAGGACGTCGGGAACCCAATAGAAAACCTGCCAGAACTGCGCCACCTCCAACTCCGAGGCCGACCAGCACAAACAGCAGGACAGGCAAATAATGATCCAGCATACGCTCCTTCCTTATTCCCAACTAAGCTCAGGTACCTCCACCTGACCTTCCTTCTAGGGCCTTAGTCTAGCCCGATCCGACTGCTTTGAACAAGCAGAATCAACAACCTAATTTATTCCAACTTAACTCTAAAAAATCTCTAAAAATATCTGGTGCCGAAGGCCGGACTTGAACCGGCACGGCTTACGCCACTACCCCCTCAAGATAGCGTGTCTACCAATTCCACCACTTCGGCAAAAACCTTTTATGTCACAAAAATAAACTATGTGATCAATCTGGCTGCGGAATACCAACTCCACCTGTTGCCCCATTTTCCTCTGGAATAGGAACTGTACTGGTATCTACACGATCAACCACACTTGCACCTTGCCCTTCAAGCTGGGTACCAGAAAAATAAGCCAGAGCAAGACTGGAAACAAAAAACAGCGTTGCAAGTCCGGCGGTCAAGCGCGTCAGAAAATTCCCCGCCCCTTGTGCGCCAAACACTGTTGCTGATGCGCCTGCACCACTACCAAATGCAGCACCTGCATCCGCACCCTTTCCATGCTGCAACAGAACCAGCACAATGATTGCGATCGCAATCACCACATGCAAAACCAGCAAAAGCGTCATCCACATAAAAGTTAGCCTGCTGCGTTCACAATCGCCAAGAAAGAATCTGCTTTCAATGAAGCACCGCCAATTAATCCACCATCAATATCTGGCTGAGATAATAGCTCTGCAGCATTCTTATCATTCATACTACCGCCATACTGAATAATCAAATTTTCTGCAACAGACGCATCCTGTTTCGCAATATGACCGCGAACAAAAGCATGCACTTCCTGCGCCTGTTCTGGCGTTGCCGTTTTGCCTGTGCCAATCGCCCAAACTGGCTCATAGGCAATCACTGCGTTTGCAAAACTCTGGACACCACACAAATCCAGCACTGCATCAATTTGGCGTGCGCAAACTTCTTCTGTAATCCCTTGGTCACGCTCTTCTTCCAACTCGCCAATACAGAAAATCGGCGTCAATCCCGCATCCTGCACAGCCTTAAATTTTTCTGCGCAAAGCTGATCGCTCTCACCACGACCATGACGACGTTCAGAATGCCCAACAATTGCATATTTACAGCCAAAATCATTCAGCATTGGTGCAGCAATCTCACCCGTATACGCACCGGAGTCTGCATTGCTCACATCCTGACCACCAACCGCAATTTTTGAATCTTTCAGCAAAGAAGTCACTTCAGGAATATAAAGGGCTGGTGGGCAAACCGCCACATCTGCCTTTACCGCATCGCTAAGCCCCTCTGTCAGCCCTTTCGCCAACGCACGGACGGAATCCAATGACCCGTTCATTTTCCAGTTTCCAGCAATTAAAGGGCGACGCATTCCGTTTCTCCTTCCGTACTCTCTATCAAGTATCTAATTTCAAAAATCTGTCGGCTTTGCAACCGGGCAGCGCATTGTAACAATGCAAACCAAAAAAAGTAAATTCCTCAAACGCAAGTTTTTCTCAAGTTTCTCCTGAAAATCACTTGCACAAACTTACGCAAAATTCTGTATGCAACCAAATATTTAATCGGCGGCCTGCTTTACAACTTGCGACAACTCTTCTGCCAACTGCTGTACCAAGCTAGCATCTTCCCCTTCTACCATCACACGAATCAACGGCTCCGTACCGGATGGACGCAACAATACACGTCCTTTCTCGCCCAGTTTTTGCTCTGCTTTCTGAACAGCTACTTGCACTACATCGTTTTCACCAATTTTCTGATCTTTCACCGCTACATTGATCAAAACTTGTGGATACAGTTGTACATCTTCTAACAATTCAGAAATTAGCTTCCCAGTTTCTCCCATTGCATGCAATACTTGGAGCGCACTAACAATCCCATCCCCGGTCGTTGTGCAATCCCGACAAATCAGATGCCCAGAAGATTCACCACCCACAATCCCGCCAGTTTTATGCAACATTTCAAATACATATCGATCACCTACCGCTGCACGCACCAACTCAATTCCTTTTCGTTGTAACGCATGCTCCACACCTAGATTAGTCATAGATGTTCCAACAACCGGCCCCGCCAATAAACCACGCTCTGCGCGAAACACACTCATAGTGTAGAGCAACTGATCACCATCAATTACCTCGCCATCCGGCTTCACAATTAGGCATCGATCTCCATCTCCATCCAGCGCAACACCCAAATCCGCGTTCTCTACTTGCACCACATGAATCAGTGGTTCAAGACAAGTCGAACCCACTCCTTCATTGATATTCAACCCATCCGGCTGATCTCCAATCACAACCACTTCTGCGCCCAATTCTCGAAATACTAGTGGCGCAGTCGCATAGGCTGCGCCATTCGCACAATCCAACGCAATGCGCATCTCTTGTAGAGAAAAGTTGTTTGGCACACTGCTTTTGCAAAACTCAATATACCGTCCGGATGCATCCACCACACGTCGCGCCTTACCCAACTCCGCAGACGGAACTAACTCCATCGGAGCATCCAACTTTTCTTCTACTGCCAATTCCCACGCTTCAGAAAATTTCTCCCCTGCAGCAGAGAAAAATTTAAAACCATTATCAGTATAAGGGTTATGGGATGCAGTAATCGCAATTCCCGCTCTCGCGCGTAATGTACGAGTCAAATAAGCAACCGCGGGTGTTGGCATTGGCCCCAACAACCGCACCGTCATTCCAGCCGCAGAAATCCCTGCTTCCAACGCAGACTCGAACATATAACCGGAAATTCGTGTATCTTTGCCAACTAGGATAATCCCTTCACCCTGATCCCGTAACACCGTCGCCATCGCATGACCTAAGCGCATCGCAAATTCAGGCGTGACCGGAAATTGCCCCACCTTGCCACGAATCCCGTCTGTGCCAAAATATTTTCTACCCATCAACACTAAACCCTTCTAAATCCTGAAAAACAAACCTGAACTAAACTTGCCCAGCAACCGCCATCCAAACCTTAAGCGCATCGACGGTCTCTTTCACATCATGAACACGAATAATCGACACACCCCGCTCAACTGCCCATAACGCTGCTGCAACACTACCTACAGCGCGAGCCCCAACTTCTCTTGGCTGCCCTTGCTGATCTGCCAAAATCGCACCAATCATTGATTTTCTGGAAATACCCACCAAAACCGGAACGTTCAATTGCTGAAGCTGATCCAGTTCGCGCAAAAGCAATACATTGTGCTCCAATGTTTTTCCAAATCCGAAGCCAGGATCAATCAATAACAATTCACGCGCAATACCCACCTCCTCACACTTTGCGACCCGATCTTCTAAAAAATCTTTTACCTCCTGCACTACATTCTGATACATCGGCGCAGCTTGCATTGTGCGTGGCTGCCCTTGCATATGCATCAAACAAATCGGAACACCCAATCTCGCTGCCATTTCCAACGCGCCTTCTGCGCGTAGCGCTAGCACATCGTTGATCATTTTTGCGCCTGCACCAACTGCCGCCTGCATCACGTCCGGTTTGCTGGTATCAATGGAAACGGTTACCTCCAAACGCTGGCAAATCGCCTCAATGACTGGAACGACACGATCTAACTCTTCCTGCTCACTGACTAATTCTGCGCCAGGTCGGGTTGACTCACCACCCACATCAATGATTGATGCACCGTCTTCGACCATCTTTTCCGCTTGTCGGAGTGCATCACTAATTCGATTGAATTTTCCGCCGTCAGAAAACGAATCCGGGGTGACGTTCAAAATGCCCATTACCTGCGGCATAGCAGACTTCAAAAAACTTGCATTGCTCATGTCGAAGAACGTTTCTCTTGCGCTTTGTCGCGTGCGCTACGGCTTACTCTCTTTTTTGAGCGTTTCCGTTTTTCTTTGCCCTGTGCTTTATCAGATTTACTAGCGTTCTTCTCTTTTTTACTTTTGTCGCTAGTATCATTTTTGTTGCTTTTACTATTCTTGTCGTCTTTTGCAAACTTTTTTCTTTTTCTGGATTTTCTGACCTTTTTCGGTTTCAACGGCTCCGATTCAGAAAAATCTGCCACATCTGCATCGTTCCCCACATGCAAAAAATCAATCTTACGCTCATCCAGATCAACCCGCGCTACTTGTACAGTAACCGGATCACCCAAACGAAAATTGCGCCCCTTTTCACCTTTCAGTTGGTGACGCACCGGATCAAAGTGATAGTAATCATTTTGCAATGCGGTGATATGCACCAACCCATCGACAAAAATCCCGTCCAGCGTCACAAACAACCCAAAACCGGTGACGCCGCTGACTACACCATCAAACACCTCACCAACATGGTCGGTCATGTATTCGCATTTAAGCCACTCAATCGCATCACGGGTCGCATCATCCGCACGACGCTCCGTCATGGAGCACTGTTCGCCAAATTTCACCATGCCTGCGCGGTCATACACGAACATTTCCGCAATCTCTTTCGCACTGCTCTTCTTTATATCTTTTGCATCACGCTGCGCATTTTCATGCAACAACACATGATTAATGGCGCGATGCACCAGCAAATCAGGATAGCGCCGGATCGGCGAGGTGAAATGGGCGTAATTTTCGTGCGCCAAACCAAAATGTCCCACATTTCGCGGATGGTAAACCGCACGGTTCAAACTGCGTAGCAGTACCGTCTGAATCAAATTGAATTCAGGACGTTCACGTGCCAATTCCAATACTTTCGCATAATCACTCGGTTGCGGACGGTCTCCACCCGGCAACGTCAGTCCAAATTCCAGCAAAAACTGGCGAACCTCTTCCAATCGATCTGCATCCGGTTTCTCGTGGATACGATAGAGCGTCGGCATTTTGTGACGCTGCAGATACCGCGCCGCACAAACATTCGCCGCAATCATAAACTCTTCGATCATTTTGTGCGCATCATTGCGCTCAACCGGGACGATTTGGTCAATTTTCCGCTCTTTGCCGAAGACAATTTTGGTCTCGACCGTCTCAAAATCAATTGCGCCACGTTGGCTCCGTGCCTTGCGCAACACTTGATAGAGCTCGTGCATGGTCTGCAATTGCGGAAGATATTTCGTGTACTTTTCATCCAATCCTTCCTGTTCTGCAGCATCATCGGACAAAACTTTCCCAACATCCGTGTAGGTCATCCGCGCCACGGAATGCATCATCCCACGATGGAATTTGGAGCGGATAATGTGACCGGATTCATTAATGACCATCTCACAGACCATACAGAGCCGATCCACTTCCGGATTGAGCGAGCAAATCCCGTTTGACAACGCTTCCGGCAACATTGGCACGACATGCTCCGGAAAATAGACCGAATTGCCACGCAACACCGCTTCCCGATCTAGCGGCGAATCAGGCTGCACATAGCGAGAAACATCTGCAATCGCGACCAATAATTTCCACCCTTTCGGCGTACGCGCTGCCCAAACCGCATCATCAAAATCACGCGCATCTTCGCCATCAATCGTCACCAATGGCAAATGCCGAAAATCAGTACGCTGCTTTTTCGCAATCTCTTCCGCATCTTCTGAGGTCACTTGCGATGGCGTTTGCGCCGCTTCCCGCTCCACATCGGCTGACCACGTGTGCGGAATCTCAAACGAACGAATCGCCACATCAATTTCCATACCGGGTGCCATATGGTCACCAAGCACCTCTACCACGCGCCCGATTGGCGCACTGTGCTTGGAAGGTGGTTCAATAATTTCCACCAAAACAATCTGATCGTGCGTTGCGCCAGCATGTTCATTTTCGGGAACAATAATGTCATGCGCGATGCGTTTGTTGCTGGGGACAACAATCCCAATCCCTTTCTCATGAAAATAACGCCCAACCACTTGATGGACAGCACGGTCCAGCACCTCTGCTACCTGCCCTTCGCGTTTACCACGACGGTTGACTCCAATAATGGAGACCACCACACGGTCGCCATCCATCAGCAAGCGCATCTCTTTTTGCGACAGGAAAATATCTTCGCCCGGCTCTTCCGGAATCAAAAATCCAAACCCATCTGGATGGCCTTGCACCCGCCCAGCAACCAGATCCATCCGCGCCAATGGACCAAAACGCCCACGCTGGTTGCGCATGATCTGCCCATCGCGCACCATCGCAATCATCCGCCGCCGTAATCCTTCCCTACGTGACTCATCGTCTTCATAGCCGAAATGGCGGATCATTTTTTTCAGGGACTGCGGCGCTTCACTCTCTTCTAAAACGCGCAAAATTTCCTCACGCGGCGCAACGGGCGTAGCGTATTTCTCTTCTTCTTTCTGTTTGATCGTTGTGATGTTTGTAGACATGAATTTCCTGAATGTGTCGTCTTCTGAGTGAACGACCGAATTGAACGACTGATCGCCGCTGCTGTGACGCAAATATGGTGGGATTTATGCTGCCATAAACTAGATTAATGCGAACGATACCGCGTTCCATTGACATCTTCCAGCAGGAAAACTAGAATGCGTCGCTCGCTTTCGATAGGAGAGCAAAATTGCCGAGGTGGCGGAATTGGTAGACGCGCTAGCTTCAGGTGCTAGTGGGGGAAACCCCGTGGAGGTTCAAGTCCTCTCCTCGGCACCATCTTGAGAAATCTCTTTAAGATCAATTAGTTAGAGGTTTTCTTTTGTCTGTCTGTACCTCACGTTTAGGTGGTTTAATTGTACTTTGAGTGCATCCACAATCAAGCTGAATTCCACCTCATGAGTATTCTCCACGCTCCAGATAATTAAGTGTTCATGCAAAAGTTATCGTGAATTCTTTGCTACCATACTGCCCTAAAATATCTGATACATGTTTTTTTAGTTCGCAGTAGCTACTGAATGCCTGTAAAGGCAACCATTCATATTTGATTTTCCGCCACAGTATCTCAACCAGGTTCAATTCAGGGCTATATTTCGGCAAGTAAAGAAGGTGGGTATCCATTTGTTTCCACTTTTCCAATTGATCCCGGAACCCCTTGCTGGTATGCATTGACGCGTTGTCCAAAATGACAAAACAGGGGTTCCGTTCCCGGGATGGGGGGAGGGGGGCAATAAACTTGTTGGGTCTCGGAAGATAATATTCCAGAAAAAAGCTACCCACTCTTCCGTGCTTGGGGGATCCCCGAGAATTTATCAATGATAAAACCTCACGTGCCGGGTTGGCGCGTTGCCTGGCACGGTTTGGGGTCTCCAACCTGAACCGGATGAAGCGTGAGCAGGCAGAAAGGGAAAGCACGCCTGAAGAAGGGAAGAAAAAACCTTCAAGGATTATGAGCCGGGCTTTATCCACATAGACATCAAATACTTGCCAAAGATGCAGGATGAAAGCAGCCGGGGTTACCTGTTTGTTGCCATCGACCGGGCGACGCGCTGGGTTTATCTGGAAATATTCAAGAGCAGGACAGCGAAAAATGCACAGAAATTTCTCAAAAACCTGTTGGCAAAAACCCCGTTCAAGATCAGAAAAATATTGACAGACAACGGGAAAGAGTTCACCGACCGGTTCACACCTAATGGTGAGCGCGAGCCGACAGGCAACCACAAATTTGACAAGACCTGCGCAAAAAACCATATTGAACACCGCCTGATCAAACCGAAACACCCGCAGACCAACGGCATGGTGGAGCGGTTCAACGGACGGGTCAGCGATATTTTGAAAACCACGCATTTTGATTCATCGCAAGATTTGGCGGCCACTTTGAAACGGTATTTGCGGCTGTACAACCATCACATCCCGCAGAAGGCACTGGGCCATACCACCCCTGTACAGGCTCTCAAGGAATGGGAAAAAAAGAAGCAGAAATTGTTTACGAAAAAGGTTTATAAACACGCGAGACTTGACAATTACCTCTTTAATCGACAAAATCCCAGGTTCGCACTAATCTCGGGAATTTCCAAACAGATTCTTAGAGATCATACGTTTCTTTGTTTCATCCGTTTCTCCAGCATATACATCGCCAGTACAATCAGGAACGAGAAGAGTAGCATTCCACCAGAAAGCCAGTGCGCCTGTGCCCATTCCAGCGATTCAACGTGGTCATAAATCGCAATGGAGAGCACCTTGGTTTCGCCGGGAATATTGCCGCCGATCATCAACACTACCCCGAATTCACCGACCGTATGCGCAAAACCGAGCACGGTTCCGGTCAATAAACCGGGACGTGCCAGTGGCAGTGCAACGGTGAAAAAACGCGTCAATGGAGAAGCGCGAAGCGTAGCAGCCACCTCCATCGGACGTTCACCCATCGCCTCAAATGCGTTGCGGATCGGTTGCACGGTGAACGGCAGCGAATAGACTACCGACCCGACTACCAAACCAGCAAAGGTGAACGGAAGTGTTCCCAGTCCGAGCGACTCAGTGAATGAGCCGATCGCACCATCAGGACTAAGCATCAATAGCAGATAAAAACCAAGCACCGTTGGTGGCAGCACCAGTGGCAACGCAACAATTGCGCCAACCCCCTCTTTCCACCAGGCACGGGAAGTCGCCAACCACCAGGCGAGCGGCGTACCGACCAACAACAACACAATCGTCGTCGTCGTTGCCAGCTTGAGGGTGAGCCAAACGGCCTGCCATTCCATTTCCATAATAAAGGTTTGGTTTTATGCCTGAAAAAAAGTTGCGGATTGTAACGCGTACTTTGCCAATTTTTCTGCACATTTCCTGTGCAATTTGCTAGGGGCACAGCTCTGCATCCGTTATGATTAAAAATTTTCCGAGAATTTGGGAGAGAAGTATGGCGGACACAAAACAAAAAACTACCCATTATGATGTGGTAGTCATCGGCGGTGGTGCAGTTGGGTTAAGCTTCTCCTGTTCGCTAGAAGGTAGCGGTTTACGCGTTTTGGTGCTAGAAAAACAGGAGCACGACAAACTCGAAAACCCACCTTTCGATGGACGCGATCTGGCACATACGCATCTCTCCAAGAAAATTCTGGAACAAATGGGTGTTTGGAATCTTATTCCATCGGAAGAAATCGCACCGTTACGTCATGCACAAGTATTTGACGGCAATTCCGCCTATGCGCTGGAATTTGGCCCGGAAGGGAAAAGTGTCGAGCAGTTGGGCCATCTGATCTCCAACAATGTGATTCGCAAGGCAGTTTATGATCGCGCATCAAAAATGGATCATGTCGAAATCCGCACGGAAGCAGAAGTCAAAAAGCTGAACACCTCGCCACGCGGTGCGTTTGTCGAACTGGCGGATGGCGAACGCATTGAATGCGATTTGATTGTCGCGGCGGATAACCGTTTCTCTGCAACTCGGCGGATGATGGGCGTTTCCACCGATATGCTTGATTTTGGACGTACTGCGATTGTGTTCCGCATGACACACGAAAAAACACACCAACAAACTGCATGGGAATGTTTCCGCTACGGACGCACGCTGGCGTTGTTGCCACTAAATAGCAATGAATCTTCCGTGGTGATGACGATCAACTTCAACCTTGCGCCGCAGGCGCTGGCGATGAGCGAAACAGAGCTGGAAAATTCGATCCGTGAAGGCTTTGGCAATCGTTTTGGAAAAATGACACGCACCTCTGAATTGCACACTTATCCGTTAATGGCCGTGCATGCAAAGAGATTTTTCAAAACCCGTTATGTGTTGCTGGGCGATGCAGCAGTTGGGATGCATCCGGTCACTGCGCATGGCTTTAATTTAGGATTGCGTGGTCAAAATACGCTGGCGACTGAGATCAAAAATGCGTTGGCGGATGGCAAACCGTTTTATGAAGATGCGGTGCTCAGTCGCTACCAGCGTCAGCAGATGTTGGCAAGCCGCCCAATTTATCACGGTACCAATCAGATTGTGCAGCTCTTCACCAACGAAACCATTCCAGCGAAACTGGCACGGAAAGCGATGTTGCGATTTGGCAACCACTTCAAGCCAGTACAGTGGGCGATCACTCACAAACTGACGGAAACGGACGGATTGTTTGGTTTTGGCGGAATCAGCAGCATGACTTTGCCAACACTGCCATCGCTAAAAATGCCGAATCTTCCTTTTTCAGCCGCAGGTACTAATCCTCAGCCACAGACCAGCGTTTGAATCGTTTTTGGCAATATTCCAACAGTGATTCGTAGCTGGTGAAATGGCGTTTGAAGTGTTTTGAGGCCGGTTCATCAAACTCGCACCAGTCATTTTCGTAACTGCGGCAAATTGCAGGACGTTTCTCGTAAACACCGCATTTGCCATCAGAATCCAAAAATCGGCAAGGCGTGTAAATCAGCAAAAACCAGCCTTCGTCATCCTGATAGATTTCAATATTTTGGTGCGCGATTTGCCAAAGCATGTGTCGAAAATCGGCCTTGCTGCGCGGCGTGTCCATCTGCTGGGTGATGTAGGTGCAACAGTAGCCTTTGCAGTCGAAGCATTTGTTTTCCTCTTTTGTTTCTTTTGCTGTTCCTTCTGCGTTGGTTTCAGCAATGACAATGATGTCTGAAGGCATACTTTATCTCTGTAGAAAATTCTAAATTCTACAGTTCCGCAAACACACGATCTGTCTTCGCCGCCATGATGAAATCATTGCGGTGCAGCCCTTTGATTTTGTGGCTCCACCAAGTGACAGTCACCCTCCCCCATTCGGTCAGCAATGCAGGATGATGTCCTGCCGCCTCGGCGATTTCGCCAACTTTATTGGTGAAGGCGAGCGCAGAGAGAAAATCAGGGAAATTAAACACTCGTTCCAATTGCAAAATTCCATCGCGGGTCTCGAAATTCCAGTCGGGTACAGAAAGCACCAGTTCTGCCATCTCTCCATCGGAGACTTTGGGTGCACCAGCACGACAGGCTTCACATTGTTCTTCGGCAAGATTATCCATTCGTTATTTTCCTCTTTTTTCAATGGTCACACGGTAGAGAAATCGGTTATGCTAAACAATTAGTAGTGTAAGGCTTTATAGCACTATTAATCCTGTGAATAATCAAAAAACTCTACTCAACCAAACAGGGAGACTCCATCATGAAAAAAATTATCATTGGCGCAGGCGTTGGTTTGGCAATGATCGCAAGCCAGTCTGTTCTAGCAGACGGCGCAGCTGACTTTGCAGCAAACTGTTCTGCATGCCATAGCGCGGCAACTGCTGCTGCGGTAGGCGCACCAGGCATTGGTGATAAAGCAGCATGGAAAGACCGCATCGCAAAAGGTAAAGACGCACTATACAAAGTTGCATTGGAAGGTTCCCCAACGAACCCTGTAATGTCCGCAAAAGGTGGTATGACACATCTTTCTGACGACGCTGTAAAAGCAATCGTTGACCATATGATCGAAAAAAGCAAATAAGCGATTTGTTGCTCTTATCTTATATCGCTGCCTATTCTTTCATGGTATAGCGATAACAAAGAACCTTGGTGAGATAGAATTCACCAAGGTTTTTTATTCTGTTTTTTAAGATTTTTTAGGATTATCCAAACTCGCTATGCACGAATCACACAGCGCAAATTCTGCCGGTTTTCAATCACCTTTTAACCGGGAAGGTCTTCCTTCGGTTACCTCCCTATTGTCGATGCCGCTTAAACTGGTTCCGCAACAGGCGCAGGAGAAGATTTTCATGGCGGTGCTGAACCATCTATTCCAGCAACAAATGCAAGATGGGCAGTTCGATTTCCTCGAATGTAGAACTGTCTCTATTTTGTTGCAAGATTTGGACATTGAGTTTCGTATCACCAAAGGACGGACAGGCTTGGTCGCGCATGCGGGCGAAGGGCCGCTGGATTTGATGGTGACGGGCAATTTCCACGAACTGGCGCAATTGCCATTGCATACTAAAAATCTCGACAGTCTGTTGGGCACACAAACGTTGATGATTCAAGGCGATGAAGCATTGACGACGGAAGTAGAGCAAATTTTGCGCAGCTTGGATCTTTCCACGCTCTCCATTCCGCAACCGCTAAAAATGGCGTTGCAGCAGATTGTTTCGTTTACCAAAACCGATTCATTTCCGTAATCCATCTTCGTTTCAT
Source organism: uncultured Piscirickettsiaceae bacterium (assembly GCA_964344325.1). Lineage (GTDB taxonomy): Bacteria > Pseudomonadota > Gammaproteobacteria > CAYFMX01. The sequence goes on from CAYFMX010000001.1 coordinate 63,400, forward strand.
ATTTTATTCGTATCCATTTTCGTACCAAGATTTTTTCATTCCACTTGCTTTTGTTCCTTTTTTTTCCCTTTTTTGACTGATTTGTGCGATGGCGCTGACTGATTACGTCCTCACTTTTGCCCGGCTGATGCAGCAGCGTTTTGGCGAGCGCGTGCACAAGGTGGCGATTGATGCCGGGTTTACCTGCCCGAACATGGATGGCTCGAAAGGGCGCGGTGGCTGCACTTTTTGCAATAATGTTTCGTTCAGTCCGAACGGGCGTAAACCGAAAGATGTGCTGAAGCAAATTGAAGCGGGACGACAAGTAATCCGCAAGCGTACTGGCGCACAAAAATATCTCGCCTACTTTCAAGCCTATACGAATACCTATGCCGATCCAGTCGCGCTAGATCAAATGTATTGTGAGGCATTGTCTGAACCCGATGTGGTCGGATTATCCGTCGGCACACGCCCTGATTGTGTGCCTGATCCAGTACTCAATTTGCTCGCTGGCTATCGTGATGAAGGGTATGAAGTCTGGCTAGAGCTGGGTTTGCAATCAGCATTTGATGAGACGCTCGACAAGGTCAATCGGCTTCACTATTTTTCCGAATATGAGCAGGCAGTGCGCGGCGCACAGGCGAGGGAATTGCAGTTATGTACGCATTTGATTGCCGGTTTACCCGGTGAACATGAGCATCACTACCGCGAAACAATGGATCGGGTGTTGGAGCTGGGTACAGATGGCTTGAAATTTCACCCATTGCATGTAGTGAAGGGGACGATGCTCGCCAACCAGTGGCGCAATGGTGAATACCAGCCGCTGACGCTGGAGGAGTATGTGCAAATCGCTGCCAACTGGATTGAGCAAGCACCGAAAACAATGGTCTACCATCGATTGACAGCAACGGCGAATGAATCAATTTTATTGACTCCGCATTGGTGCTCCAAAAAATGGAAAGTACTGAATGCGATTGAGGCAGAATTGGCGCGTCGTTCAAGCCACACACCAAACACAGTTTCCGAAGCTCATTTGAATTTCAGTTTGCCACATTCAGCAAATACAACTCATGCAGCACACATTAATAATTCTGTACGGCATTGAAGAAGACACAAATCCGTAATCTATTTTTTTCTCTAAGCTTTTACCAAGCTCATCTCTAAAAAAATCCGGAAAAACACCATGATCCAGAGCATGACCGCCTTTGCGCGGAAAGATTTACAAGTAGAATGGGGCACACTGTCGTGGGAGCTCCGTACCGTCAACCATCGTTACCTTGATCTCCACTTCCGCCTTCCAGAAGAATTTCGCGCGATTGAGAATGAAGCACGGGAACTACTGCGCAACCGATTAGCGCGGGGCAAGGTGGAGTGTTTCCTGCGTTTTTCTCCAGATGCGCAGCCAAACCAGTCGATTGAACTGAATGCGCCACTGATCCGGCAATTGGTCGATGCGACGCAAAATATTTCCCGCTCTTTTGATTTTTCTTCTGATCTATTGTTGGAAGACAAATTCAATGGGGAAAAATTAGATCCAGACAGAAAGAAACAAAAGAAGAAGAAAAAAGATAAAAAAACGCGCAAGAAAGACAAAAAGAAAAAATCCGCAAATATTGATCCGCTGAAAATTCTGGCGTGGCCGGGGGTGATCCAGCCGCATACGCCTGATCCGAATGAAATCCGTCAAGCGGCATTAAGTTTGCTGGACAATGCGCTCACCGAATTGGTTGAAACCCGCCAGCGCGAAGGGGCACGTCTCCACGAAGCGATTGAACAGCGTTGCGAAGCGATGGTTCCGCTGGTGCAACAGGCGCGTACCGAGATGCCGAAAGTGATGATGCTGGTGCGCGACAAACTGAAAGAGCAGCTGGAGAAATTCCTCGACCAACTGGACGAAAATCGTCTGGAGCAGGAAATTGCCCTGCAAGCGCAAAAACTGGATGTTGATGAAGAGCTGGATCGGCTCGCCACCCATTTGGATGAAGTGGGACGTATTCTCCGCAACGGAGGCGCAGTGGGACGTCGTCTTGATTTTCTGATGCAGGAACTACATCGCGAAGCCAATACGCTGGGTTCAAAATCGCTGCATATTGAGACGACCCGTATTTCGGTGGAAATGAAGGTGTTGATTGAGCAGATGCGGGAGCAGGTGCAAAACATAGAATGATGTTTCAGGATGTTTCAATCTGTATTGAAACACAATAAAAACAATAGATTATTAAAAAATCACATTTCCATTTGTTTCAAAAAATTGCTGGCAGTTGCATTTAAGTGATGGCAGAAATGATGGCAGATTTTGTAATGTTAGGTAAAATAGGCCAAAAAACCTAAATCCTGCCATCATTTATCACATAAGCAACTGTTATGAATGGAAAAATCACCGCACAAAAAATCAAGTCCATGCTTAAATCCAATAAGCCTGGTTACTATGCAATAGGAAATGGTCTCTACTTTCGGATTAGTAAGGAAAAAACAGGTTTTTGGGTTCTTCGCTACAGCATCCATAAAAAACGGCGAGAAATCACGCTAGGACACTATCCTGACATGTCTCTAGCAGATGCCAACGCTGAAACAGCTATACTGAAAAGCAATATCAAGAAAAAGATAGACCCATTAGCAGAACGTCAGCGGGCTGATAGTGTGATTTTCAAAACCGTTGATGAACTGGCGGAAGATTGGATAAAAGACTGTGAAAAACGTCTGAAGCACCCAAGAATTCCCCGTAGAATTTATATCAAAGACTTGTCCCCCACTATAGGCAAACTGTCAATTGATCAGGTTACACCTCAAGATATTCGAGCCACGATCAACAAAATTACTGAAAGCGGTCGTCCAACTATTGCTAATGATGCTTTGATGTACTGTAAGCAACTTTTTAGGCATGGAATAAAGCTTGATTTACTCAATAGCAATCCAGCCGAACCATTTACCGTAAGCGATGCTGGTGGTGTGGAAAAAAGTCGAAGTCGCGTTCTCTCTATCAACGAAATTGAGACAGTATTCAAGTGCTTCCATGAAAATAGTGATCAATTCACACGAGAAAACACGCTCGCTACTGCTTTGCTTTTGGCTCTAGGAGTTCGGAAAGGTGAACTTATCGCAGCAAAGTGGGAAGAATTTAATACAGAGGAAAAAATCTGGAGCTTACCCAAAGAGCGAAGTAAAAGTGGTAACGCTATTAGTATTCCCCTGTCTGATGAAGTTTTAGAGTGGCTACAAGAACTTTATATCCGAGCAAATCACTCAGAATTTGTCTTTCCAAAACGACGAGCTAGCAAGCGATTTGGTCATATTAGTCCTGATACGCTTAATGCAGCTGTACAGAAGTTACATCGTGAAAATAAATTATCTGTAGAACATTTTACGATCCATGATTTTCGTCGTACTTGTCGTAGTATGCTAGCTAGCGAAGGTGTGCCCGGTCACATTGCAGAACGGTGCTTGAATCACAAATTAAAAGGCGTGGAAGGTATTTATGATCGCTATGATTATCTAAACGAACGAAGAGAAGCTTTAGGGCTAATTTCCAAAAAATTGGCTCCAATCATCAATCAAAACAATAAATCCCTTTCCTTTAAAAATAATTTCTGAACACATAATAAGAAATTCACGCAATCATAATAATTAATTGCGTATAAATGATAAATCTTGAAAATAATTTAGTTTTAAAAAGCTGTGTTTTTAAGCTATATTCCCTATTTTTATAATCAATTTCCAATTCCTTTTCTTTTTGCTGATACTCGAATTCTTTTGAGATTAGCTTATTGTTTAGTTCCCTTTCTTGCAAAACAATAGCTTTTCTCATATCTGCATTTTCTTTGCTAACCTTTGCAAGTTCATTACTCATATCAATGATTTTCTGGAAATCAACTTTGGGTAGTCACTGTCTATCCATTTGGTTAGTCGCTTGATTAGCCGCTTGACTACCCAAATTACCCTGTCCATTTATGTAGTCATCTTGGTTAGTCATTCCGTAATGAGCCAGTACATCATCTTTATCTGCAACTATTTTTCATCATATCATTTTTATTTTAATATTATTATTTCCCTTTACTACTCTTCTGATTGTTCTTTCACTTTTTCATGTGATTTCAGATAGCTCTTTTAAGGTAAGCATATTTTCAGGCATAATGTATCTTAATTATAAATTAAAGGATAGACATGGTTAACCATATGGATAGACGTTGGTTAGTTTTTATTGTATCAAAAATGAGTTAATGTCAAATATTTGTGTAGACAAAATGTCTAGTCAAAAAAATAATCTCCCCTATGAAAGAGGAGATTAAAATCTAAAAACCAAAGTCAAATTGAATATTTTCTCCTTTATTTGTTTGTTTTTGTTTTAAAGCAGGCACATCATTATCTTTTTTTTCTGCCTGTTTTTCCTCTGGGGGTTGTGTTAGCAAATCCTTTGCCTCTCTGTAATGCAGCTTTATAGACCATCCTCCAAGGTAATGAGCCGGTGTATAGAGGGTTTGACGAAACTCCATTTTCAGAGAATCCCCAACGATCACTTCTGCTGGTACATTCCATAGGCTCAACTGCACATAGCACATCATTGCTACAAGACGATCAACATCAATACATTGCACCCAAAGCTTTTTTGCTGGATCATGACTGTGGCTGATCATTACCTTCACGAAGGCTAACACCATCCCTCCAGCACCACAGGCAGGCTCTGACAAGGTTACGAAATCTTGTTGTATCTCTTTCAACTGATCGCCATAGCTCATTTGGGCTAACATCAGAGAAATCTCTGGTGGAGTAAAGAATTGACCAGTATTATCATTACCAAGTTCAAGCTCCATATACAAGCCACCTAGAATGTCACGAGGTTCTGGCTGCAATAGTTCAACAAGGATAGCCAGTAGCTCGCAAAACCCGGAAATCTCTTCTTTCTCATACTGACCAACAATATTCAGATATTCTTGCTCCATCTCCTCATTTTTGTTAATAGCATTATGTAGAGAAATGGCAGAAATAATTACAAAATCTCGAAACACCTCATAACGATGTTTATGCTTGGCAATACGATTAAAAACATCAATAAAGTCTTTTCTCGTATAGATTTTTCTATCTGGCATCACATACAACCTCAAAATATATGTGTATGCACTGGCTCCAACCAGTAACATACACTGGTTGGAAATACAAATATGAAAATTTTCTATAAAAGGATGATTTTCATATAAGCACACTATTTCTTACCGTTATCATAACGATAACAATAAGAAAGATATTCTTATAAAACAGACATAGACTTTAAAAATACAAATACAATTTTTATTGTCAAATGAAAAATATATTGAATTATAAAAATAAAACATATAATACATATATAATAATATATTATAAGTAGAGTCTTTATGGAAGAAACAAATTTTTCAAGTATTCCGTTATCAGATGAACAAAAAGAAGAGCTTTATCAAATTAAAGAAAGCTTTAGTATGTTAATGAAAGGAATTATGGAAGAAGAAAACAAGCTGAATGCCAGATTTGATCTTTCAAAAATTTGGAAAGAGACGAATGATTTACCAACTCTTTATGAGCAATTAAGCGAATTAAAGTTATGCCTTGATAGTTTTCGCCCAATTGATCCTGAAGTTCTGATGGATATGCAGGATACGTGGGATATTCAATATACTTATGAATCTAACCGTATTGAAGGGAATTCATTAACATTAGACGAAACGTTATATGTCATTGAAAAAGGATTAACTATTGGAGGAAAACCATTAAACGACCATTTGGAAGCAATCAATCATCAGGAAGCAATCCACTATATTCGTGATCTTGCAGACTATAATAGTAAATTTTCTGAAAGGGAACTGTTAAGCATTCACGCATTAATTCTTAAAGGAATCAGAGAACGAGAAGCGGGGAATTATCGTAGACAACCTGTTTATGTATTGCAATCTGATGGAAGAAGACATGAATTTCCTGATTCTTATCTTTTGCCTAAGCTGATAGAAGATTATTTTATTTTCTATAATGAACATAAAGATAACACCCATCCTGTAGAAATGGCTGCCCATCTTCATCAAAAGTTGGTAAACATACATCCATTTATTGATGGAAATGGTCGTACTTCTCGTTTGGTTATGAACCTTCATCTGCTCAAGAATGGTTATCCAGTTACAATCATTGATTCTGAAATGGGTAAAAGAAAGGAATATTATAAAATTTTAGGTGAATATCAAAAAAACAATGACATTGGGAGTAGCCCTTTTGAGCTTTTCATTGCAAAAAAAGTAAAAGAATCTCTGTTTGAGTATCTTTATTTCCTATCTTCTGATCACAGTGATAAATCTCAAGAAAAAGGTTATTATTTTTTCAAAAAGATAGAACCTCATTTGAAAAAATAAATCAAAATTTGATTTTTTATACTTTGCCTATAAAATAATTAAAGATTTAATTTTTAACTATCTCACATTATGAAAGCCGAATGAAATAAAAAACTTAGCCCTGAAAGGTTAAGAAAAATAGAAGAGTTCAAAAAGCTTACAGAAAAAATAAGAGCGCCTCAAAAATTTGAGAAATATTTTAATGATTAATTATATTGAAAATATGTATATTTTTGATGCCAATGTTTTCATAAACCATTTCAGAACAGAAGAAGCAACTCTTGAAAAAGTTCAGGAATTTATTGATAAACTTTTTTATAATGAAATAAAGGTTTTAATACCTGACTTATGTTTTTATGAGGTTATTTACAATCTTAAGAAGAAAGAGGTGATAGATGAGGAATCCATAAGGGCTTTGGATATAATTCTAAATTTGGATAATCTGATTATTTACAAGCTAGATGCAAAAGAATACAAAAATGTATTATCCACTTCTATAAAGCATAACACATCAACCTATGATTGAGCTTATCTATATTTACATGACCTGTTTCCAGAACAAAAAATCATTACTCTGGATAAAAGATTTTTTAATTCTATAAATGACTGCAAAAATATAATCTATATTTGAAGTTAAGAAAATTCATATTCTCAGAAAATAAAAATTGACACATTTAACCAGTCCCATAAACTGATAATTATAGAACTAGTTAAAAATGCAAAAAACCTAGTTCCATAACTCGTTCCAAATTAAATTCCCATAATCTCTTAATATTTATAGAACCATGAAAGTTTGATATGCAAGAGTCTCCACTAGCGGACAAAGCCTAGACATCCAAATAGAAAAACTAAAAGCTTGCGGCTGTGAGAAAATCTTTGAAGAAAAGAAAAGCGGTGCAAGCAAACAGGGAAGAGTAGCTTTGTGAGAAGCTCTCAATTTCATCCGTGAAGGTGACGAACTTGTAATCACTCGTTTAGACAGATTAGCCCGTAGCGTACGAGACCTAAGCAATATCACCACTGATCTACAATCAAAACAAGTAGGATTTGTTGTACTGGATCAACAGATAGATACCACTACACCTACAGGTAAGCTCCTTTTTCACGTTCTATGAGCGATAGGGGAGTTTGAACGCGAACTGATCAATGAAAGGATCAGAGTGTAATGGTCAAGTTTTTTTGTAGAGAAATTAAGCCGCTTTTTTCATTTTTCGTTTCAATTGCTGTGACTGTTGATGTGGCGTTTGGTAATCAATCGCAGAATGGAGCCTCCCGTAGTTGTAAAACCGGATGTAACTTTCCACAGTATGCGCCACGGCGTTGTGGTTGATGAATGCCACATGGTTCAGGCGTTCTGCCTTCAGGCTCCTGAAAAAACGTTCCATGACTGCATTGTCCCAACAATTTTCCCGCCTGCTCATGCTTTGCGTGATCCCCAGAGTATCCAGATAACCGACAAATTTACGTGCAGAATACTGAACCCTCTGGTCGGAATGGAACATCAGTTTTGAAGTATCCGGATTGTGCTTTTGCACAGCATGCCCGAGCGCGGCCGTTGCCAATTCGGCATCCGGCTTTTTGGAGAACGCCCAACCCATGGTTTCACGGGAACCCGGATCCAGCACACAAGCCAGATAGCTCCATCCAGCGTGGGTCTTGATGTAGGTAATGTCGCCAACCTAATGAGTATGGCAGGTTCCGGGATTGAATTTCCGCTGCAGCAGATTCGGTGCTTTGGGATGCTGTTCGCCGCTGTTGGGGTAGGAATGTCGCTTTTTAGGGGAAACAGCAACGATCCCTGCTTCCTTCATTAGCGAAGCCACCCGGTACAATCCGATTTCAATCCCTTGATTTTTCAATGCCTTTTTCATCCTGCGCTTCCCGTACGTGTTCCCGCTTTCTTTTGATATCCGATGCATTTTTTGGATAACCAATTGTTTTTCAGGGGATTCCACTTTATTCAGATGATAGTAACAGGTGCTTTCTTTGACTTTGAACACGTGGCATAGCGTGCGGATAGAGTATTCTGAATTAGCCTTCTTCAGCCCGGAAATCAACGCAACGCGCTGTTTTCCCTTGCGAAGAAGGCAGCCGCCTTTTTTAGGATTTCATTTTCCAGTTTGGATTCCCGCAACTGCTTTTCCAGCTCCTAGATCTGCTGGTGTTCTTCTGTGAATGCCTTTCCCTGCGGGGTTTTGCCTGCCAGTTCTTCCCGGTATTGTTTTTTCCAGCGGGTCACCGCTGATGCGCCAGCACCAGAAACTTCCATTATTTTTTTGTTGCTGTAGTTTTCCTCCGCCATCAACTTGGCATAATCACGCCGCTGCCCTGGGGTGAAGGGGAAAAGAACGCCCCGAAACGCAACACAACTGGTCGACGCTGCCCTAACAGGCAGGTAGAATCGGGTCTCTTTGATTTTTTTGCATTCTCGAAGAGAGTTCGGGAATGATTTTTTAACTATTTTTATCAATAATAACAACGCGATATTCTAACAGCTCAGGAGAAAACCATGTCCAAGAAACATCCTGTTGTTGCCATCACTGGCTCTTCCGGTGCAGGTACAACCACCGTAAAACGTGCTTTTGAACACATCTTCCTGCGTGAAGAGCTGAACCCACTTATTGTTGAAGGAGACAGCTACCACCGTTACGACCGTGCGGCGATGAAAGCGCGTGTTGCAGAAGAGGAAGGCAAAGGGAATGCCTCTTTCAGCCACTTTGGTCCAGAAGCGAATCTGTTTGATAAGCTGGCAGACACATTCCGTGAATATGGCGAATCCGGTCAGTGCGAACGCCGTTACTACCTGCATAGCGATGAAGAAGCAGCAGAGCACAATAAACGTCTTGGCACAGATTTGAATCCAGGCGAATTCACTCCATGGGAGCGCGTAGGTGAAGGGACTGATCTACTCTTCTACGAAGGGCTACATGGTTTGGTGAAAGATGACAATGCGGACGTTCCAGCACATGTGGACTTGGGCATTGGTGTTGTGCCAATTGTGAATCTGGAGTGGATTCAGAAGATTCATCGCGATGGTGCGGAGCGTGGTTACTCTGCAGAAGCGACGGTTGATACGATCTTGCGCCGCATGCCAGATTACATCAACTACATCACACCGCAGTTCTCGCAGACGGATATTAACTTCCAGCGTGTCTCTACAGTGGATACCTCCAACCCGTTCATCACGCGTGACATTCCGACACCAGATGAGAGTTTTGTTGTGATCCGCTTTAGCGATCCAGAGAAGTACAACATTGATTTCCATCACCTGCTGGGTATGTTGAATGGCTCATTCATGTCCCGTCGTAACACCATCGTTGTCCCGGGCGGCAAGATGGGCTTCGCGATGGAAGTGATTTTGGCTCCAATCATCAATGATATGATGCATAATCGGTAAAGAACTGATACAAGCCAAAAAATCTTCAAAAAACGGTGAAGTCTGAAAAGTGATATTCACTTTCACATTCGCTGTTTAAAGAAGTGAAAACAAAGAGGAACCGCAGTAGCATGCTGTTCCTCTTTTTTATTTCTGCTTTTATTTCTGCTGTTGCAAATTGATTCGTTTCAGGATTTTTCAAATGTCCAACATCGCCATCATCGGAACCGGCCTGACCGCACAATACTGGACACACCGTCACCGCGTGGAACCGCACCGCGAAAAAACTCCAGCCGCTCTCCGATACCGGTTTACGCACCATAGAAAATTTTATCGATACGCCGCAACCAACTCCCCCAATCGTTTCATTGCAGACTCCAGCCGTTCATGCGACGCATTTGCATAACTGAGTCGAATATGGTGTTTGAACTTATCTGAAACACTAAACATATTCCCCGCCGCAAGACCAATTCCCACCTCTAATGCCTGATCTGTCAATTTTTCCGTATCAATGTGGTGCGGCAATTCCATCCAGAGTAGATACCCGCCCTCGGGACAAGTGACCCGCGTCTCTGGTGGAAAAAATCGGCGGATATAGGACAACATCTGATCACGCCCCTGACGATACTCCAACCGCCGTTGCTTGATATGGCGATCATACCCCCCTTTGGCAATGAACTCCGCCAACGCTAATTGCGGTAACGTCGCCGTCCCCATGCTGGAGACATATTTCATATGCATCACCTGTTGCAGATAACGCCCCGGCGCAACCCAACCGACCCGCAAACCCGGCGCAAGTGTCTTTGAAAAGGACGAACAGAGAATCACCCGACCATCGGTATCATACGATTTGACTGTGCGTGGGCGCGGCGTGTTGTAGGCCAAATCGCCATAAATATCATCTTCAATCAGTGGCACATCAAACCGTTTGAGCAACTCCAGCAGCTTCTGTTTGCGGTCTTCCGGCATCGCATAACCGAGCGGATTATTGAATGTCGGCGTTAACAGACATGCTTTCACCGGCCACTGCTCCAATGCCAACTCCATCGCCTCCAGGCTGACACCCGTTTGCGGATCAGTCGGAATTTCCAACGCTTTCAGGCCATTCGCCTCAATCACCTGCAACGAGCCGTAAAAACTGGGAGAATCGACAATCACTGTATCGCCATGTTTCGTCACCGCACGCAAACTACTGGAAAGTGCCTCCAAACAACCAGAGGTAATGACAATTTCATCCGGTGAAAGCCCACAGCCCGAATCCACCGCAATCCGCGCAATTTGCTGGCGCAGTTCAATGCAGCCAAAAATGTAATCGTACGAAAGCTCTCTGGTAGAAGCCTGTCGTGTCATCGCTGCCAACGAGCGATACAGTGGTTTAAGCGTACTTGCTGTCAAATTGGGTACAGCACGCCCTAAATAGACGACCCCTTTCTCCTCGCGTCGAAACAACACATGCAACAGTTGCAACCATTTGCTCACCTTTTGCGGATATTTGGGCAAATCTGGCACTTGGGGCGGATTAGGCTGATCCTGATCCGTCAACTCACGAACATAATGTCCTGACTTTGCGCGTACCTCAACCAATCGCCGTGTTTCCAGTACATGAAATGCCTCCTGCACCGTCGAGATACTGACTTGATGCTGCTCTGCAAGATGGCGAATCGACGGTAATTTCTCGCCGACGCGATAAATCCCCTTGCCGATCTGTACTGCCAAATCTTCCGCCAACTGTTCGTATTTTTTCATACTGCCCCCAAAAAACAGTACAGATCACTCTCATTTTTTCCTGTACACATCAAAAACAGATTTAATCTGTACTGATTTAAAATATAGCTCTCTAAATCTGTAATGGGATCAGTGTAACCACTACACTACTTCACCATCAAGTTTTGTCGAAAAACGTTGTCAATTTTTGCAGAAAGAAACAGCGACTCCTGCACATGCAGGGGTCTAGCAAGCAATTTTAGACTCCCGATAACAACATTCGGGAACGGCAAAACCATTTTAAACATTTTTATTATTTTCAAATTATTGGAGATTACCGATGAGCCTCTATGCCTATATTCACTTTTGCCATTTTCGAGAATGGGAGGAACAAAACAGAGAAAACCTTTTCCGCAACCTATTGGAAAAAATGAAATTCTGGTGCAGCCGGTATCGTCAGCGTCGCCAATTATTAGAAATGGATAGCCGGATGTTGCAAGATATTGGCATCTCACGTGCCGATGCGCTCAGAGAAGGTGAAAAATCGTTTTGGAACTAACGCTCTTCATCGCCGTATTTGTGTTTGCTTTTTCCAGCACGATCACACCGGGACCAAACAATATTATGGTAATGACTTCCGGGTTAAATCACGGAATCTGGAAAACAATGCCACACTATCTGGGAATCTGTATCGGTTTTCCGACGATGGTCGCGGCAGTCGGTTTCGGTTTGAGCAATCTGTTTCTGGAATTCCCGTTGATCCACCAGATGATCAAGTTTGCTGGAATGAGTTATCTGCTTTGGCTCGCATGGAAAATTGCAAAAACAGAAACCAGCAAGATGAAAGCTGTAACAAAACCGTTCACTTTTTTACAAGCGGCATTGTTTCAGTGGGTCAACCCGAAAGCATGGGTAATGACAGTTGGTGCAATTGCCACCTACACAACAGTTGGCGGCAATCTGGAGTTACAGTTGCTTGCGATTGCTACCGCTTTCTTTCTGGTTGCATTTCCATGCGTTGGTGTGTGGCTCTTTTTTGGTGTTGCCTTGCAGCGGATATTGAAAAGTCCCAAACAACGGCGGATATTCAATGTGACGATGGCAATTTTGCTGGTGTTTTCGATTTTACCGATGCTGACTGCGGAGATTGGTTTCTAAATCGGTATTGTTTTTCCGTTATGGAAAAACTGCCAATCAGGCAGCTTTGGATTGTGCCTGATGCTGCCGCAGCATCGCGCCGAACTGGCGCAAAATGTCATTAACCTCTTCGGGACGGAAAATTTCTGCAACATCGTCATCCAGAATAACCGCATTTTTGTAACCGGAACCGAAACGCCGCACTTTCATTTGGCTAAAATCGTATTCCGGTAGCAGATCATCTTCTGATTCGTAGTTTTCCTTGCTCATACAATGTTCTCTCTTTCCGGGTCGCTTCCCGTGCACTGATAATGCGAACATACCCATTCCGGTCGGAATGGGCAACAATCAAAATATGCCGTTTTTCCGATTCACCCACCACAATATAGCGATCTTCCGCTTCAGAATTTCTTGGATCATACAATTCTAGATGGAACGGATCATCAAAAACCGTCGCAGCTTCCGTAAACGAAATACCGTGTTTGGCAAGATTTGCTTCTGCCTTCTGTTTGCCCCATTCAAACTGTAACTTCATCTCTGAAAAATTTAACATAGAGATGCCCTCCTTTCGTAAAGGAGGGACAGGGAGAATTTACACTTTATCAATCCCGCAACGACATCATCTTCCAACCACTCTCTTTCGCGACTTGATTCAACGTCTCATCACCATCGACAGCAACCGGGTAGGATACATGCCGCAACAACGGTAAATCATTGTGGGAATCGCTATAAAAATAGCTATCTTCCAGTGAAATCGGATTTTCTTCCAGCCACATCTCCAGCCGGGTGATTTTTCCTTCTTTATAAGAAGGAATGCCGTCAATTTTCCCGGTGAATTTTCCGTCTTTACGCTCCAGCATCGTCGCAATCATATTTTCGATACCGAGATTTTCGACGATCTTCTCTGCCAGAAAATTGTTGGTGGCGGTGATGACCAATAATGTATCGCCTTGCTTGCGATGCGATTCGATCAACTCAGTTGCTTTTGGCAACATCAACGGCGCAACTTTTTCCTGCAAATACTGTTCGCGCCACGCAAAAGCCTGTTCTGGCGGATTTTCGACCAGAATTTTAGTCTGGAACGCGACCCATTCATGGACATCCAACACGCCGCGTAGATACTCCTGATAAAAACGTTCGTTTTCAGCGAGGTAAAAATCCACATCCACAAAGCCTTGTTCACAGAGGAATTCAATCCAGCTTTGGTCGCTGTCACCACCGATCAGTGTATTGTCGAGGTCAAAAATTGCCAGTGCCATCCGCGCTACTCCAAAAATTTTCTGATACCGTCAAAAAAAATGCGGATTGTACAGAAACGGCGGATTCTATTGTCGGTTCCTGTGCTACACTCTTTTGCAATTGTAAAAATTTCAGAGGTATGGGAACGGTGGTCGACAAGGACGGATACCGCCCCAATGTGGGCATGATCGTGATCAACGATCAATACAAACTGTTGTGGGCGCGACGCATCGGGCGCGACGGTTGGCAATTCCCGCAAGGCGGGATTGATCATGGGGAAACGCCCGAAGAGGCACTCTACCGCGAACTGCACGAAGAGTTGGGGCTTACGCCAGAGCATGTTGAGGTGTTGGGACAAACGCGGGGCTGGTTGAAGTACCGCCTGCCAAAACGCTGCATCCGTACAGATCGAAAACCGGTTTGTATCGGTCAAAAACAGAAATGGTTTCTGCTGAAATTACTGACCGATGAAAACAATGTCCGTCCAGAAGCCGTTCAAACCCCAGAGTTCGACAGTTGGCGATGGGTTGATTATTGGGATCCGATTGGTGAAGTAGTTTTCTTCAAACGAAGTGTTTACCGTAATGCATTGTGCGAACTATCGCGTCATGGATTGCCACCTCACCAGCGGCGGATGCCGGATCAATACCGGATATCTTACCAATCATAAAATTCAGATTCTTGCCTAGAGCCTATCGTCAACCATGGATTTTAAGCCACCGCAAAGTATAGCGATCTAAATTTATCCAAATACCTCGCCAAGAAGCTGTTTGGAAAAAGGAACTGCAAGAGGAATAGCCACACATGCAAGCCATGCTTATCAGAAACTGAATGTGTCCGAGCCAAGTTGACCACAACAGCCCTAAAAATACAAAAAACCCCACACAATCGACGGGGTTTTATTTTTGTACAAACACAACTCTTTCAGAGTTGATTCAGTGCTAACTATTTTTTCACTTTCTTGCGGGGAGTCAGCTCCTCAACCACCCATTTGGTGACAATTCCAGTTGCGTAAGCACAACGATCACCGCGTGCATCTTTGAATCCCTGATACTCTTCCGGTTTCCAGAAATCCCAGGTTTGGCCGGAGAATTTCTCCTGCAACTCTTTACAGGTTGTGCCGCCGAACTCTTCCTTGAATTGCTCGACCAATTTTTTTCCAGCATTGAAGTTGGCAATTCCACGCCCTTTATCGAGCTTGTCTGCATCGCGCCCCTTTTTTGCGCCCAACGCCAGCAGACCGCCCGTCAACGCACCACACATCCCTTCGCCAACCAGACTGCCGCCACCGGACAAGCCGTGGCTTGCTTTAATGGTTTCGTCGGTGACGTGCCCGACGGTCTCTTTGACAGTCGTCAGCACGCACTGGGGACAACAACCAAATTTCACGTCTAGATCAAAAGCGCGTTCGTAGGCCTGTTGCGGTAAATCGACTGCCTGTTCCTCTTCCATATGCAATCTCCTTCTCGTGGTTATCCATTTTTGATATTTCTGGTATTGCTTTGGCAGGCAGTATAACAACATTTCAGAGAATGCTTATCCTTCTTGGCAATCACAATTTTTTATGGCTGGATAGCGACTTTCTGCATTGTATTTCAATCCTCTTCAATTCCCATTCATTTCATTCCTAAATTTCATTTTCATGAACGCCCCACTCGAACCGATTATTCGACAATTTGCTGATCACTCGCACAGCAATTTTTCACTGCAATCATCACAAGAAGCGCATGGCGGCAGTATTAACCGTGCTTACGTAGTCGAAACCAACGACCAGCAACGTTTTTTCATTAAACTGAACAAAGCTTCGCGTTTGGAGATGTTCGCTGCGGAAGCAGAAGGGCTGGCTGAAATTTCTAAAAGCAATACCTTGCGCGTACCAGAACCGCTCTTTCGCGGTACAGAAGGTAATTACGCATTTCTGATTCTGGAGTATCTAGAAATTGGCGGAAGTGCATCTGCCCATGCAGAGGAGCAAATGGGACGACAATTGGCGCAAATGCACCAAACGTTTGCGGCGCAGCACGGTTGGTACCGAGACAATACCATCGGCTCTACGCCGCAATACAATACGCAACATGCAAACTGGACAGAGTTCTGGCGCGAGCAGCGGCTGGTTCCGCAATTGCGCTGGGCGAAGGAAAATGGCGCGTCGCACAATTTATTGGATGGTGGAGAGCGATTGCTCGCTGATTTAGATAGAATTTTGCAGGGACACAGCCCAAAACCGGCGTTGTTACATGGCGATTTGTGGGGGGGGAACTGGGCTGCTATCTCAACAGGCGAACCAGTCATTTTTGACCCAGCCACTTACTATGGCGATCCGGAAGCCGATTTGGCAATGACATACCTGTTCGGCGGTTTTGCGCGACGATTTTATGATGCTTACCATGAAATACTGCCGCCACAACCGGGCATTGAGCAGCGCAAAACGCTCTATAATTTGTACCATGTGCTCAATCATTTCAATATGTTTGGCGGTTCTTACGCGATGCAGGCGGAGCATATGATCCAGCAGCTGGTGTAGATGATTTCCTGGTGATTTTTCGGTGATTTTCCAGTTATCGCCCGATCAAAAACGCAAACTGACAACAAACGCCGATCAATCTGATAATATGCATCGTTTTCATGGGTACTTCATGAAATGCCTATGAAGAAACACATTTAACATCACTTAAGGAGCAAACAACTATGCGCGTTATCCTTCTCGGCGGCCCAGGTGCAGGCAAGGGCACACAGGCGAACTACATCAAAGAAAAATATGGCATTCCGCAGATTTCTACGGGCGACATGCTGCGTGCACACGTCAAGGCAGGCACTGACCTCGGCAAGGCTGCGAAGAAGATCATGGACGAAGGCGGTCTCGTTTCTGACGACATCATCATGGGGATGGTGAAAGAGCGCATCACGGAAGATGACTGCAAAAACGGCTACCTGTTCGACGGTTTCCCACGTACTATCCCACAGGCGGAAGCATTGAAAGAGGCTGGCGTACCGGTTGACGCAATTGTTGAAATCGACGTTCCGGATGACGAAATTATCAAACGTATGTCTGGTCGCCGCGTACATTTGGCTTCTGGTCGTACTTACCACATCGTTTTCAATCCGCCGAAAGTGGAAGGCAAGGACGACGAGACTGGTGAAGACCTGATCCAGCGTGAAGACGATCAGGAAGAAACTGTAAAAGCACGTCTGAAAGTCTACCATGACCAGACTGAGCCGCTGGTGAGCTTCTACACCAAGGAATCCGATGCAGGCAACTGCAAATATGTGAAGATCAATGGTGTTGGTGGCGTAGATGACATCAAAAACCAGATTTTCACAGGACTGGATGCAGTGAAATAATCGAAACGGTTATTCCACATCGTAAAAAAACCGGAGGCAGATGCTTCCGGTTTTTTTGTGCCGTAAATTTGTGCCGTAATTTTTTTACGGTATAGTTCTTTCCCCTCCACAAGCATTTTACTGCCAAAAATAGAGCATTTTTCCATGTTGACCAAATTTTCAGTCACCAACTTCAAAAATTTTAATGAAACGTTCACATTTGACCTGACCGATACGAGGGATTATCAGTTCAATACGGAATGTGTGAAAGATGGTGTTGTCAACAAAGCGATTATTTATGGGGCGAATGGTTGTGGAAAATCGAATCTTGGATTTGCTATTTTTGATCTTATTAATCATTTGACCGATAAAGATTCTAGACTAGATTTATACCAGTACTATAAAAATGCGACTAATGATGATAAAAAACTTACAGAATTTTATTATGAATTTACATTTGGTCAGAACATGGTTCAATATTCTTATGGAAAATCTGACAAAGAAACCTTAGTCTATGAGTCTCTTGTTATCAATAAACAGAAATATGCTTCTATTGATCGCAGAGATAAAATCACTTCGTCTACCGCATCCATTACTGCGAAAGGTGCAGAAACTTTAAAAGCAGAGATGGGAGAATCTACAATCTGTCTTCTCTCTTATTTGAAAAATAATGCCTTGTTAGATAAAGACGATAAAAATAATCAATGTTTTTTCCAATTTCTAGAATTTGTGAATGGAATGCTTTTTTTTCGTTCATTAAATGGAAATAATTTCATTGGTTTTGAGAAAGATTCTGATCAGATTGGTGTTGATATTATAAAAAGAGGGCACGTAAATGATTTTGAGACTTTTTTAAAAGAAGCAGGAATTAAGTGTCGCCTAGGGACTATGCAAATGGTGTATGGGGAAGATTTAGCATTTGATTTTAATGATCGTTTCATTCCATTCTTTGAAATTGCATCTCAAGGCACTCAAACATTAGCTTTATTTTATTATTGGTTTCAGCGATTCAACGAAGAAAACTCTAAAGTTCAATTTGTTTTTATTGATGAATTTGATGCTTTCTACCATCACAGTCTTTCCCGGCTCATTGTAAAGAAGCTCAAAAAGGTCGGAGCGCAAGTGATTATCACCACGCACAATCCTTCGATCATGACCAATGATTTGATGCGCCCGGATTGTTATTTTGTTATGAACGCAAAAAATATCCAACCATTACATAAAACCACTGATAAAGAGCTACGAGAAGCGCATAGTATTGAAAAAATGTTCCGTGCAGGAAAATTCAATGGATAATATTGAAGGTTATATCCTATTTGTCTTTGAAGGTAAAAAAACGGAACAGGAAATTTTCAATAACCTATGTCAACATTATTCTAAGATCGAACTTAACGAAACAATAGTTAGTGTTTACGAAACAGATATTTATCATCTTTATCGCACACTGGAAGATGATGAAGATATTGATTTATTTACTTTGCTTCGCAGTAAAGAGAAGAACCAAGAAAACCTATCAGGTATTGAAGAAGAGCAAGTTTCGGAAATCTATCTCTTCTTTGATTATGATGGACATGCACCAAAAGCAAACGATACTCAAATTACTGCAATGCTCCAACAATTTGGTGATGAAACAACAAACGGAAAATTATATCTCAGCTACCCAATGGTCGAGGCAATCAGACATTTACCGATAGAAATAAATTTCCAAGATACTACTGTCCCTTGTAAAGAAGGAAACTGTGAAAAGAGTTCATACCAAGAAGCTACCGGATATGAAAATTACAAAACTCTATCTAAAAACACATGCATATCCCGTTTCCGAATTGCCTTTTATAAATACAATAAACAACATTGGCGTGTAATTCTTGATCAGCATTGTAAAAAATTGAACCATTTGATGGCGGATCGTTTTGAATTACCTGAAATTCAAGAACCATTCACACAAACAGAAATTTTTGATCAACAAAGGGAAAAGCATATCATCCCTAATGAACAAGTTACTGTGCTTAGCGCATTCCCGATCTTTCTTGCAGACTACTACGGATATTCAAAGCTACCCGAACTTATTGGTGATATTTAACGCTCAACTCATGCACCGCATCAACAAACACTTTCGCGTTTTCTGGATCGACTGTTTGCCCGATCCCGTGCCCCAAATTGAAAATATGCCCGGAACCATTCCCGTAGCTTTCCAGAATCGAAGCGACTTCCGCACGGATTTTCTCCGGTGCCCCGTAGAGCACGCCCGGATCCATATTGCCCTGTAGCGCAACTTTATCGCCGACACGTGCCCGTGCATCGCTAATATTGATTGTCCAGTCGAGCCCCAGCGCATCACAACCCGTCTCTGCCATCGCTTCCAGCCATAAGCCACCGCCTTTGGTGAACAAAATGACCGGCACTTTACGGCCTTCATTTTCGCGTTTGAGGCCAGAAACAATCTGCTCCATATAGCGCAACGAAAATTCGCGATACGCCGTGTACGAAAGTGCGCCGCCCCATGTATCAAAAATCATCAACGCTTGTGCGCCGGCTGCTACCTGTGCATTCAAATAGGAAGTAACGGATTGCGCGGTCACGTCGAGTACCTGATGTAACAATTGCGGCTCCGCATAGAGCATCGCCTTGATCGTGGAAAAATCTTTGCTCGATTTCCCTTCCACCATGTAAGTTGCCAGCGTCCACGGACTACCAGAAAAACCAATTAGCGGCACACTGCCATCTAAATCTTTGCGGATCGTGCGCACAGCATCCATCACATATTTCAGTTCGCCTTCTGGATCGGGAACTGCCAATTTTTCAACATCGGCTTTGGTGCGAACTGGACGCTCAAAATTCGGCCCTTCGCCCTCTGCAAAGTAGAGTCCCAACCCCATCGCATCGGGAATCGTCAAAATATCGGAAAAGAGAATTGCTGCGTCGAGATCAAACCGTTCCAGCGGTTGCAGCGTCACTTCAGAAGCCAGTTCCGGATTTTTGCACAAGTTCATGAAACTGCCCGCCTGTGCACGCGTCGCTTTGTACTCTGGCAAATAACGTCCTGCCTGACGCATCATCCACACTGGCGTCATATCCACAGGTTCTTTCAACAAAGCACGCAAAAAACGGTCATTTTTCAACTCGGACATTCTTTTTCTCTCAAAAAATCAACTGCGACAGACGCAAAAAAGGGCGCTTCCGAAAAAGCACCCTTCTCAAAACCAATGGAAACCGGATTACAAGCTGCCGAATTTCTGGCGGAACTTCTCAACACGACCCGCAGTATCAACAATTTTCTGCTTGCCAGTGAAGAACGGATGGCATTGGGAGCAAACATCCAACTGCAATTTTTCTTCGCCCAACGTTGATTTGGTCTGGAATGAAAACCCGCAACTGCAAGTGACTGTGACATCTGTATATTCTGGATGGATTCCGCTTTTCATGGCTCATTCCCTAAAAACTGGTTGCTAAACAACACATTAAACTAAATAAAACCGACAGCCCATTTCCGATAGGCAATCGCCAAAATTGTTCAAATCAAAATTTGAAAAAAATTACTTTGAAAACCTGTTGCGATTCCAGCAAAAAGGCAATTTTTAGCCACATCTGGAAAAAGACGCGTAATTCTATAAGGAACCCGGATTTCTCGCAACCTTGTTTCTGTGCTCAATCAAAAGTTTAATCAAGCTACATCGGGAATGATTTCCCAAAAACCATGGATCGCCGCAAATTCTTCCACATCTTTGGGCGGGCGTTTCGTATCTGGGCGATGCACCGCCAACAAATGCGCAATTCCCGCCTGTTTTGCAGAACGTAATACATCCAGATTATCGTCAATCAGTAACGTATTTGCCGGATTAAACGGCTCAACACTTTGTAGTTTTTCCCAAAAATCAGGAGCCTCCTTCGGCAAGCCGAGATCATGGGCGCAAATGATTGAATCCAAATCTTGCTGCAAATCGGTTTCTTCCATTTTGATCTGCACCGATTTTCCGTGAGCGTTAGTTACCAAAACCGCACGCCGCCCCGATTTTCGCACCGCACGTAAAAAATCCTCGACGGACGGATGCACCGCAATCAAATGGCGCAGCTCTTTTTTCAGCGCAACGATGTCCAGTTCCAATTCACGTGTCCAGTAATCAACGCAATACCAATCTAGCGTCCCAGCAATTTTTTGGTATCGCCTAAACAGATGCGATTTTGCATCCTCAACCGCCATCTGATTTTTTTCCGCATAGCGCAACGGCACATGCTCCAACCAAAATTGGTTGTCAAAATGGAGATCGAGTAACGTCCCGTCCATATCCAGCAATACAGTTTTGATTTGCGACCAGTTGATCATCAAAATTGCCACTCTCGTTTAGTTGGAGATATGTAATTAAAAAATAGTTGATTGAACAACCAAAAACTGTGGATTTTACCTGTTTTAATATACTCATTCAGGAATTTTTGGATGCAGTTTGCGTATTTTTATTCCATTCTTTGATACTCTTTCATGCAATTGAATCGTTGAATATCAAAAAATGATCCAAAAGGGATCAGAAGATACGCAGGAGTTTTTCGTGTCCACTTCGCTTGAACCGCTTGATTTGTCCGCTTTGATCCCGCCGATCCGCACGCTGATGAAAGAGGTGAGCAGCGTTATCCTGAAAATTTATAAACAGGATTTTTCCATTGAGGACAAATCAGATAACACGCCGGTCACAGAAGCCGATTTTGCAGCCGACCGGATGTTAAATGCAGGATTGCGCGAATTATTGCCGGATGTACCGGTACTTTCAGAAGAATCCGCAGACATTCCGTTTGAGACGCGCTCCACTTGGACGCGTTACTGGCTCGTCGATCCGCTTGATGGCACGCGTGAATTCATCAATCGTAATGGTGAATTCACAATCAATATCGCGCTGATTGAAAATCACGAATCGATTTTGGGTGCGATCCATGTGCCGATTAACAACACGCTTTATACCGCTTATCGCGGCGGCGGCGCGTGGAAAGAAAGTCCAAAAACACCACTTACGCAAATCCACACCCGCAAAAATCAGGGCGAACAGTGGATTGTAGTGGGTAGTCGTTCTCATCACAGCGACGAAGTGACTAAATTTTTGGATCAGATTGGCGAACATCGCGTATTGCCAGTCGGCAGTTCGCTGAAATCGTGCATGGTGGCAGAAGGAAAAGCCGATTTGTATCCGCGCCTTGGACCTACTTCTGAGTGGGACACCGCCGCAGCACAGTGTATTGTCGAAGAGGCAGGCGGTATGCTCACCGGAACGGATCTGAAACCGTTGCGCTACAACACCAAGGATTCATTGTTGAACCCGCATTTTCTGGTGTCCGGCCAGCCAGATCAGGATTGGTCGAGATATTTGTAGCAAAATACTCTGTAAATTACCCGATCCGGCACGCCTCGCCGTAAACTTCCATCACTTCGCGCAATTCTTGCAGGAGCGTCCATCGTTCCGCTTGGGAAAGGTCTTCACACGCAGTTGGAAATAGCCCACCTTCCATTTCCGCAATGATTCTTCGGGTCTGCACACATCCTTGCTGACCGACCAGCTCTAACATTTCATCTACCCGTTTTTGATCCAAATTTTAAACTCCGTTTGCTGATTTTTTGCATTTTTTCGCGGTTATTTTCTGCAATTCTACGCGAAAAAAAAGCCTGCTCCGTCTCCAGAACAGGCTTAATAACCAATGATCAAGTTAGGGATACTACCGAAAAATATAAATTAATGCATTGACAAAATTACACATCGAAAAAATTATCAATTTCAGTGGTTTTTTGTATTTTGGTGCAGTATTGATCTTGGATACGTTGAATTATCAACAGAACCTAATGCAAACCTGTTTGCTTAATTACTCAGCCGCAGAAGCCGGTTTCTGCACTGATGCTTTTTCTTCTGCTGCCTCTGGCTGTTCCTGCTTTTCTGCCAGATAGCATTGCCCGCGGAAGGTGCTGTCTTTGTGTTTGTGCCCACGAACACGCAGGTATGGCGACGGCGTGTGGCGGATGCTCCCTTTCACTTCGCCCGATTTGATGTGGATGGTGCTGCTCTCATATTCAACGGTATCCCCTTCAATGATTTTGTGGCGTTTATAGTAGACATCGTTCGGTGTAATCATCCATTCGGTGATTGAGACATTATCGCGCCCACGCCCCAGCGGGGTCACTTTGCGGCTGTCGTTTTCCGGAACCATAATCGCTACCCCCTCATGGCGGGTCACGACCCCGGTGCGCTGGTCTTTCTCGTTGATGGCACAGATCAGTTCAATATTTGCTGCATTCACGGCTGCGGTTGCGCCCACTGCGGTGATTGCCAATAACGCCCCTGCAATTTTTTTCATCGCGCTGTTCTCCTGTCAGTTCGTACCCATTGGATCGGGCCATAAGAAAAACTTGAGATTATCCCTTTCCGGCGGATTGGATCAATCATCCTTGAAAAATAATCCGGTTTACGTGTTAGGACTGTTGCTTTCAGCGTCTGCCAGACAGTTTTCCAGTTGTTCTAGCTGCTTGTGCATATCAAATTCCTGTTTCTTTTCTTTAGGCAATAGTGACTTTATCCAAATCATAAAATTTACCTATGCAAAAGAATAGACAAAATTTTGATATTTTACAATTTTTAATATTCGTAAAGATAAACAATTCTTATTATATGCTTGTAAATAAAACTGTTTTTATAATTTCTCTTAAAATCAAATAGAATATTAAATATAGAAATAAATAGAAAATTATATTCACATAAATTAAAAAACATCATTTTACCAAGAGGATAAAACATGCCAATTATTCTAACAACAGGACAAAACATAGAAGGTAAAAAAATTTCAAATTATCATGGTGTGATAGCAGGAAATGCTGTTTTAGGATCTAATATATTGAGGGACTTTTTTTCTTCTATCAAAAATATCGTTGGCGGACAATCGGCAGCTTATGAAGCACAAATAGAACAAGCGCGACAAATTGCATTTGATGAAATCATCGAAAAAGCATCCAAAAATAATGCAAATGCAGTAATTGGAATAAAAATTGATTATGAGCACATGGCTGGAGGCATACTTGGAGAAGGAATGCTGATGGTCTGTATAACAGGAACAGCAGTATCTTTAAGTTAATTTTTTTAATTGAGAGATAAAAATATGAATATCTTAAAAGAAGATGAAAACCTAATCCATCATTTTGAGTTTAAATCAGATGCTTCTGATTCTGCTGGAAATGCAATCGGAACATTAAAAAACGGGGCGATCATTAAAGATCAGTCACTCATATTGGATGGTGTTGATGATTTTGTAGAATTTGATCAACAAATCATTCCGTTGAAAGGAGATTATACTATTGCATTTTTTGCTCAGTCAAATCTAAAAAATTTCCAAGGAATTTCAGAAATCATTTCTCAAGGAGATCATGGGTTTTATTTTGGATATGACTCTCAGGGAATTATTAGAATATCTGACCAGTGGATAAATACAGGAATCAAATTCCCATTTGATGGAATCTTGCACCATTTTGCAATTGTTGTCAAAGAATCTAACACACCTTCTGAATCGAGTTCAAAATTATTTATAGATGGTATTTTATCTGCTGAAATAGATTGCAATATCCAAACTAGCTCAGGCGGATCTAATACTAGGCTAGGAAAACAATTTGGAGAAAACAAAGAGTTTTTCAACGGAAAGATAAATGATGTACGAATATACAACACAGTATTAACAGAAGGAGAAATACAAGCTTTAGCAGAAGGCGGTCTTGATTTATCTATTAAATTTAAAAACCACCAAAATATTTTTTATGTTAAAAATATGGAAGACCCATGTTTCGAAAAAACAAATATATCCAATAGAGAGAGATCATGGTCTTGGAAAGATAAAACATGGTATAGAGGCTCTGATATAATTGGCACAATGAAAAACAGACGGTTAGTAATTTCACGCGATGGATCATGGTCTCTAACATATGATATAGAAACATTTTACGCATATGTAACTTGGTATATACAAATTCGCCTTAAGAATAGAAACGATTATGAACTGTATAGATTTTTTACTCCAACCGTCACAAAAACAAAAGGAAGATATTCTATAAGGCAAACTGGAAAAAGCAATAGTATTAAGCGCGATTATAATTTTATTTATATCTTATATTGGAAAGATACGGAGCGCACATTACCATTTTGATTTTTTATTAGAAGCTGTCCTAGAGAACCAAGGTTGTTTAGGACAGCTTCATGAAAAAAATCGAAAAAGCCTACCAAATCGACAATTTTTCAAATTCTCCCCAATCCCCAAATTTTCAAAACTACACCTTGCACATCCAGCACAGTCCCCTAGAATCCACCGTGTGAATGTATCCGCACCTTCATCCGCACAGGCGGTGCAAAACTGCACTGGTCACACGTCACTGGAAGCCGGTTTCCGCCGCGCTTCCCGCAAACGGCGGCGCAATGCGTTATTGCTGGCAACTCCGCTAATCCTCTTCATCCTTGTCACTTTTTTGCTACCGATTTTCGATATGTTGGTGCGTAGTGCGGATAACGCTATCGTGCAAGAAACGTTGCCAACCACGGTTCCGCTGCTCGCCGAGTGGCAAGCTGATGACACCAATGCATTGCCGGATGAAACGATCTTCAAGGCGTTTGTGCTGGATGCCCATCAGGCGACGCAGAACAAGCTGTTCAACAAGCTGGGCAAACGGCTCAATTACGAAAAATCAGGTATGTCGAGCCTGTTCCGCAAAACCGGGCGGAAATTGCAAAAATTTGATGCGGCGGAATTGGCGCAGCTCAGTTCCTATAAAACGCAGTTGCTCGAAATGGATCAACGTTGGAGCAATCCCGAAATCTGGCGGTTGATCCAGCGCGAAAGCGGACAGTTCACCTTCTCCTATTATCTGGCTGCGGTCGATGCGCAAAGCAGCGACGATGGCTGGCAGATGAAGCCGGAAGAGCAGCAAGTCTATCTGCACCTGTTTTTGCGCACGTTGTGGCTGAGCGGCCTGATCACATTTCTGACATTGTTGCTCGGCTATCCAGTTGCCTATTTGCTGGCGACGGTGGAGACCCGAACCAGCAATTTGTTGATGGTGTTGGTGTTGTTGCCGTTCTGGACTTCGCTGCTGGCACGTACCAGCGCGTGGATTGCGCTCTTGCAACAGGAAGGCGTAATTAATGATTTGCTGGTCGGTATCGGTCTACTGACCGACGATGGACGGTTGGCAATGATCCACAACCAGATCGGCACCGTGGTGACGATGACGCATATTTTGTTGCCGTTCATGATTTTGCCGCTTTTCAGCGTGATGAAAACAATCCCCCGCGATTACATGCGCGTCGCCCGTTCGCTCGGCGCAACGCCGTTCACCGCATTCCGGCGCGTCTATCTCCCCAACACCATTCCGGGCATCGGCGCAGGCGCAATTCTGGTTTTCATTCTGGCGATTGGCTACTACATCACCCCGGCGTTAGTCGGCGGCACAGAAGGCTCGCTGATCAGTAATTTCATTGCCTACCACATCTCCAACTCGCTGAACTGGGGGTTGGCGGCGGCATTGGGGACGCTGTTGCTGATGCTGGTCTTGGCAATCTATCTGGTGTACGACAAGGTGATTGGCGTACGCCATCTGGGCATTCACTAAAATGCTGCATTGGCACTTACAGATCATGATTGATATATTTCAGGCTTATGAACACAGCACATTTTGATACGCATCGTTTTACTTGGAACACTCCGGCAAGCGGATTTCACCGAGCAGTAAGCAGAAGCAATTTCCGATGCGTTTGCAGATGCACGACGCGAATGTGACATGGAGCTTGTAAACAAAAATGACCTGCAAGGGGTGCGCCATGAAATCCGGGAGATGGAAAACCGCTTGAGTGGCGATATGCGGGAAATGCGTGCGCAGATAAATGGTGAGTTGGTTCTCATCAAGTGGATGCTGGTTTTTTTGGGCGCAGGCGTGCTCTCCATCATTGTTGAAACCTTCTTCTAGCAGATCGTGCTGCCACAACACGCAACCCTCGGTGAACGCATCTGGCACTGGTCATTCCGGGGATTGTGTGGGCTAATTTTTCTCTTCCTGATTGTGCCAATCCTCGTCATTATCCCGCTCTCGTTCAACGCCGAACCCTACTTCACCTTTACCCGCGAAATGTTGGCGTTTGACCCCGCCGGTTTTTCGACGCGTTGGTATGAAAATTTCTTCAATAATGCCAATTGGCAACAATCTGTCCGAAATTCCTTCATTATCGGCATTTTTTCGACGCTGATCGCTACTACTTTGGGCACGTTGGCAGCATTGGGTTTGAGCCGCCGCGAATTTCCGTTCCGCACGGTTTTGATGGGTTTGCTGATTTCACCGATGGTGGTGCCGTTGATCATCTCCGCAGCCGGGATGTTCTTTTTTTATTCACGTATCGGCCTGCAAGGGTCGCACTTGGGTGTGATCCTCGCACACGCTGCACTGGCCACGCCGTTTGTTGTTATCACCGTCACTGCAACACTCTCCGGATTCGACCACAACCTGACCCGTGCCGCTGCCAGTTTGGGCGCATCGCCGACCCGTGCATTTTTTCAGGTGACGATGCCGTTGATTACACCAGGCGTGGTGTCGGGCGCACTCTTCGCCTTCATCACCTCCTTCGATGAAGTGGTGGTGGTGCTGTTTGTCGGCAGCGTCCACCAACGGACGATTCCTTGGCAGATGTTTTCCGGTATCCGCGAGCAGATCAGCCCAACCATTCTTGCAGTTGCGGCATTGTTGACGCTGGTTTCGGTTTTATTGCTGATTACTGTGGAAATGCTGCGCCGACGTGGGGCGCGGTTGCGGGGTGAGCGGTGAAGATAGTCTTTGTGTAAAATACAGCAGTCAGTATACAAATCGAATCGCCAGCTGGTTCATTTTCCCGCTAAATGAAATGTCATTTCTAAAATTTCAAGTAATTGTTCCACTTCTAATGCTGTATGTTTTGCGGAAAACGTAACCCGCAACCGCGCACTGCCTTCCGGAACAGTCGGTGGACGAATTGCAGTCACTAAAATTCCCTGTTTTTCCAAGGCTTGTGAAAATTGCATCGCTTTTTCTGTACTGCCCAACAAAATCGGCTGAATGGCGGTTTCTGAAGGCATCAATGGCAATCCTAACTGTTTTGCACCTTGGCGAAATTGCGCAATCCGTGCCTGCAAATTTTCACGCAATTGTTCGCCTTCTTCGTTGCCGACAATCTTCAGTGCGGCGCGGGTCGCTTCTGCCACCGCAGGCGGGGAGGCCGTCGTATAAATATATGTTCGCGCTTGCTGGATCAGCGTTTCAATCAGTGCCTCGCTTCCGGCGACAAACGCACCTGCTGCCCCCAGTGCCTTACCGAGCGTCCCCATCAAAATCGACCCAGACTGGGAGTCTAGCTCAAATTTGGAAACGGTTCCGCGCCCTCGTTCTCCATGCACGCCAAAACCATGTGCATCATCAACCAGCAGCCACGCATTGTGTGCTTCGCAAATTGTGGCAATTTCTGGCAGCGGCGCAATATCACCATCCATACTGAAAACGCCATCTGTTGCGACTAGCGTTTCGCCGGAATGTGATTTTTCGATAATTTTCTGCAACATTTCTGGATCAGCATGCGCGTAACGGAACAATTTTGCCCGCGACATCAATGCGCCGTCCAGCAAAGAAGCATGATTCAGTTTGTCGTGGATGACACGGTCATTTCGCCCCAAAAGTGCTTGTTGGATACCCAAATTAGCCTGATAACCAGAAGAAAACAGCAGTGCGCGCGGATAACCGGTAAATTCTGCCAGCTCTTCCTCCAACGCATGGTGCGCCGCCGTGTGCCCATTGACCAGATGCGCCGCGCCGCTGCTAACACCATATTTTTCCGCGCCGCATTGCAGTGCTTCAATCACTTTTGGATGGCGCGAAAGTCCCAGATAATCATTGCTGGTAAACGCAAGCAAATCTGCATTGTTAGCATTGAAAATTCGTCGTTTGCGGTAGAGGGATTTTGTTTTGCGGTCGTTGAGAGCAGTGAGGAATTTTGATTCGTGCTTCATTTTTTTGGCAGTACTGAAAAAGAGCGCATTGCATAGCCGACTTGTACTTGTGCAGACTCTGGAACGCCTTTTTTCAACAATTTTCTTTCAATCACATCGCTGACTTTAACTGGGGAAACATCATGTAAATCATCAAACTGTTTTGGAGAAGCAACTACTATTAAATAATCCATACCATATGGCAATGTTATTTCCAGTTTTGGTAGTTTTAAAATTCCATTTTTTTTCACAAAATTATTTTGACCACGCTGAGGGAAAATCGGCATTGCCATCAAATTTTTTCCAATATGGTAAACACGTAAATAACAATCACTTTTACAATTAACAAATGAAACTAGATTCTCACCTAAAAATAACTCATTTTTTGGAACATCTAATTCCACAGAAATAACTTCCCGATTCCATTGAACTATAGAGATCAACCAGTTCCAAGCGCGATCTTTTTGTTCTTCTGAAAAAGCTATATATACTGTGGAAACCGCTATTATCACAGTGGCAAAAGCATTTATTTTATTTATTCTAAGATTTACTCTTTCGTTCATCATCATCTAAAACTTAGAAAAATTCAAAAAACATCCTTTAAAAAATATTTCCTTATTTTTTCTATTTCATTGGAAGGGCTTTTTGGGTAACCTGAGCAGAATATTTTTCTATTGTAAACGTAGGCTCTAGACATATACGAAAACCAATATTATCGCCACGATAAGGCATGCTGCCAGGATGACGGTACGCAGCACGTACATTTCTTCCACGATGGCTCCATGAACCACCACGTAATACTCGTGGATCCCCATCATGATTCGTTATTACTAAAGGATTTTTCACTGGCTTCATAGGAAGTTTTTCCTGCCATTGATCTGCTACCCATTCCCAAACATTTCCATGCATTTCATATAGACCCCACTGATTTGATGGTAGACTTTTCACCTTTACTGTTGCTTGCCTATATTTTCCTTTCTTTCCATTATTATATGGGTAATTTCCATTAAAATTAACTTGCTCTGTGGTGATATTTTTTCCAAACGAAAACGGCGTAGTAGTTCCTGCGCGTGCAGCATATTCCCATTGTGCTTCTGTTGGTAATTTTACAGAAAATTTATTTTCATTAATTCTATTTATTTTTCTTAAAAATCGTTGCACATCACTCCAGCTCACTGTTTCAACCGGAAGCTCTTTTCCTTTAAATTCACTTAGATTCTTTCTCATTACTGCTTCCCACAACTCCTGTGTTGTTTCTGTGTCAGCAATCCAATAACCCTCCGTCAATGTTACTTGGTGTCGTACTTCATCTTGATATATTTCTCCTTCAATTTCCAAAGAACCCATCATAAAAGTTCCTGGTTCAATCCAGCGGAAACGCTGGATAACAGGTTTTTCCCAAGTTTCAATCTCTACATCAGCATAAATACCATATCGGTCACGTTCCATATTAGGTAAATGCTGTTTTTTTGGAATAACACGTTTTATTTTTTCTTCAATTGTCAATTTTTGACGGTTTTCAATGCCAGTAATTATCTCTGGTGCTGGTGGAGGAACAACAATCATTTCTTCTGAAAGAGTTTTTTGCTTTAGATCACTAGAAAGATATAAATCTTGATAAATCATACTTGTATAAGTAGGGGTTTGCTTGCCTTTAGTTTCAGCTGCCACTGCTCCTCCGACTCGTTTTAATATAAATTCAATTGGAAGATTTTTAGAAAGCCATTTTATTAAATGTGCTGCATATGGACTATTTCTATCTTTTCCATCCAGTGCAGCTTGGCCTTCCATTGCAGCATAAGCTATGATCATTCCACGTCCTTCCTGAGAAACTTTTAATCCTCGTGTTATATTTCTAGTAAAGCTAAATGGATCATCACGACATGCATCTAAAATCAAAATATTTTTATTATTTCCTGCATGTTTGAAAGTTTCAGTAAAATATCTAATGCTCAATGCTAAATCAGGTAATTCCCATGCTTCCTGAATCTGTGACATTCCACCAATAGGTATTAGATAATTTTTTCCATCATACTGTACACCATGACCAGAATAGTAAATAAAACCTATAGAATCAGGAGATAGTTTTCTTCCAAATGAACGAACCGCCTGCCTCATCTCTATCTTGTTCAAATCCAGTTTCAGCGTCACCTGAAAACCAAGATTGCGCAAAACGGCAGCAATATCTGTTGCATCATTTTTCGGATTTTTCAACGCCTGCTTTTGATAACTGCTGTTGCCAATCACCAACGCAATACGTTCACGCTCTACCGCAGCATTTGAAACTAATGGCAACAATGCAAAATAGAGTGCTAAAAGCTGTAAAAATACCGTAATTCGACTTTTCATCGTTTTTGATCCGAAATTCGCTCAATTCACTATGTATTCGCTCAATTCACTATGTAAAAGACTGCCAACAAACTTCAATCTGCGCAACCCAACTGGAAAAATCCCCCGCCAAACGACACAATAGACTGTTTTCCATCGCACAGACCAAGAGAGAGGAAAACGAATGAACCTACATGAATACCAGGCCAAACAGCTCTTCGGGCGGGTTGGCATCCCCATTCCGAGTGGAAAAATGGTGGAACGCCTTGAGGAGACCGAACAGGCAGCCAGCGAAGCAGGCAGCGACGCATGGGTGGTGAAGGCGCAAGTCCACGCGGGTGGACGCGGCAAAGGTGGCGGCGTAAAAATCACCAAAAGCCTCGACGAATTGAAAGCAGAGGTCGACAAGATGCTCGGCGGTACGCTCGTCACACCGCAAACGCACGGACGTGCACTACCCATCAACAAAGTGTTGGTGGAAGAGACGCTGGATATCGCTTCCGAGCTGTATCTGGGCGCATTGGTCGATCGCGATCGCGAATGCATCGTTTTCATGGCCTCTGCGGCAGGCGGGATGAATATTGAAGAGGTTGCAGCAAAAACACCGGAAAAAATCCTCACCGTCCATGCCAATGTTTCTGCCGGATTGCAGCCGTACCAGTGCCGCCAAGTGGCATTTGGCCTTGGCTTGGATGGCAAACAGGCCGGGCAACTCACCAAAATCATGATCGGACTGTTCCGCCTCTTCACGCACAACGATTTGAGCCTGGTAGAAATCAATCCGCTAATCGTGACTGGCGATGGCCAGCTGTTAGCGTTGGATGCAAAAATCAACTTGGATGACAACGCGCTCTATCGTCATCCAGCGTTGCGTGAAATGCATGATCCAACGCAGGAAGATCCGGCAGAGCTGGAAGCCAGCCAGCACGACCTCAACTACATTACGCTTGATGGCAACATTGGTTGCATGGTTAACGGCGCAGGGCTGGCGATGGCGACAATGGATTTGATTAAATTGCATGGCGGCGACCCGGCGAACTTCCTTGATGTGGGTGGCGGCACAACCGCAGAACGTGTTGCGGCGGCATTTAAGCTGATTCTTGGCGATTCCAAAGTGAAAGCGATTCTGGTCAATATTTTTGGCGGCATTGTACGTTGTGATTTGATTGCCGAGGGGATCATCACCGCAGTGAAAGAGGTTGGAATCGAGATTCCAGTGGTTGTACGCCTGGAAGGAACCAATGCCCCGCAAGGCATGGAGATGCTGAAAACCAGTGGTCTCAATATTGATGTTGAAGAAACCCTGACTGGCGCAGCACAGCGGGTTGTTGCGGCAGCGCAGTAAGGAGAAAAATTATGAGTATTGTGATTAATAAAGAGACCCGCGTGATTGTGCAGGGCTTTACTGGCAAACAGGGTACATTCCATGCCGAGCAATCGATTGCTTACGGAACCAATATTGTCGGTGGTGTGACTCCCGGTAAAGGTGGACAAACACACCTCGATCGTCCGGTTTTCAACACGGTTGCTGATGCAGTGAAGGAGACTGACGCTAATGCAACGATGATTTATGTGCCAGCAGCTTTTGCAGCAGATGCAATTTTTGAGGCGGCGGAAGCAGGAATTAAAACGATTGTTTGCATCACCGAAGGGATTCCAGTGCTGGATATGATCAAAGTGAAAGCGGTGCTCAAAAATCATCCAGATACACGGCTGGTTGGCCCGAATTGCCCCGGTATCATTACGCCCGGTGAATGTAAGATTGGCATTATGCCCGGCAATATCCATCAGAAAGGTTCCATCGGGATCGTTTCCCGTTCCGGGACGCTTACCTATGAGGCGGTGCACCAGACCACGCAGGCCGGGTTGGGTCAATCCACTTGTGTCGGTATTGGCGGAGATCCGATTCACGGGATGAACTTCATTGATTGTCTCGAACTGTTCCAGAAAGATGACCAGACCAAAGGGATCATCATGGTCGGCGAGATCGGCGGCAGCAAAGAGGAAGAAGCAGCAGAATTTATCAAGGCCAACGTCACCAAGCCAGTGGTTGCCTATATTGCGGGCGTGACGGCACCACCGGGACGACGCATGGGACATGCAGGTGCGATTATTTCCGGCGGAAAAGGCACGGCAGAAGAGAAAATCAAGGCATTGGAAGCGGTAGGTGTGACGGTTTCCCGTTCTCCGGCAGAGATTGGAAAACATATGAAGGAGCGTTTGGGGTAAATAAGTCCTGAACTCGCTTCCAGATTTTCTAGGATGTTGATATGGAGACCCCGGTTCTTCCGGGGTTTTTTTATGCGTCATAACTTTTCAGTTGATAATGACAATACTTCTCATTATTATCTTATTCCATGTTGATGATTCATGTTTTTTATTGATCCATTTGCAGGAGAGAAAGGGATTTTGTTATGTGCCAGC
The DNA here is from genome assembly GCA_964344325.1 of uncultured Piscirickettsiaceae bacterium. Classification (GTDB taxonomy): domain Bacteria; phylum Pseudomonadota; class Gammaproteobacteria; genus CAYFMX01. The sequence goes on from CAYFMX010000001.1 coordinate 97,258, forward strand.
ATTGTCAGTCATCCAGTAAAGAAAACCAGTCAAACAAATCATGCAAATGCACTGCTTCTAAAGTTGTCCGCAGAAAGATTTGGGAGATTGACTCTTCAGCCTGTTGCCCAATCGTCGGGAACTGTTTTTCCATTTCCGAACTGAGAAAGATCGGGCGGCAGAACGGGTCAGAACTCCCGGATGATTACAGTGATTACGATGTCCACCGCTATTTTGTGCAGGCAGCACAAATCCAAACTCCTCTATCACAACGTCTCAACAAGGCGTTAGAGCGTAAATATGCGGGTGTGTTGAAAACATTTTCTGCCTGTCAGGATGCCGAAGCGGTGCAACAATGCTGGGATAAACATGTGAAACGTGGAGAGATGGTCAGTGCATTTTGGGCATTGATGACCCATCCGGTAGCGAGTGTGACATTGCTGGATCGTGCGATGGGTGAAGTACATATGCTTTCACATGAAATGAGTCGTACCAACCATGCCTCCATTCGACAATTACAAAGCCAGTCTACCCAAATCAAGCAGATGGAATTGAAACTGGAGAAAGAACGCAAACGGTTTGACCGGCGTCTGGAAACCAAAGGACAAGAGGTTGAAAAACTCCAGCAGCAGCTGAAAGATTTGGAACAGCGCATCCAACAATCTGTACAACAAACGCAGCAAACAGAAAAAAATCAAAAGCATCAGAAAAATTCCGGTGCGGAGCCGATCAAAGTCGGCAGGGTGGTTGCCAACCAAAAGAATGCTGATCCGCTGGAATCCCGTCTTGAGCATGTCGTGCAGTTGTTACAGGAACGCACCGAGCGGATGTCTACATTGCAATCAGAATTGTGGGAACAGAAGCGACTGGTAAAGCAATTGAATGTGCAATTGCAGCAACGCAGCCAGTCGGCTCAAACTGGTGTTCAGTCTAGCGTCCAATCGAATGCAGTGCAGGCAAAAGATCGTTGCGCTGACTGTAGTGGGGAGGAGCTGGATTTGTGCGGACGTTGCGTCCTCTATGTCGGCGGGCAAGCCAAAATGAAGCCGCACTATCGGGAAATCGTGCAGAAAAAGCAGGGCAATTTCCTCTACCACGATGGTGGGCGGGAAGATGCATTCGCACGATTGCAAGGCGATGTGCAACGCGCCGATACCATTGTCTGTCCGGTCAACTGTGTCAGTCATGCAGCGGTTTGCCAACTGAAAACACTCTGTAAAAAACATAACAAGCCGTTGGTTTTCTTGCGGAATGATGGGGTCAGTTCGTTTGAGAATGGTTTGAAGCCATTACAACTTGCACAGGAAAATTGATCAGAATCAATTATTGAGAAATATTGCTATTTAAGAATATTTCTCTTTACATAAATGAGAATGATTATTACTATTCATATCAATATTGTTTTTTGTCTCCTGATTTATAGAAGAAGCACTTTCTCAATATCTCTTCTTTCCCTCCCGTGAAGAGGTAGAGGCGCGGGTTGTGTAGCAATTGAGCAGCATAACCCGTTTTTTATCCATTTTAACTATTTGTTTTTATTAATTTAAAACTGAAATAGAAGCAGAGGTAATGCGCATCATATGCATGTAGATACGCTGGAAAACTGGCAACATGAACACGATTTCTCGGTTAAAAACGAGAAAGGCGAAAAACGAACCCTTTATGTCTTGTGGCTAACAGCAATTACGATGGTGATCGAGATTGTTGCCGGGAGTATGTATGGCTCAATGGCACTGCTGGCGGATGGCTGGCACATGGGCACACACGTTGCAGCGTTTATGATTGCGATTTTTGCTTACCGCTATTCGCGCAAACATGCCAATAATCCCGCCTATGCCTTTGGAACTGGAAAAGTAAATGTACTGGGTGGCTTCGCCAGCGCAATTGCATTGGCAGTCGTTGCGTTAATGATGATGGTGGAGTCGCTGGAGCGCATTGTGAATCCGTATGCAATTCACTTCAATGAAGCGATTCTGGTTGCTGCTATTGGATTGTTGGTCAATGTGATCAGCGCATTTTTGCTGAAAGATGATCACCACCACCATCATCACGAGCATGATCACAACCATAGCCACGCGCATAATCATAACCATCATCACAGCCACGATCATGACCATAATTTACGTGCGGCATATATGCATGTGCTGGCCGACGCATTGACTTCATTGTTAGCGATTGTGGCTTTGCTGGCTGGGAAATTCTGGGGTTGGAACTGGCTTGATCCGATGATGGGGATTGTCGGCGCAATCATTATCACACGCTGGGCGTACGGTTTGTTGAGGCAGAGCAGTCCGATTTTGTTAGATGCCAGTATTGAGGAAAAGTACCGGACAAGCATTGTGCGTGCAATTGAAAGCGACGCGGACAATCGGGTTTCCGATATTCATGTCTGGAAGGTAGGTGCAAATGATTATGCGGTGATTTTGTCATTGGTGACACATACGCCAAACCGCACGGAACACTACAAGCAATTACTGAAAAAATTCCACCAGCTTTCCCATATCACGATCGAGGTAAATCAGTGTGATGGTGAACCCTGTGTTGTTTAGTAATTAGCTATATGAAGATCAGATATAATCGAAACTGCTTGTGTAAATGAAAATAATTCGTATTATTTATTCGTCTACGACTAATATTCTTAATTATTGATAAATATCATTTTTTACTCATTATTGGGGGGAGATACGATGACACTCAAAGAGATGCCGGTTGGAAAAAAGGGATACGTAAAAGGCTATGGTCGTGGTTCGCACGGATACCGTCGGAAATTATTAGCGATGGGAATGACCCCAGGCACCGAGTTTGAAATCCATCGTTGTGCGCCGATGGGTGATCCGGTGGAAGTACGAGTGCGTGGATTCTCCCTCAGTTTGCGCCGGGGTGAGGCAGAATCAGTGATGGTGGAACACGCGTAATAAAAACCATCCCGCTGCCTCGCTCTCCCTCCACAGGAAGGTAATTCCCCTTTGTTTGAAGGGTAAGCATACAACGCCTGACAGAGTCGTTTTCTCCAAAACAACTCTGTCCGTAAGCACAATTTCAGCGATTAGGAATCATAGTAAGAAATGGATCAGACCAGAAAAATAGAAGTCGGCGTAGTCGGCAATCCCAACTGTGGAAAAACGACGCTCTTTAATGCGTTGACTGGCGCAAAACAGCAAGTTGGCAACTGGCCCGGTGTGACAGTGGAGCGCAAAGTCGGGCATTTTTCCTATCAGGGAACTGAATTTGAACTGGTTGATCTACCCGGAACCTATTCACTGGATGTGGCTGATGCGGCGGTTTCGTTGGATGAGAAAATCGCACGTGAATATGTAGCCGAACGCGAAGCCGATGTAATCGTCAACATTGTCGATGCGTCGAATCTGGAGCGGAATCTTTACCTCACGTCGCAATTGCTGGAGATGAAAGTACCGACAGTGGTCGCGCTCAACATGCTGGATATGGCAGAGGAGCACGGCATCCGCATTGATGCAGATCAATTGGCGAAAAATCTGGGTTGTCCGGTCGTTGCCATCGTTGCTTCCAAAGAAGAAGGAGTCGATGAGCTGCAGGCGCAAATCCTCAACATTGCGCAAACGCAGGCGATTCCAGAGATCAAAATTGAATACGCGCCAGTGTTGGAACAGGCGGTGGAAAAAATCGTCGCAGAAACAGGTGATGTGGCGAAAACGCATCATTTCGACCCGCGTTGGGCAGCACTGGAATTGCTGGAAGGAGATATTCTCATCTCCAAGCGGATCGGCAAGCACATGGACAACCCACCTGCGTATGATGCGTTACGCCAGCAAATTGAGGACGAGCTGGACAATGACCTCGACATCATCATCGCCGATGCACGCTATACGTGGGTCAACCAGATCACCAAAGATGCGGTGAATCGGGCGGGACGAGTCAAACGCACGCTGACTGACAAAATCGACAATGTGATGATCAACCGCTTTTTGGGCATCCCGATTTTCCTTGGTGTGATGTACCTGATGTTCATGTTCACCATTAACATCGGTGGCGCATTTATTGATTTCTTCGATATTTTGTTCGGCACAGTATTAGTAGATGGGCTGGGCAACTGGATGTCCAGTATTGGCGCACCAGAATGGCTCATTGTTGCAATGGCAAACGGCATTGGTGGTGGTATCCAGACGGTCGCGACCTTTATTCCGATTGTCGGATTTCTTTTTCTGTTTTTATCGGTGTTGGAAGATTCCGGCTACATGGCACGTGCAGCATTTGTGATCGACCGCTTCATGCGTTTCATCGGTTTGCCGGGGAAATCGTTTGTGCCTCTGATTGTCGGGTTTGGCTGTAACGTCCCGGCAATTATGGCGACACGTACATTGGAAAATTCCCGTGACCGCATTTTGACGATCATGATGAACCCGTTCATGTCCTGTGGGGCGCGATTGCCGGTTTATGCGCTTTTTGCGGCGGCGTTTTTTCCGATCGGCGGACAAAATGTCGTCTTTGGTCTGTATCTGATCGGCATTCTCGCAGCGGTTTTGACTGGTTTGGTGATGAAAAACACGTTGTTGCAGGGGCAAAGTTCGCCGTATGTGATGGAGATGCCACCGTATCATTTACCGACGGCAAAAGGCATTTTGATCCGCACCTGGGAGCGGCTGAAAAACTTCATCTGGAATGCGGGTAAGGTGATTGTGCCGATGGTATTGGTGCTCAACTTTTTGAACTCTGTCGGCACCGACGGTCAGTTTGGGCATGAAAACAGTGACCAGTCCGTGCTGAGTGAAATTGGTCGTACGCTCACCCCTGCGTTCGCGCCGATGGGGATGGAAGAGGAAAACTGGCCTGCGGCAGTCGGTGTCTTCACTGGCGTGCTGGCGAAAGAAGCAGTCGTCGGCACATTGGATGCGCTCTATACCGAGCTGGCGAAATCGGATGCAGCAGAACAGGGCGTTGTGGAGGAAGAAGAGGAATTCAGTTTCTCCGATGGTATTGCCGAGGCATTTCAGTCGATTCCGGATAATCTGGCGGGCGTTTCCGACATGGTGCTTGACCCACTCGGCATTCAAATTGGCGATGTGAGCAATCTGGAAACCGCAGCGGAAGAACAGGAAGTTTCGACCGGCACATTCGGCGCAATGCAGGCGCGGTTTGATGGACAAGTTGGCGCATTTGCCTATTTGTTGTTCATTTTGCTCTATTTCCCCTGTGCGGCAGCAACGGCAGCGGTTTATCGTGAAGCCGGAATGAAATGGACGATTATGGTGGCAGCGTGGACGACTGGCATCGCCTATATCGCTTCCACGGTTTACTATCAATTAGGCACATTTGCACAACATCCGGGTAGTTCCATTGCGTGGAGTGCAGGAATGATTGGGTTGTTTCTTGCTGTGGTACTGGCGATGCGTTTGTGGAGTCGGCAACAAACGGAGCTGGCAGGATGATCCTTTCCGAACTCTCTGTCTATTTGCGCGAGCATAAACGCGCACCGTTGACGGATTTGGCAAACAGGTTTGATGCTGATCCTGATGCGTTGCGCGGTATGCTGGAAACGTGGATGCAGAAGGGCAAAGTGAGCAAATTGGAAAACAACAGCACTTGTGGCGGATGCTGTAAGTGTGATCCAGCCAGTTTGGAAGTTTATGAGTGGGTAGGATAGTTCTGTTTCAAAATCAATAATGTGGCGGTGGCGTTTCTTCGGAGAGCGGTTTGACTGGAGACGTAGTCACTTCCTTCAAACGTTTTTCAGTTTGAACGACACGGTTACGCAATTGCATCACTTCCAGTTGCAGCGCAGAGACAATCTGGTTCAACTCTTCAATGTGCTGCTCCTGAAAGGCAAGGCGACTTTCCAAATCTTCCATTTTGGTGTGGTCAGCATGATCGTTCAAATGATCGCTCATTAGACTTGCTCCTCCAAAACTTCCCAGCGGTCGTAGGCTGCAGAGAGCAACGGCTCCAATGCCGCAAGTTTTTCGGTGGTCTCTTTCATTTCATCTGGAGTAGCGTTTTGGAAAAATTCGGGGTCAGCGAGTTTTTCCTGAAGCGCAGTTTGCTCCTCTTCCATCTCTTCGATTTGTTTGGGGAGTTTTTCCAATTCCAGTTTTTCTTTGTAGGAAAGTTTCTTTTTCGCTGGATTTTTCGAATTGTCTGTATTTTTCTCTGCTTTTTTCGTTGTTTTTGCAGATTTTCCTGATTTTTCTTCGGGTTTTTTCTGCTTTTCTAGATTTTTCGCGGTTGAAACTTCGTCAAAAGCAGGTTTGCGTTGGCGTATCCAGTCATCATAACCGCCGACGTATTCTTCCAGCTTGCCATTGCCTTCAAAGACGATTGTGCCGGTGACGACATTGTTCAAAAAGGCACGGTCATGGCTGACTAATAAGAGCGTCCCTTTGTAGTCGAGCAGTAATTCTTCCAGCAGCTCGAGCGTTTCTACGTCGAGATCGTTGGTCGGTTCGTCAAGGACGAGGATGTTCGCTGGTTTGGAGAAGAGTTTCGCCAACAATAATCGGTTGCGTTCGCCGCCGGAAAGCGTGCTGACCGGGCTGCGTGTCCGCTGTGGCGAGAAGAGAAAATCTTGCAGATAACCAATGACGTGCTTTGGATTGCCGTTGACCATAATCCGTTCGCGTCCTTCGGCGAGGTTGTCTTGTACGGATTGATCTTCTTTCAGTGTTTCACGGAGCTGGTCGAAATAGGCGATTTCCAGATTGGTACCCTGTTTCAGTTTACCGGAATCAGGTTTCAGCTTTCCGAGCAGCAGTTTCAACAGCGTACTTTTGCCACAGCCGTTCGGGCCAATAATGCCGATACGGTCGCCGCGTTCAATCGTGGTGGAGAAATCACGGATCAGCGGTTCGCCGTCGTACACATAAGAGATTTGTGTCGCCTCGACCACAATTTTTCCAGACGATTCCGCCTGTTGCGCCGTCATTTTTGCATTGCCGGTGCGGTTGCGGCGTTGGCTGCGTTCTTCGCGCAATGCTTTCAATGCCCGCACGCGCCCTTCATTCCGGGTGCGCCGCGCCTTGATCCCTTGCCGAATCCAGACTTCTTCTTGCGCCAGCTTTTTGTCAAACAACGCATTAGCACGCTCTTCCTCTTCTAACGCTTGCGCTTTTTTCTCCAGATAGGTGTCGTAGTTGCCCGGCCAACTGGTGAGGATACCGCGGTCGAGTTCGATGATACGAGTGGCGAGGCGGCGCAGAAAAGCGCGGTCATGGGTGATGAAGAGCAGCGTGAGGTTTGCGCCAAGCAGAAATTCTTCGAGCCACTGGATCGATTCAATATCGAGGTGGTTGGTCGGTTCGTCGAGCAGAAGCAAATCGGGCTGTTGGACGAGGGCTTGCGCAAGCAACACGCGGCGTTTCATCCCGCCGGAGAGGGTTGAAAATTCAGCTTCCGGATCGAGCGCCATCTTGGAGAGCACCGTTTCGATCTGTTGTTGCAGATTCCAGCCGTTGCACGCGTCGAGTTGATGTTGTGCGTGGGCGAGTTCTTCCAGTAATTTTTCGCTGCTGTCGGTCGCGGTTTGCAGCGCGAGGTGGTGGTAATGGGCGATCAGCTTGCCGATTTCACCGACCCCTTCAGCGGCGATGTCGTAGACCGTACCGGTTGCCTCTTGCGGTACTTCCTGCTGGAGCCGCGCAATGCGTGTTTCGCCACGTTCGATTGCGCCCTCTTCCGGGATCGCCTCGCCGATGATCACTTTCATCAGTGTTGATTTCCCGGTGCCGTTGCGCCCGACCAAACAGAGCCGTTCGCCGGGTTCAATCGTTAAATTGACTTGATCAAGCAACGGCAGGTCGCCGTAGGCAAGGGAGATGTTTTGGAGGCGGAGGAGAGTCATGGAGGGAGTCCGATATTACGCAAAAGCGCGGATTGTATAGCGGGTGCGGCTAGAACGCATGGGGAAACAGTTTTTAACCTTTGTTATGCTTCCAAACTATGATTGATATCTTCATTGAGCTAATTAATTCTGTTTTTAACTCGCCTATTGCAAAAGCCATTGGTTTTACGTGGATTCTCTGGGGTGTTTATAACTGGTGGGTATTACATGACAGCAAACGAGTTGATTCTCTGAAAAAACGCATTGCTTGGTTACGCAATGACCAATGGGCAGCCGTTTACCGTAAGGCATTGGGCGGTTTGTTGGATAAAACCAGCAATTTCATTGGGGATCAGAAACGATTTTCTACACAACCTGCACAACCCAATGGCTGGATTCACCGCTGGTTTGGATTGAATCCGTGGAGTCCGCAATCCTATGAATTTAGCCTGAAACTGGCACTAATTTATCCCATTCTCTTTTTATTAGCGGTTTGGTTTTTTACTGATCAAGGGCAATTTGGGGATATATCTTTTTCCAGTGAAGGAGGATTGAAAATTTGGCAACGCGGTTTGTTTTTAGTCGCGTTGGTTCTAATTTTTCTATTCTCACGCTGGTTATTTCAACAGTCAACGAAACGAAAATTATGGGGTGTTTTTGCACTGTACAGTTTGTTGGCAATTCTGATGTGGCTAAATGAAAAAAATTGGAAAGAGAGTATTGAGCTTAGCGCAAGCCTATTCTTTTTCTTTGGTTTGTTGCCTTATGCGGGCGGATGGTTGGGGGCGTTTTTGCTATTACGCTCTGCGAAACAGGCGCACAAAGAGAGCCTCAACATTGCACTGATTTTTGCTGTTGCTGTTGTTGGTGGTGTTGTTGTTACTGCTACTGCTGTTGGTGCTGCTATTGCTGTTGGTGCTGCTACTGCTGTTATTGCTGTTAGCGTTGGTGCTGTTGCTGGTGGTGCTATTAGTGCCGTTGCTGCTGCTGTTGTTGCCGCTGCTATTGGTGCTACTGTTGCTACTGGTACCATTGCTTCTGCTACTGTTACTGCTCCTGCTCTTATTACAGTTGCTATTTCTGCTAGTTTGGTAATGACAATTTTCATTTTACAACAACGCATAGCTCAATCTACTCAAAAAATCTGTTGGTTCTGGTTTTTTTATTCAATGGGGATAGTCAGTTTATTATTGTTTTTCTTCAGTAGTACTGCGGAAATGATGTCAAAAAATGAAGCTATAGATGCAGGAATATTTCTTCTTTTTTTCTTATTATTGCCCATTCTGAATGCTGTATTGGACTGGCTTTCATTAGGCATCACTCGCGGGTTATTACAGGCAGTACGAAGCAGGTATCATTCCGATTATACCGCGTTATTGTGGGTTGCGCTGGATTTATTCATTGCCGTTGTATTGTTGTTTGCAATTAGTATTGTGATGGTTTTTGCTATTGCATTGGTGAATAAAGTGGCTTCACCGAATCTGGTTTTTGATTTATATGAAACATTCAAAGGTATTCAGCACAGTATTGAAACATCTATTCCTGCACCGCAATATTACTGGATTTACGCAATGTTTCTTTCCACACTAATTCCCACCTTTTTGCATTTTGCAATTGCGGGTGGCGCAACGGCATTGTGGTTTCCGAAACAATGGCGGCAACGGCTAGTGAAAGGATGGGAAAAAGACAACGATAAGATTGTAGGAATCTGGTTTTACCTGACGTTTGTTCCTGTAATTGGTTTTTTAGTTGTTCCCGGCGCGTTGTTATACGGGCTATATTTAATTGTGACCAGCATGGATGCCAGCCGATTAATTTGGATGCTGGATTTACTGGAAGCCATTTCTATTTCGATTGACCCGCTTGAAAACCATTTCTATTTCAATTGATCCACGATGAATATCAAACGCCGATTGTTTTCGGCACTTTTCCCTATCTTTCTCATTGCACCGCTGATTTTATTGGCCACATCCGCACGCGCAGAGGTGGTTGTGCTGGTACACGGTATGTTGAGCGATAGCAGCGCATGGGAAAAACAGGGCATTGTTGATTTACTACACCAATACGGCGGCTGGGAGCTTGCTGGATGGGCAGAACCATTGCCGGAAGATGCAGACGACGAACCAGAAAACGTTTGGCAAATGCCGGACGCACAGCCGCAACCGGTACGTCGCCTCTATCTGGCAGAACTGCCCTCACTTGCACCGCTGACCGTGCAGGCCGGGTATCTGGAGGCGTTTCTCGAATCTATCGCCCAAAACAATCCGGAGGAGCCGATTATTCTGGTCGGGCATTCTGCGGGCGGCGTTGTGGCGCGGATGGTGACGGTTGGAGACGCAATCCCGGAAATTTCAACGCTGATCACTATTGCTTCGCCGCATTTGGGATCACCCTACGCGCACCGTGCGCTGGAACTGGCGAACCTCGATTTTCCGTGGAATTTGATGCTCCGGTTTTTCGCGCAGGACAAATACCGGACGTTGCGCCGTGCCCGTCCGATGATCCGCGATCTGTTGCTGGAACAGCCAGGTAGTGTGCTCCATTTTCTAAATCGTCAGGAACACCCAAATATTGCCTATTACGCAATTCTGCACATGCCGCCGAAAGGAAGCACTACACTTTCCAATGACAACCGCAATTTGGTTTCCGATTGGAGCCAGAATCTACGTAATGTTGCGGCATTGCGTGACAAGCCAGTGACAGTGATTCCGGTCACTTCCGGTCACTTTCTCTCGTGGCGAGATGGGGCATTGTTGTTGATTGTGTTGGAGCAGATCATGCAACAATCAGAAAGAGACAAAATGCGTTAATCATTTTCGCGCATGATTTGAAATATTCCGTCGCTCCCGCTTTTTTGTTCTAATGCGCAGTTTTTTTTCACGTACAGGATCAACAAAATGCCCAGCCAACCCAGCAAAGAACTCGAAACCTTCGACAACCCGACCCCGGAACGCGACTACACAATTCGCATCCGCATTCCGGAATTCACCTGCCTTTGCCCCAAAACCGGTCAGCCCGATTTCGCGACGCTCTATCTAGAGTACATCGCCGACCAACAATGTGTGGAGCTAAAATCATTAAAAATGTACGTCTGGTCATTCCGTGATGAGGGCGCGTTCCATGAGGCGGTCACGAATCAGATTTTGGGGGAACTCGTTGCAGCGACTAATCCGCGTTTTATGCGTTTAACGGCAGAATTCAATGTGCGCGGCGGGATTTATACGACGGTTGTTGCGGAACATCAGGCAGAAAACTGGACACCGAAGCCGGTGGTACAGTTGCCGGAGGTGGGGACGTTTTTGAATTAATACTGGTTTGAATCAATACTGAATTCGTCTTTAGGCACGTATTTAAACTACCTCACGTTTTTACAGACCAGCAGGGCGAATATTCACAAAATCTGTATCAGGAAATAAATGGTCGCCCCATCGTTTTAATCTGTTTCCAACAAAAAGTATCAGGTTTTGTTGTTGTTCCATGATGACCGTGATTTTGATGCAATTGGGAAATTCTTCCCATTACACCATCAATGCTACACAACAGAGCCAAAACAATAGAAAAAAATGGCAAATCTGATTTTACTCCACGGCTGGGGTCTCAACGGTGCGATCTGGAATCCACTATTGCCGAAACTACGAAAGCAATTCAACGTAACCGTGATTGATTTGCCCGGCTACCGCAACCAACCATTACCCAAAAACGGTTCTCTTGAATCATTCGCCCGGCAAATACTGGATCACGCACCAAAACCGGCAATTTGGGTCGGTTGGTCACTCGGTGGACAAATTGCGTTACAGGCTGCGCAAATTGCATCACCTACACTAGAGCAGCGAATTTCCGGGTTGTTTTTAGTCGCTACCACGCCATCGTTTATACAGCGAAAAGATTGGGATTTCGCCGTCACGCAATCAGTTTTGGACAATTTCCACAAAGGACTGTTGAATAATCGGGAAAAAGAAATTCACCGTTTTTTGACCTTGCAAATGCAAGGCGTAGAAAATGCGCGTCCATTGATTCGTTCGTTAAAAGAAGAATTAGCACAACCGCCTGCACACAATGCACTGGAAGCAGGACTGAAAATTTTGTCAGAAACCGATTTGCGTCCGATCTTGCCAAAAATTGATCTCCCAACGGTGTGGTGGATGGGGGAACGCGATCCACTCGTACCGACGCAAGCTGGAGAGTGGGCAGCGGCACAAAACCAAAATGCGCATTGTGAAATTGTTCCCAAAGCAGGACATGCACCGTTTTTGAGTCATCCAGATTTGTTTTTGGCAGGTTTGGAAAAATTTTCTGACGTTGCTTGAAAAAAATGTGATGAAATACAAATTTCGATGGGATTCTGCAAAAGCTAGAAGCAACTTCCAGAAGCATGGCGTACTTTTTGAAGAAACCGCAGAGGTGTTTTTTGATCCCTTGCATTACTCCATGCCAGATCAAGAACATGCTGACTTGGAAGATCGTTAGATTACATTGGAAAAAGCACAAAATTTCAAAACCTTGATTGTCATCCACACGTTTATTGAATATCAGGATGATACAGTGACAATGGTTCGAATTATTTCAGCTAGCTAGAAAGGCTAGCAAGAACGAACAGATACGGTACGAAGAAGGACAATGAAAGACGAATACGATTTTTCCAAAGCAGAACGCGGGCGTTTTTACCACCCGGATGCCGAAATGGAATTGCCGGTCTATCTGGATCAGGAGGTTCGGGATTACTTTGCGGAAAAAGCCAAGGCACAAGGAATCGGCACGGAAACACTGGTGAATGATTTGTTGCGCAAGGAAATGGCGTTAATCCAGAGTGTCACTGGCTAGGCTCCAGAATAATTTTGTCAAAAAACTCCCACATCCGCGCCAACTTCAACCGTGCGGCAAAACAGTACGACGATTTCGCCGTGTTGCAGCGCGAAGTCGCCGACCGCATGCTGGAAAAACTGGATTTGGTACTGGATTTGAAACCACAGCGCATTCTGGATGCGGGTTCCGGCACAGGTTACGCCACACGTCATCTGGAAAGACGATTCAAAAAATCACAAATCATTGTGCTTGATTTTGCCGAACAGATGTTGCTTCAAGCCAAAACGCAGAAAAAATGGTTATCGCGACAACAGTTTCTCTGTGCTGATGTGATGCAATTGCCGGTTCAGGCAGAAAGTATTGATCTAGCCTTTTCCAATCTGACGCTGCAATGGTGTGGCGATTTGAAAGCAGCACTCTTTGAACTACGCCGAATTTTACAACCGGGTGGATTACTCACATTTTCAACGTTGGGTGCAGAGACGCTCTACGAATTGCGCCAAAGCTGGATGGCGGTGGATGATCAACCACACGTCAATTCATTTCTGGATTTGCACGAAATTGGTGATGCGATGGTTCAGGCCGGATTTTCCGAACCGGTTGTTAGTGTTGATCGTATCACGCTGACTTATGATAACTTGCGTACAGTACTCGGAGATCTGAAAGGATTGGGCGCAAACAGTATTGTTGCTGAAGATTCAAAGGAATCAGGAAAAACATCCAGCCACACATCTGGACTGATGGGCAAATCACAGTGGAAAACACTCTCTGCGGCATACGAGGCATTTCGCACCACGGAAGGAAAATTGCCTGCAACATGGGAAGTAGTCTACGGCCATGCGTGGGTTGCGGAGGAAGGGTGGTCAGCACAGCCCGTGCCGTTCTCTTTTCCGGCAGATTTGTAGCAGTTCGCCCAATTTGGTGAATTTCGGATGCGCCTTGGCAATTTCCAGACAACCCTTGAATACCTGACTAAAACAATAGGGCTTGACCCGCACACCAGAGCCGGTATGATCGCATTTTTTTAAATTCCCAACTAGTTTTTGATCCAGAGATTATTCTGTTATTCCAGACAGGCATTCCAGTTTGGAATCTTCTCTGATTTATCTTTTCCCAAGAATAGTTTCTGATTCTATTTGTTCGACATCATTGTCATTATTTTTAATCTTGAAAATCACTTAAACAAGGAGAGACCCCATGAGCGTACTCGTCGGTCGTGAAGCCCCTGATTTTACTGCACCAACTGTATTGGCGGATGGCACTATCAAGGCAGATTTCAATTTGCATGAAGCGAAAAAAGGCAAATATGCAGTTGTTTTCTTTTATCCGCTTGATTTCACATTCGTTTGTCCGTCTGAAATCCTTGCATTTGACCATCGCGTTGAAGAATTCAAAAAGCGCAACGTAGAAGTTATCGCAGTCTCCATTGATTCTCATTGGACGCACAATGCATGGCGCAACACCTCTGTCAAAGATGGCGGCATTGGCTCAGTCAAGTTCGCAATGGTTGGCGACATGACCCAGAAAATCACGCAGGCGTATGGCATTCAGGTTCCAGGCGGCGCGCCAGCATTGCGTGCTTCTTTCCTGATAGACAAGGACAACATCGTCCAGCATCAGGTTGTGAATGCATTGTCACTCGGTCGTAACGTCGACGAAATGGTGCGTATGGTTGATTCACTCCAGTTTACCGAAGAGCACGGCGAAGTTTGCCCTGCAGGTTGGAACAAAGGCGACAAAGGCATGAAAGCAAACCCGGAAGGCGTTGCTTCCTACCTCAAGGAAAACGCGGACAAGCTGTAAGTTATACGATTTATCTAACTGTCAGTTTTGTTGTAAAGAAAAATCCCTGCCGTTTGGTGGGGATTTTTTTGTGCATGTTGTTTCTTGTCCACAGAAAACCATTACTCTATTCAAGCAATTGTCCTACCTAGTTAGCCTATTACCAATGACTGTGATGTAATTCAGCAAGATGTCATTTCGAGCATAGCAAGGAGTCTTAACGCAACAGAATCGCTTTACGCGCCTCTTCCAATGAATGATCAATTTTCTGGCTGACGAAATCACGTGTTCCTAGTCCAACTATTGGTTTGGTCAAGACATTACCTTCGTGGTCGAGAAACAGTAATGTCGGCGCCACCCACGCTTTGTAGCGGTAGAGAAAATCCATCGGGTCAATTTCGGAGCCGTCAAAATCAAGGATTGGATCAAGGCTGTCCATCTCAATTTTGCGGATTCGCACTCCCTCTTTGTAGTCGTCACTCCGCAACATTGGTAGCAAGTAATCGCGTTCCATCTCGTTGCAGTATGGGCAATGCTCTGCAGAAGCCATCAACAAAATCAGAGCTTGATTTGCCTCCAGCCAACCCGCTTCCTGCTGCAAATTGACGGTGGTAGCGATGGAAGACGTGCTGGTCATGCCGCCCATATCTCCCATTCCGGAAATGTCCATTGCCGCAACATTGCCCGTCAACAGTAATCCCAAAAAACAGACAACAGAAAACAACGAAGCGGAAGCAGAAGGTGGACGATTGTTTGTGTTGGACATGGCGTTCTCGAAAGCTAGTTGGATCAACAAATGGCGCGGATCATACCATACCCGCGCATATTGCTGATCCCAACTCTGTCTATGATGCCCGTCTATACGATCCTTACAGCACCCGCCATAGAATCAAACACTTTATCAAATGCTGCTACCTGATGGCTCAGATCAAAGTAAACCGATTGATGAATGAACGTTTCATCGACCTGACTATCATGCTCTGCAGATTGAACCTGTTGACCTGTTTTCTCTCTCTCCAAATTTTCTCTTTTCTCCTCCAAACTTGGAAATCTGGCCATTTTCAGAACCTCCTTTCCAAAAATTCGCAAAAAATCTCCCGATTCGTTTGTGTGCCTGCTGCGCTACAAACGAACGGTTCGGATCATAGAAAAGTGGTTCGCGGTCTCCAAATCAATTGATTGTTCCAAAGATCAAAAAAATTAATTTGTCCTGTGCCGACAGGAAGAGGTAACGAGCTTGTTGGCGCAACATCATTATCTTTAGGTAAACAGTTTTTCAGTAACTGCTATTGATCATCACTACAATTTGTTGGATATTCTCTCACGCCGCTTGTTTTCAGGAAGAAATAGCGTTTCTTGCAATTCATTATTCTCCTGAACAAGTATCTTATATTTCAATTGGTTGTATTTATATCCGATTTTTCACCCCCCCCTAAGACCCATTGCTATTTTTCGTTACTACGCACCAAAAAATGAACACGCCTCCCATTATTATTGAGCCTTCAGTTTCTGCCACATACTCTGTGATCTGGCTCCACGGTCTCGGCGCAGACGGCCATGATTTTGCCGGAATTCTTCCTGCGCTCAATTTGCCTGAAAATCATACAATCCGTTTTATTTTCCCGCATGCGCCGGAACGCCAAATTACTGTTAACAATGGCATGGTAATGCGTGGCTGGTACGATGTGCTCAGCTTGGAACTGGTGGAACCAGTTGATGAAGTAGGCATTGAAGAGAGCGTGCAATCTATCCAATTATTGATACGGCAAGAACAAGAAAAAGGGGTCGCCGCAAACCAAATTCTGCTCGCCGGATTTTCCCAAGGCGGTGTGATTGCGCTGCATGCCGGATTGCGCTTTGAGGAGAAAATTGCAGGTGTAATGGCACTTTCCACCTATTTGCCGCTGGTTGAGAAAATTCCGGACGGAAATCTTCCCATTTTGGTTGCGCATGGAACTCATGATCCTGTTGTGCCGCTTCGTGGCGGTGAGAAAGCACGGGATGCTTTGCAATCGAAAGGTTATGCGGTGGATTGGCATACCTATCCAATGGAGCATCAGGTTTGTGCAGAGGAAATTGATACAATTCGCGATTTCCTGCTCAAAACACTGGTAACCTGATTTACTGACTATGAAACTCTCCCGCTTCGGCGAAAAATACACTGCAGAATCCGGCATCGTCTCGCTGATGGAGGATTTGGGCGAGGCGTTGAACGTCAACCCGAAAATGATCTTTATGGGAGGCGGTAACCCGGCGCACATCCCTGCTGTGGAAAATCGCTTCCGCGAGTTGCTGATTGACGTGGCGCAAAATGAAAAACGTGCCCACAAAATGTTGGGTGTTTACCAATCTCCGCAAGGGGATCAGCGATTTTTGCGGGCAATTGCGAAACTGTTTCGCAACGAGTTTGGCTGGGAAATTTCCGAAAAAAATATCGCCATCACCAACGGCAGCCAATCAGCTTTTTCGATGCTGTTTAATGTGCTCGCGGGGGAATTTTCTGATGGCTCACAGAAACAAATTCTGTTTCCGCTTGCGCCAGAATATATCGGCTACGCGGATTTGGGATTGCATGAGCATTTTTTCCGGGCGCAAAAACCGGAGATTGAAATTCTCGACGATGATCTTTTTAAATATCACGTTGATTTTGACAACCTGGAGATCGACGAAACCATTGGTGCGATTTGTGTTTCGCGACCGACCAATCCGACCGGCAATGTGCTCACTGATGTGGAAATTGCACACCTCGACCAACTGGCACAGCAGAATGACATTCCTCTGATCCTCGACGGCGCATACGGCACACCGTTCCCGAATATCATTTTTACCGATGTGCAACCGTTCTGGAACGAAAATACAGTTTTAGCATTAAGTCTCTCCAAATTGGGGCTGCCCGGCACACGTACCGGTATTTTGATCGCGAACGAAGAAATCATCCGCCAGTTTACCCATATCAATGCATTGTTGAATTTAGCGTGTGGAAATCTTGGCCCAGCGATTGCTGCCCCGCTGTTTGAAAGCGGTGAAATCCTCAAAATGAGCCGTGAACAGGTGCAGCCTTTCTATCAACAACGCTCACAACGTGCGGTGGGACTATTCCGGGAAGCATTGGGTAATTTACCCTATTTCATCCACAAACCAGAAGGGGCAATTTTCCTCTGGATCTGGTTCAAAGATTTACCGATTTCTAGCCAAACGTTATATGAGAGGCTCAAACAAAAAGGAGTTTTGATTATCTCCGGTCACCATTTTTTCGCTGGATTGGAAGAAGATTGGCCACACAAAAACGAATGCATTCGTGTCAACTATAGTCAGGATGAGAAAACCGTTGCGCAAGGAGTTGCACTGATTGCCGAAGAGGTGAGACGCGCTTATCAGCAGTAGAATTTGTAATCAACAACCAAAAACTGAAACGGATTGGCAACAAAAAAGGGACATGATGTCCCTTTTTCGATCTTGCATTTTAAATCGAAGCGAAAATTAATACGCTACGTAACCCCGTGCCCAAACATCACCCGGCGCAGAACCCGGACGGGAAACAGCGATTTCCTCAATTGTGAAACGCTGACCCGGCTTGACCATGCCGACCACGTTGCCCAATTGCCAGCCCTTGCCTTTTTGGATATGTGGACGGTTATTACGCAGGTTTACACCTTTTTCCGCACGGATAGTTTCGCCTACAACTGGTAAAGCTTGCACGTTAAAACGAGTAGAAATTACCCCTTGGGAACCATATTCTCCAATATATACCCATTCTGCCTGTGCAACTTGAAATACAGATGCGCCTAAGACTACAGCACCGATTATTACTTTTTTCATTTTTTTAACCCCCTCGCTTCTTTATTGTTCTACAAATGATTTGTACATACAGACAATGATGAAAATTTGATTGATTGTAACGGCGATCTGCCCTGATTGCAGATAAAATTGCCAAATACAGGAACAAAATAGATAAAAGAAGGATAAAGATCAACCAAATGAGAAGCAAAAAATTCATCTTACGTGCTCAATGTGGCCTTACCTTCTTTGAGTTGATTCTGGTGGTTGGGATCGTGCTGATACTGGCAACCATAGCTTTTCCCTCCTATGAGTCGTATCTGCAAAGCGCACGCCGTAGCGATGCAATGACAGCACTGGTCAATTTTGCGCAACGGGCAGAACGCCATTTTCTGGAGAATGGTAGCTATGAAGCTATTTCCACAGATATGTACACAGATACTTCGCATGAAGGCTATTACACATTGTCTGTTACAACAACAGAAACGACTTATCTGTTACGCGCTACACCTGTTGGAGCGCAGGAAAATGATACAAAGTGCGGGGAATTCACCCTGAACGAACAGGGTGAAAAGGGAATTACCGGAACAGATACCGTAGAAAATTGCTGGTAAATGATTCACTTAACCTATTTTGTATCCACTGGATTTTGACCTCGTTCTTTCTGGATAAGGTAATCCAGTACTTCAAACAGCTCTTTCTTGCCACCTGCTGTGCCAACATCAGTGAAATATTTTCCGTTGACGATAATGGCTGGAACGCCCTGAATCCTAGATTTGCGTGTTAAATGAACTGCTTTCCGCGTTTTGGAACGGACTGTAAAAGAATTCCACGCTTTGCGGAACGCTGCCGGTTCTACACCTTGTTCCTCAAAAAACTGCTCCAACGCGAAATCATTACCAAGCAGTTTTTTTCGTTGATCTTTATGGATCGCATCAAACAACGCTGGATGGATTTTCTCCATCACACCCAACGTTTCTGCTGTGTAAAAAGCTTGTGCACCCGGCTGCCAGCTATTGCTGAAAATTGTGGGCTGCACAATAAATTGAACATCATCCGATTGTTTCTCCAGCCATTTTTGCATGTGCGGCTCCAGCGTGAAGCAGTGTGGACAGCCATACCAGAAAAATTCCCGTACTTCGATTTTTCCTGGTTCCACATTAGTGTGAAGCGGTTTATCCAGTATCTGATATTCAACTCCCTCCATAAAGTCAGAGGCATTTGTAGTATGGAGAAACAACAATGCGATGAAACTGAATATAATTTTAAAACTTAGATTTTTTTTGCTATTTAAAAAAAACATTATGATTACTCCAGTTAGAAATAATTTTTGGTTATAAATTTCGAAAACTTACTGATCCGAGTTTTACAGTTATGCTCATTTTAATGATGAAATCTGTTTTAGACAGAATACTATCGCATCATCATCTGGTGGCATTGCCAATAACGGAGGATGCTGAAAATTATACTGTTTTGCCAATATGATCGCACGTTCACTCGGAACGACCAGTGGAAGTTTACGCAACGCTTCCATGCCAGCCTCTCCAACCATTTTCGACAGATTTTCCAGCCCCTGATTGCTGGTGACAACTGTGGCATTGATCTCCCCATTTTGCAGCGCACGAACCAGTGGCACAGGATCGGTATTTGGCATTTTTCGGCGGTAGATTTCTGCATAGACTACTTCTGCGCCGCGTTCGCGCAACGTTTTGTCAAGCAACCCTCGCCCCCCTTCACCACGCACGATGACGATTTTCTTTCCAGCGATATTCTCTTGTTGCAATTGCGGCGTGGCTAGCAGCCCTTCGCTGTCAAAACGCGACTCCGGCAAAATATCTGGTTTGTAGCCAAATTTCTCCAACGCTTTTGCGCTGGCAAGGCCGACAGTCGCTAGTTGCAATGTTTCCGGAATTGGATTTGGTTGATTTTGGCATTGCCGCAAAATCTCTTCCATACCCAGTTTCACTGCGTTGGCGCTGATGAAAATAGCAATGTCGAATGTTTCCAACTTACGGAAAATTTCCCGTGCCGGTTCCGGATTTTGCAGCGGCACGATTTCCATTACTGGAAACAAAAAAATTTCACCACCGAGAGACTCAATTTTTTCAGTTAACCTAACAGCTTGATGGGCTGGGCGTGTGATCAGGATGTTTTTTCCAGCAAGTGGCTGTGTTTTACTCATAGAATTTGGAAGATTTCAGCGCGGTTTTTAGTTTTGGTTATACAACTCAGCCAAAATCTTATCCGCCCCTTGCGCCAGCAAATCTTCTGCTACCGCAATCCCGATTTCTGCCGCCTCTTCCGGTTTTCCGCGTTTTTCGCTGCGCAGAACGTTTTTTCCATCGGTCGAACCGACCAAACCACGTAACCATAATTCGTTATTTTCCAGAATCGCATAGCTGGCAATCGGTACCTGACAGCCACCTTCCAAACGGCGATTCAACGCACGTTCTGCAGTAACGCGGATGGAGGTTTCTGGATCATTCAAGGGCGCAATCAAAGCACGGGTTTCTGGATCATCCACACGACATTCAATCCCGACTGCACCTTGACCGACCGCAGGCAAAATAGTTTCTGGTGTGATTTTGGTACGGATGCGCTCTTCCATTTTCAGACGGATTAGCCCAGCAGAGGCAAGCACAATCGCATCGTATAAACCATCATCCAGCTTTTGCAACCGTGAATTCACATTGCCGCGCAAGTCGAGGATTTCAAGATCAGGACGCAACGCCAGTAATTGGCATTTTCGCCGCAGGCTCGAAGTGCCTACTTTTGCACCGTGCGGCAGCGCATCCAGATTTTCGTACTGGCTAGAGACAAACGCATCAAACGGCGTTTCGCGCTCGCAAATTACCGGCACATCCAAACCATCTGGAAAGGCCATCGGCACATCTTTCATCGAGTGGACGGCGATGTCGCAATCCTTTTCCAGCATCCGCACTTCCAGCTCTTTGACGAATAGTCCCTTGCCGCCAATTTTAGCGAGCGGCGTATCAAGGATTTTGTCACCCTGCGTGGAAATTTTGACCAGCTCCACCTCTAAATCGTCATGAAGCGCAAGCAAGCGGTCACGGACATATTCGGCTTGCCAAAGCGCAAGCGGACTTTTTCGGGTCGCAATACGGAGTTTCTTTTTTGCCATGCTTTACTGTCTATTTTCTCTCTTGATTTGCTCTATTTTTAACCCGTATTCCGCATCCCATTGGAGATGGCGTTGATCGTCCGCAATAATGGCTGCATCCACAACTCCTTCTCAGCTTCAGCAGTCTCTTCCGCAATAAACCGTTTGTGCAACGCAATTTGCACATGGTTAAGTGGATCAAGATATGGATTACGACGGCTCAACGACAATGCAAGGCGCGGATTATCCTGAATCAGGAAATCATTCTGGAGAATCTCCAGCACCTGTGCTTTGGTTTTCGCATATTCGTCGCGGATCATGCCAAAAATCACTTCCGCTTGCTCTTTGTTAGTGCAAAGCTGGGCATACTGCTCGGCGATCTCCATATCCCCTTTGGAAAGCGCCATCTGCGTGTTGCTGAGCAGAGCGCGGAAATACGGCCACGTTTTGACCATTTTGCGCAACTGATGAAACCGTTCTGGATCATCCTCACGCCATTTTTCCAACGCCGTGCCAATGCCGTACCAAGCGGGTAAAGTATGACGCGATTGCGCCCAGCCAAAGACCCACGGAATCGCACGGATGTTATGACGGGAGCGGTTCTGTTCCAGATGCCCTTCGGTGAAGGAGCCAGACCCCAAATTGAGCATACCAATTTCCAGCACGGGCGTTGCTTCGTAGAAGTAATCCATCAGCCCCGGCGTTTCATCGACCAGTTGGTGATAATGCGCAGTACCTAATTGGCTGAGTTGCTGCATCGTCTCGCGGTACTGACCTTTCTCCTCTTGCACCGGACGGACAAGATTCAGGCTCGCCTTCATCAAACCTGTGATGCCCATCACCAACTCGTAACGTGCTGTTTCGACGTTGGCATATTTGTAGTAGAGGGTTTCTCCTTGCTCGGTGAACTTGACCTGGCCGTGCACCGTACCGGTTGGTTGAGCAAGAATCGAATCATGCGTTGGACCCCCACCACGACCAATCGTGCCACCGCGTCCGTGGAAGAGGCGGCATTCGATACCATGTTTTTGAGTCAGTGCAGTGATTTTGCACTGCGATTCGTAAAGCTTCCACGAGGAAGCCAAGATGCCGCCATCCTGACAGGAGTAGGAATACCCCAGCATGATCTCCTGCAAATTGCCGGAGATTTCTAGCAAACGGCGGTAGGTTGGGTTCTCAAACAACTGCGACAACACCGATTCCAGCCGTTCAAGGTCATCAATCGTCTCAAACAACGGTGTTACCCGGATATGGCAGAAATCGCCGGAAAGTTCGTGTCCAACCAATCCTGTTTGGCGTGCCAGAAACATCACTTCCAGCAAATGGCTGGCGTTGTGAGTCATGGAGACAATATAGTGTCCAAATGCCTCATTACCGACCTCTTCGCGCAGACGCGCCATGACCGAGAAGACTTCCAGTGTTTCGCGGGTCTCTTCGGTCAACGATTCAGATGGAATGTTGAGTGGACGATCCTGCTCAATCGCTTTGGCGAGGATGTCGAGCCGTTCCTCTTCTGCCAACGTGTTGTAATCAATTTCCAGATCACTGGTGGCGATCAGTTCTGCGACCGCTGTTGTGTGGCGTTCCGAGCTCTGGCGAATATCAAGATGAAGCAGATGGAATCCAAACGTTTCGACCAAGCGGATCAGATCCAACAAGTCGCCACGGGCAGAACGTTCATCTCCATTGGCTACCAGCGAATCGTACATAATTCGCAAATCTTCGCGGAAATCGGCCACCGAAGGATACGCGCCGTAGCCTTTTTCCGGCTCTTCCTCTTCTAGCGCACCGCGCCCTGTCTGGCTATTCAAACGTTGGGTAAAATATTCAAGGTTGTAGCGGAGCCGGTGAAGAATGACGAAAAGACGGCGACGATACGGCTCGTTGATAAATTTCTGCATCTCCTCCGGTGACATTGCCTTACAACTGATCTGATCCAATTTCAATTGTGCTTCCAGTTCGTCCGAAAGCGGCGCAAGAGTGCTGGAGTGAGTCAGAATGTGCGCCAATTCGCCGATGCGCTTGATGTATTCTTCAATGATCACCTGGGCATAGGTGAGTACAGCGGTTTCCGTGGTTTTCGGTGTAACATACGGATTGCCATCGCGGTCACCGCCAATCCAGGAACCAAAACGGATAAACGGTGGCACTTCGATTTTGTTCGGGCCAGAACGTGCCGCTTGCGCATCGCCATCAAAATAGAGGTTGCGGATGCGCCGTTCCAGATTACGATAAACACGCGGTACAGCCGAAAAGAGCGACTGCTGGTAATAGTAAATACCCAGCTGTACTTCATCTTCGACGCTGGGCTTGTAGGTACGCACCTCATCAGTTTTCCAGAGGATTTCGATCTCGCGTTCCAGATTATCTTCCGCTTCCTGCTTGTCCACCGCGCTGGAACGGACATTATCAATATGATCCTCAATCACAAAAATCCGACGCAGTGCACCCATGATGGTACGTCGCCGTGCTTCTGTTGGATGCGCGGTCATCACCGGCATATAAGCCAGCTGATTGAGTAGCTTCTGCAACTCTGCAGGCGTGACACCCTGTTTGTGGAAATCACGAATTGTCTCGTCGAAGGAGCCTTCCCACAACGGCTCTTCTGCATCAACCGGATGAGCGGCGCGTTGTTGTTGCCGCTGGTGATGCTGTGCCACCTCTTCTGCCAGATTGACGAGGTTGAAATAGATATTGAAAGCACGGATGACGTGGGTCAGTTCTTCCGGTGTTAGATCCTCAATCACTTGCATCAAGCGTGTATGCTGTTTCGGATCACTTTCTTCTTCATTACGCAAAGCAATAAAGCCAGTACGCAGAGTTTCGACTGCGTTGAATACCGATTCGCCCGCCTGTTTCTTGAGCACATTACCCAGCACGGTGCCGAGGTATTTGACCCGGCTGCGTAGCCGACGGTCTCCAGGTTGGGTCAGTCTGTCTTCAATCAGATTCATGGTCGGCTTTCTCTTGTTTGATTGTCTTGGTCGTCTTTGGCGATTTTTGGAGCTTCTTTCGAAGCTTATTGCCCGAATTTTTCTGCCTGAATTTTTGCCTGGTTACATTTCCATGCACTGGTTACATTTCCATGCAGGTGAGGTAATTCCGGAAGGAGCCTAAATCGTGCACCTGATCAAATCCCATCATCTCCAGATACCGCTTCGCCATGCGGGTACGAGTCCCCGTAACGCAATAGAGGATAATCGGCTTACTTTTGTCGAGTGATTCCTCTGCGGACTGGATAGTTTGAAGCGGCACGCTGATCGCATTGGGGAGTGCGCCCTGCGCGAATTCCTGCGGGGTGCGGACATCGACCAGTTGGGCTTCCTCTTCTTCCAGCAGCCGTTTGGCTTCTTCACAACTGACATTGTCGAACAACATGGGATGGAACTCCGTACAAAAAATCGCTAATTACAGGACGGATGCGCCGATCAGTCAAGAACCATTATGAACAACTAATATGATGGATCGGTGATTTGTGCAGAGTTGGCAATCAATTTGGCGGTTAATTTTGAATGAAAAACAGGATCAACCATTCAAAAAATGCTTGCGGTAAAACTTAAGCTCTTCAATGGATTCACGAATATCCAGTAACGCTGTATGTGCTTCCTGCTTTTCAAACTGATCCACCAGTCCCGGTCGCCAGCGATTCGCCAATTCTTTCAACGTGCTAACATCAATGTGACGATAGTGAAAGTGATCTTTCAGTTCTGGCATCCAACGCGCAAGGAAACGCCGATCCTGACAAACGGTATTACCACACATCGGCGAAACGCCTGCCGGGACGAACGGTTTTAGAAATGCGATGGTTTTTTCTTCTGCTTCACGCATCGGGACACTATCATTCCGAATGCGCGCAACCAGTCCGGATTCCGTGTGGGTTTTGGTGTTCCAGTCATCCATTTTTGCCAAGGTTTCGCTTGGGTGTGCAATGGCAAAAACCGGACCTTCAGAGAGCACGTTTAGCTCTGCATCAGTGACGATAGTGGCGATTTCAATAATGGTATCGCTATCCGGATCAAGTCCCGTCATTTCCAGGTCAATCCAGATCAAATTTTGATTAGTTTCCTGTTGCACCTTTTGAGTCTGGGTTTCTGTCATGGGGTAATTTTATCAACGAGTCGTTTGAAAAAAGGCGCGTTTTTAATTTCGTCCGTGCTGGGGAGCCAACTATTTGTGACCGTGCAATTTTCTTGCATCCAGCTTTCTACCTGTCCAACCATTGGGGTGATATCTAGGATTTGATAGAGCGCAATGCTTTTCTCCCAGAGGGCGCACGCCGCTTTTGTATCGTGGTTTTCCTGTTTCATCACGATTAATCCCAGGTTAGCATAAATGGAAGCACTTTTTTTCTGGTCGCCGATCTCTTCAGTGATTTCCAGTGCTTTCTGATAGAACCCTTTAGCTCGACCTAAATTACCACGCATCTGCGCCAGATTTCCCAGTTTGCTGTAATCCATCGCGATCCCTTCTTTGCGTCCCAATTCAATCTCAATAGTCAGCGATTTTAGATGCCATTTTTCAGCTTCTACCAGATTGTTCTGTTTTCTGGCGAGAATACTGAGATTGCTATAGGCGGCAGCTTGCCAGCTCTTTTGTGTATCTGCGTATTTAAGAAGAGTTAAAAAGGTGTTTTTAGCTTCTTCAAAACGTTGCAGACGGGTAAAAAGCATGCCGATCTGATTACGTGCATGCAGATGATTAGGGTCAAGTATCAATGCTTGCTGGTAAGCGTACAGTGCATGATCTGCATCCAGATAGTA
This sequence comes from uncultured Piscirickettsiaceae bacterium, assembly GCA_964344325.1. Classification (GTDB taxonomy): domain Bacteria; phylum Pseudomonadota; class Gammaproteobacteria; genus CAYFMX01. The sequence goes on from CAYFMX010000001.1 coordinate 123,269, forward strand.
GGAATGATTGCCTATTTTGATCCACTCTTGTGCCGATTTTGCTTGGGACTGCGCGCCAAAAGGGAGCGTTAAGATGAGCAGGAAGATTGTTGCCGTAGTGATAGATAGTCTATTTGGCATGCGGTATTTGGATTTCATAATAATTCTCAAGATTGCCGAGAAAATAGCAACTGTATCAGTGAAATGGGTCAGATTCCAAAAAATGACTCAGTTTGTACTGTAGTGGTCTAATAATTTCAGAGAGTTTTATAGCCTATATTCCTCTTCAAATACTCTGGAAAAAAACCAAATAACCACAAGAAAAGAACGGGTTTCTTTCACCCCGGAACAACGGTGGGATTATGCCAAACTGATGGTGGAGGAAAACTACAGCAACAAAAAAATAATAGAAATCTGCGGTACTGGTGAGTCGGCGATGACACGCTGGAAAAAACAGTACCGCTTTTACAACTACGGGAGGCTCCATTCTGCGATTGATTACCAAACGCCACACCAACAGTCACAGCAATTGAAACAACGAATGAAAAAAGCGGCTTAATTTCTCTACAAAAAAACTTGACCATTACAAAAAAACATGTATTAGATATTTTAGGGCAGTATGGCAGCAAAGAATTCACGATAACTTTTGCATGATCACTTACAGAGAACGCTATCGGGAACGTTGCCACTGTTGTGGGCCACTGGTATGGACTGAATCGCCCGTAGAGTCTACTGCCACTGTCACAGGCATCTCCTCCACTTCAAATTCGTAAATGGCTTCCATACCTAGCTCTTCAAACGCCAGTACACGCGATTTTTTGATCGCTTTGGAAACGAGGTAAGCGGCACCGCCGACAGCAATCAAATAAGCGGATTTGTGTTGGCGGATTGAATCGACTGTGGCTGTCCCGCGTTCTGCTTTGCCGACCATCCCTAAAATGCCAGTTTTTTCCAGCATCATATCAGTGAAACGATCCATCCGTGTTGAAGTGGTAGGGCCGGCAGGACCGACTGCTTCATCGCCGACTGGATCGACCGGGCCAACGTAGTAGATCAGTTTGTTGGTGAAATCGACCGGCAATTTTTCACTAGATTCCAGCAAATCAGCAATGCGTTTGTGTGCTGCATCACGTCCGGTCAACAATTTTCCAGAGAGCAACAACGTTTCGCCTGATTTCCAGCTTCGCACCTCTTCTGGCGTGAGTGTATCCAAATTGACGCGTTTGGCGTCAACATCGGGCGACCAGGAAATATCTGGCCATTCGTCGAATTTCGGCGGTTCCAACGCAGCAGCGTCTGAGCCGTCGAGTGTGAAATGCAAATGGCGCGTCGCAGCACAGTTAGGAATCATCGCCACTGGCAATGAAGCGGCATGGGTTGGATATTCTTTGATTTTGACATCCAACACAGTCGTCAAACCGCCTAACCCTTGCGCACCGATACCAAGTGCGTTGACGCGATCATAAATTTCGAGACGTAACTCTTCTGTGCGCGTTTTTACGCCATGCAGTTGTAATTCGGCAATGTTGATTGGTTCCATCAATGCCTCTTTCGCCATTAGCATCGCTTTTTCCGCTGTGCCGCCGATGCCGATCCCCAACATGCCGGGCGGACACCACCCTGCACCCATTGATGGGATTTTTTCGACCACCCAGTCAGCGACATTTGCGCTGGGCGTTAGCACTGCAAATTTCGATTTGTTCTCCGAACCTCCCCCTTTTGCGGCAACGGTTACTTCCAGTTTGTCGCCCGGCACAATTTCCGTGTGGAGGATTGCTGGCGTGTTGTCTTTGGTATTCGTGCGTGCGCCTGCTGGGTCAGCAACGACCGAAGCGCGCAAGGTATTGTCTGGATGCATATAGGCATGGCGAACGCCTTCGTTGACCAAATCTTGCAGATTTTCCCCTGCCTTCAATCCCGCCCATTGCACCTCCATACCAATTTTTAGGAAAACAACGACGATACCAGTGTCCTGACAGATTGGACGTTGTCCGTGGGCGCACATTCGCGCATTCATCAGAATTTGCGCAATTGCATCCTTAGCGGCAGGGGACTGCTCGCGTCGCCACGCGTCCCCCATCGCCTGCACAAAATCGGTCGGCGGGTAATAGGAGATATACTGGAGTGCATCAGCAATGCTAGCGGTGAAGTCGTCGACGTGGATTATTGTCATCTAAAATGGCCTAAAGAGGCTGTTTGAAAAAAATTGAAATTCAATGTAGATTCTGTTGACATTTAATTAACGCATCCAAATGCAAGGCTGCCACAAAATACATAAAAAACTCCTGAAATTGACAGCCTTTTTCTCAAACTGGGAGAAACCCGGCGGCATTGTTCCGCATTATCTACATAAACATGCAGATTTCTAAAAAGGAATCCATGTATTTGTTCCTATTGGGAATCGGTTATTTTTTTACACATCCCCTGAAAATATATCTGTAAAACACAATATCAACAGAACCTAACTTACATAACAGTATTATCTTTGTAAAATTATACGCGAAAAAAAAGCCTGTCCCCATTCCGGAACAGGCTTAATAACCAATGATCAAGTGCAGAGGTACTACCGAAAAATAAAAATAACATATTGAATATAAACATATTATTTTAATCCGACTTTCGAGATACCCCTAAAGTTACCCCAAAATCTTTCCCTCTATCCGCTCTATTATAAACGAAAATCACCCTACCCAATACCCAAATTTTGAGGTGAATTCACGTTCACACCGCTCCATGTGGTAATCGTGTTCGGTAACTAACCGTTGATAGGTTTTTTCGTGCATCCCTTTTGTTTTGGGTTCATGCCCGTCAAGGATACCGCTCCATTCCCATTTTAGCTTATCTCTGATCTTTTCTGCACGTCGTGCTGCCCGGTCATACGCCTGTTCGCGCTGGCAAGAGTAGGCTAAATCTAGGCAGTGGCGGCATAGAAACAGCTTTGCACTGTAGAGAATCGCCACCCTACGCCCACAATGCGGACAATAGAACCACGGGCGTTTCCCGCCAAAATTACACGCTGTCCACTTCACCAGAATCGGATATTCCATCTCTTCCTTTTCCCCTGTTGCGTGGTGGGTGTTGGTGTATGTCAGCAGGATTTGATCCCGTTCGGTACGGATCGAAATGGAATCTGTTTTTTCCCCGTTGCGATACCAGTTCATCAAATATGAATGGAAATCTGCTTGGTCTGGTTTGATCATTTTTTTCCGCGCCAGATAGCGAATATCCAGTTTTTTATAACTGTCGGTGGTGCGCTTTACATCAAAAGAGTAACGGTATCCCATATTTTTTACTTGCCCATTCTATAATTAAATAAAATCAGCATATTATATAAAAAATACGGATTCGGGTTTGGCTTCCTGTGCGCAAGAATTAACCGAAATCATTAGGGAAATTGGCTGGCAATCTTGTCAAAACCTAATGCCCTAGGATCATTTTCATCCGTTGCAACTTCATGCAACTTTTCGGGTGTTTTTTCAGGGTAAAAGTTGCGCGGTTTTTCGGTTTAGGTTGCAGAGTAGTTGCATCTATTGTTGCAGTAGAAGCTCTTTTCTATCAGTTAGTTTTTGATGTTGGTTGCACACTTGTTGCGTAGCCAGTTGCACAGAAGCCCCCAAAAGTTGCAAGTTGCGCCGCCTAGGGAATGCAACACGCAACTTTTCCGGTTTTCTGGCTCATGCGGGAAGCTTCCCTTCCTCTTTTGCTCTTTTGACCATCCGGGAAATATTTGATTTATTGCGGCCTACCTCTTCAGCAATCTCCATCTGATTCAAACCGTCTTTACGCAGTGCAATCACCCGTTCATAGAGGGATTCCTCCTGCGGTTTCCAGCTCCACTGATAACTGTTTTCAGAATTGGCGTTCAGAATTGCTTCCAGTGGTTCCGAATCTTCACCAGCAAAACCTCGCGCCTTCTCAAAGTGAATTTCAAACCGTGCCCCCTGTTTGGCTTCATAATCGCTGGGGCGTTTCAGGCCGATCACCGTATCCAGCACATCCTCTTTTGCACTGGTTCCCCGCTGGTTGCCGCTCTTGCCGCTGTGATGAATAAACAGCACCGACCGACCCGCACCGCGTTGGCGTAATGCCCATTCCTGCACCGGCATCCAGCTATCCGCATCATTGGTGCGCGGGGCGCGGCAAAGGGTCGCGAGGTTATCGACCACGATCAAATCAACGCCCTTGAGCAACGGTTCCAGTTGTTCCTGATCGTCTGGTTCAGAAAGGTTGAATGCAGGCCGTTCTTTCGGTTGCAAATCCGGGGTGAAAACTTCCAGATTAGTTCGTGCGGTTTTGTCTGCTTCACTGGCAGAAATATTCTGTAGCCGTTCCTGCAACGCGGGTGCGGGCATCTCCCCATCCAGATAAAGCACACCAGCCGGTGCAGGTGCTTTCCAGTCCAGAAAATTTCCACCGGTTGCTACCGCATAGGCCACTGCTAGCGCAACATGGGTTTTTCCAATCCCCCGGTAAGCATGAATCATTGCCAACCCTTGACGGGGTAGCCACGGCGCAAGCAGCAGTTCACGCGGCGGCAAATCCATACGGATGAAATTATCCAACTCGACCAGTTTGATCGTTGGTTCCGGCGGTGCGGCTTCTGTGAGCATTCCTTCGCTCATTGTTTCCACCTCCGTTCCCAGCACTTCAAATCGTTGAAGTCGGTCAGGTGTTCCGGGGCATCATCAGGCCATTGGGGAAACACCACCAATGCACCTGCCACCCGTGCCGCTTCCGTTGCTTTGGTGCGTCCCGGATTGCCTTTGGTTTGACGGTCATCATCCCCGGCAATGATGATTTCTGTATCAGGCCAGTGGTTCCGCGCCGCCATCGCTACGGGTTTCAGATTCCCTGTATCCAGTGCCGCCAGTACCGTACTTTCCGGCTCCTCTTCGGTAAGGGTGCAGCCGGTCGCCCATCCTTCACAAATTACTACCCGTTGCACCACTTCCAGTTTTCCATTGACCACAATGAAACAGCCTTGTTTGCGTCCACCGGTCAGAAAGCATTTCTTTCCATCTTTGCCAATCAACTGCACGTTATGCAGGTTTCCGCCAAAATCGACCACCGGAATCACCAACGCACCTTTGTACAAGCGTGCGCCGTGCGGCTGGATCATCTTTTTCAGCAGATATGGATAATCAGGCAGGGTGGGAATAGCGTGTTTCCAAATCCGTGCCGCTTTCTGTGCTACCCGTGCCTGTTGCTGTTTTCGTTCTTCTTTTACCGCCTGTTGTGCAATTTTGACTTGCTTCCAGAATGCTTCCCGTTCGCTACGGGAAAATATTTTCGGTTGTTTGCCTTGCCACACTTCCGAAAGGCCGGTTGACCAATCCCCGAAACAGCCGCCCAATTGATCGGGAAACAGTCTGCACCATCCGGCACGGTTGCCGGGTCTCTTCCCGTAACCGGGAAAGCGGTGCAGTTTGCCGGGGATGATCTGCGGGGGCGGTTCCATCCCGTAGGCGCGGATTGCCTGTATAAATTCCATCATGGTTTCGCCCCCTCAATTCCGGCTCTCTGCAATGCGTTGGGAAAGCCATTCGTGGATTTCTGATTCCACCCATCCAACGGCACGGCTGCCAAGGGAAACAGGTTTGGGAAATTTTCCGTCGGAAATACGCAAATAGATGGTGGAACGGGAAAGGCCGGTCATATCCTTCACGGCTGGAAGGCGTAGGATTTTGTCTGCCATGTTGATACCCCTTTGGGTGTTGTTGAACATGGCTACATGATTGGCACTTCGGGAAGCGCAGAATAGATAGATAACTTTAAAAAACTTACCCACCATTTTTACAGTCAGATTATGACTAGTTTTATGAAAAATTAGCCGAAAAGATTAACGATATGAAATTAAACTATTTATTATCAATTAGTTAATTGGTGGTCAGGTTGGTGTTTTAGTTGCACCTCCCTTTGGGTTCCAATTAGCCACTTTGCTGCATTCTTCGATTGCCTGTTCAATCGGCTTGCCCTTATCATTCGTCAAATTGTATTCAGCGGCGTGTTCACGTAGCCATTTATCTAAAGCTTGTTTCGGGCTTTTTCTACCGGCATCGGTGACGGCTTGCCACGCCCTTACGCTTGCGGCAAGTTTAGGCGCATAGCGGGGATTGCTTGGATCAAGAAAATCCAAGGTTTCGGTAGGTTCAGGAAAGAAAAAGTCTGATTTAAATCCTTTAAAGCGGAGCCACTGTTTTAACGATTCCACGTTCACTAGTGATTTATAGACATCCACAGAGCCTTCGATGCTACCGGCAGGATTTCCGTTGGTATCACAATTTTGTTGTTCTACCAATACACCTTCAATAGACTGGTTATGTAACGCATTCAAATATTCTTCATCTTCTTTGATCGTATCTGGTGTATTTCGATAGTCCAATTGCAAATTACGTACCTGTATTTCAAGATCATCCAATCCATTTTTGTATCGAATGTGGTTCCGCAACCCGCTGCAAATTGCAGTTTTCACAGCTTCATATCCGGCTGGTCGCTTTTCAATAGCCCAATTTTCAGCGTATTCCGCCATGCTTGGGTCTTCGCCAACAATCAATAAAGCGGTTTGCGCAATATTGAGTTCTTCGCAGAATCGCCAATAATCTAAATTGTCCATATCAATCCTTATCTGGTTATAACTCCATTGGAGACGTTGCGGAAAAAGCTGGGGATGGAGTAATGGCGGGGGTCGCTCATAGGGTTTGGGATACCTCATAAGGTTGGTTGAAATAAAAATCGAAATCATTAGGAAATTCCGATGAAAGAACCAACATGGGGATGAAATCAATTGATTTCAAGGAAGATTTTGGAATTTTTTGGCTTTTATGGGACAATCAATGTAAAGTGAATTCTTTGCATAAAAATAATGTGCACCCAAGCACACCCAGAGGTTGCTACCATGGCCTTATGCTCTTTCAATACCGATTTCTGGTGCGATTTTGAATCACACTCATCGTTTATTGACGTTCTCCAATCAGGAAATATTGACTATAAAAGTACTCAACTTCACCAAAAGGGTGTAGTTGAAAACCCTACATATGTAGTTCAAATTATTGAGGCAATAAGCACTCTTGGTATTGCCGGGGTAATAATCGCATGGTTAAAGATCAAAGCATCTAGAAAAGTACAAATAATGAAAAGCGATCTAAAAACTGTAATTATCACCCAAGGTTACTCTGTGAAAGAAATAGAAAAAATTGTAAAAAACGCACGCCATATTTCTTTAAAAGATAAATAAAACCTAATGTGTTTAAAAATGGAATATATGATTTAAAATTAACTACTTGACTCTAAGTAAAAAAATTAAAATAACAGAAGATAGCTTTAAAGAGCTTAAGTATGCTCGCGAAATATTGTCTAATTCACCAGCTATAGAAGAGAAACATGAAATATGTTGTATGTCGAATAATAATATATTCTTTAGAAGGAATGGTTTTATGAAAAATATATTTATTTTAACTGTTCTAATTTTCACAAGTATCATAACATTTTCAATGTTAAGCTCTCGATTATCTGTACCAGATAATGTGATTTCATGGCTAAATACATACTACACAAAATTTCCAGTTGGTGGAGGGTGGGTTTTAGAAAAAGTTGTAGATGATAGAGGCAGGGCGAGAATAGATTTTAAAATTCCACGTGCGCTAGGAGGTAACTATACTCAACAACAAAATATGTTAAAAGCTATGTGTCCTAACAGACACGAAGAAATTTGGAAAAACCAATTTGCCAACGAAATAGAGATATTTGTTATGACAAATGATGGTAAATTTTCTGCAATAGCAACATGTCCCTCGTTTAACAACACATAAATAAGGAAAACTGGGTGGATTAGTGTAAAAAAGCACGATTTTCTTGCTACGCCGCTTCCTGTTTAAACGGGATGATTTCTGCCCCTGCCTTCAACTGATCCAGATAATCTGCCCACGCTTGCATCATTTCCTTACGCTGGGGTAGATGCGCCGTGCGGTTGTAGGCGCGTCCGTTTGGATCGCGTACTGCATGGGCGAGTTGATGTTCGATATAGTCGGGGCGGAAGCCCAGTACTTCATCCAGAATGGTGCGAGCTATTGCACGGAAGCCGTGTCCAGTCATTTCATCTTTTTCAATTCCCATGCGCCGCATCGCTGAAAGAATAGCGTTATCGCTCATTGCACGGTCGCCCTTTGGGTTACGTGCGCTGGGGAAAACATACCGCCCATGTCCCGTGACTGGGTATAGCTCCTGCAAAATCTCCACCGCTTGACGGGCAAGGGGAACAATATGTTGTGTATCAGTTTTGGTGACGGTGTACCGCCATTCTGCCCCTCCTAAGTCTATATCCTCCCACTGTGCATGGCGTAGCTCTCCGGGACGGACAAACACCAATGGTGCAAGCTGCAAGGCGCAACGGACAACCAATGTTCCAGAATATCCGTCCAGTGCCCGTAAGATACCAGCCACTTGTGCTGGTTCAGTAATGGCGGCGAAGTGCGTTCCCTTGACCGGTGGCAAAGCCCCGCGCAAATCGGCGGAAACATCGCGTTCCGCCCGTCCAGTGGCAATGGCATAGCGGAATACCTGCCCACAATTCCCTAATGCACGATGGGCGGTCTCCAATATTCCACGTTCTTCAATGCGCTGGATAACCTTTAGAAGTTGTGGGGCTGTAATCTCTGCAATCGGAGAGCCACCCATCCACGGGAAAATATCGCGCTCCAAACGGCGAATGATGCGGGTTGCATGGCTTTTTGACCAATTGACGGCTTGCTTAGTGAACCACTCCCGCGCAACCACTTCAAAACTGTTGGCGGCATGTTCCACTCGTGCCGCTTTCTGGTTCTTGCGGTTTGCACTAGGATCAATGTCATTGGCTAATAGCTTCCGTGCTTCATCGCGCCGTTCCCGTGCTTCTTTGAGAGAAATATCCGGGTAAACACCAAGAGATAATAATTTCTCTTTTCCATCAAAACGGTATTTCAACCGCCACCACTTCCCACCCTTCGGGCTAATCAGCAGGAATAGCCCTTTTTCGTCGAATAGCTTTTTTTGCTTGGTGTCCGGTTTGGCCTTGCGGATTGCGGTGTCAGTGAGGGGCATAGCTTGTCTGTCCTTGGGGGTATCTGAAAAGTGGGGTAACTATATTTGGGGGTAAGTAGTTACCTCCATAGTTACCCCGTTTATTCCTTGGATTCTATAGGAATAAAGAAAACTGCAATGGACAGGGAGTCTAGCTAATGCGCTGATTTCAGACAATAAAAAAGCCGTCATAGGACGGCTTTAGAAGTTTTGTTGGTGGCCAGAGGTGGAATCGAACCACCGACACGAGGATTTTCAGTCCTCTGCTCTACCAACTGAGCTATCTGGCCAGCATTTCAGCTTACGCCGAAAAGAGCTGCGTATTCAACCGCAAAATATCCTTCCGGTCAACCCTCTTGATAACGGGTTAGCTACCTAACATTAACTACCGAATACATCCCGTGCTGCATCAACCGCAACGCCGCGATTAATCGGCGCACCCATCTTGCCGAGTACCGCATCCAACGCCCCCAAACAGAAGAGGATATTTTTACGGTTGCTGGCATGCCCCATTAGCCCGATGCGCCATACCTTACCTGCCAACGCGCCCAAACCTGCGCCAATTTCGAGTTGATATTCATTCAACAACGCTTTGCGTACAGTTGCGTCGTCGGTTCCATCTGGAATCGTTACGGAATTGAGCTGCGGCAGACGTTCTGCTTCTGGAACAACAAACTGCAATCCCATTGCTTCCAGACCCGCTTTCAACGCCAAATGGTGATCAGCATGGCGTTTCCACGAATTTTCAATCCCTTCTTCGTGCAAAATCACCAACGCTTCATGCAAGCCGTAGAGCGAATTAATCGGTGCGGTGTGGTGGTAGGCACGGGTTCCGCCATCACCCCAGTAGCCCATCACCAGATTGAGGTCGAGGAACCAGCTCTGCACTTTGGTTTTGCGGTTTTTGATGCGCTCAATTGCACGGTCACTGAATGTAACTGGCGCGAGACCCGGCGTGCAGGAGAGACATTTTTGTGAACCGGAATAGACTGCATCCGCGCCCCATTTGTCCACTTCCACCGGCGTGCCGCCGAGCGAAGTGACGGTATCAACAATCGTCAGACAATCATGTTTCGCTGCCAATTTACAAAGTGTTTCTGCGTCAGATTGTGCACCTGTGGAAGTTTCTGCATGAACAAACGCTACGGTACTTGCCTCTGGATGCGCCTTCAATGCCTCTTCCAGTTTTTGCGGATCAACCGCACGCCCCCACTCATCTTCGACCATGATCGGTGTTGCGCCACAGCGTTCGACATTTTCTTTCATCCGCCCACCGAAAACACCATTTTGACAAACAATCACCGTATCGCCTGGTTCGACCAAATTGACGAAGCAGATTTCCATACCGGCGGAACCTGGCGCTGAAACCGGCATTGTCAGTTCGTTTTTAGTGTGGAAGGTATCGCGCAGCATATCTTTAATTTCGTTCATCATGCCGACAAAAACAGGATCAAGATGCCCAAGCGTCGGACGAGACATCGCTTCCAGAACGCGAGGGGAAACATCGGAAGGGCCTGGCCCCATCAGCGTACGCTGCGGGGGGTGGAAAGAAGTGTGTGCCATAGCTATTTCCTTACAATCAATAAGGTTTTTGAAAACCAAGGTTTATGAAAATCTGAAGAACGCGGGAGCATACCCAAACTGACAGGAAAGACCAACTTTTTTAGTTGGGTTTGTCTTATGCCCCCATACTTCTGTGGCTGAACTTCTGTGGCTGATATTACATCGTGTTTACTACTTGCAATTTGCAATTGTCAAAAGCATATCTTTAACACGATGTTCGACTTTTTCTTGTGACTTATTGTTTTATATAAAATCAGGTTTTCCTAAGAGCGATTTCCTGCAAATGGAACCATATGAATCAATAAGTTAAAAAAGTCGAACATGGTGTTAGGTATGATTTTTTTTAATTATATGCTTTTATAAGTTTTGTTTATTTATATAAATATAATATTTTATGGAATTGTTTCTGATGGGAAAAATCTTATTTTATATTTTACGTTTTATTTTTTGGAGTAAAAGGATGGATGATTTTCTTGAGCAGCCGCTACAAAAAATCGCATTAAAGTCAGCATGGGATATGAAAAACTATGCTGACAAAGGGCCTGAGTCTGTTTTGACAAATGGCAAAGGAAGCTGTCGTGGAATTGAATATTTGGTTAATGGCGGCGAGTATTTAAGCTCACAGAAAGGTGGCGAGACTTTATCTTCTGGGTTGACGCAAATCAAAAACTGGATTGATAAGAATGCTGATAATATGCAGCCTCTATTTTTGAATCTTAATTTTAGGGATATTACAGGAACTCCAGGTGAATATGTGATTAATCCAGGCTCGATAGAGGAATTGAGGTTTGGTATTTTTAATAAATTAAACGGGTATGTGAATCAATATATTGGAAATGGAAATATTTATAAACCGAAAGACTTAATGACCTGGTTTGGTAAAAAAGATCCGGAGAATGGCTTTTCTAGCGCTACTGAAAATATTTCAGAAGGCATGATGCGTCATGGACTTCCAACGTTGCAAGAAATTGGGCCAAAAGTGCTAATCTATGTGAGCGGTGAAAATATTCTAAAATATTCATATGCGCAAAAATTTGATCTTGAAAGTGATCATTTTTTTTATGATTATGAAGTAGTGTCATATAAAAAAAAGAGCTTTAATAGATTGCCGGACAAGAATGCGATCATTTACTCATTTAATACTAATTATGATCGTGGTGAAGGGTGCAAGAATAAAAAATCTCTGATGGATTCAAATCTTACTCTGCTGAAAAATAGCAATGCTTTGATCCGTATCTATACACCTGACCCAACCAATAACAATGGGGTGAATCCAAGCCATGAAGAGAAACAATTATGGGATTATGCGCGTGATCAGATTAAATGTAATATTTTGACGACAACTTTTACAACAAGTTCCAAGTTTTTTGCGGATGAGAAAGATCCATATAAAATTTTGGCATAAATTTATTGGTATTATGTTTTTTATTGACCAGACAGGAAAAATTATTTTTTACAGGAAATAATGATTATGGGGAATAAAACATATAATGTTGTAAATATTATTTTTGAAGATATAAAAAAATACGAGGTTTCATTTGTTCCAAACAGTATTAATACTTGTAGTAATGGCTGTGACAATAATTCTACCGTGTTAATAAAAAACTTGGATGGTGACAACAAAGGGAAGAAGTGTACTTTACGGATAGTAAGACATGGCACTAAAGATGTGGCGAACATGTTTAAAAATAAGTGTCATGAATCCAATATGATTGGGTATGACGTAGGTGAATATCCGCCAATTAAATTGAATTTTTTCTATTTGGTAAATTTAACCCTGAATCCAAACAATGAAAAAGGTTCAGATGATAAGTTTACTGTTTATCTTGCACAAGGCCATAAGCATAATGGAGACACCAATAATTGGTATATTGCAACTGACAATAATGATTTGGTTAGAAATAAATATGATGAAAAATTGGCATCTTTATCCTCTGATGTAGCTCAAGGTAAATATTCAATTAAAGTGGATAAGAGCTACACCATAACAATAGGTTATTTAATTGATTAGGGTGTGTGGATATTTTTTCCTGTAATTGTGCAGGCAATAAACTTTAGTTTGAATGATAGGGTGATCGGTAATGGCAGACAGTATTCTGGATCAATTTGTCCGTGATAAATGCGATACATCTTTAAGATACATGGAAGATCATTATTTTCTGGGCATTTATGGTCAGACTAATAATGAGAATGACAAACCATGGTATTGGGATCCGGATAAGCTTGAGCAATATCGAAATCGTTATGAGCCTGAACATCGTGTTCTGTTGTTACGAAAATACATTAGCCATTTTCATAGGAACATGACTGAAAGTGAAAATCCGGAAGCCTTGTTTTTAAATGCAGGCGCACCAGATGATGGATCAGATCCTCGTGATGAAGAACCTTATTCCCCAAATATGTTGCTGAGCGCAACACAAATCCGGATGTTTTTGAATCAGAATGGCAGCAACCTAAAATATTATCTGGCAGATACGCTGGATAAACAGCAGCAACTGCATGACCATCTGGTTTCCATTCAGAAGGATATAAAAAAACATCCGGATAAAAAACGTGATGATGCACAAGATAAAAAAAAGATGCAGCGTTTGATGGGGAATAGCCATGTTATAGGGCCGCTGCCGCAGTATCTATCTATGATAGGTGGGGGGCAAGATTATCAGTGTAATCCAGAAGTCGCAGCATGGGGTGCTGACACAAAAGAGCAAATGTTGGAGGAGACTGACCAGTTTACATTTATCGGCTCAATAACAGAGGCTGTTTTACAGAAAACGGATGAGGGTATTTCGTATTTCATAAATGAAATTACAGCGTCATATCATGATTTTTTTGTTCCTATGATTGGGGCTATTCTTCCAGAGCATGGGAATCCTTTAGGGGTTAACGATGCTGCATCATATGCATACGCTTCAGTAAGATGGGAAGATGTTGTGAATTCCTTGATGAATAAAACAAATGCTTTTGACGAATATGGTGAAGAGATTAGCGAACTAATGGAAGAGATTTTACCTCCAGGGTATAGCCAAGTCATTATGAATTTGGAGGAAGTCCATGAAGAGATGTTTGACGGTGAAATTTTTCCATATTTAAAGGAAGGGGAAGGAAATTTTCCAGATTTTGAATCGTTGAACGAATGGAGTCGTGCTGTAACAGATCAATTTCTTGAAATGAATAGTTGGGAAAGAATATGGCAACCAGAGATAGCACCCTATACGCGAGAGATATTAGAACAAATTTTGCGTGCAAGAGCAGATCTTATCGTTCCGATTGTAGTCGAGAAAACAATGAAGCAGTTGGTGAGTAAATTCCAGGCATGCTTAGACGTTAATTGCTGTCCTGAGTCAGGATATGAAGGAGTAATTTCGACTGCCACTACTTTCAAAGCCAGCGAAACGAGAGAGCAATGTTGCGCGGAAGAGTTTGAAAATACAATTGAAAGGCTGCCTAGCGATTTTCTCCCGCCATATGATTGGAGCGGCGATCTTCCTGTGTGGGCAAATGTTGCCGAATGCATATGGTGTGAAAGTGAAGGGATACGAGGCATCGTCGCTAAATTTGGCCCTTATATATTGGGGGCTGTTGGCATGGGGATAATGCTGGGTGGGGGTGTGGCAGCAGCTGAAGCCGCACTGGGTGTTTCTATGGCTGGTGGGATTGTAGGGGCTATTGGAACATTTGCAGCCTTTTTGGGGCCAATTGGATGGATTGTCCTTGGCGCGGCATTTGTGATTACCGCAATATTATTGTTGCTTCACAGAAAGCCAAAAGGGGCATTGCAATCCACCAATATCATGTTTATCAATGCAGTATCCACAGTAGAGGTGAAAGAGATACAGGACGACACAGATATTAGCAAGACTATGAATTTGGTAAGACCGGTTGATCTGTTCATCCAAGACTGGAAAAAAGAATATATCAGCAATCAGAAGGAGGAGACGAAAGATATATCTGACCTTTATATGAAAGGTGCGAAAGTCCGGCACTTTACCGCAGGAAAACCATTGGCTGCGCGGAATGTGGAAGAAAAACATTTTTGTGGTTTGACTGCGCCAGTACCGACAGGTTCATTGTGCATGGTAAAGGATGATGGGAACCAGGAATCACATGAATTGCAGCTCTACACTTGTGGTTTTTTGAGCACAGAACGTTCGACAGACGGCGTGGGGGGGATGGTGGTCTTTTCCGTTGCGGATAATCCTTGCCACGATGCACAATGTATTGGTCAGGATCCCCAGATTAAACGGCGGTTGGCATTCTCGTTTCATGGGAAAGATAACCAGCAGCATGATAGGGGTGGGGTTTGCACGAAAATCTTGGAAGATAGTGAGTATGAGCAAGGTCAGAATTTTGATCGCGGCAAACTTTATGATGCGCTATATAAAAATGCGAAACGCGATTTGTATGGTCATGAGTCTGAATCAGATCAATATTACCTCCATACTAAATTTGCTGATCCAAGCGATGACAACACTTTTGGCATTGCCATTGCGATGCACAAAAATTCAAACTTATATAAACAGTGGAAAGAGGATGAAAAACTTGCGCCAGAATTTACAATATAAATTGAATAGATAGATGGTGAAAAAACCGCCCCGTAAATTTAGAGACTGTAAATAATTTTGTATAAACCGCAGTTACACAATTACACAATCTTGTTTACAGTCTTGCCATGAGAAAAATCCAGGATATTTATTTATAAACAACTCCTTAGATTATGACGAACAACTCAACGCAATCCCTGCCATCCCCTCTGGCGGTGAATTGGTATATTCTTCAAATTCTGGCTGCTCGCTGAACGGATCGTGCAATAATTTCCGCAAGCGCGTCACTTCACTAAAATCGCCCTTTTCGGCCTGCTCAATGGCACGTTGCGCCAGCCAAGTTCGCAATACATATTTTGGATTGGTTTGATCCATCCGCGCTTTGCGTGTTGCATCAACCGCATTTTCCTGCCGCAAACGCTGGTGATATTTTTCGACCCAAACTTGCAACCTTCTCTGATCCTGAAACTCCCGTTTTAATGATTCTGGCACTGTAGCAATTTCTGCTTGTTCCTCCAGTTCAGCAGAAATTTTCCCCAATGCACGAAAACTACGTGTCCAGTCGCTGCCATTTACTTCCATCAGCGCGAACCACTCATCAAACAGTTGCTGATCCGTTTCGTGAGATTCGAGCAAACCAAATTTTTCCCGCAATTTTTGCTGGTGTGCTTGCTGAAACTGCTGCGGAAAATCGGCAATTACGGCCTTTGCCTTTTCCACCGCTGCTTGCGGATTTTCATCCAGTAGCGGCAACATCGCCTGCGCCAGACAACTGACATTCCACTGCCCGATTTTTGGTTGCTGGTCAAACGCATAACGCCCGAATTCGTCAGAATGGTTGCAGATCCAATTGGGCTGGTAGCGTTCCATAAACCCAAACGGCCCGTAATCAATCGTCAGCCCCAGCAACGACATATTGTCGCTGTTCATCACGCCATGCTCGAATCCGACCGCTTGCCACATCGCGATCAAATGTGCAGTACGCTTGGAGACTTCTTCCAGCAACGCAAGCGCACGATTTTCCGCTTCAGGAAGTTCTGAATATTCTAAAAATTCCGGAAAATAGTGTTGGATCGCAAAATCGACAAGTGCCTGTAACGCAGACACATCATTTTGATAGTAAAAATATTCAAACGTGCCAAAACGAAGATGACTTGGCGCAACGCGAACCAAACTCGCAGCCGTTTCCAACCGTTCCCGCGCTACCGGCTCTTCGCTGCCGACAATCGCCAACGCCCGCGTGGTCGGGATGCCCAACCCATGCATCGCCTCGCTGCAAAGATATTCGCGGATCGTCGAGCGCAACACAGCGCATCCGTCGCCCATGCGCGAGTACGCGGTTTGTCCTGCGCCTTTGAGTTGCAATTCCCAATATTGACCATCGTCCGCGGCGAATCCACCCAGCAAAATCGCCCGTCCATCGCCAAGCTGCGGAACCAGATGCCCAAATTGGTGTCCGCAGTAAACCGTCGCAATCGGTTCGCTATCGGGCGGCAGACGTTGCCCGGCGCACAATTCTGTCCAGAGCAATTTTTCGGACTCTTCCACTGTAATACCCATCTCATGGGCAAGCAGCTCATTCAGATCGACGAGAAACGGATTTTCCAACGGCGCAGGCTTTACCCGGCTGAAAAAATGGTCTGGCAAAGTTGCATAGCGATTTTCGTCGAGGCGCAACTGGCTAAGCGGTTTCATTGATTGTGCTTACCCTTTCTTTTGTGCAGCGTGATAATCGGAGATCATTTTGTCCAAATGTTCTGCCGGGATGAATTTTTCCCATTCTTGAACTGGAATATTCTCCATCGCCGTTGCGGTATATTTTCCGCACTGATCACATTCGAACAAGAATACATGCTTCCCCTGACAGCTTTGATCGAATGCGGAATCATCCAGCTTCAGTGTACCTTCGCCACAATGCGGACAAGTGAGAGTAAATGGATCAGAGGGAAAGTGCATTGAGTGCTCCTGAGAAAAAACGGAAAATCATCAAAATTTCCGCATTCTCCTAAAGCCGACTGTTTTTCTCAAGAATAGGATGCGCTACTTTGACCCACCTTCGCCCAAAACGCTTTCAATTCTAAATTGCAAACGACGCGCAAAATCATCAAGTTCATCTTTTTTCCAAACAAGACAGTTATATTGACGAATATCAAAATGAAGATTATCTAAATCATCTTCCCGACAAGTCCAAAAAACTTCCAGCCCCAATCCTTTTGCAAAACCTGCTTCGTAATAAACGCCGCTACGATGCCCTGTAAAATCTGCAACTACAAACCGACTTCTTCGAATTTGTGCAATGATTTCATCATCAATTTTATTCGTGTGTTCGCGTTGATCTACACGATGTGATTGATACCCAGCAGCAGTAATCGCTTTGGAAATCGCATTTTCATAAACATGATCCATTTGTGGATCAAACCACATTGCTACAAAACCCTGTTTACTTTCCTGATTTATCTTTTCCAGTTCTTCCACACGCAACCATCCATCTGGAAGAATTTTAATCGTTATACTTTCAATAGTTCCCGTATCTACTGTCAAAGATGAAAAATGAAAACTAATTTTTTGAGAGTCATCCAAAAAAACTATTAGTTCTCTCAATTCATTTATTTTATTTTCTTGTATACACCACGCACAACTTATCCAGTGCTCATTAAATTCATAAAATTCTTGTCCTGCATATTCTGTATCATGTGCAATAGCTAATAAAAGCCGATCTGCCCTCTCATGAAAGCTTGGCGTTCTCAAACAACGAAGTTCTTCTATTTTACCGCTATCAATTTCAATCCCTTGATTATCTTGTAGCCATCCTGAAATATTTGCTCGCTGCCTATCTGTACAATCAATTCTTCGAATTCTTCTAAGCTCTTTTTGTGGAATTAAATATTCCCCACACCGTGGACAATTCACAACATATGTATCTTTCGATTCCAAGATTGAATATTCTATTTCACTATTACAAATAGGACATTGCTCCATTGCTCTTTTCCTTGGTTCGATTGGGTTTTCCTGTACTGTGAGGTACGATATTTAGCTTTCTAGTTATCTTCTAACAACTCTATCTCTAATGGCAAACCTAACCACCAAAACCGGCATCCTACTTACTAATCTCGGCACACCAGACGCGCCCACCCCTGATGCACTACGCCGCTATCTGGCAGAATTTCTCTGGGATCACCGCGTGGTGGAGATGCCACGCTGGAAGTGGTGGCTGATCCTCAACGGCATCATTTTGCGCACGCGTCCGAAAAAAGTGGCGAAGGTTTACCAGAAAATTTGGTCTCCAGAACAAAAAGAGGGGCCACTGCTGGCAATTTCCAAACGGCAACGCGACGCGGTGCAACAAAAACTGGTGCAAGAATTGGGTGCGGAAATTCCAGTCGAATTGGGGATGCGTTACGGCAATCCGTCGATTGCATCAGCGTTGGAAAAACTTCGGCAGCAGAAGATTGAAAAGCTGATTGTACTACCGCTTTTTCCACAATATTCAGCGGTGACGACCGGCTCCACATTCGATGCTGTTTCCAACGTGTTACAGCAGTGGCGCAACATTCCTGAATTGCACTTCATCCGCGATTATCATGACGATCCGGGCTATATTGCCGCGCTTGCCAATTCAGTACGTGAATCGCGTCAGCAATATGGGGCTGCGCAAAAGTTATTGCTTTCATTTCATGGTATTCCGGTGCGCTATGCCGAGGTGGGCGATCCGTATCCGCAGCAGTGCCAGCGCACAGCGCAATTGCTGGCGGAAGAATTAAATCTACAAGACAATGAATTTAAAGTAGTTTTTCAGTCCCGTTTCGGAAAAGAACCGTGGATTAAGCCGTATACGGATGAAACTTTGGAACAATTACCGAAAACCGGCATCAAACAAATTGAGGCGATTTGTCCCGGTTTTTCTGCTGATTGCATTGAAACGCTGGAAGAGATTGAAATAGGCGGAAAAGAATTTTTTTTGGAGAACGGAGGAAAAGAGTTTCGCTATATTCCAGCACTGAATGATCGGAATAATCACATTGGGAGTTTAGTTGATTTATTAGAAAAACGTATTTCCATATTCATTTAAATTATATTCTCTCCAGTTACAAGAAGAATCATATCTACATATTAGAAACAGGATATCTATGTTTATTTTTTCCTATTTCATTACTACTTTATTCATTATTCTTCTTTCTATAACCTCTTATGCTGCCGCACCTTCATCATTCATATATACTGAAGAAAAAACCGATAGCTTCCAAATTAAAATATCAAACCAAGGCAAACATTTGTTCAATATTTTGGTAGATAAAAAAACAGAACAGTTTGCTAAAAGAATCAAAAAAAATGAAGAATACAGCAGCAATACACATGAACTTATCAAGGTTTATAGCACTGGATTTTATCCTTCATTTGAACCCAATAAAACAACCTCAAATAAAACCTCTATTTTTAGAACCAATATTATGGATCAAGCAAATTCCATATTAGATAACGTATTGAAAAAAAATTCACACATCAATGTTGGCATTCTTGAAAAAACAAATTTTGACAAAGAAAAATTCATACGAGTCACTCAAAATGCCATAAATAAAATGTACAAAAATATAAATCTTTCAGTCAAGTTAACAACCAACAAAAACATTAACAACGAATACTCAAACATAACATTATTAATAACACACAAACCCAACGAAAAATTATATAAACCAGCATTCTTTATTAACAACTCCAGAATACCCGCAAAACCCATTAGCAATATAAAAACTAGCTTTATAGAGCAACAACATATCTATAAACTTCCAATACCTGCTGGCACTAATAAAATTAGAGTAGAAACATCTTCCTTTTCAGGAGAAACAGCTACCGACAATGAAATTGTCACAAATAAATTCAAGAAAAAACCCACTTTCCATATTTTAACCATTGGCATTAATGATTTTCCTGACTGGGGAGACAACCAGCAACTAATGAATGCTATAAACGATGCTAATTTAGTTAAAAAAACATTCCAAAATAAAGCAACAAAGCTATTTAATGGAAATATCAATATCAACCCTTACAACTTATCAATAGAAAATACCACCAAAAGCAATATTGGAAATCTTGTTAAACAAATCAGAAACAAAGTAAAACCTAATGATTACTTTATGTTTTATGTGGCCTCACATGGAATGATAGAAAATGATAAATATTATTTTGCACCATCTGATTTTTCACGCGATGACTTTATTAAAAACGGAATAAAAGAGGATCAAATATCTGACTACCTAATTAATATTCCTACAATATTCAGAATAGTTATATTAGACACATGTAGTTCTGGAAAACAAGTTGAATCTATTAAGAATGACATCAATCAGCTACCACTTGGAAGAAAAACCGGAATATCTATATTAACAGCAGCTAAAAGTAAGCAAATCGCCAATGATAAATACAAAGGGCATGGGCTTTTTACATATATATTAACCAAAGGTCTTAATGGTTCTGCAGACTACAACCACGATTCAATCGTTGATTCAATTGAAATTGCTCAATATGTTAAGAGTAATGTAGGAAAAATATCTAGATCCGAAACTCTCATCCCTCAAGATTCTGTCATACTTCCCAACCCAAGGAAAAATCATAATAAACGATTTGAACTGACATTCCTAGATAAAGAAAAATTTAGCGGTTTCCAGCCAAATTCTTTTACCTCCAGAGAATCCCAACTTTATATTGATGCAATAAAAAGAAACGACCCAGATATGATGAATGGCCTCATTCGAAACAATGCACGCCATAACTATAATCATGCCATAATATTTATCAATGAAAACAAACTAACTATTCAAGAAATAGTTAAGCAGCTCAAAACATCTGGAAGCATTG
The DNA here is from genome assembly GCA_964344325.1 of uncultured Piscirickettsiaceae bacterium. GTDB lineage: Bacteria > Pseudomonadota > Gammaproteobacteria > CAYFMX01. Next base: position 144,259 of record CAYFMX010000001.1, read on the forward strand.
ATATAAGCATTAATTTTGAAGTAAATAGTACTCATCTCACTACCAGTGAAATAACCAAACTTAACCTTATAGCACAAGCTTTACAAACCAACGAATTAATAGGGAAAAGAGTATTATTAGAAGGTCATACTGACTCTGATGGTACAGATTCAGAAAATATGACTCTTTCCCAAAAACGAGCAGATGCAGTCACTAAAATTCTTAATGAAAGATTCAGAGTTGCCAGCAACAGATTAACATCTATTGGTTTTGGAGAAATATATCCTATTGCAAATAACGATACAGATGATGGAAAAAGAAAAAATCGTAGAGTAAGTATATTTATGTTATGAATAATACAACTATATACAACACACTTAAAGAGAATATAGTCTTAAACTCTTTACTATTTGCGATTATTTCAAGCATTATATATTGGACTTTCGTTTCGTTTCTCTTTATTGAAAGAGTTGGGGACTATGATGATATGGCATTTGATACCATCAATACCATTGAATCTAAAATCTCACATGAACCCACACAAAGAATACTTGTTTTTGAAATAGATGATATATTTCTCAAGAAACAAAATCTTATGGACAGTAATAACTTGCTTAACAAAAATTACAATGATTTTCTTCCTAGAAAATACTTAATAGATTTCATTCAAAAAACTGATCAAATAAATCCAAAATTACTTTTCATAGATCTAAACTTAAACAATAAAAAGCAACAACTTGAAGACAAAAAACTAATAAATTTACTGAAAAAAAAGAGAAACTATCCTATATTTTTTACACATAACACTAACTCTAATTTTATAGAAGTAGAAAAAATAGAAGGCGTATATTTTGTATCAACAAAACTAGCTGTAAGCTTTGATAATAAAATCAGACAATATTATTCATATTTGGAAAGAGAAGACACACATGGAGAATTAAAGAAATATTATTTTGCCCCTCTAGTATTTTTAGGCATGGACACATCCAAGTTAACAAAAGATTACAATGTGGTAAATAATCGCTTTATATACAAGGATAGATTTACAGATCAGGATTCTATAGAAAAAAGCTATTGGAAAAATATAAATTTCTATTCATTTGATACAGACATAATAAGCTTAAGAAAAGATAATACGGAAAATTCTATTATATTTTTAGGAACAAATCATAGCGACAAAAACAACAATGATATTCACACTTTATACAATGGATCTAAAGTATCAGGCATAGAAATATTAGCAAACATCCTAGCTAGCACATATTATTTTTCCCCACAATTAAAATTACTTCCCACAAACATATCTATATTTTTAATTTTCTTAATAACATTTCTTGCAAGGATTATCTCCTTAACCTTGCTTGGCAGAAGCTTTTTATCACTACTGTTCTTTTTAATTACCGCAATAGCTATAAATTTTCTCATATCATATCTTATTTTTAAACTGAGCCACTATTGGATTAACTACATAACCACTTATATTCCTTATGCACTATATAACCTTATTGCTACACTTATAAATACACTTAAACACCTTAAGATGATTTATATAAACATCAAAGAAAGAATAAAAATTTTTTAGAACGGAGAGAACATTAAGATGAAAACAACATTCACATTGCTTTACATAGCGATACTATCATTTACTTTATCAACAACAGCCAAGTCTGATGAATTTTATATCATTAGTGGAAAAGATATCAATCTAGACATAACATACCAAAATAATACCCATAAAAATACCACATTAACAAAAAATAAAAATATAAAAATATATAAATACAAAAAAATATGCTCAAGCTCAGAATCAGAATACGAAATAGGTATTATAGAAAGAAAATCCATCTCACTAAAACCACAATATCCATGCTATAAATACGAACAAATAAAAGCAAAGAAATCCACACTTAAAAACCTCTTAACATTAAAATTCATACGAATCAAAAACAACCTAAGAATAGTTTCTACTAAAAAAGATTTTGTTATAGCCGAAGGAAGAGGAACACCAATCCAAATCAAAAAATCCCAATATCCATCAATTAGACTAGAATTTAAGAGAAATAAAAACAAAAAAACATTAACATTAATTCGAAATCAACATATTCTTTCAAAACAAGCCATAAATACAGATTTTGAAATATTAGACAAATTAGAGACTGGCGATATCTATATCGTAAAGATTGAAAAAGAAAATGGCCGAAAAGATATACAGCGTTTTGAAATCATAAAATAGACTATCCCCCATAGACATTAAAGGAGACATTTAATAATGAAAAAGATCAATATTTTATTTCTACTATTTTTTTCTTTTTTAATACAAGGCTGCTCGTCGATCCCCTTTCAAGAAAAAATTCAACTCAATGATTTTTTTATAAAAAAGGAAATTAATTCTGATAAGCCTGTTGTAATGTTTATACTAGACACTTCAGATAGCATGAATAAAAATGATATTGGAGAAGCAAGAATTACTAAAGCAAAAAATACTATTATCGACACAGTGAGCCAGCTGGACACTGAACGTTATAATATAAGCTTAATAACTTTTGATGATTGCAGAGCAAAAGTTACTGCACAACCAACCAATGATGTTGACAAAGTTATAAATATTACAAAATCTATTGATGCTGACGGACCTACACCACTAGCTCATGCAATTAAACTTAGCGGCGAATCATTAAAAAACATTAAAAATAAAATGATAATATTGCTAAGCGATGGACAGGAAACTTGTTCAGAAGACCCTATTGCTGAAGCCAAAAAAGTTCACCAAAAATATGGAATAAATATTAATTTTCAAATTATCGGATACGATATTGATAATAGGACAAGAAGAGAATTACAGAAAATTAGTGAGGTTAGTAAAAAATGGCAATATTATGAAGCTAACGATCATGTCTCGCTCAAAAAAACTATCGACAATATTTTCACTACATATAAATTAAGAGATGATTCCTGGGTTAGCTCCGAAAAATTTATTTTTGAATTCGATACTGGATCAACCAATTTAAAGAAAATCTATTCTTCAAAAATAGAGAAAATATATAAATATCTAAAAAACAATAAAAATCATATCAAAATTATTGGCCACACAGACTCTATAGGATCAAAAGATTCCAATGATATTCTTTCTAAAAAACGCGCCAATATAGTTAAAAGAGAACTGATAAAATTAGGAATAAACCAAAATAGAATCACCACAGAAGGAAAAGGAGAAAACCATCCTGTTGCGAATAACGAAACAGAACAAGGCCGCAAGCAAAACAGACGCGTTGAAATATCAGTTTCACAAAATTAATCTCTCTTTAAAGCTACAATAAAAGACGTTCACAACACAGCAGCATATGGCACATTTTTTATGTGGTATCCTTATATATAAAATGTGCCATTTACAAAAAAATTGTATCAAAATCCACCAATAAAAATACTTTGATCAGTATCTTGTAACAAAAGTAAAGAGACAGCCAAATACAAGAAAAAAATGGAATGGTCATCCGTCATTAACAACCCATTTTTGCAAAATCTTCCTTTCAAGATTGAATTGGATAAATGGGGCAAGATTTTGATGAGTCCTGCCAGCAACATCCGCGGCAGCCTCCAATTTGAAGTGGGCACAAAAATCCGTGAAGGAAAAAACGGAAATGGCAAGGTCATTATGGAATGCTCCATCGAAACCAGCCAAGGCGTTAAAGTGGCGGATGTCGCATGGGCAAGCGATGCATTCATTGCGGAACATGGTTTTCAAACCCCCTACCCCGTCGCCCCTGAAATTTGCATCGAAATCGTATCTCCCTCAAACACCAAGGGCGAGATGGATGAAAAAGTGGAATTGTATTTGGCGAAAGGCGCACATGAAGTTTGGATTGTGGATGAATCTGGAAAAACCCGATTTTGTTCACATCAAGGCGAACTGGATACCAGCAAGGAAATTCCCGCCTATTGAGCCGATTCGATTCATTCGCTTACCGCAACTCCACCAGAAACAGAAAAAATATCCCTTCTTTTCCGCATCTATTTTTTCAAACCTTGGATAGAAAAGAGATTTTCTGGATCATGGTTATGATGAACATACCAAACCACGCTCTGGATAAATTTCTCGAACACTGCCACGAAGCTGCCGCACGCGATTTAGTACGATGCAGTAGTGGCAATATTTCACACAGACTGGATGATGAACGATTTCTGGTCACCGCTACTGGAAGCTGGATGGAAAATCTATCCAAAACAGAAATCTCGGTATGTCGCATTGCCGATGGCACGTTATTGAGTGGCCTCAAACCCACGGGAGAGATCGGATTCTACGCAGGAATCCTAAAAACACGACCGGATGTGAATGTCGTCATGCATTTTCAGTCGCCCTACGCCACAACTTTGGCTTGCCGAAATACCGATGACATTGATTTTTTCGTCATTCCTGAAACATCGGTCACATCGTAAGAGTGCCCTATCTCCTTCCAGGATCAACAGAATTGGCTGAGGCAGTAGTCACAGCAATGCAAGATTGCGATTTAGCCCTGATGGAGAATCATGGATTGGTCACGGTTGCCGATACTCACGCCCACGCGATTCAGAATGCCGAATTCTTTGAACTCGCTTGTCAGATTATCATTCACAACGGCGACACGTTGAATGCAATCCCGAAAGCAGAAGCCGAACATCTCCTCAAACTGAGATCTAAAGCCAGCGGCATATAACCCAAGTTTTTTATCCAAGCTTTTTATCCGAGTTTTTTTACCGCAACTCCACCGGCAGCGGAAAAAACATCTCCTCTTTTTCCGCATCCATTTCACCGTCCCAAATCCCGCCGAAATTTTTCAACGCCTCAATCACGCCCTGCACCAATACCTCCGGCGCGGAAGCCCCAGCGGTTACACCAATTCGCGTTACATTTTCGAGCCAATCCGCTTCAATCTCATCGGCACAATCAATTAGATGTGCCTTTGTACCGCATGACTCTGCCAACTCACGCAGCCGATTGGAATTAGAACTGTTTGGCGAACCGACCACCAGCACCAAACCACATTCCTCAGCCAACCGTTTCACTGCATTCTGACGATTTTGTGTCGCATAACAGATATCATCTTTTTTTGGACTGCGGAGCGTTGGAAAACGCTGCTTCAGCGCATCGACAATCTCCGCCGCATCATCGACCGAAAGCGTCGTTTGCGTCGCATAGGTGAGATCATCTGGCTGCGCGACATCCAGTTTTTCCGCATTTTCCGCGCTCTCCACCAGATGAATTTGCCCATGCGATTTGGCACGATATTGCCCAATCGTCCCTTCCACCTCCGGATGCCCGGCATGACCAATCAATACCACATCGCGATCTTCACGCGCGTTACGCGCAACCTGAAGATGCACTTTCGTCACCAGCGGACAAGTCGCATCAAACACCTTGAGCTTGCGCCGTTGCGCCTCCTCCTGCACCGCGAGTGGCACACCGTGCGCACTAAAAATCACCCATGCCCCTTCCGGCACATCATCCAACTCCTGCACAAAAACTGCGCCACGTTCACGCAATCCATCGACGACAAAACGATTGTGCACCACTTCATGACGCACATAGATCGGCGCGCCATGCAAATCGAGCGCACGCTCGACGATTGCAATCGCCCGTTCCACACCGGCGCAAAATCCGCGTGGACTTGCGAGCTGAATTTCCATCAATTTCTCTTTTTTGCTTCCGCTCATTCTTCTTTGACTTCTTTTCTGCCTACTCTGGCTCGGTCACGTCGAGAATTTCCACATCAAACTGCAAATCACGCCCGGCAAGCGGATGGTTAAAATCAACTTTCGCTTCACCTGCCTCCACTTCCACAATTGTTGCCGGAACCTCCTCACCTGACGGTGAACCAAACGCAATCACCAGACCCGGTTCCATCTCAATCGACGGATCAAATGCATCTAACGAAACCGTATGAATATTGGCTTCATCACGTACGCCAAACGTATCGTCTGCCGGAATCAGAAAATTGCGTTTCTCCCCTGCTGCGAGTCCAACCAGCCAGTTTTCCAGCCCATTCGCCAACGAACCATCCCCGACGACAAAAACAACCGGTTTTTCGATAGTCGCACTATCCACTTCCATCCCGTCTGCAAGAGAAAGCGTATAAGCCAAACTGACTTTGCTGCCATATTCAATCGTTGGTTGATCCATTTCATTTCACCCTAAAATTTACCCATAAAAAATCTGCTGTTTGTCATTATAATCATTGATTCTTTGAGTAAATAAAATTTTCAGTAATTTCATTCCCAATGCCCACCTACTTCTGGCGCGGACATCTTCTTTCCAAGCAGCCCGCCCGCGGCACACTCAAAGCCGCCAATTTCACCGAAGCCCGCGCAGAACTGGCACGGCGCAAAATCATCCGCCCGATTTTGATTCCGATTGCATTTGAATTTTCAGAGATTGCATTTTCCAGACGCATTTCCGCACAAGAAATCACAGTACTATTGCAACAATTAGCGACATTGCTCAACTCTGGCCTAACACTGGCACGCGCATTAACCGGAATTCTTGACGGACTCAAACCGTCTCCACTACGTGATCTCGTCGAACAAATTTATCTGGAAGTGGAACAAGGCACTCCTTTTTCACAAGTACTGGCAAAACGACGCCGCTATTTTGATCCATTCCTGATCCATCTCGTCGAAGCAGGAGAGACTTCCGGACAAATGGGCACATTGCTGAACCGCGCCGCAGAGCACCGTAAAAAAAGCCAGCATCTGAAAAAACAGGTGCGCAAAGCCGCTATCTACCCTGTCTCCGTTTTTGTGGTCGCGCTGTCGATCACTGCATTTTTACTGCTAGCAGTCGTGCCACAATTTGAATCACTTTTTCAAAATTTAGGTGGCTCACTGCCGCCACTCACCCGACATCTGCTCAATTTATCGGATGCACTGCAACAAAATATCTATCTTTTGCTGATCAGTTTAATCCTCTCTTTTTCGATCCCAATTTTGCTTTACCAAAAACAGTCCAAATTCCGGATTTTTGCCGATCATTTCTTGTTGCAAATTCCACTATTTGGAATGACTTTTCGGGATGTCGCGCTGGCACGTTTGAGCCGTACGCTCGCCACCCTGCAGGAAGCTGCTGTACCCATTCATGTTGGGCTGGCTACCTCTGCCAACATGATTCCCAACCAAATACTGCAACAGGCAATCCGCACTGCACGAACCGCTGTACTACGTGGTACCACACTCTCTAGCGCATTAGAACAACGCAATGTATTTCCAATGATTGCAATCCAGATGATTCGCGCTGGAGAAGAGAGCGGAAAACTGGCAACAATGCTGCTAAATCTTGCCGATTATTACGAGAATGAAGTAGAACAACGGATTCAAACTCTGACCACATTGATTGAACCCACATTGATTTTACTGATTGGCGGGATGATCGGCACTTTAACCGTTGCCCTGTATCAACCGATTTTTCAGGCAGGAAGCTTGCTCTGATACACTCCGAAACATTACTGTTCACAAACCTGCTTTTCAAAACCATTTTTCAAAACGTAATTTCGCATCGTTGCTTTATTTTGCTTTCGATCCAAATTTTTATCCCCAGAACGGAGACCGGATGATGCAAACTGCACCATCATCACAATACGAAACTGATTTTTACGCGTGGGCCAACCATCAAGCTGCATTGTTACGTGATGGCGCACTCAACAAAATTGATATTGAACATATTGCAGAGGAAATTGAGAGCATGGGACGGAGTGAAAAACGGGAACTGATCAGCCGCCTTACCGTTTTGCTCACCCATTTGCTGAAATGGCAATTCCAACCGGAACGGAGTGGCAACAGTTGGCGGCTCACGATTGAAAACCAGCGAGACCAACTGGCAGATCATCTCGCCGACAACCCCAGCCTAAAATCACAGCTAGAAAGCGCGATTGAAAAATCCTACCGCTATGCAGTGCGCGATTCTGCCAGTGAAACGGGTATCGGTGTTCATCACTTCCCGGCAACGCCGCCCTACACCACAGAACAGATATTCAATCCAGATTTCTTTCCTGAAACCCAATAGCAGCTACCAAACATGGGACATTTTCCGTTTCCATCCGAACTCTTCTTGCCGCTCAGCCTACTATTCGGCGCAATCATCGGCAGCTTTTTGACGATGCTCGTCTATCGCCTGCCGCGCATGATGGAACAACAATGGCGCGAAGAGTGCCGCAGCCTGCTGGAACAACCAGAGCCGTTCCCGCAAAAACCGAAAGAAAATCTGGTATGGCCGCGTTCTCACTGCCCACACTGCAAAACGCCACTGAAAATTTGGCAAAACCTGCCGTTGTTCGGCTATTTGCTGCAACGCGGAAAATGCCATTTTTGCGGTGAAAAAATTCCGATCCGGTATTTTCTGATTGAAGTATTTTCTGTTGGAATTGCTGGACTCGCCACGCTCCACTTTAGCGCAACCATTACTGCTATTTATGCGATGATTTTCGGCTGGATTTTGATCGCGCTCGCGTTCATCGACGCAGAACATCAATTGCTGCCCGATTCGCTGACCTATCCGCTACTTTGGCTTGGTTTACCTATCAATCTGAACCATACATTTGCCCCCATCGACGATGTGATTTGGGGCGCAGTTGCAGGCTATCTGCTGCTGTGGGGCATCTCCAAAAGCTACAAACTGCTGCGTGGACGTGAAGGCATAGGGCTCGGCGATGCCAAACTGCTCGCCGCGCTGGGTGCATGGTTCGGCTGGCAAATGTTGCCGCTCATCTTGCTAATCGCCGCTGTGACTGCATTGTTGATTGCATTACCGATGATACTGTTGAATCAACGCGGTGCTTCTCAAAACCAATCGCCAAACCAAATCGAAGCATTGCAATTTTCCTCTATCCCATTCGGGCCGTTTTTAGCCATTTCCGGCGGATTACTGCTGTTTTGGGGCACTGAAATTCAGCAATGGCTGTTTTTGGCATAACGGACAGCATGACTGATTCTCAAACCACTCAAGTGACTGTTTCATCGCGTCCACTCCGTATTGGACTGACCGGTGGTATCGGCAGCGGCAAAAGCACCGTTGCTGCCGAATTTGAAAAACTGGGCATCCCCATCATTGATGCCGATCAAGTTGCTCGGGAAGTAGTACAGCCCGGACAAACAGCACTCCAACAATTAGCAGCACAACTTGGCGAACAGATCCTCTACACAAACGGGACACTCAACCGCCCTGTATTAAAAACGCTCATTTTCAACGACCCGGAAAAACGCAAAATTGTCGAAACAATCCTCCATCCGGCGATCTATACAACAATGGAAAAACAGGCGGAAACATTCACATATACGATTCCATGCCCACCCTATCTGGTTTTTATGATCCCGCTACTGGTAGAAACCGCACAACCAAAACAGTTTGACGAAATTCTTGTAATCGACTTACCAGAAAAATTGCAAATCCAACGCACAATGGCGCGGGATCAAATCTCTGAAATTGAAGTCCGTAAAATCCTTGCAAGCCAAGCAAGCCGCAAAACACGACTTCAAATTGCCGACACAGTGGTTGATAATACCAACCATACAGTAATGCAGTCGGTCATTCAGAAGCTCCACCAACATTATCTGGAGCTAGCCAGAAACAAAACTGATTAGCCGATTAATTTTCAAACTGATGTGTTTTTATTCGTCCGGAAACGACCTACAAACAACAATAAAAAACCGGCAAAATGATGAAAAAAGCAGTTGAAAATCAAGATCGAATTCATTATTTAATTGAGTCTTTTTCATCGGACAAAACCTTGCCCAAAAACATCACCTACGAACATCCACTAAATGAGCGTATCCGTACACTACTGCGGCTGGAGTCCTCTTTCCAAAACATTCGCGATACCCTCCAGCAATCAACTGCTGCCAGTAGCCATGCAACTTTGGAACGGCTTGGTGAAATCATTACCCTTACCGACCGTAGCGAAATCAAGAAAGATTTACTGAAAGAGCTGGAGCGCAACTACCTTACCTTGTCTGCAATGCGCGAACGGACAGGCATCAACCATAAACAGCTTGATGCCTTCCTCAATAATTTAAAAGAGTTAAAAAATACATTAGACAAGGAACCGGGCAAACCAGGCCAACAAATCCGCAACTCTGAATTTCTGAAAAGCTTTCTGCAACGTTCTGCAATTCCGGGCGGTCTCTCCGACATCGACTTTCCTCACTACCACTACTGGCTTAACCTGCCAGATGAAGAGCGCCTAGCTTCCCTCAACGAATGGGTTGGTCACTTTGACACTATACGAGATGCGGTTTCACTCGTACTGGAAATGATCCGTCGCAGCACAACGCCCACCACCGTCACGACTACCGCCGGTTTTTATCAACACAGTCTTGATAAAGATACCCCCTACCAACTAATTCGCGTCACACTTCCAACAACGATGAAATATTATGTGGAAATTAGCGGTGGACGACACCGTTTCTCTGTACGGATGATGATCCCGGATTTGATGGATCGCCCCAAGCAGGCGATGGAAGACATCTCGTTTGAGCTGACTACTTGTATTTTATAGCCAATCGCCAAACTTCCTCTTTGTTATCATCTTTTGATATTTGACAATTTTTATTCGCCCGCTAGAATATCCAACTAGTTTACTGGGTTATTTTAAATCAGCTTCGATTTTTTTGTGCTTTTTTAACGATATTTTTTATTTGAAACTCAAGTTTTTTTCAATTTTTTCAATAGTATTTTCAAACATAGGGAGAGATAAATCATGGGCCTGAGAAGACCAATCAAGGTATGGGGCGCAATTATGGCCGACGGCAGTCAGATCACAGAAAACGACGAAGGTGTGGTTTCCGTCACCTGCCATCCGGACAAGAGCGTCACTACACTGGACGCTGAAGGAAAAGAGACCCGCCATGAAGGCGAATGGGCTTCCTACAACCCTCGCTACAATTAACATGCGAATAAACACGGCTGCACGCAATTTAAAACGCGATTTGTGCGGAAAAACTGCAAAGGAGCAGTAAAAATGTCAGAAAAAACCAAGCTAAATGCGAACAGTCCGGAACTGGACCTGTCAACTCCGAACCTGGACGAGCTGGAGAAGGGGCCGTGGCCGAGCTACGTTTCCGGAATGAAGCGCCTGGCTGCCGGCAATGCCAAGTTTGCGAAGATGATGCGTGGCGTCATCGGCACACTGGAGCAATCCTTCATTAACCGTCGTGGTTACTGGAAGGGTGGTACAGTCGGCGTTATCGGTTACGGCGGCGGTATTATCCCGCGCTTTTCCGAGCTGAAAGATGATAAGGGCGAAGTAATGTATCCAGACGCGCTGGAATTTCACACCATTCGTGTCATACCACCGTGGGGCAACCACTATAACTCCAAGCTGTTGCGTGATTTCTGCGACGTTTGGGAAGAGACTGGCACGGGTCTGGTTGCAATGCATGGTCAGTCTGGTGACATCATGTTCCAGGGTGCGGACAGCGAAGGCGTGCAGGTTGCATTCGACAAGTTCAACGAAATGGGCTTCGACCTCGGTGGTGCAGGCCCGGCAGTTCGTACTTCTGTCTCTTGTGTTGGTGCAGCGCGTTGCGAAAACTCCTGCTACGACGAAGGCCGTGCAATGCGTGAGGTAATCAACGAATTCCTCGACGATATGCACCGTCCAGCACTTCCATACAAGATGAAATGGAAATTCTCTGGCTGCGCGAATGACTGTACTAACTCTATTCAGCGTGCAGATATGGCGATGATCGGCACATGGCGCGATGACATCAAAATTAATCAGGATGGTTGGAAGAAGTATGTTGCGGACAAAGGCAACAAACACGTTGTAGATAACATCATCAGCCGCTGTCCAACGCAGTCCCTGAGCCTGAATGATGACACCAGCCTCGAAATTGATAACAAGAGCTGTGTGAAATGTATGCACTGCATCAACGTTGTTACTTCCGTCAGTGAAAAATACGTTGGTAAAGACGGCGATGCGATTCTCGCGCAAGGCGACGACAAGGGCATCACGATCCTGATGGGCGGCAAGCGTACACTGAAAATTGGCGACCTGTTTGGCACTGTAATCGTTCCTTTCATGAAGCTCGAAAGCGACGATGATTTTGAGAAGCTGCTGGAAATTTGCGGCGACCACGTTGACTTTTTTGCAGAAAATGCGCTGGAGCATGAACGTTCTGGTGAGATGGTTGAGCGTATCGGCCTTCCAGCTTATCTGGAAGCGATGGGTCTGGAAGTTGATCCGAATATGATTTCTGCACCGCGTGCCAACTCTTATGTCCGTATGGATGGTTGGGATGATGAGGCGGCTGCCTGGAATGAGCGTAAAGCGGGTTAAAGCTGTTTAGAACTGGATAAAACTGCCCCTCTGTTTTATCTTATTCGCTATACATGCCCCTGACTTTCGGGTTAGGGGCATTTTTGTTTTTCAATCATTTTTCAAAATTTTCTATCCGTTCCCCTGCAAACCATCTATAAGCTACTGTTTCCGTACAAAGAGAATCCAGAGAAAGCTTTTCCTTACTGGATTTCCAGGCTGTACAGTAACAGTAATGATTTCAAAATTTTCCTCAGGAGTATCTCCATGATTTTGGAACCGAACCAAGCCATTCCCGATTTCTGCCAACCTGATCAAAACGGTGACGAGAAAACCTTTGTGGATATCTGTGGCGCAAAAGGGCTGATCCTCTACTTCTACCCCAAAGACAACACGCCCGGCTGCACTACGGAAGCGCAAAATTTCCGTGATGAAATCACCGCATTTCAGAATTTGGGGCTCAACGTCGTGGGTGTGTCGAAAGATTCTGCAAAAGTGCACACCAATTTCATCACCAAACACGAACTGCCATTCACGCTGCTCAGCGATCCCGAAGCCAAAATGTGCGAAGCATTCGGCGTGTGGCAGGAGAAGAAAAACTACGGCAAAGTTTATATGGGAATTGTCCGCACCACCTATATAATTGATCCATCTGGCATCGTGCTAAAAACTTATCCAAAAGTGAAAGTCAAAGGCCATGTAGAGCAGGTGCTAGCGGATTGCCAAGAATTGCTTGCGTAACACGTATCTTTTTTGCAACAAAAAACCACGAGTGTGCTACGATTTCTCTTTTGATTTTGTCTTTGCCAATTTTGCCTCCATTTCTGAGGACAAACTGAAAAAAGACGATTGAAGGATAATTTTTTCGTATGGCACAACTTGAAATCCTCACCGCACCCGATCCGCTGCTGCGCAGAACCAGCGTCCCGGTCGAAACCTTCGATGCAGAACTGCAACAATTCATCGACGATATGTTTGAGACGATGTATGCCGCATCAGGTATTGGTCTCGCAGCGATGCAGGTAGGGGATTTGCGCAGCCTCGTGGTGATTGACCTGACGGATCGCGATGAACGGTATGAAGCATCTGAAAGTGAAGGCGAAAAACACGATCCAATCTGCCTGATCAACCCGAAAATCATTCGTTCTGAAGGGACAGAATCCTACGAAGAAGGCTGCCTCTCACTTCCTGAGGTTCGCGCCACCATCACCCGTTTGGAAAAAGTGACAATCTCGGCGCAAGACCGCAACGGCGAGCCGTTTGAACTGGAAGCGGACGGGTTATTGGCAATCTGCATCCAGCACGAACTCGACCATTTACAAGGCAAATTGTTCATTGACCATCTCTCCAAGCTCAAGCAAGAGCGTTTGAAAAAGAAGATGAAGAAACTCGCCAAGCACAAATCCTGAAAAGCGATTAAACACGTGGCCTAGCTGGAAAAAACGTGGAAGTAGCCGAAATTGCAGTTAAAAGCTGAAATGCAAAAAACTGAGTGGAAGATTGAAAATATCCGCTTTGGTGATGAAATCCACCAGAAAGTAGATTTTTGGGTCGGTGAACATCTGTTTTTGATGACATTCTCCAAAATTCTTCGGAAAAATGATGCGTATTTGCGTGACAGGGCGCACAGGGCAGGCTTTTCGTTGCCTGAAGAAAGCTACGATGTGAAGTTCGACCGGATGGAGAATGTGCAAAATGAAACCTATTTTGAACCGCCTGAGCAGCTTCTTACAATCCGGGAAACGTGTGAATTGCAGGAAACCTTGGCGGAATTGTTGGAATTTCACTGCGGGGAAACAGGTGCGCTGGTTTATCTTGCAGCAGCGGAACGTCCCAGTTTAAAGCGATTTTATGATCGGCTTGCTGATCGTTATGCAGATCAACTAGGATATGATGTCTATCGGGATTTGGGTCACAAGGAGATGGAATATGCAATCAAAACGCAAAAACAAAGAGGTTGACCCGGTCATCCACAAGCAAAAAGTGGAAGGGATGAAACGGTTTAAAGCGGCCTATGATGCAGCGAAAAAATCCGGCACTGTTGAAGTGATTGCGACCAAGAAAATTCCAGCTTCCAGCTAAGCCAAATCACAGTTTTCGGCCTTGGTCCGAAATCATCTTGAAATACAACAGGATGGTTTCGGATCGTCATTTTTTGTCCCCTATTTTTTCAAACCGCCCATTAGTTTTCTGAAACACCCCTGAAACGAACATGCCTACCACACCGCTCCGTATCCTTTTTGCCGGAACCCCTGACTTTTCCGTCACTGCGCTGCAAGCGTTGCTGGAGAGCAAACATGAAGTGATCGGCGTGTATACCCAGCCCGACCGCCCAGCAGGGCGTGGGCAGAAAATTCACAAAAGCCCCGTCAAACTTTGCGCAGAAGAAGCTGGAATCCCCGTTTTTCAGCCCACAACGCTGAAAGAAGAGTCAGAACAACAAAAAATTGCCGATTTCAATGCGGATTTGATGGTCGTTGTCGCTTATGGGCTGCTGTTGCCGAAAGCAGTTTTGGATGCGCCACGATTGGGTTGCATCAATATCCATGCTTCGCTGTTGCCGCGCTGGCGCGGGGCTGCACCGATCCAACGGGCGATTCTGGCAGGCGATGCTGAATCCGGCGTTACCATCATGCAGATGGATGAAGGATTAGACACGGGCGATATGCTGGTCAAAAAAACCACCCCGATCACAGCAACTGACACTGCGCAAACGCTGCACAACCGCCTCGCTGAACTGGGCGCAACTGCGATGCTGGAAACGATTGATCAACTCACAAACGGCACAGCCGACCCGGTTTCACAAAATGAAGCCGACGCCACCTACGCTGCAAAACTGAGCAAAACCGAAGCGGAACTGGACTGGAATCAGGCCGCAGAAACATTGCTCCATACCATCAATGCCTTCAATCCGTGGCCTGTTGCCTACACGCATTGGGAAGGAAAAGCCGTGCGTATCTGGCGTGCAGAAATCGTCTCTACAGAAAATGAAGCAGAAAATAAAACGGATACAAAACCGGGGACAAGTGTCGCTGTCTCCACAGACGGGATCGATATCGCAACTGGCTCCGGCATTTTGCGCATTCTGGAATTGCAACTGCCCGGAAAACGGGCGATGCCAGTCACTGATTTTCTCAATGCCCGTCCCCAACTGAAAACCGATGGTATTCAGTTTGATGCGAACCAGCAAAACCACCCCAACCAATCAGGCAGCAAAAACGGATGAAAAATTCTCCCCGCGCTGCAGCGGCACAAGCGATTTATGGTGTTGTTGAGGAACACCGTTCCCTCGCTGCAACACTGCCGGAAGCGTTGCAAACCATTCCGGAAAACCAGCACGCGCTAGTGCAGGAAATCAGCTACGGAGTTTTGCGCCAGTTTCATTTGCTGAAACAGGTGGCAAACCAATTGCTTTCCAAGCCGCTGAAAAAACGCGATCAAGATTTATTTGCGCTGATTCTGGTCGGCTTGTATCAATTGTCTTTTATGCACACACCGTCCCATGCGGCGATTTCGGAAACCGTCAATGCCACCAAAATGCTGGGTGACAAGCCGGGCAGCAAATCAAACAACAAATCGAATAATAATAAAACCTGGGCGCGGGGGCTGGTTAACGCGGTGTTGCGTCGCTTCCAGCGCGAAGAGAAACAACTGCTGGAAAATGCACAACAAACGCCGGAAGGAAAATTTTCCCATCCAAACTGGATGATCAAAACGATCCAAAAGCAGTATCCGGATCAATGGGAAAACATCCTGCACGAAAACAACCAACGTGCGCCGATGACCTTGCGCGTTAATCTAGCAAAAACAACGCGTGACAATTATCTGCAACAACTTGCAAATGCTGGCATTGAAGCGATAGAAAATCTGGTTGCCCCGACTGCAATCACGTTACAAAAACCGGTTTCTGTCGCCAAACTGCCCGGATTTTTCGAAGGCTTGGTTTCAGTGCAAGATGCCGCGCCGCAACAGGCCATTGCATTGCTTAATCCGCAGCCGGGCGAACGTATTCTGGATGCTTGCGCCGCACCGGGTGGAAAAACGGGACATCTACTAGAAATAGAAGCGAGCAAAGCCGAAAAAATTGAGATCGTTGCACTCGACCACACCGAAGAGCGGTTACAAAAACTGCGTGAAAATCTGGCGCGTTTGCAACAAGCCAACAATCCAAACCTGTCGATCCAACGGGGCGATGCCGGAAAACCAGATTGGTGGGATGGCAAGCCATTTAACCGGATACTGGTTGATGCGCCGTGTAGCGGTAGCGGGGTGATCCGCCGCAATCCGGACATTAAACTGCTGCGCCGGGAAACCGATTTACAATCCTTATCGGCGCAACAGGGTACAATTCTTGAAAATGTTTGGAATATGTTATGCCCCGGTGGAACATTGCTGTATGCCACCTGCTCCATTTTCCGTCAGGAAAATGAAGAAACTATACGACATTTTCTAGAATCTCATTCGGATGCACAGCATCAGTCTATTACCACTTCATGGGGAACTAAATGCGATTTCGGTCGTCAAATTCTATCTGGAGAACAAACAATGGATGGTTTTTATTACACCAAACTTATCAAACGAATATGAATCTTTTTCTTTTTTCTTACTCTTTCACTAGCTATAGAGAAAAATTCAGACTGCTCAGCCTGTTCCTGCTGTATTGGATTCCAGTGATGAGCCAAGCTGGTGTACAAGTCGAAAAAATCCAACTCTCTGCTAAATCAGGTGCAGAAAACGTATCCTACCTTGCAACCGCACAATTTTCTTACTCGTTAGATAAAGCAGTTGTAGAAGCAATTCAGAACGGTGTCCCTATTATTTTCGAAGAAAACCTGGAAATTGAGGAATATCCAAAAGTCTGGCTACTAGATAAACCACCTACATCAAACTTACCAAGCATTAGTCGTCGATTTAAAATCTCCTACCACGAATTTGACCAGCGTTTCCAAATCACCAATGAACAAAACCAACACCGCTATGTTGCCGATAATTTGCCATTTTTGCTCCGTAAGGTTGGGGAACACTCACTTCTGTTAACTATTCCATTCGAGGCATTAGAAAAAGGCAAGGGATATCGCATTCTGGCACGGACTGCAATTGATGCGATCAATTTACCAGGACTCATGCGCCCTTATGTTTATACCCCCTACTTCTGGCCTGAATGGAAACTGGACAGCGGCTGGCAAACCCACCAATTTCGTCCCTAGCCCTTTTTCGTTCCTCGCCCCTTAGCCATGTCTACTCGACATATTTCGATTCTGAAACGTGCTATCAGTTTGTCAGGTGCACTTTTCACGATTGTAGCGTTGGTACTGCTCGGAATATCTACCTATAACAGCGACACTCTTGGGCCATTACTCCTCTACGTTGCAATTACCAGCGTTATTGGCGTAGTGATCTTATTCAGCACAATCATCGCGAATGTGGTGCAACTGCTACGTAAACTCTCTGCCAAAGAGCCGGGAGCACGTCTCCATTTCCGCTTTGTTACCATTTTTGTTGCTCTGGCATTAATTCCCATTGTGATGATCTCGCTTTTCACTTCACAATTGCTACGCCAGCAGAATTGGGGCGAAGACATGATTGAAGTCGCTGTCTCTGGTTCCCGCGATCTATACCAGACAGCACTGAATGAACGCAAAAAACGACTTATCCGCGAATTGAACGAAATCGGAAAAATTCTGGCACAACACCCGGACAGTCTGATTGAATTTTTCCTAGAAGAGATTATGGACGAACATCAAATGATGCAAATTGCGCTCTACCACATTTCTGGAAAATATATCAGCGCACGTAGCCTAGTTTCCTCGCCAGAAGCTCTACACTCGTTGAATCCGCTCATTCTGAACCAGCTACGCCAAGGCTATGATTATCACGAATTGGAAGAACACCCGGAACTGGGCGAATCGCTCATCATCGCCATCCCTGTCTATGGCTACCTTGCCGATGAAGAATACAAAACGGAAGAACCTTACAGCCGTATCCTTACTGCGGTCTACCCACTACCTAGCCAGCTAGAACAGGGACGTCAGCAAATTGATGATGCAGTCATGCAAAGCCGCAAGCTATATTATCTAAAGGAACAACAGCAATTTATGCATAACGTTGGCTTTCTGCTGATGCTTTTCCTTTCGCTATTGACAGCACTTTGGTTTGCACTTCTCTTTACACGTCGTCTGACAACCCCGCTTTATGATCTGGCAAAAGGTACCCAAGCTGTCGCCGCTGGAATTTATGACCAACCCCTTCGTCAGCCAGCAAAAGATGACCTTGGCTTTCTGGTGGAATCTTTCAATGACATGATGCTAAATCTGGAATCTACCCATCAGGCACTGAACAAAAGCCAGCAAATTGTCAAACGGCAAAATGTTCACCTAGAAGCTGTGTTATCGCGCCTCTCCTCTGGTGTTATCGTGCTAGATGGACAACACAACCTGATTCGTGTCAATAACGCTGCCTGTAATATTCTGGAAAGTCGCCTCTCTCCAACCCCCGAACAACCACTCTCCTTGGCATCGCAATATCACCCTCAGATGAGCGTTTTTATCAAAAAAATAGAATCTTATCTAAAATCGGGTGAAACCGACTGGCATGAAGAGATTGAATTTGAAAATTCCATTGGCAAGCGAATTCTCTTCTGCCGAGGAACACTTCTGGATAATGTTGGCGCACAATCTGGATTTGTAATCGTTTTTGATGACATCACTGAAATGGTTTCCGCACAACGCAATGCTGCGTGGAGCGAAGTGGCGCGCCGCCTTGCACACGAGATTAAAAACCCATTAACACCGATTCAGCTTTCTGCGGAACGACTGCGTCACCGCTATCTAGAAAAAATGAACACCGAAGAAGGGCGGGTACTTGACCGCGCTACGCATACTATCGTGCAACAAGTCGATACACTGAAACGAATGGTACAGGCATTTTCTGACTATGCCCGCTCTCCCAAACTGCAGCTAGCTCCTGTACAGCCCACCACCTTGCTGGAAGAAGTGGTTGATTTATATCAACACAGCGCAACTCACCATAAAGTTATTCTGGACATTCCAAGCACATTACCGACCATCTATGCGGATCTGGATCGACTACGCCAAGTATTGAATAATCTGATCAAAAACGGTCTCGAATCAATGAAAAAAGAGACAAAACAGGCAACCGTTCATATTACAGCAGCAGTACAAACTGGACATCTAGTCATTGAGATTTGTGACAATGGGCCGGGGATTGACTTAGAAATTCAACCGCATCTCTTTGAGCCATACGCCACGACCAAACCCAAAGGAACTGGATTAGGACTGGCCATTGTAAAGCGGATTATTGATGAACATAATGGGCAGATCAGCTTCACCTCAGCCCCAACGGGCACCTGTTTTCTGATCCAGTTCCCGCTCTCCCGACGTTCCACATAAAATTTCCAAGAATTCAGAATTTCATCAAAGAAAATTACGGAAGACAAAAGCCATGAGACCTTACATCCTTGTTGTTGATGACGAACCGGAAATTCGCACTACAGTTCAGGAAATTCTGGAGGATGAAGGCTACGAAGTCGCCACAGCAGAAAATGGCGAAGAGGCGCGTGCTGAACGCGCCAAACGCCGCCCTGACCTGATTCTGCTGGATATCTGGATGCCAGATGTAGATGGCATCACCTTACTAAAAGAATGGGCATCGGAAGGTGATTCTGAAGATTTGCCGATTATTATGATGTCTGGCCACGGCACCGTAGAGACTGCCGTAGAGGCAACCCGTCTTGGCGCATATGACTTTATGGAAAAACCACTATCTCTCGCCAAGCTACTACTAACCTTAAAAAATGCGCTCAAAACAACCAAGCTAAAACAGGAGAATCAATCCCTCAAAACCCAAACCCCACCGCCCAAAAATCCGGTTGGAAAAAGCCTAATCTCTAAACAATTATTGGATGATCTGAAACGTATCGCCCAACATGACACTCCTGTGTTGATCACTGGTGAAGCCGGAGTTGGAAAGCGGCTCTACGCGCAAACACTGCACCGGCAAAGCGCACGCCAAGACAATCCGTTTGTACTCGTCCCGGTCAGTTCCATGACTGCAGAAAATACCAATATTGAACTATTTGGTAGTGAACATGATGATCAAATTCACTATGGACGACTAGAACAAGCCAATGGCGGCACACTTTTTCTGGAAGAAATCGGCGATATGGAACCGGAAACCCAAGCACGATTAATGGGCGCATTGGAAGGTAGCAGTTTTTTACGGATCAATGGACACGAAACAATTGCACCTGATTTCCGCATCATTGCCTCCACACAAAAAGATTTGGAGGAAGAAATCCGCGCCGGACGATTCCGTGAAGATCTGTACTACTGTCTCAACGTTGTCCCACTCCATATCTCACCGCTACGCGAACGGACAGACGATGTGATTGAATTACTGGATTTCTATACAGATTTTTTCAACCGTTACGAAGGATTATCCTACCGAGAATTTTCCATGGCTGCCCGCAACCAACTCCGCCAGTATAGTTGGCCTGGTAACGTGCTGGAATTGAAAAACCTAGTACAACGCTTGTTAATCATTGGCGATAGTAAAGAAATTTCCCAAGAAGAAGTGATGCCTATGCTACACCAAAGTATTGCCTCCAACCTTGCCTGCACACCGATATCAGACCAGCTTCCATTCCAATACGATTTGCCATTAAAAGTAGCACGGGAAAAATTTGAGTATGATTATTTACTCCACCATCTACAAGATACGAACGGCAATGTTTCCCAGACTGCAGAACGTGCAGGCATTGAACGTACCAACTTGTACCGCAAACTGAAAACCTTAGGTCTTGACCCTAAAAATCTCCCAAAAAACTAAGACTTGATTATTCCAGTATACAAAATTTGAAAAAATATCTGCTATGAAAATTATTATTCTTGGAGCGGGTCAGGTTGGTTCTACAGTTGCAGAAAATCTCGCCGGAGAATCTAATGATATTACTGTGGTCGATACCAATAATGAGGAGTTACATGCACTACAGGATCGACTGGATATCCGTACGATTGTTGGCCATGCCTCCCACCCAGACACACTGGAAAATGCAGGAGCAAAAACAGCAGAGATGATTCTTGCCGTTACTGATAGCGATGAAGTAAATATCGTCGCCTGTCAGGTTGCATATACGTTATTTGACACACCGCACAAAATTGCCCGGGTACGCGCCTCCGAGTACCTGAGTTGCCATCAAATGTTCGGACATGCTGCCGCCCCAGTCGATATGCTAATTAGCCCAGAGCAAGTAGTAACTGACTATATGGTGCGCCTACTCCGGCATCCAGGAACCCTTCAAGTCCTTGACTTCGCAAAAGGCCAAATACAGTTGGTAACAATTCGTGCCCACTATGGCGGACCAATGATCGGTAATGAGCTGGAGACGATCCGCGACCACATGCCCGATGTCGATATGCGTTTTGTCGCAATCTTTCGCGAAGGTCGTCCCATTTTCCCTAAACGGGATACAGTCATTGAGGCGGGAGATGAAGTTCATTGTATCGTCCCCCGCGAACATACCCAGCGTATTATGAAAGAGTTACGCCGCATTGATCGTCCTTATAAACGAATTATGATTGCTGGAGGCGGCAATATTGGCACACGGCTGGCGCAAGCACTGGAAAATGAGTACCACGTCAAAATCGTTGAGCATAACTCAGATAACGCCATCAACCTTTCAGAAATGCTCAACAATACAACGGTTTTACTCGGTGATGCAGCAGATAAAGAACTACTACTAGAAGAAAACATTGAAGATTCTGATGTTTTTATCGCTGTTACTAGCGATGACGAAGCAAATATCCTCTCCTCCATGCTGGCAAAACGGCTCGGCGCACGCAAAGTAATGACGCTGATCAACCGCCCTGCCTACGCGAATCTGGTAGAGAGTGACATCATTGACATTGCCATTTCCCCGCAACAGGTGACGATCAGCTCACTACTAGCATTAGTGCGACGCGGCGATGTTGTCGCCGCCCATGCGTTGCGCCACGGCGCAGCAGAAGCGATTGAAGCGATTGCGCACGGCAATGAACACACCTCCAAAGTCATTGGTCGCCGGATTGAAGAGATCCCGCTACCGCGCGGTACTTCCATCGGCGCAGTGGTACGTGGTGAGGAGGTGCTAATTGCCCACCACGACACTACCATCCATCCAGAAGATCACGTCATCCTCTTCATGATGGACAAAAGCAAAATCGACCGTGTCGAAAAACTGTTCCAGTCCGAACCAGCACTTTTGTAGCTTATCGTTGTTGACGCTTATTGAAAACGCGAAGCCGCCTTGCCGCTTTCCAATACTGCACGCACCTGCCCTGCTGCCTCTTCTAGCGAACTGCAACGTTTCAAGTGATAGAGTGCCAATGACGCACTGAGCAGCAATGCATCAAACGATGCACCTTCTTTGCCTTGCAACGCAGCAATCCCTGCATCTGCAGCTGCTTTGGCAATATTTTCATTGCCTTCCACACCTTCCGGAATCGCTGGCGCACGTTCTTCACGCTGGATGCCCAGTTTGGTTGGATCGACTTCGAACTCCTGCTCCGCGCCCTTATCGTGATACTGGAACATCGTCGAAGACTGACGCAAAGACGCAGTCACACCACCCTCAATCCCACGCACGGACAAGTTAGTATCAAACCCGGAATGCCGCGCCAACATTGCGTAAATGGCAGAGTACGGCTTATGAACGTAACCAGAAACGAGATGCGTCTTATTCTTGCCACGAATCGGTCCAACCAGCGTCTCCACCGTAGTGAGCACCGAGCGTTTGATCATTTTTTTACGCAAACCAATCAAGCCGTGCATGGTTGGACAAAATTGTGCCTGATCGACATAGCCCCAACCAATAGCCGGATCGGAAAGCCGTTTGGCTACTTCTTCTGTAGAAAGATCAATCTTCAAGCCCGCCGCCTGCAAAATCTGATGGTGCGTCACGCCAAATTTTGGACTGACCGTCACTAAGCCATGCGATACCGCAGGCAGCCCCAATTCTGCCAACAATGCCGGCAAAAACGGAACGACTGGCAACGTGCGGTTATAGCCGTTGTACGGGTCTGCCAAATCCACCACCTCATCCACATCTGCAATGGCGGTATTGGTCAAATCGCGGATTGCGCTAAGGATACCCCGATTTTCCGCTTCTGTTTCACGCTTCATCCGCAACGCGATCAGAAAAATCGCTGCCTGCACTTCATCCACCTCTTTTTTCAATACCGCATGCATTGCACGCCGCGCTTCCTCTTCTTCAATATCCTTGCTGAGGGTCGGTCCTGTAGCGATCCGCTGGATCACTGAATGCATAATTTCCGGCAGGCTCATTTCGTCCAGATTGATCGTTTCTTCCATAACAATTCTCCTCTTTGATCATTTTTCTAATCAAATATTGATCAATTTGATCGGCAAAAAAGTGGTGATTCTACCTGTTCCTGATCCGGTTGCTAATTTTTGACTTTTATCATTTGATCTGTACCATCCGCTTTTTTCTCAAACACTCACTAATATAAACAAGTCCTCTAAAGGAGTAATGACCATGAATGTTGACCAACATTTGAAAGTAGCGCAGTGGCATCTGGAGCAGGCTCGTCTGCACGCAGCAAACAACAACCACAGCTGCGGCTGCCCGGCGAATGATCACGACCAGAAAGCAATCGACGCGGTTGAAGCAGGTTTGATCAAGGAAGAGACTGCTTGCTCTGTTTAAGAAATCTTTCTTGCTGACAAAAAGCCGATCTTACTTTTGAAGTAGAATCGGCTTTTTTATTGCGTGCTATTTTTCAAAACTATCACGTTCAATCTCACAATTTACTCCACTATTTTTTCACCTCTCCCTTTATAATTCCTTGATCGTCTCCATTTTTCTAAACATCTTTAATCCAAGTCCAACATTCGTAGAACTACGCGCCCTTGCTCACAGAATCCCTTTATCTTTCCGCTTTTTTGATCGGCCTGCTCGGCGGTGTCCATTGTGCGTGCATGTGCGGTGGAATCGTTGGGATATTAACGTTCTCCACACCTGCACAATCCCAACAAACGCAACGAACTGTCTGGAAAAAACTACCAATTTTATTGTCCTACAACAGCGGACGCATTCTGAGTTATGTCATTGCAGGCACAATCGTTGCTGCTGCTTCACTCTTTCTGCAAACCCTCGGTGATGGAAATGCGATCCTTTCTGTTTTTCGCTTTATTGCTGCAGCTTTAATGATTCTGTTTGGCTTCTATCTAGCCGGATTGTGGAGTAGTGCAATCCTTCTGATTGAAAAAGCGGGGCAATTTATCTGGACAAGACTGGAGCCATTCGGCAAACGTTTTTTACCCGTCACCTCCCCGCCCCGTGCATTCATGGTTGGCGCAATTTGGGGATGGCTCCCTTGTGGCCTCGTCTACACTGCGTTGATTTGGGCAACTACCACAGCCTCTATGGTAGAAGGCGCATTGGTAATGCTCTTTTTTGGACTGGGCACATTGCCCAATCTGCTAACCATGGGATTATTTTCCACGCTGCTGGCTCAACAAATTAGAAAGCCATGGCTCCGTATTTCTGCAGGATTTTTGATGGTCGGCTTCGGTCTCTTGAGCCTAATCAACCTCACCAATCTGGCAAATATATGGCAAACTGGGCAATTATGATCATCATTCGACTGTTCCAAATCCCAAACGATAACTATTTTGGGCCGTCTCACTGTTAAATTATGAAATTCGCCGTTACCAAAGAAGACCGCAAGCTGAGCCGAATACCACACGAGATTTTTTTAACCAACCTCGTAGTGAATCATCTCCTGTTCTTTGTTGCACTGTTGGAAATGACCGTTGACTATCCAATTCTGCCCGTTGTTTCACCTGTAATTTCTCTCGTCGTATTGGTTTATACCATCATCAAAGGTGAGCGGATGATACGTACCGCGCCGTGGTTCGTCGCCAACCACTGGCGTATTGCCGTGCAACGAAGCCGCCTGCTGATGTGGCTGCTGATTACGATGCTGATTGTCTCCGGTATCGCGTGGACACTATACGATTATGTCGGGCTAGATATGGTGACAGTTTTCCCGCTAGCAGCAGTCTCTGCCATTCCAGCGATGGTTTCCATTGTTGTACTGGTAATTATGGAATCCGACGCGATGCACCTCGCTTGTCACGGTGAACTTTCTGACGGTACGGTCAAACGGTTCCCACCGCCCACCGGCTCGGAATTCTGGAAAATCGCACAACCATTGTTGGAAGAAGAGGAAAAACGCAAAGCGCAATTGGAGCAAGAACGTGCACAGCAACAAGCGCAAGAAAACCGGGAACCGCAAAAATCATGAGAATCTTTCTCGGTGTGCTGTTTTTCACGCTCACTTTGCTAGCGATTGGTTTATTGATGCCCAGCAAACCACCGCAAAAAGTTGACGGTCTCCACTACACCCCTTGGGCGATCACCCATCACGCCGATACAACCGAAGTGTTCGGCATCCAACTTGGCAAAACCACGCTAACCGAAGCAGAACAGCAATTCAAATTGCATGCGGAAACAACACTATTCCTCTCCGAAGCCGGAACCCTGGCTGTGGAAGCCTATTTTGAACGGGTCTGGCTTGGCGGTTTGAAAGCGAGCATGGTGTTAGAAATCCAGCCCACACCAGAACAGGTTACTGCTATTTTAGATGCCGGGACGCGTGTCTCTACGCAAGGTGATGGTAGCCGCAAGATTTCTGTTGATTACGCTGGTCAGCAAACGATCCTCCACTCTCCGATCGTCAGCATCACCTACCTGCCTAATGCTGATCTGGACGAAACCATTCTACTGAAGCGATTCGGCGAACCGGATGAAAAAATTTCCCTCGAATCAGGAAAAACCCACTGGATTTACCGCCAAAAAGGATTGGATATTCTTCTCAATGAGGATGCTCAAGAAGTTTTCCAATATGTTGCACCGAACGATTTGGAACGGCTCACTGCGCCGCTCCGCGATGCATCTTAAATATTTGACTGCTCACTCAAAACTCAATCATCCCCATATGGAACCGCTTCCCGTTCTGTCGTTAACAAAACAGCACCCGCCTGTTCATTTGCTGCATGGATCATTTTGACTTCGTAGTTATCTGCAACCGTTAATTCCTTGCGGATTTCCCGCGCCCGATTCTTTGCCACTTTGAACTGTTCATGATGTTCGATCAGTTCCACTTTCCGATTCGGAAACCGCTTGAACAAAAAATAGGGCATGGTTATTTCTCCTCGTCTTTTGGTTCCGATTCTTTTACTTCTGCCGTTTCAACGGTTTTCTTTTTGGCTGTAACCGCTCTTTTCTTCGGTACAGCTTTCTTCACTGCTTTCTTTTTGGTGGTCGCTTTCTTAGTCGCAGCTTTCTTTTTAGTTGCTGCTTTTTTCTTCGGCGCAGCTTTCTTTTCCATTTTCTCTGCTGTCTCTTCTGCTGCTGTTGCTGTTTTAGCTACCGCTTTTTTCTTTGGAACAGCTTTTTTTTTCACGACCTTTTTCTTGGTTGTCTTCCCTGTATCTTCCTCGTTCTTGTTTTCACTTTTATCTTCTTTAGCTTCACTCTTCGCCGTACTTTTAGTAGCACTCTTCTTACGCGTTACAGTCTTTTTCGCTACTTTTCTCTTTGTGGTTGCTTTGGTTTTGGCAGCTTTTTTCGCTTTCTGCGTCTCTTTTTGCGCCCCTTTCTGCACCTCACCTTCTACGTTTTCCGCTTCATCCCCATTTTCATCCTGCTCTTCGTCACTGGATAATTCCTGATCATCCGCATCAGACATCGACAAATCGTCGTCTGCATCATCCGGCAAATCATCGCCCAGATCGCCACCACTTTCATCAAAGCCGCCGCCAGCAACCATCCGTTCCAGTTCTTTGGTGGCACGCTCAATCTCTTCCTTACGACGCATCGCAATTGCGGCAGCCGGCGTAAATTGATCCGACCCAGTCAGTTTTTCCAGTTTTTTGACGGCCGAAAAAATCAAGCGCATCACCGCACGTTCATCAAATGAACCTTCAATTTTTTCAAACCGACGGCTAAAAAACTGGGACAGTGCTTCTTCCTGCATTTCATAATCGCGGATACGACGACTGATGGTCTCTTCCCGATCATCGGCACGGCGATGGAGCCGCCCACCACACAGATCGCATACCTTATCCACCATCGGTGGTTGGGTATAGATGTTGAAGAAAGAACCACATTCCCGGCAGGTGAGTCGCCCAGTCATCCATTCCATCAGTTCATCGTAGTCGTACTCCAGCCAGAGCACGCCAGTCAGATGCATACCGCGCTTGCCCAAGGTATTGACCAGCCCTTCCGCCTGTACTGGATTAGTCGGCATCCCCTCCAGTACAAAACCGTTAGTCACATCCACTTGCTCCAGAGACTGCTGTATCAATTGGATCATGACATCATCGGCAACTGGCTTGCTGTTTTTTTGCGCCTTCAAAATATCCTGACTCATCTCCGAGCCTGCATCAATCTCCTGCTGCAACAGCGCATTAACGGAAAACACTGGAATCTTGTGCTTCTCCGCCAACTTCTTGGCATAGTCTTCCCTGCCCGACCCGGGCGGCCCTAGTAAAACTAATTGCATCCGTTACTCCTTTGCTTCCCAACGACTCTATATGATAATAGGATGTTGAGTTTGATATCTGCTTGGCTGCGTTTATATAGAGAGTCAGACGCGAATTGTCAATCACCAATTGACAATTCTTAGCAATTCTGCGTTTTTTAGCGCGAAACAGCAGCAAGCCGTAAACAAAGGCAAACTGAAGAGCAAAAACAATGCCCAAAAAGAAAATTGAAGATTTCTCACCAACAGAACTGGACGTTGTCAAAACTACGCTGACGGAGCGTTTCGGCCAAGAAATTCCGGTTGAGCTGGGCGATGCGGAAATCCGGCTCTACCCCGACGACCGTGAACTGGTGACCCGTCCAGTCATGTACTGGGCATCGCCGGAAGACGATTCCAAATTCTTCATCGCCAAAGTCAAAAATAACGAATTCCGCTGCCAATTCTTCTACCGGGGCTACCAGCAATACGGCACCGGCAAGGACCGCTACGATAACGTCGGCGATTGCGTGATCTCAATGCTGCAAGTTCATACAGAACACGAAGAGGCCAAAAAGCAGGAACAATCCTAAAAAATTCATAAAAGTGTACTCTGGAGCAATTTGGAAGCAATTTCGGAATAAACCATGCACAAATCTGTCGAAGATTAGGAAATTTTATAAATTTTCATCAATTCCATCATGATTAGCCATAGATTCTCCTATGAATCACAATGAGATTGATGATAATGAAGACAATTGTGCTTTAATTGCACCAAATCTGCTAAAAACTGAAAAAAACCTGAAATGTACAGCTTTTTGAATGCACCATGAATGAGCAATTACTGAACCACTTTTTACTATCCACCACAAAACCTTAGGAGTGAATGAATGTCTGTGAAAAATGCATTTTATGCTCAATCCGGTGGTGTTACTGCGGTGATCAACGCGTCCGCTTGCGGCGTGATTGAGACAGCGCGGAAACACCCAGACAAGATCGGCACAGTCTACGCCGGCAAGAACGGGATTATCGGCGCGCTGACGGAGGAGTTGATTGATACTTCCAAAGAGTCTGCTGAAGCAATCTCTGCACTGCGCCACACCCCATCTGGCGGCTTCGGCTCTTGCCGTTTCAAGTTGAAGAGTCTGGAAGAGAATCAGCGTGAATACGAGCGTCTGATCGAACTCTTCAAAGCGCACAACATCGGCTATTTCTTCTACAACGGCGGCGGTGACTCTGCAGATACGTGCTACAAAGTCTCTCAGCTTTCCGAAAAAATGGGCTTCCCGGTACAGGCAGTACATGTACCAAAGACTGTTGATAACGACTTGCCAATTACCGACAACTGCCCGGGCTTTGGTTCTGTTGCGAAGTACATCGCGGTTTCCGCGCTCGAAGCTTCTTTCGACGTACGTTCTATGGCAAAAACATCCACTAAAATCTTCGTACTGGAGGTGATGGGTCGTCACGCAGGCTGGATTGCTGCGGCAGGCGCATTGGTTGAAGATCAGGGCATTCCGGTTATCACACTGTTCCCTGAAATTGAGTTCAACCAGGAAAAATTCCTCGCGAAAGTAGACGAGAAGGTGAAAGAGCACGGCTTCTGCACCATCGTTGTTTCCGAAGGCTGCCATTGGCCAGACGGCAAGTTCCTCGCAGAACAGGGCACACGCGACTCCTTCGGTCATGCACAGTTGGGCGGCGCGGCACCCGTTGTTGCGAATATGATTAAGGATGCGCTTGGGTACAAATACCACTGGGCAGTTGCAGATTATCTGCAACGTGCAGCGCGTCATCTTGCATCCAAATCTGACGTAGAACAGGCCTATGCGCTCGGCGAAGCGGCTGTGAATTTCGCGCTGGAAGGCGACAACTCCATCATGCCGACCGTTGTTCGCAAGTCCAACTCCCCATACCAGTGGGAAATTGGCAAAGCTCCATTGTCTGAAGTGGCGAACGTCGAGAAAATGATGCCGCTGGAGTTCATCACAGAAGATGGCTTCGGCATTACGCAGGGCTGTAAAGACTACCTCTATCCGCTGATTGAAGGGGAAGACTATCCGCCTTACGAAAAAGGCATGCCGAAGTATGTCACGTTGAAGAACGACATCATCGACAAGAAATTGCCTGAGTTCGATCTGTAACAAAAACAATAAAAAATAAACTATCTTTCTCCGGAGAGAAATTATGGAATTAACTTTGATCCTACTTGCAGGGCTGGCAGCAGTCTTGTACGGGCTCGTATCCATTAAATGGATTATGGGCAAATCTGCCGGCAACGAGCGCATGCGCGAAATTGCCGACGCAATTCAGCAGGGCGCGAAAGCGTACCTGAACCGCCAGTACTCCACGATTAGTGTCGTAGGTATTATACTGCTCGTCATCATCGGCGTGTTCCTCGACTGGGCGACTGCCATCGGCTTTGCGATTGGTGCGGTCTTCTCGGGCGCAGCAGGCTATATCGGGATGAACATCTCGGTGCGTTCCAATGCGCGTACTGCGCAAGCAGCGCATGAGGGTGTCAACCCTGCGTTCCAAGTTGCCTTCCGTGGCGGCGCAATCACCGGTATGTTGGTCGTTGGTCTTGGGCTCCTCGGTGTTGCAGGTTACTACGCGATCCTTGAAACCATGGGCATTGGCACAGAAGATATTCTTCATGCGCTGGTCGGCTTGGCATTCGGTGGCTCGCTGATCTCCATCTTTGCTCGTTTGGGCGGCGGTATCTTCACCAAAGGTGCGGATGTGGGTGCGGACATCGTAGGCAAAATTGAAGCCGGTATCCCGGAAGATGACCCCCGTAACCCAGCGGTAATCGCGGATAACGTAGGCGACAACGTAGGTGACTGTGCAGGTATGGCAGCCGACTTGTTCGAAACGTACGCGGTAACCACCGTTGCAACTATGCTGCTCGGCTTCCTGTTGGCACAGACCACCGAAGCGGTCATCTATCCGTTAGCATTGGGCGCGGTTTCCATTATTGCCTCTATCGTCGGCACCTACTTTGTAAAAGTATCCGAAGGCGGCAAGATCATGGGCGCACTCTACCGTGGCTTGATCGTTGCAGGCATCATTTCTGCGGCAGCGTTCTATCCTCTAACGACTACAATGCTGGGCGACTCCATCATGATTGGTGGCGAAGCGATCTCCAGCATGAACATCTACCTGACTGCGTTGATCGGCCTCGTGTTGACTGCGGCGATGGTAGTGATCACCGAGTACTACACCAGTACCGAGTACCAGCCGGTGCGTTCAATTGCGGAAGCATCCACCACAGGTGACGGCACCAACGTCATCGCTGGTTTGGGCATCTCCATGAAGTCCACCACTGCGCCAGTTCTGGCGGTTTGTGCTTCCATCTGGGGTGCATACGAGTTGGCTGGCCTGTATGGTATTGCGATTGCTGCGACTTCCATGCTTTCCATGACCGGTATCATTGTTGCGCTTGACGCCTATGGCCCGATTACGGATAACGCAGGTGGCGTTGCAGAGATGGCAGAATTGCCGGAAGAGATCCGCAACATTACTGATCCGCTGGATGCGGTTGGTAATACGACGAAAGCAGTTACCAAGGGTTATGCGATTGGTTCTGCAGGCTTGGCAACACTGGTTCTGTTCGCAGACTTCACCAGTGCGCTGGAGAAAGCAGGTAACGTTGTTACCTTTGATCTGTCCAACCACTTGGTCATCATCGGCCTCTTCATCGGTGGTTTGATCCCGTATCTGTTCGGTGCAATGGCGATGGAAGCGGTTGGCCGTGCAGCGGGTAGCATCGTGAACGAGGTACGCCGTCAGTTCCGTGAAATCCCGGGAATCATGGATCACTCCGCGAAACCAGACTATAGCAAAGCAGTTGACTTGCTGACTGGTGCGGCGATCAAACAGATGATCATCCCATCGATCCTCCCTATTGCAGCACCAATCCTGGTTGGCGTTCTGTTGGGTAAGGAAGCACTGGGTGGCTTGCTGATCGGTACCATCATCACGGGTCTCTTCGTTGCAATCTCCATGACTGCAGGTGGCGGCGCATGGGATAACGCGAAGAAGCACATTGAAGATGGAAACTTCGGTGGCAAAGGTTCCGACGCACATAAAGCGGCGGTTACTGGCGACACTGTTGGCGACCCATACAAAGACACAGCAGGTCCAGCGGTTAACCCACTGATCAAGATCATCAATATTGTTGCATTGTTGATGATTCCGCTGCTGTAATCTTTGCGGATGATTGCGTTACAATAGGGCGCAAGCTCTATGATCAAAAAGAGGGGCTGGGAGACCAGTCCCTTTTTTTATGCTTGATATTTACCAATCCACTGCCACTTTTGGCGAACGTATTTACAATTCTGAAGGAAAAAAGAATGAATCTAGACCGCGTCAGCTCCGGAGTCGATATCCCAAATGATGTCAATGTCATCATTGAAATCCCGGCTCATGCAGACCCTGTCAAATATGAAATTGATAAGGAAACGGGTGCGATGTTTGTGGATCGCTTCATGACCACTTCCATGCACTATCCATGCAACTATGGCTATATCCCGCACACCCTCTCCCCAGACGGCGATCCGGTCGATGTGCTGGTAGTCACCCCCTATCCACTGGTCAGCGGCTCAGTCATCCGTTGCCGTCCGATTGCGGTACTGGAGATGACAGACGAATCCGGTGACGATGCAAAAGTGTTGGCTGTGCCGATTGATGAGCTTTGCTCCACCTACAAAAATGCCAAAGGCCCGGATGATCTTCCGTTGAGCCTGCTTTCCAGCATCGCCCACTTTTTTGAGCACTACAAAGACCTCGACGAAGGCAAATGGGTACGCGTATTGGGCTGGGAAGATGAAGAAAAAGCGAAACAGGAAATCCTCTCCGGCATGGAGATGTTCAACAATGCAAAAGAAAAACCGAACTTCTAAGGTTCAACGCCATGAAAGTCTGCATCGTTTCTGATAGCCACGACCGTATTGAATTGCTCCATACTGCCGTGGAGGATGCAAAAAAACGGGGCGCGGAAGCAATTCTGCATTGCGGAGATATTGTTGCGCCCTACACACTGAAAAAGCTGCATACGTTTGGATTGCCGATGCACGCTATCCACGGCAACAATCAGGGCGATCTAGCAGAACTATGCCGACTTTCTCGTGATCCAAAACACCAGCTCACCTACTACGGACGCGATGCAACTCTGGAACTCGGTGGGAAGAAGATTTTCCTCGTGCATTTTCCACATTATGCGGAAGCGATGGCATTGACGGGGAAATACGATCTGGTCTGTTGCGGACATAACCACCGCACCCGTATTGATACCATCAAAAACATGCAAAGTAGTGAAACTTGGTTAGTCAATCCAGGAAGCTCTTCTGGCATGGACAATATCCCGCCTACCTATGCTTTTGGCGATCTGGAAACAATGGAATTTTCCATCATTAACATTGCGGATCGAACTACGCGTCAGTTCCCAGAGGAAAATTAAAGCTACACAAAAAATGGGACTGGAAAATTTTCCAATCCCATTTTCTTTTATCTGATTCAGATTAATTGAATCTGGCTTAGAAAGGCATGAACCGGCTGAACATCCCATCCGGAGAAAGCCCGTGGTTCATAGAATCAATTTCTCGCGTCATATGGTAGATCGTATCAGTCATCCGTTCTGTCGATTGATCCATATTATCCATACTGGCCATCATTGGCTCTAAAACCTCCATGTGCTTAGTAATCTGCTTTAAATTAGCCGTAATCACTTCCATATTCTGATCCATTGCCTGCAGATTTCCAGACATCAACTGCACATGATCGGACATTTCCTGCACTCCATCCACTAAACTCGCTAGATGTGGTCCCATGTAAGGATCCATACTGGTAGAGATAATTTGGATATTCCGCGCAATATGAGACATATCAGTCGTCATGCTGTAGATCAGATAACCACCATAGATTGCCAGTACACAAAACGCAAACATTGCCGGATAGACTATTACCTCCCATCGTTTGGCTGTTTTCTCAAAACAACTGGCAAACTGCGCTAATGGCTGATCACCACCAACCGCTTTCTCAAAAGACTCGTAGGGATTCCCTGCGCTTCGATCTTCCATCACATTTTTCTCCGCCGTCCCCTTTTCTATATCAACTGTTAGCAATCTTAACTGATTTAACGCTTACAGTCAGTCCCCGAATATATCTGAGGAAAACTCCTGTTCTATCCGCCGGAAAGCTGCCGGATCAAGCTGCTGTATGATCTCCAGCACTTGCTGAGCCTGCCTCATATTGCCAGATTCTATAATCAATCTCGCAGCTTGACTATACGCATGTACTGCTTTATCCCACTCTTGTAGTTCACGATACAGATTACCTAACTCTCCCCATGCATTCGCATTAGTCCGCACTTCTTGCAAATAAAGACGGTAACTCTTTACTGCCACATCATAATTTTTATCCAAGAAAAATTGTCGTCCCCGATCCAGCAACCAGGCATGGCTATCCTTACCGTGTAGATATCCATGTTCTGTATCTTCCACACTCCAGATATCTTCCAGTTGATTTTTGTAACTTTCAGGCAATGTAAACAGCGGCTTATTAGCAGATAACATTTCTCCTTGTATACTTGGAAGTATAAAAGCCTCTGATACGTTCTTCTGCGCATTCAGAACTTCGATACGTGGAGTAGTCTTTACCTCTGTAACCTCTTCTTTTTCATGCTGTATACCAGATCTAGCAGATACATCCGAAGCAACTGGCTCCAACTGCTGAACTGATATTGCTGGTGATGCCAATGGTGACGTAATCTGTCGCTGAGTAGTTTGCTGCGTAGCTGATTTCAAATTAGTAAATGGTGTACTCTCTGGCAGGTGCTGTACATGTTCTGGTTCTCTTCTTTCTGAACCAACCCCCAATAACGTTCCTAAATCAGGCTGTTCTAGTTGTTTTCTTACAATAGGTTTCGGTTGAGTTTGGACAATCGGAGCAAACGAATGAGAATGCATTCCTTCCATTGTCTCTTCTATTTCTGAATGGGAATGGATATCCGCTGTTTGCAATGTTCCAGGATTTACTGA
Organism: uncultured Piscirickettsiaceae bacterium; assembly: GCA_964344325.1. Taxonomy (GTDB): domain Bacteria; phylum Pseudomonadota; class Gammaproteobacteria; genus CAYFMX01. The sequence goes on from CAYFMX010000001.1 coordinate 179,101, forward strand.
CACCGTCTGATGTTCATCAGACGTGTAATCCACCTCACCAAAATACAAACCCCACTGCTGGATTAGATAATCCCGTTCCAGATAAGCAATGACGACCCCGCCTGCAATGATGCCGAGAAAAATGATCACAATCATCCGCTGAAAGAGCTTCATGACTTTCCATTCCCTACTACAGACCAAATCGCCCCGTTCCGAACCATTCTAACAGTCATCGCGCTATATCTCTCACTTCTGCGCTTCAGCAGTCTGATCTGTCGGTACATAATCTGCTGGGAATAATGCCTTTCCTGCACTCAAACAACCGAGCGGAATCACGATTAACGTCAACAATGTGGAAACAACCACACCAAACAATAGCGTCACCGCCATCCCTTGGAAGATTGGATCTGTCAGAATTACACTCGAACCGCCCACCAATGCCAATGCAGTAATAATGATTGGGCGCATACGCGTCCGTCCGGAATCAATAACTGCCTCCACTGGCGTTTTTCCAGCCAACAATTCCAATTGTGCAAAATCCACCAGCAAAATGGAGTTGCGCACAATAATACCTGCCAACGCAATGAAGCCAATCATGGAGGTCGCAGTAAACTCTGCATCCATAATCCAGTGCCCCGGCACAATCCCTACCATGGTCAGCGGAATCGGTGCCATGATAATCAGCGGAATGATGAAGTTTCCGAACTGCCACACTACAAGAATATAAATCAGAATTAACGCGACCCCGAACGCAATCCCCATATCGCGGAACGTCTCGTAGGTGATATGCCACTCGCCATCCCATTTATAGCCGGATTTGAAAGTCTCTTCTGGCGGGGAAATCCAATTACTCTCAATCTCTTCACCTGTTGGAGCTTGTAAACCCTTCTCCTTCATGATCTTTTCCAGATCAAACATCGCGTAGAGCGGCGCAGGTAACTCGTTGACTGCATCACCAACGACATACTCAACTGCACGCAAATCTTTATGATAGATAATCGGATCTTCAATATAGGTAACAAAACGCCCCAACTCCCCAAGCGGCACAACGCCTTGTCCATTCATCATCGGAATGGGTAAATCAGACAAACTGGACACCTTGGAACGCACGGCCAGCGGAACTTCCAACGCAATCATCGTCGGTTCACGCGTTTTACCTTGCTTCACATCGCCCAATGGCATACCCCCCATCGCCATCGATAAATTGCGGTTGATCGTCTCTACTGAAATCCCGCGTCGGTTTGCCTTTTCGGTATCCACAATAAACCGCAACACTTGATGCGGATCAGACATATAGTTATCTACATCCTCTAGAATGTACGATTCGTGGAAAATTTCAGTCAGCTCGGTTGCCATCTGACGACGCGCTTCTGCATCTGGTCCATAAACTTCCGCTACGACAGACTGTAAGACCGGAGGCCCTGGTGGCACTTCTGCGACGGTAATCCGTGCACCTGTTTTTTCTGCAATCGACTTCAGCATGTTACGCACCAACAATGCAATTTCATGACTGGAACGCTCACGTTCCGATTTATGCACCAATTGCACCGAAATCGTCGCCATCCATGGATACTGTTGCAAATAGTAATGACGCACCAGACCATTAAAGTTGAATGGCGCAGCAACACCTGTATAGGTCTGTAATGCAACGGTTTCTGGAATTTCTTCTTCTACCTTCAACGCCATCTGCCGCGCAACATTCGCGGTTACTGGCAACGCTGTCCCAGTCGGCATACGAATCATCACATCAAATTCGGACTTGTTGTCATACGGCAACATTTTCGTCTTCACATCGGTCGTGTAGAAAAGCGCAACTGAAGCAAAGAAACTGCCAATAATCGCAAATAGCACCAACCAACCGAGCATTCGGTTTTCGATCATCGGCAAAATAATTGCGCGGTAAATACGACCGACCCGCTCCTGACCTTTATGCTCCTTTTCTTCCTGAATCTTCAGTTTTTCCAACGAAGGACGGAATTTCATCGTCAGCCACGGCGTAAAGATGAACGCAGCAAATAGGGAAAATGCCATCGCTGCAGAACCCAATACTGGAATCGGCGCCATGTACGGCCCCATCATCCCGGTCACAAATCCCATCGGCAGCAATGCTGCAATCACCGTTAATGTCGCAAGAATTGTTGGATTGCCCACCTCACGCGTCGCATCGACCGCGATCTCCTCACTCATCTTGTTGTCCAGCAACCAGCGACGATAAATATTTTCCACTACCACAATCGCGTCATCGACTAAAATACCAATTGAGAAAATCAACGCGAACAAACTCACGCGGTTAATACTGTAATCCAGCACAAATGCTGAAAATACAGTCAATAAAATCACTACCGGAATAACAATCGTCACTACCAACGCCGGACGCCAGCCCAAGCTGAAGAAAATCAGTACCGTCACCGCAAAGGTCGCGACGACCAACTTGAAGAGTAATTCGTCAACCTTGTCTTTCGCGGTCGCACCGTAGTTCCGCGTCACTTCGACATGAATGTTGGACGGGATCAGTGATCCTTTCATCTCTTCAATTTTGGCGAGAATTGCGTTCGCAACCGGAACCGCATTACTCCCCTCTTTCTTCGCTACTGCAATCGTGACAGCCGGGAAACCTTTTGCATCGACATCACCTGCGTAACTTGCGCCTGAATAGAATTCAACCAACCCCTTTGTTTCCTCCGGCCCTTGATAAACGCTGGCAATATCCCGTACATAGATCGGCATTTCATTGTGGACGCCTACGACGAGATTAGAGACCTGCTTTGCAGAACGGAGGAACGATCCAGTATAGACGTTGAAATTAAGGTTCCCCGCCTCGGACGTACCCGCCATTTTTTCCCCGTTCGCAGAACGGATCGTTTGTGCAACCTGATCCAGACTGATCCCAAAACCGGACAACCGTTCTGGCATCACCTCAATCTTCACTTGCGTGCGTCGTCCGCCGACGATAAAAGATTCACCGGTATTTGGAATCGTCTCCAAAATATGGAGCAAATCGGTCGACAAAGTACGAATCGCACTATCGTCCACCTCATCTGACCAGAGCGTCAGATTGACAATCGGCACATCATCAATACCTTTTGCCTTGACGAGAGGAGGTTTCACCCCAGGCGGAATACGATCATGGTTTGCAGAAATTTTGTTATAGACTTTTACCAGAGATGGAATGACTTCCTCGCCTACTTCAAACTGAACCGTCACCACACCAGCGCCACGTTGTGTTGCGGAATAAACATGTTCCACACCTGGAATTTCGCTCATGATCAATTCGAGCGGTTCAACAACCAAACCGGACAATTGTTCTGCACGCACCCCTTCTGATTGCACAAGCAGGTCAATCATCGGTACGGAAATTTCCGGGTCTTCCTGACGCGGGGTCAACATCAACCCCATAAAGCCCATCGCTAGCATCGCTAATAACAACAACGGGGAGAGCGGTGACCGGATAAAGGCTTTCGCCATTCCGCCCGCCATACCCAAAGAATTTTCCTGCGCGCCCTGTTCGCTCATATCTTCAAAACCCCGTTTCCCGCACCGCACCACGCGACCATCACCGAAGACGCGTAGTGCGTACGATCAATCCTGCATCAAATTGAACAATTAAAATAATTGAAAGATAGATTTCAATAGATTAAATATCTGTCTAAACGTCTGTCATTCTACTCAGACAAGAAGCGGCTGTTCGCCCGACCGGAACTCCATCCGACTGCATGCGGACTCATCATAATCCGCTCCCCAACAAATAACCCGGAGAGAATCGTTACATAATCTTCATCCACCAACTCGCCGACCCGCACTACACGCAATTCGGTTTTGTTCTCTTCATTCACGATGAAGACCGCAGGCAATGTCCCGCGCCACAACAAAGATTTAACGGGTACGACCGGGTAGCTGGATGCATACGCCTGCACATCCGGCACGCGAATTTCTGCATACATACCCGGAGAAGCCGGTGCACCTTTTGGCAAATCGAACTTGACCGTTACGCTGTGACGTTGACGATCTGCGCTCGGATAAATCTGCGCCACACGCACTTCCACTCGCATATCCCCAACATCCAGTTTCGCTGGCAACATCATCCCTTCTTTCAAGCCAGCAACCAAACGGGAGGGCACTTCAACCTGCATCTGCAAACGCTCAATGTCTGCAAACTCAATCAACGGCTGACCCGGCTGCACCGTGTCACCCACCTCAATCATCTTCTTGATCATCACTCCATTAAATGGCGCAACGGAGCGCGTGTTGCGGATTTGCTCATCCAGTTGCTTCAACTGCGCTTCGGTCTGCTCCAATGCGGAACGCGCATTTTCCAGTTGAGTCCGCTGGGAATGGATATCGGAATAACGCTCAAAATCAGGATCACCGCGACCAATACCGGAAGAACGTACCGGATCAGTAAAGCGGCTCATAATACCTGGCAACCCACCCAACATCGTATCCCCTTGATGGCTTGGAGAAATCACCGTCCGACGATACTGGACATCTGCATTACGCAAGGAAGATTCTGCAATCCGCCACTGTGCAACCAGTTCCTGACGTTTCGCCAGCAACGTCGCATCATCAATTCTTACCAATACAGAATTTTCTTTGAATTCGTCGCCTTCACGTCCTGCGATATGTTCAATATCGCCCGGCATCTCTGCGTTGAACATGACGGTCTTATAGGGGATCACTGTACCGCCCAACGTCACGCTCACACCGGTTCGCGCTGCACCGACGGTAATCACTTTTCCTTCCGGCTGTTTTGCCGCTTTCGATTTTGGATCAGTCTGCGCTACTTTGATTGGCTGAGCAGATTCTGCGTTATCCATCTCCGCATCAGCAGAAAACATCGAAAAACCTGCGTAGAGGCCGGCAGCCACAATCCCAACGAGGAAGATCGTCTTTTTGGATAACAACATAATCAACTCTCTTTAATTCTGATTAATCTGAAACTTTCTAAGAACTTGTGCGTTCAACGCCACACTTCAAACAACAATTTTCTAAAACAACAACTTCTAACAACTCAACACCACTCAAATCTAGAAATCCAGATCCATTCAGAAAAAAAATCCAAACAAATCCGGACAAGTTTGAGTTCAAACAAAATCCCCCTTCAGGCTGAAGGGGGATTCGTATGTCATCAATTCTCGTACATCCAGTGCTTTACACGCGCCCCATGACGCTGAATGTCTTGATGAATGGACCCGCCATTTTCGGGTTCTTGATCATCGCGCCGTAGTCGCCGACAATGAATTTCAGCTTGCCCGTAGTGTACGCAGTACCCAGACCCATCATGCCTGGTGCCTTCTTGATCCACTTCTCCCACTGTGCTTCAGAAGCACGCAGATCCCAGTTCAATTCACCTTCTGCCGCGCCTGCCGCAACTGCCTTGCCCTTCTCAATTTTGATCATGCCGCGTGGCTGATCTTCACCCTGTATGCCATATGCAATCGTGGAGCTGAAGTCGATTTCCGCCAGTGCGCTGACTAACTCACCTTCCTTGTTCCACTCTTCCATGAACTTGTTCATCCAATCTGCAGAAAAAAGGTCTGCCATCTCTCTACTCTCCTTCTAAAGAATTTTATTGAATTATAATTGCATGTTATACCGTTAATCAATGGGCGTAATGCAATCATAAAGGGCACAGAAAAACCCGCCGATTACTATAGTCAAAGCGGCCGGGAATGAAAAGGAGAAGCAGCATCAAAAAAGCCGATACCGATGTAAAAAATGCATTTTTAAAACAAGTAGATAAGAATTTTCTTTAATGCTCATAAAACGCGCATGGTGATCCAGCGCAATCATTTCACCCTCTCCTCAGTATGCGCGATTTTTCTTCACCCAACGTTCTATCGTCCCTTCCCGTTCCTCTTTTTTCCAGAACGGCGCACGGGATTTCAATTCCTCAATCAAAAATTTTGCCGCCTCAATCGCCGCGCCACGATGCGCCGACCATGCGCTGACCAATACAATCGGATCATTCGGCTCCACCCAACCAACACGATGCAAAATCAACGTATCAAACAGCTCCCACTGTTCTTTTGCCTCTTGGGAAATTTTTTCCAGATGTGCTTCCGTCATTTGTGGATAGTGCTCTAGAAACATTCTGCTAATTGCATCGCCTTCGTTCAGATCGCGCATTGTGCCAACAAACACGCCCGTTGCGCCATACTGACCACCCGATGCCGGATCAAGCACATCTTTTTGAAACTGCGCCATCTCTATCCATGGATCGAACTGCGTTTCCCGAATTTCAATCTTCATTTCAGACGGAACCTCCGGTCACTGGCGGGAAAAAAGCAATTTCATCACCATCTTCCACCACAGTTTCCCAATCCGAATACTCCATATTCCGCGCTGCCAGCAAATTAGGCGCAGCTTCCTTCCCATCCGCAACCCGCGCCCACACTTCGGCAATCGTCTCGCCCGAAATCACCTCCAACGGGACTTCCGCTTTGCCCATCTCTTCACGTAAACTGGCGAAAAAACGTACCTGAATCAAAACAATTCCCTCTTTTCACAAAAAACATTTTCTCAATTGCGGAATTGGTTTGCTTTCCAGCACAAAATTTCCGCAAATTAATTCTGACTTATTTTTTGGCAGGAGTGACCGATGAGCCAACCCCAAAATGATTTGACACACTTTAACACAGCCGGCGAAGCACACATGGTCGATGTGGGTGAAAAAGCGACCACCCATCGCACAGCGGTCACCGAAGGGACGATCACCATGCAACCGGAGACACTCCAACGGATTCTAGAGAAAAGCCATAAAAAAGGGGATGTGCTCGGAATCGCGCGCATCGCCGGGATCATGGCAGCGAAAAAAACAGCAGATTTGATCCCGCTCTGTCATCCGCTTGCGCTAACTCATGTGGAAATTGATTTAACTCCAAATACTGAAAGTAATTCGATTCACTGCAAATCAACTGTTGAAACCCGTGGGCAAACGGGTGTGGAGATGGAAGCACTCACTGCCACCCAAATCGCACTGTTGACGATTTACGATATGTGCAAAGCGGTTGACCGTGGTATGGAGATGTCCAACATCCGTCTGTTGGAAAAAGCAGGCGGAAAATCGGGACACTGGATTCGTAGCGACGAAACACAGTAAAAAAATACAACTGTCTTTGTATTCAATTTGTATTGAAATTGCATTCAACTTATATCCAAAACATAGGCTAAGCTGTTAGAATGATATGTTTTTTCATTTTCAGCCTCGACCATCCCAAAGGAGCAAACCAAGAATGGCACGTGTGACCGTGGAAGATTGCTTGCAACATATGGACAACCGCTTTGACATGACCCTGCTGGCAGCGCGCCGCGCCCGGCAAATTGCGCTCGGTAACGACCCGCTTGTGGAGGCCAATGACGACAAACCAACCGTCATCGCCCTGCGCGAAATCGCCGAAGGTAAAATGAACCCGGAGATTTACCAAAAAATTGAAGATGCTGCCCGCGCTGCTCGCGAAGCCGCCGCTGCAGAAGAGGCAATTGCTGCCGCGCAGGAAAAAATGGAAGCCTAATTTCCGCCTGATTTGCCCACGATTCAACCATGTTCCGGATCCACGACCTGCTCACTTGCGCCGGGGATTATCTGGATCAGGAACAGGTGGCGCGAATCCGCGCCGCACACTTTTTCGCTGCACAAGCGCACGAAGGACAATTCCGCAAAACCGGCGAACCCTACATCATCCATCCGCTGGCCGTTTCGCTGATCCTCTGCGAAATGCGCCTTGACACCACAACACTGATTGCTGCATTGCTACATGATGTACTCGAAGACACCCCCCGCACCCAAAAGGAGCTGACCGAACAATTTGGCAAACCGGTCACCGAACTGGTCGATGGTGTCAGTAAAATCTCACGGATGCAGGCCAAAAGCCTGAAAATCGAAAACCCGGAACAGGCACAGGCGGAAAACTTCCGCAAAATGATGCTGGCGATGACCAAGGATATCCGTGTCATCCTCATCAAACTGGCCGACCGCCTCCACAACATGCGCACCCTGGAGACGATGCCCACCCCCAAACGCCGCCGCATCGCCCGCGAAACCGAAGAAATTTATGTGCCGATTGCCAACCGTCTCGGCATGAACCGCATCCGCGTCGAACTGGAAGAGCTGATTTTCCGCAACCTCTATCCGTTGCGCTGGAAAATTCTGACCCAGGCCGTTTCACAAGCGCGAGGACACCGCAAAGAGATCGTCACAACGGTCGAAAATGCAATCACCCAACGGCTCGCAGAACACAAACTCACCGACGCGACGCTGCAAGGGCGCGAAAAGCACCTCTACAGCCTCTACAAAAAAATGCGCGAGCAAAAAAGCAAGCTGGAAGACATTTACGATGTCTATGCGTTCCGCATCCTCGTCCCCAAAGTCGGGCAGTGCTACCTTGCGCTCGGCATCGTCCATAACCTCTACAAACCAGTGCCGGGGAAGTTCAAAGATTACATCGCGATTCCCAAAGCCAACGGCTACCAGTCGCTACACACCGCGCTGGTCGGACCACACGGCATTCCGATTGAAATCCAGATCCGTACCGAGGAGATGCATAAAGTTGCGGAAGGCGGTATTGCTGCACATTGGGAGTACAAAGAGCAATCTTCCTCCGACAACAAAGCAGACCGGCGCGTGCGCCAATGGCTGCAAGAGTTGCTCGAACTGCAAAAAAATGCCGGCGATTCGATTGAATTTTTGGAAAACGTTAAAGTTGATTTGTTTCCCGACGAAGTCTACGTCTTCACACCGAAGGGACATATTGAAGAACTCCCCCGTGGTGCAACGGCACTCGACTTTGCCTATAAAATCCATACCGACATCGGCAACCGTGCTGTTTCTGCGCGGATCAATCACCATACCATTCCACTCAACACTCGCCTGCGCACAGGCCAAACCATTCGCATCCTCACTTCAGAAGAGGCTCGTCCTAGCCCGTCATGGCTGCGTTTTGCGGTTACTGCCAAAGCACGAAGCACGATCCGCCAATATCTGAAAACGATGCAGGATCGCGATGCGATACAGCTTGGCGAACGGCTACTAAAAAAAGCACTGTCTGCGCACAACCTGTCGCAAAAAAAACTGAAAAAATCGGCACTAGAACCCGTGTTGGAAGAGATGCGTCTCGACTCCCGCAAAACACTTTACCGCGAAATCGGCCTCGGCAACCGCATGGCGGATCTAATCGCCAACCATCTAGCACGTCGCCATACAGAAGAGCAGAAAAACGCCCAACGGAATCCCCAGCAAAATTTGCCGCTGGAACCAAAACAACAATCCCCAAAAACACGTTCGCGCTGGAATCCGCTCTCTGTGTTTCCAACGATGCTGAAACGACAAAAACCTGCCACATCGAAACAGCCATTACTGATTGAAGGAACGGAAGGCATGGTCGTCAACTTTGCCAAATGTTGCCGACCGATTGCTGGTGACCCGATCATTGGCCACCTCAGTACTGGCAAAGGATTGGTTATCCATCATCAAGAATGCAAAAATAGCACCATTCACCAAAACCATCCTGAACAGTGGGTTCCGGTCGGCTGGAAACCCAATGTGCAATATGATCTACCAGCCGAAATTCGTCTCGAGGTAGACAATACCCGCGGTGTATTGGCGACGATTGCAGCCACCATTTCGGAGATGAAATCGAACATCGATCACATTGCGATGAATGATCAGGACGGTCGCAGCTCTGGTATCAATCTGATTGTGCGAGTCATGGACCGCAAACATCTCGCCAGAATTATGCGTGCGTTACGCTCAATGAAAATCGTTAACAGTATCCAACGTATCAAAGGCTAACAAACAAAAAATCGAATAGAACACACTATTTTTCTGAAAATAAAGAGGAATTGAATGATGAAAAAAGAGACCATTCAGACTGATCAAGCCCCACAAGCCATCGGAACTTATTCCCAAGCGGTGAAAGCAGGCAACACTGTTTACATTTCTGGGCAAATTCCGCTTGTGCCGGAAACGATGGAACTGATTGAAAGCGATATGGAAGCGCAAATCATCCGTGTTTTTGAAAATTTAAAAGCAGTTTCAGAAGCGGCAGGCGGCTCTCTCAACGATGTTGCCAAACTCAATATCTTCCTCACCGATTTAGGACATTTCGCATTGGTCAACGAAGTAATGGCACATTATTTTCAGCAGCCTTACCCAGCACGTGCAGCGGTTGGCGTCGCTTCTTTGCCAAAAGATGTACCCGTTGAAATGGACGCGATTCTGGTTCTTGGCTAATTCTTGATATTTTCCCATCTACACCTCTTTGCTTGGAACACACTATCTTTAAGCTAAGAATTTGTCATTCCCGAATGTTGTAATCAGAAACCTATCATTTGTTTCTTTTCCAGACTCTCGCTTTCGTGGGAATGACATTAGCTTAATAGCAGTACTTTCAATGAAGGGGCAAGGAGGGGTTTGATCAATGCGCCTCAACTCCCCAATCACTGCCCTCAAAGGCGTTGGCCCGCAATTGGCAAAACGTCTTGCGCGGCTGCAAATCGAAACGGTTCAGGATTTGTTGCTCCATCTACCGTTTCGCTATCAAGATCGCACACGGCTCACGCCATTTTCTGAACTTGCACCAGAAATGGAAGTGGTGATTGAAGGGCGCGTCCAAAGCACAGAAATCCGCCAAGGTCGTCGCCGTACATTGCGTTGCACACTGGAAGACGAAGCAGGAAACACTATCGCGTTCCGGCTGTTTCACTTCGCGATGCCACAAAAATATGCACTGCAACCGGGCACACGGGTGCGTTGCTTCGGCGAAATTCACGCTACGCAAAATGGGCTGGAGATGGCGCATCCTGAATATCAGATTTTTGCTGCCAGCCGTTCGGTTCCACTACTACCCGACCGCCTCACACCTGTTTATCCAGCGTCTGAGGGGATCAGCTCCAAAAAGCTGGTGGCGTTGACGGATCAAATTCTGGAACCGATGCTCAAACAGTTGCCGGAACTGCTCGCTGAACTTCCCCGCAACATCCAGCCTGATTTATCGCTGGCTGAGGCGTTGCGCACGGTGCATCGTCCTGCGCCGCAAGATTCCCAAATCACACTGGAACATGCCCATGCGCGTATCGCACTGGAAGAACTACTTGCCCACCACCTCAGTCTGCAAAAAATCCGCCAACAGGGACAACAACAAGCTGCGCCGCCGCTAAACGAAAAAGAGGCGAACAATCTATTACACCAATTTTACGACCAACTGCCTTTTTCGCTTACCCATGCGCAGCAACGTTGTGTTGACGAAATCATTGCCGATCTGAAACGCGATTTTCCAATGCGCCGCCTATTGCAGGGTGATGTCGGCTCTGGAAAAACCGCTGTCGCCGCCTGCGCCGCATTGCAAACCATTGGCTCTGGCATGCAGGTGGCATTAATGGCGCCAACCGAGCTACTCGCCCACCAACATCTAGAAAACTTTCAACGCTGGCTGGAACCGCTTGGCCTGCGTGCAGAACTGCTCGCCAGTAGCCTGAAAGCAAAAGAGAAACGCCATGTGCTCGACCGTCTACTGCTCGGCAATACGCAAATCGCCATTGGAACCCATGCGCTGTTCCAGCAAGGCGTGGAATTCCGCGAATTGGGACTCATCATCATCGACGAGCAGCATCGTTTTGGGGTCGATCAACGACACCAATTGCAGCAAAAAGGGCATCGCGTTGGCCTTGTACCGCATCAATTGATCATGACGGCTACGCCAATTCCGCGCACCCTATCGATGACGCTCTATGCCGATCTCGACCAAAGCATTCTTGATGAAATGCCGCCCGGACGCACGCCAGTCAATACGGTCATTTTGCCGCAATCGCGCCGCGACGAAATCATCACGCGCATCCATGCCAATTGCCGCGAAGGGAAACAAGCCTACTGGGTCTGTCCGCTAATTGAAGAATCGGAAAATTTGCAATGTGAAGCAGCGACCGAAACCTTTGAACAATTGCGCGAACAACTGCCTGACATGAATATCGGCTTGGTGCATGGACAAATGCACGCCTCCGAAAAAGAGCAAATTATGGAGCAGTTTCGCAACCATGATCTGGATTTACTTGTCGCCACAACCGTGATTGAAGTGGGCGTCGATGTCCCCAACGCCAGCCTAATGATCATTGAAAACGCAGAACGGCTTGGACTCGCGCAACTGCACCAAATCCGCGGACGGGTCGGGCGCGGTGATGTGGCTGGAAATTGCGTGCTGCTCTACAAACCGCCGCTCTCCGCCGCCAGCCAAGAACGGCTAAAAACGATCCGTGACCACCACGATGGCTTCAAAATCGCCGAAAAAGACCTCGAAATGCGCGGCCCGGGCGAGATTCTTGGACAACGGCAGACCGGTGTGCTCCAATTCCGCGTTTCCGATCCCGTCCGGGACAAATTTCTCTTTCCGCAAATTGAAGCCATCGCCCAACAGATGATGCAGGAACCGCAATTGCAACCGACCGTTGAACAACTGATCGCCCGCTGGCGTCCCCGAGGGGAAGAATATGCTTCCGTGTGAGGAACCCAAATGGCTGCCGGAATCACGGCTTTTCCAATTGAAGCCGCCGTTGCCGATGCGCGAAAAATTGCTCAACAATGGCTCGCTAACCCGTTACATTTTGGATCGTTGCAGCGGAAAATTTTCGGTGCAGGTGCAGCAACAAACCTTCACTACCGCAACACAGGGCGAACAACAACTGCTCCAAATCCGACACAACACCCGCATCAGTTTACGCACGGTTCACCTTTATTGCGGTGAAACACCGTGGGTTTTTGCGCGGACAGTGATTCCTGTTCCAGCACTACAAGGACGGCTCAAACAACTGACTAAACTGGGAACAAAGCCGCTCGGCGCAGTGCTCTACAGCGAACCAAACTTAATCCGCCATCAACCGCAATATACGAAGATTTTTCCGTGCGAAATGCATTTTGCGGAGGCAATTTCTGCATTCAACGGAAAATCAGAAATGGAATTAGAAACAGAGCCAGAGTTTCTTTGGGGACGGCGCGTCGTCTACGAAATTGAGCACAGTCCGATTTTGGTCAACGAGATTTTTCTGTCCGACTGGCAATAGCAACAATCGCCTAAATCAAACTCACTCAAACGCAATCAAAAATTGAGTCGTGCCGAAACGTTATCCCTCCAGCACGTAGCTGTATTTCCACGCAATGCCAGTCTGTTTTTGTAGCTGATTCAGTAAGCTATCCGCAGGAACCACTTCCCCCTCATAGACATCCCAAAGAGAAATGCGCGTTGCTGCAATCACCGCTGTTTTGCGCAGTGAAATTTGGTTGATTGGCGTTTTTGCACCGCACTTTTCGCACAGAAGCTCCACATTTTCAGCATGTTTCGAATCTTCTGATCCAGCAACCAATTTCGCATCATGCAGAATTTTTTTACAGGCTGGACAACGCGCTTTCAGGTTTTTTCCGGCAATCCATTGTGGATTTTGATCGGTTTCGATCTGGAAAAAGCAGAACGATGACTTCTCTGCCGAAGGTTCAAACTGGATGGAAGGCGAACAACCCAAAAATGAGAAGAAATCGAGCAATTTTTCGCCGCTTTGGAACGAAAACGGCGCAAATTCGGCAGAATCCAGTAAGTCGCCGAATAAACCCATCTCCGTCAAAAATACAGCAATTTGTTCAGGATGAATCTGTAAAAATGGATTGTCAGGAAAAAGAATCAGACGGCTTTGCACAGTCGAACTATCCCTTCTTTTCTGACTTGAGCGGACGTTTCCAGCCCTTCAGCGTCATCTGTTTTGCGCGGCTCAACGTCAGTTCTTCCGCAGGGACATCCTTGGTAATCGTCGAACCTGCGCCAATCGTCGCACCATCCGCCACCGAAACCGGCGCAACCAGCTGCACATCTGAGCCGACAAACACCCGGTCGCCAATCACCGTCTTATGCTTGTTCGCGCCGTCATAATTGCAGGTGATCACCCCCGCACCGATATTCACCTGCTGCCCGACCTTGCTATCGCCCACATAAGAAAGATGGTTGATTTTGGAGCCGCGTTCAACTGTCGCATTTTTCAACTCGACAAAATTACCCAGATGAACATCGGCGATCAGTTTCGTCCCTGGACGCACCCGCGCAAATGGTCCAACACGGCAATTTTCACCAATTTGCGCTGAATCAATCACAGAATGGGGAAAAATCTCTGTATCGTCGCCGATTTCTGCATCTTTGATTACACAGTGGCTGCCAATTTTCACTCGATTGCCAAGCTTCACATTTCCTTCAAAAATCACGTCGATATCAATGGAAACATCCTGACCACACGTCAGTTCACCACGCAGATCAAAGCGGTTTGGATCGAGCAAGGTGACCCCGTCCAGCAACAATTGTTCTGCCTGCATTTTTTGATAATGGCGTTCCAGTTCCGCCAATTGCAACCGGTTGTTGACGCCCTGAATTTCTGGCAAAAAATCGGTGGTGACGGTTTCTACAGCAACGCCCTCTGCAACCGCCATTGCCACAATATCGGTCAGGTAAAATTCACCTTGGGCATTTGAATCTTCCAGTGCATCGACCCAACGTTCCAAATCCTGCATACGTACTGCCATCATACCCGTGTTGATTTCACGAATCGCACACTGATTTTCCGTTGCGTCTTTCTCTTCAACAATACTACTCACTTGCCCACTTTCTGCATCGCGAACAATTCGACCATATCCGCTCGCATCATCCAAATGCGCTGTCAGCAGCGAAAAACCAGAAGATTGGCTTTTTTCACACAAAGATTGGAGCGTTTCCGCAGAAATCAACGGTACATCCCCGTACAAAATCAAAACAGTTTGGTTGATTTGATTGACTTGATTTTCTGATAATGCAGGCAACGCTTGCGCGACCGCATGACCCGTACCCAGTTGCTGCTCTTGGAGTACCCAATCGACATCCGCATCAGCGATTTGCTGGCGGACTTGTTCTCCGCCATGCCCATAAATAACTTGAATAGAATTCGGTGAAAGTTGTTTTGCCGCAGAAATGACATGCGCCAACAACGGTTTACCTGCCAGCGGATGCAGCACTTTAGGCAACGCAGAACGCATCCGCGTCCCTTGCCCCGCTGCAAGAATGACAATCGCCAGTTCCATAACTGTTTTTTTTTGGGGAAAATCTGGAGATTATTTAGAGTTTATTTCAAATGTGGATGATCCACTTCTGGATGACCAGTTTTGATCTCTTCCGATGTTGCATCCCGGATCGCCTTGACCGTCACTACATAAGTAATCGTCTGGTCTGCAAACGGATGTTTTTTCATGAAAATCAGCTTATCACCTTCAATCCGCTGCACAACCATCATGCCGGTTTCGCCGGACTGCTCATCCTGAAATGGAGCTTCTGCGCCGATGTGACGGAATTCCGGTGGTACCTCTTCCTTATCAAACGATTTGGAAAAATCAGGATCGATAAACTGGAACTGATGATCCCCTGGGGTCAAGGTAACGGTCACTTCATCATCAACCGCTTTCCCTTTCAGCGCACGTTCCAATGCAGGGAACATCTGATTTGGAACCCCATGGACATAAGCGACTGGAATATCATTCTGTTCCAGAACATCGCCCAATTCATTTAAAATTTTGTGCGTAAACCAGACCGATTTTTTCTTTGCAACATGTTCTGTCATAACAAAAACCTATAGCCTAAATACGAGAAAAAGCTCCCAAAGAGCTTTTTCTAATCAAAACACAATGAAAAAGAGAGAAACCGAACCGACTTCTCTCAATGATTTCTATTTCTTTTTCTGTCGAATCCGGTCGATCACCTGCAATTCTGCCACCGCACGTGCCAATTCAATCTGTGCTTCTGCGTAAGAAATCTCGGATTTCCGATTCTGGATTTCCTGCTCTGCACGCTTTTTCGCCTCTTCTGCACGCGCATGATCCAAATCTTCCGCACGTACCACTGTATCAGCCAAAACGGTTACCCGATCTGGCTGAACTTCCAGCAAGCCACCCGAAACAAAATAGGAAACTTCAATTTCTTCTGGCTCTTTGACACGCACTTCCCCCGGCAATAACCGAGTCAGCAATGGCGTATGCTTGGGCAGGATACCAACTTCGCCCATCTCTGCTGGCGCAAAAACCATCTCTACTTCATTTGAGTAGATCTGCTCTTCTGCGCTGACAATATCGACTTGTACAGTTGATCCCATTATGGTTTCCCGTTCGGTCTTTGACTATTTGAATTAAATGGTTTTCGCTTTCTCGACCACTTCATCAATCGTCCCGACCATATAGAATGCCTGTTCCGGAATATGGTCATACTCGCCTTCTACAATCGCCTTAAAGCCGGAAATTGTATCCCGCAAGGAAACATATTTACCTGGTGTACCGGTGAATACTTCTGCAACGAAGAATGGCTGGGAAAGGAAACGCTGAATCTTACGCGCACGGCTTACAATCAGTTTGTCCTCTTCAGACAACTCATCCATACCCAAAATCGCAATAATATCTTTCAACTCTTTATAACGCTGCAACGTTGTCTGTACAGCACGCGCTACCGTGTAGTGCTCTTCACCAACAACATGCGGATCAAGCTGACGGCTGGTGGAGTCCAGAGGATCTACTGCCGGGTAAATACCCAACTCTGCAACCTGACGAGAAAGTACAACTGTTGCGTCCAAATGCGCAAACGTGGTTGCAGGAGATGGATCAGTCAAATCATCCGCTGGTACGTAAACTGCCTGAATCGAAGTAATGGAACCAGTCTTCGTAGAAGTAATACGTTCCTGCAATGCACCCATCTCTTCTGCCAAAGTTGGCTGATAACCTACCGCAGATGGCATACGACCCAACAGTGCAGAGACCTCTGTACCGGCCAAGGTATAACGATAAATGTTGTCAATAAAGAGCAGTACATCACGGCCTTCATCACGGAATGCTTCCGCCATGGTCAAGCCAGTCAATGCAACGCGGAGACGGTTACCCGGTGGCTCATTCATCTGACCATACACCAGCGATACCTTATCCAGAACACCGCCTTCTGTCATTTCATGGTAGAAGTCGTTACCCTCACGAGTACGCTCACCAACACCTGCAAATACGGAGTAACCGCTATGCTCAATCGCAATGTTACGGATCAACTCCATCATGTTTACGGTCTTACCTACACCCGCACCACCAAATAGACCAACTTTACCGCCTTTCGCGAATGGGCAAACAAGGTCAATAACCTTAATCCCTGTCTCAAGAATATCTGTTGATGCAGAAAGCTCATCAAACGCTGGCGCTTTCCGATGGATCGGCATACTCATCTCTTCACCAATCGGACCTTTTTCATCAATGGGGTCACCCAAAACATTCATGATCCGACCCAATGTCTTTGTACCAACTGGAACATTGATTGGCGCACCTGTTCCTGTCACTGCAAGACCTCGCTTCAGTCCATCGGTTGTCCCCATTGCAATAGAGCGAACAATGCCATCACCCAACTGCTGCTGTACTTCAAGCACCAGTCCTGCTTCATCGACTGTCAGAGCATCAAAGATCTTCGGCATGGATTCCTGCGGAAACTCCACATCCACAACCGCACCGATGATTTGAACAATTGATCCTGACATTTCTTAATCCTCTTTAATCTTTAATTCAAGATGATAATTCTGAAAATTCTGAAACTATTAAACAGTTGCTATACCACTAAACAGCCGCCGCACCGCCCACAATATCGGCAAGCTCGGATGTAATCGCAGCCTGACGGGCTTTGTTGTAAACCAGTTGCAGATCATCAATCAAATTCCCTGCATTATCGGATGCGCTCTTCATCGCAACCATCCGCGCAGACTGTTCACATGCAATATTCTCAACCACACCCTGATAAACCATAAACTCAATATAGCGTTTCAGCAGTGTATCCAGAACCGGACGTGCCTCTGGTTCATAAATATAATCCCAATGCGGCAGTTCTTCTTTGCTCTCAATATCTTCGCCCAACACTGGCAAAATCTGATGAACCTGCGGATGCTGTGTCATCGTGTTTACAAACTTGTTATAAACAATGTACAGGCGATCAATTTCGCCTTTCTCATACGCATCCAGCATTACGGTGACATCACCAATCAATGCAGAAATTTCGGGTTGATCTCCTAACTGCGATGTCTCCGCAACCATTTGATCGCCGAATTTACCCAAAAAGCCAATCGCTTTTGAGCCAATTGCTGCGAAGCGAATACCGATATTTTGTTCATTATAGGAGATGACGGTCTCCATCAACTTCCTGAACAAATTGACATTCAAGCCGCCACACAAACCACGATCAGACGAGACCACAATAAAGCCAACATTCTTCACATCCCGCTCAAGCAAATAAGGATGCTTGTATTCTGGATGCGCTGTTGCCAGTTGGGAAACAACGGAAACGATCTTCTCGCTATAAGGACGAGAAGCTTCCATTCTCTGCTGCGATTTCCGCATTTTACTCGCTGCAACCATTTCCATCGCACGGGTAATTTTCTGCGTACTTTTAACGCTTCTGATTTTTTCGCGGATTTCCTTCCCAACAGCCATGAGCAGTTTTCTTCCCTATCTGAGTCCGTATTTAAGTTTTACGACCTATCCTACTTACCCGCAAATTACCACGTGTGATTTGCCTTGAAATCTTCAAGTGCAACACGCAAACCGCTTTCAATCTCTTCGTTATAGTCCGCAGTACTATTGATTTTCTCCAACAATGGAGCTTGCGAACTCTTCATGTATGCTTGCAACGCACTTTCAAACTCAACAACTTGACCCACTTCAATATCGTCCAGATAGCCCTGGTTTGCAGCAAACAAGGATGTTGCCATCTCCGCAACAGTCATCGGCGAGAACTGCGGTTGTTTCATCAATTCTGTTACACGCTGACCACGCTCAATCTGGTTACGGGTCGCTTCGTCCAAATCAGAAGCAAACTGCGCAAATGCCGCCAATTCACGATACTGCGCCAAGTCAAGGCGAATACCACCACCCAACTTTTTAATGATCTTGGTCTGTGCCGCGCCACCTACACGGGATACCGAAAGACCTGCGTTAATCGCTGGACGGATACCGGAGTTAAACAGATCTGTTTCCAAGAAGATCTGACCATCCGTAATGGAAATTACGTTGGTTGGTACGAATGCAGATACGTCACCTGCTTGCGTCTCAATGATTGGCAATGCAGTCAAGGAACCAGTCTGCCCTTTTACTGCACCATTGGTCAATTTCTCAACCTCTTCCTCATTAATCCGTGCTGCACGTTCCAACAAACGGGAGTGCAGATAGAAAACGTCACCTGGATAGGCTTCACGACCTGGCGGACGACGCAACAACAAGGAAACCTGACGATATGCCCATGCCTGTTTGGTCAAATCATCATAAATGATCAGTGCATCTTCGCCTTTATCGCGGAAATATTCGCCCATCGTACAACCGGAGTACGGTGCAATATATTGCATTGCTGCAGAGTCAGAAGCAGAAGCCGCGACAATAATCGTGTGCTCCATTGCATCGTGCTCTTCCAAACGACGTACCACGTCTGCAATCGAAGAAGCTTTCTGACCAACCGCTACGTAGATACATTTAATACCTGTACCTTTCTGGTTGATAATCGCATCAATTGCTACTGCCGTTTTACCAGTCTGGCGGTCACCAATAATCAACTCACGCTGACCACGACCAATTGGCACCATGGAGTCAATCGATTTCAAACCAGTCTGCACTGGCTGATCTACTGATTTACGTGCAATTACGCCTGGCGCAATCTTTTCAATCGGTGAAGTTTGAGCCGCTTCTACCGCGCCCTTTCCGTCAATTGGATTACCCAGTGAATCGACAACACGTCCCAGCAATCCTTCACCAACCGGTACTTCAAGAATACGACCCGTACATTGAACTGTGTCGCCTTCCTTAATATGACCGTAGGAACCCAAAACAACTGCACCGACTGAGTCACGTTCCAAGTTCAACGCCATGCCATACGTATTGTTCGGGAACTGAATCATCTCCCCCTGCATGACATCACTTAAACCATGAATACGTACAACACCGTCAGCAAGACTGACCACGGTACCTTCGGTACGGGACTCGGTAAGAGGCTCAAAATTTTCGATTCTCTTCCGGATCAGTTCGCTGATTTCAGAAGGACTAAGTTGCATTGAGATCGCTCCTTAAAACAATAATCGACTGGCGTAATTTAATTTCTTAACGTTAAATTCTTAACGTATTTGAAAGCTGGTCTAACCTACCACGCATCGAAGAATCAATCACCCAATCCCCAGCGCGAATAACAGCCCCCCCAATCAGGGACTCATCAACCGTACTTTTCAAACTTATTTTCTTTTCCAACTTCTGCTTGATTGCATCTGCAATACTTTCTTCCGCTTTTTTATCTAGCGGATACGCAGAAATAATTTCCATATCCAATTTACCTTCATCTTCCGAACTGAACGATTCAAACAAACCGGAAATTTCGGAAGCGTAGGCTAACCGCTTATTCTCAGAAAGGATGCGCACAAAATTGGCACGTGTTTCTGTAAACAATTCCTTTCCCATATCCAAGATCAAATCGACAACTTGATCAGGACTCACTTTTGGATGCTGGACGATCAATTTCATCTCTTCCACATCCATTAACTCACTCAGCAACTTCAAAGCTTCTGACCACGCTTTTGAATCCTGCTCCACCTGCGCTTGCTGATGGGCAGCTTCTGCGTATGGCCTAGCGATTGTGATCCTTTCTTCCATAGCCTCAAATTGCCTATTTTTCTATCACTGAAACTTGATCTGGAATTACAGCTTCGCGCTCAATCCGGACAAAACTTCCTGATGATCCGCTTCTTTCACTTCACGTTTCAGGATTTGCTCTACACCGGAGACCACCAAGCCGGAAACACTCTTCCGCAGCTCTTCTTTCGCACGACTCATTTCCTGCTCCACTTCCGCTTTTGCAGAATCAAGAATCCGTGCCGCTTCATCTGCTGCTTTCTGCTTCGACTCTTCGACAACATCACTCGCACGTTGTTGAGCCTGATGCAATACCACAGCCGCTTGCTCTTTTGCCTCTTTGATCACTTCTTCCACTTTCTGATCGGCACGCTCTAACGCTTTCTTGCCTTCATCAGAAGCAGCCAGACCTTCTTCAATTCTCTTCTGACGGGCTTCCATCATTGAAGAGAGTGGCCCCCACAGTTTTCTATTTACCAGCCAAATCAGGATCACAAAAGCAAGAACCTGAATTAAGAGCGTCGCTGTGATATTCACATTAAACTCCCTAACCTAAAGCCAAAATCATTTCTTTTCTTCGCTTACTACCTACAACCTGCTTTATAGTGCACCGAGTGCAGCTTGCAATGCACCGACAAATGGGTTCGCAAAGAGGAACCACATCGCAAATGCCAAAATGATGAATGGGAAAGATTCCATCAAACCTGCGAAAATAAACATATTAGTCATCAAAGCTGGACGCATTTCAGGCTGACGTGCGATCCCTTCCAGAGTTTTCGCACAAATCAAACCCCATCCAATTGCAGAGCCGAGGCCTGCTGCTGCGAGAATCACGCCTACACCTACCGCTGTATATGCATAAATCTGTGCAATCATATCTGCTGTCATTGTTTTGGTCTCCTACTGGTTCTATTAGATATGGATAGATTAAAAAAATTTCAAAAAATTTAAATTCGTAGCAAATAAATCCGACTGGAATTCAAATTCTAGACTTAAACTCAATGATCATCTGCTTCAGCATGCGCCATTCCCAGATAAACAATTGTCAACACCATGAAAATGAAGGCTTGTAATGTAATCACAAGAATATGGAAAATCAACCAAGCCAAATCCAATACTGTCTGCAATGGAGCCCATACCAAAAAGCCCATTAGCGTACCTGTAACCATTGTACCGCCAATCAGTGCAATCAACAGGAAGACCAACTCCCCTGCAAACATATTTCCGAACAGACGCAACCCAAGACTTAATGGTTTTGCCAATTCTTCAATCAACGTCATGATGATATTGAAAGGTACGAAAAACTTACCAAACGGATGGAAGAGGAACATCTTCAGATATCCCACCAACCCTTTGACTTTAATATTGTAATAGAGAACCAAGCCAAACACCGTCAAAGCCATTGCCAACGGCACATTCAGATCTGTTGTCGGAACCACTTTCAGATAATTAATACCGACCCAACTTGCCATCACAGGCAGCAAATCAACCGGAATCAAATCCATAAAGTTCATCAGCCAGACCCAAAGAAAAATAGTCAAAGCCAATGGCGCGATGATTGGATTGTGCCCTGGGAATGTATCGCGAACGGATTTATCAACAAACTCTAGAATAATTTCGAAGAAATTCTGGAATTTCCCCGGTGTTCCCGTTTCCATCCGGGAAACCACACGGTGCGCCATAAACAGCATCAACATACCCAGCAATACGCTGATCACGATGGTATCAATATTAAACGTCCAGAACCCTTCACCGACATGGAGGTTAGTCAGATGGTGCTGGATATATTCAACAGTACCGCCACCACTTTCTGAAGAACTACTCAAGACTCACCCCTCACTCTTCTTGATCCTATTGCCGAATCCTGTTCAAAAACGACGCGAATATTTTCGCCCATCCTTACCAAACAGATACCCAAGATAGGCTGCTACAAACCCTAATACCACATAAGGCGCAACCAATCCTAAAACCGCTAAACCAACCACAAACAACAAACCCACCATCACAAACCGTACTGCGGCGACGATATAAAGAATCGCCATACTGGTTTGCGCAGATTCCTCTGCAACAGCCGATGCTCTATTCACACCCCATATCAAAACCAGCGTGTTCACTACTGCAATCGCCGCGCCATACAACGCGCTCTGGCTGACCGCAAACCCCAAAAAAGGCATCAACCCAAAACCTAACAACAACCCAATCCCAAGCTGAAATTTTAAAACCCGCCCAGCTTTTTCCCGAATGTTATCCAAAACTCTACTACTCAGTTACGATCTACGACCACATTCGTGGATTGGACATATATCGGTACACCTTCAGCATTCCGCCGACAAACCCCAGCACACCGAAAGAAAACGTCAGAAGCGGCATTGTTCCTAACCAGGAATCTGCCAAATATCCCAGCAGAAAACCGGCAACAACCATGGAGGTCAAAATCGTCCCTACCCCCAGCAACAAATAATTGCCTTGCCTGTTTTTCATCGCACTGCTTCTATCCAATTAGCGGAACGCATTCTAAAGAGAAGCCCCCTACAAAACAAGGGAAATCTTGACCGATTTTTGAACACATCCCTTACTGGACATGCGCCAAAATCCCGTCCAGTTCATCTAACGAATTGTATTGAATTGTAATTTTCCCTTTCCCTTTCGCGCCTTGACGAATCGTTACCGCCGCGCCCAATTGTTCTGAAAGCCGGTTTTGCAGCGCTTCTACATCTGGATCGACTATTCGCGCCGGTTTTTCCTGCACCGGATTGAGCAATCGTTGGACCAGTTTTTCGGTCTCCCGCACAGAAAGCCCACTGTGCACAACTTGTTCCGCCGCTTCCAGTTGCTGCCCACCTTCTAACGCCAGCAACGTCCGCGCATGCCCCATCTCCAGCTGACCTTGCTCGACCATCGCACGCACTTTTTCGTGCAAATTGAGCAAGCGCAACAAATTGGTCACTGCCACCCGCGAACGCCCAACCGCCTCCGCCGCTGCTTGCTGGGTCAAACCAAATTCCTGCACCAACCGCTGCAACGCCAATGCTTCATCAATCGGATTCAAATCTTCGCGCTGGATATTTTCAATCAGCGCAAACGCCATTGCATCGCGATCAGAGACTTCGCGCACAATGACAGGAACTTGTTGCAACTGCGCCAGTTGCGCCGCACGCCAGCGTCGTTCCCCGGCGATAATTTCGTATTGGCTATCCGAGATTGGACGCACCACAATCGGTTGGATAATGCCCTGTGCACGAATTGATTCCGCCAGCTCTTCCAGCGTTTCCTGCTTAATCTCCCGGCGCGGCTGATATTGCCCGCGTTGTAGCTGCTCAATCGGCAAGGTATCCGGGTATTTTTCCGAATGCTGCTGCGCGTTCTGCGCATCCGAACGATTTACCGCCTCATGATCACTCACAAGATTATCTGCTGAATTACCAACTTGCTTCTTTTGGCTAGCCACACCCAACAAAGAATCCAGTCCGCGCCCTAATCCGCCTTTCCGACCTGACATCGCTACGCCGCCTCTGCCTGTGTCTGATTTTGTGATTCATTGCGCTCCAGTACCTCCGCTGCCAAATCCATATAGGCGTATGCGCCGCGTGATGTGGGTGCATGGTAAATCACGGAACGCCCGAAACTTGGCGCTTCTGCCAGTTTCACATTGCGCGGAATCACCGTTTCATATACTTGTTTGCCAAAATGGGAAATGAGTTGCTCGGAAACTTCCACCGCCAAACGGTTCCGTCCGTCATACATCGTGCGCACAATGCCTTGCAGATGCAGTTTCTGATTTTCCGTCTCGCTGACCCGCTCAATCGTCTGCATCAGCGCAGTCAATCCTTCCAACGCATAATACTCGCACTGCAATGGCACAATCACTGCTTCTGCCGCCACCAGTGCATTCAACGTCAACACATTCAGCGAGGGCGGACAATCAATAAAAATATAGTCGTAATTTCCAGTAAGTGGCTCCAGCACCTCCTGCAAACGGTGAAAGCGATCTTGCTCCAACAGCAAATCGACTTCCGCTGCTGTCAGGTCGCCATTCGCTGCCAACAAATCGTAGCCTGCCTCTTCAGTTTGCTGAATCGCTTCTTCGATTGTCGCTTCACGCAACAACACATCGACCCCACCATGCGCAATTTCATCTTTGTCTACACCGCTGCCCGTAGTTGCATTGCCTTGCGGGTCAAGATCAATCAGCAGAACCTTTTTCTCAAAATAGGCGAGCGCAGCCGCAAGATTGACGGAAGTCGTCGTTTTGCCGACTCCACCCTTCTGGTTCGCGATTGCGTAAATTTTTCCCACCGTCTTTAAATCTCTCTAACTTGTTCGCTGACAAACCACCATATGCCGTTCCGCGTTCAAATCTGGAACTGAAACCGACTCTACCCGTTCAATTTTGAATTCTGTACCCGACACGCAACCATTTTTATCCAATTGAAGATTTGCTTCTGGCTCCGGCCATTTCCCTTTCATTGCAAGAATTTGTCCTTCTGGCAACAAAAACAATCCCACCTGCGCTAAAAATTGCGGCAACGAAGTAAACGCCCGGGAAGTAATTTGCTGGAATAGTTTCACATCCTGAAAATTTTCGATGCGTGAGTGTACAACAGTTGCGTTGCGCAAACCCAATTCAACAATCACCTGCTGGATAAATTTACACTTTTTGCCATTGCTGTCGAGCATTACGACTTGTAAATCCGACTGCGCAATTGCAACTGGGATCCCCGGCAATCCTGCACCGCTGCCGACATCCAGCAACCATCCTGACTGCAAAAACGGCAAGACTGTAAAACTATCTAAAATATGGTGAATAAATTGCTGCTCTTGCCCTTTGATTGCGGTTAGATTGATGGTGCGATTCCATTTCTCTAACAACGCCAGATAGTGCAAGATTTGCTCGCCCTGCGTTTCAGACAATGCAACTGCCATCTCCGTTGAACGACGACAAATTTCTGTGACTGTTAAATTCCCCATAACAACGAAATTCTCTACGATTTTTGCATTGACCGTTTTTTCAAATAAATCCGCAACAACGAAATCGCTGCCGGTGTCACGCCCGGAATCCGCCCTGCCTGCCCCAAGGTTGCCGGTTGTTGCGCCTGCAATTTCTCCCGCACTTCCGTTGACAAGCCATCGACCTGCCCATAATCAAGTTTTTCCGGTAGCCTACTCTCTTCATCGCGGCGGTTTTTCTCAATTTCGACTTTCTGGCGCTCAATATATCCGGCGTATTTCGCCTGAATTTCCACCTGTTCTAACGCCAATTCGTGCGTCTCGGGAGAAGCCATTCCCGGCAAACCCATCAATTCTGCATAAACCACTTGTGGACGCGAAAGCAAATCCATTAGCGAGTGTTCGCGTGAAATAGGCTCGCCCAACACCCGTTCCAACTCCGCATCGGCAATTTTTCCCGGTTGAATCCATGTAGACCGCAATCGCTCTTGCTCACGCGCAATCGCTTCGCGCTTTTCGCTGAAGGCTTGCCAACGCCCATCATCCACTAAATCCAATTCGCGCCCTTTTTCCGTCAAACGCAAATCAGCATTATCTTCACGCAACAAAAGCCGGTACTCGGCGCGGCTAGTGAACATCCGATAAGGCTCATTGGTTCCACGTGTAATCAGATCATCCACCATCACGCCAATATAGCTTTCATCCCGACGCGGATGCCATGGCTCTTTTTCCTGCACCTGCCGCGCTGCATTGCAACCAGCAACCAATCCTTGCGCCGCCGCCTCTTCATAACCCGTCGTACCGTTGATTTGCCCAGCAAAAAAGAGGCCAGAAATCGCTTTTGTCTCCAACGACGGGCGCAAATCACGCGGATCGAAAAAGTCATATTCAATCGCGTAACCGGGACGGGTGATGTGCGCGTTTTCAAATCCTTGGATTGAGCGCACAAACTGGAGCTGCACATCAAACGGCAGACTGGTAGAGATGCCATTGGGGTAAATTTCGTGGGTATCCAATCCTTCTGGCTCGACAAAGATTTGATGTGAATCACGCTCCGCAAAACGCACAATTTTGTCCTCCACTGATGGACAATAGCGCGGTCCTACACCCTCAATCACGCCGCTGTACATCGGTGAACGATCCAGCCCTTCCCGAATCACATCATGTGTTTTTTCATTCGTATAGGTGATCCAGCACGAGCACTGTTCAGGATGATCTTCGCGCTTACCCAAAAACGAGAAAACTGGCAGTGGTTCATCGCCCTTCTGCTCAGAAAGTTGGCTGTAATCAATCGTCTTGCCGTCGATGCGCGGCGGCGTGCCGGTTTTTAACCGTTCGACGCGAAACGGTAATTCACGCAGCCGTTCTGCCAGCCGAATGGAAGGCGGATCACCTATCCGTCCGCCCGACATATTGGATAATCCGACATGAATCACGCCATTGAGAAATGTTCCTGCCGTCAACACCACAGCGCGTGCGGAAAAATGGATACCGGATTGCGTCACTACACCCGCAACCTGCCCGTTTTCCACAATCAGGTCATCCACCGCTTGCTGAAACAATGTGAGATTCGGCTGGTTTTCCAACTTGTGACGAATCGCTTGCCGATAAAGCTGCCGGTCAGCCTGTGCGCGGGTCGCCCGCACAGCCGCCCCTTTACTACGGTTGAGGATGCGGAACTGGATGCCCGCACGATCTGCTGCCCATGCCATCACACCACCCAGCGCATCGACTTCTTTAACCAGATGCCCCTTGCCAATCCCGCCAATCGCCGGATTGCAACTCATCTGCCCCAAGGTTTCGAGATTGTGCGTCAGCAATAGCGTTTTTGCGCCGATTCGCGCAGCTGCGAGAGCAGCTTCTGTGCCCGCATGACCGCCGCCGACAATAATGACATCAAATGTTTCCAGATAATTCATCGGCGGATTATAGCGGAAACATTCAAACTGGATATGAAGTCATATACTTCCGCAACACATGGTTCATACGCGCTTGCCAATCCTGACCCGTTGTTCGGAGGTACTCCAGCACTTCCTGATCGAACCGAAACACCCGCAGACCAACGGTATATGTAGAGCGGCTCAACGGACGGATCAGCGATATAAGGTTCATAAACACGCGAGACCTGACAACTACCACTTATTCTACAGAGGATATTTTGCGATTATGTACTGCTATACTGTGACTTTTTCGACTCCTTGTATAAAAATTTATGCGAAGTAACTTATGCTCCCAAAGTTAAAACTCCATAATAGTTTTGTTGCATTGTTTTTGTTGGTAGCTGGATGTTCCAGCGTTCCAGGAACATCCATGCAGGCGCAACCATTGGCACATGAACCAGATGATTCTCTTTTCTTCAACGTATTGGCTGGGGAGATGGCCAGCCATCTAGGCGATTATCAAACTGCATATAACTATTACCATCGTGCATCCATCCAAACGGATCTGAAATTTGTAGCAGAGCGCCATGCACAGCTTGCGATCCACCATCCAGATCCACAGAAAGCAATTAAGGCATTTAAATACTGGATTTCCCTGGAGCCACATAACCACGATACACATATCATGTTGGCCACATTGTTGATCCGAAACAACCAGATTGATGCAGCAGTAATACAGTTTGCAGAGATGGTCGAAAAAACGGGAGCTTCCGAGGAAAAACAAGCAAAGAAAAAGCAAAAACCAAAGCTCAAATCTCGTGTTGATCTTTTCGTAGAAATAGCCGAACAGTTACGTTCTACAGCGGATCATAAAGTTGCACAACAGATCATGCAGACATTGGTTGATCGTTTTCCGAAAATGCCGGAAGCCAAGTTCGGACAGGCATGGCTCGTATCAAAAACAAATCAACTGGAATTGGCTCTGACAATAGTTGGACAAACATTGCGTTTGCGACCCGGCTGGGAGAAAGCCGTTGCTTTACGCGTGAAATTACTACAAAAACTAGGACGCGATGTAGAAGCATTAGCATTTTTGAAGGATCAGGTTAAGCAATTCCCTAAAGAAGCTGATATTTATATGCATTATGGGAGATTTCTCTTCAAGAGCAGAAAGCTTCCTGAAGCGATTCAGCAATTTGAGACAGCGTTACGACTCCGCCCTGATCATAACAAGACAGAATTACTCCATCTGTTAAGTGCACTCTATATTGAACAGGGACAGTATGCGCGAGCAGAAGCAATGTTAATACAAATACTGGAGAAAGATGACAAGCCAGATAGTATCCGCTATGTATTGGGCGAATTGGCTGAGCTTCAAGATAAGATAGACATAGCGATCAAATACTACTCTGCTATTGGGAAGGGTAAATTTTATTTTCAGGCACGGCTACGGGTTGCTTCGCTGGAATCAGAACGGGATATTCCAAAAGCACTTTCCATCTTGCACGGACTATCCCCAGACACTAAAAAACAACAATATCAACGTCTTCTGCTAGAAGCCACATTTTTGGAAAAAGGGAAGCAGTACGCTGAAGCGGTGCAAATCTACAACCAAGCATTGGCTGAATTTCCGGAAGATGAAGAGTTGCTCTATGCACGAGCGATGGCTTCGGACCAGGTGGGTGATCTAGCAACGCTGGAACGCGATCTCCATGCGATCCTGAAGAAAAATCCGAAGCACTACCATGCGTGGAATGCGCTCGGTTACACACTGGTGCTGCGTACAACCCGCTACGTGGAAGCGAAAAAATATCTGGAGAAAGCATTAGCGTTGCGTCCGGATGATTATTACACACTCGATAGTATGGGTTGGCTGCTCTACAAAACCGGAAAACTGGATGAGGCATTGGATTACCTACAACGCGCATGGGAGGCCAGCCAACAGGAAGATGTCGAAATTGCAGCCCATTTCGGTGAAGTACGCTGGATGCAAGGCAACAAGGCTGGCGCGGAAGCAATCTGGAAAACTGCAAAAGAATTAGATGCGAAACATCCAGTATTGATCGAAACGCTACGCCGTTTGAAAAACAAGCGATAGAAAAATCATGATACGCCGATTCGTATATCCATTCGCAATTCTTCTATTCGGAAGCATGGTTTTATTGGGCAGCGGATGCTCGCTACAGCCAAAACCAGTCACAACTTCACAACAAGCAGAGCAAACCATTCTCAGTTGGGCAGAACGACAAGCATTATTGCGCGAAATTAAAACATGGGAAATCCGCGGACGGGTTTCCGTGCAAGTTGCCGGACAAGCTTGGCAGAGTACATTTCTGTGGAAAAAAGAACCGGAAAGTGAGCATTTGCGACTGTTTGGCCTGTTGGGTGCGGGCGGTGCATCACTCCGACGGCACGGGGATAGCGTAGAAGCGATCTGGTCTGGCAAAAAATATCGTTGGGTTGGCAGTATTACGGAGCGTCTGGAAGAAGAGCTGGGCGAACCGGTTCCAGTCGATGCGTTCCATGCCTGGATGGTCGGCGTTCCTGCATGGAGCACACCATCTCAGTATAATCTGGACAAGAAAAATCGCATTCAGTCGCTTACGCAGCAAGGCTGGACAGTCGAAATTCCGCGTTACGATGAATCGCATCCAGTACATCTGCCAAAACGGCTGGAACTCCAGAAAGGCACGATCGAAGTGCGCATCTGGATTTCATCTTGGAAGATCAATAGCGACACGGAGAAACGAACAACCAGAAGAGAAATGAACGGAATATAACCAGATGCGTTTTCCTGCACCTGCAAAACTCAATCTATTTCTGCACATCACAGGTCGCCGCGAAGATGGCTATCATGAATTACAGACCGTTTTTCAGTTCATTGATTTGGTCGACGAACTGGAAATTTCCGTGCGCGAAGATGGAAAAATTCTTCGTCCAACGGGTTTAACCGATGTGGAACCAGAAGCGGATCTGGTTGTCCGTGCCGCAAAATTACTGCAAAAAGAAACGAATTGCACATTAGGTGCGGAAATTTCCGTGCAAAAAAAGATTCCAGCAGGCGGAGGGTTGGGCGGCGGCAGTTCCGATGCTGCAACAACGTTGGTTGCGCTTAATCAACTTTGGAAAACTGGATTGTCCCGCGATCAATTGGCACAAATCGGACTAAAACTGGGCGCAGATGTGCCGGTTTTTATCCATGGCGAAGCGGTCTGGGCCGAAGGGGTCGGTGAGCAATTTTTTCCGATTGAGTTGCCAGAATCGTGGTATTTGGTGATCGATCCACATATTTCTGTCTCTACTGCCGCAATTTTTGGCGCAGAGGAATTGACACGCGATACCCCAAAGAAGAGAATACGCAGCTTTCCTTCGGATGGGGGAAGAAATGACTGTGAGCCGGTTGTTACGGCACGCTATCCGGAAATTGGAGCAGCGTTGCAATGGCTTTCCCAATTTGGGGAAGCGAAATTGACTGGAACCGGTGGCTGTCTATTTGCGGCGTTTCAGGAACGTGCGCAGGCAGAACAGGAACAATCACAGTTGCCCTCGCAATGGGATGGGTTTGTGGTCAAAGGAATGAACCACTCGCCGCTTCATCAAAGGGCATAAGAAATAAGCGATAAAAGATACTGAGTAAAAGTTTATTCGGGCGTCGTCTAACGGCAGGACAACAGGTTTTGATCCTGTGAATCGTGGTTCGAATCCATGCGCCCGAGCCATTTTTTGTACGACCGGTTTCCGGTCGTACTTGCGTTATAGCCGGGGAGGCACTGAAAAAATCGTGGATGACAAGCGATGTGCGGAAGAGCGAATGATGGTCTTCTCCGGAAATGCAAATCCGGAACTGGCCAAAAAAGTCGCTGATTATCTCAATTTGCAATTGGGTCAATCAAAAATCCGCCGTTTCAGCGATGGTGAAATCCGCGTCGAGATTGGTGAGAACGTGCGTGGACGTGAAGTGTTTATCGTCCAACCCACCTGTGCACCAACCAATGACAACTTGATGGAGTTGCTGATCATGGTTGATGCGCTCCGTCGTTCCTCCGCAAAAAAAATTACGGCTGTGATCCCCTATTTCGGATATGCGCGGCAAGATCGCCGCCCGCGCTCTGAACGTGTGCCGATTACTGCGCGCCTAGTAGCAGACATGATTGGTCACTCCGGGATTGCACATGTGCTAACCATTGATTTGCATGCGGATCAGATCCAGGGATTTTTCCGCATTCCGGTGGACAATATTTATGCATCCAAATTACTGATGGGTGATGTGCAGCGGCATGAATATCCAAATTTGATCGTGGTTTCACCGGATGTAGGCGGTG
The DNA here is from genome assembly GCA_964344325.1 of uncultured Piscirickettsiaceae bacterium. Lineage (GTDB taxonomy): Bacteria > Pseudomonadota > Gammaproteobacteria > CAYFMX01. The sequence goes on from CAYFMX010000001.1 coordinate 210,891, forward strand.
TTGTCCGTGCACGTGCGATGGCAAAATTGTTGGGTGATACTGAATTGGCGATCATCGACAAACGCCGTCCAACCGCCAATGTAGCACAAGTGATGAACATTATTGGCGATGTGGAAGGCCGTTCCTGTATTTTGGTAGATGATCTGGTCGATACAGCTGGGACACTCTGCAAAGCAGCATCGGCGTTGAAAGAGCATGGCGCGGCGCGGGTGAATGCATATTGTACCCATGCAGTGCTATCCGGTTTGGCTGTGGAAAATATCACCCGTTCCGAGCTAGACGAAGTGGTCGTTTCAGACACGATCCCGTTGCAGCAACCAGCAGAAGCATGCAGCAAAATCCGTCAAGTGAGCGTGGCGGAATTATTGGGCGAGACGATGTTGCGGATGAGCACCGGCGAATCGGTGAGTTCGCTCTATGCCGTGTAGCGTAGTAGATGTAGCGCAGATTTTTTGATTTGAATTGATTTAGACAGTTTTAATTTAGGCGATATTGAGTTTTAGGAAAAGGTTTGGTTGTGCAGACCGTGGTTTTGGAGAGTAGAAGATGAGCATGAGTTTTGAACTGAGTGCGAAAGCACGGAACGATTTGGGCAAGGCGGCTTCCCGCCGTTTACGGAAGACAGGTCAAGTGCCAGCAGTCTTGTATGGCGGCGGTGGTGACAGTACGCCAACTTCTGTTTCTCTGCGCCACGACGATTTGCTGCACAGCCTAGAGCACGAAGAGTTCTACACACATCTGCTGACACTGGATATTGATGGTAAAAAAGAGAGTGTGGTACTGAAAGATTTGCATCGCCATCCGGCAAAACGGGTAGTTTTACATGCCGATTTCCTGCGCATCGACAAGTCCAAGAAGATCAAGATGCTGGTTCCGCTGCACTTCCTGAACGAAGAAAGTTCACATGGTGTGAAGATGGAAGGTGGGGCAGTGAACCACTTGATGAATGCTGTCGAAATCAGCTGCTTGCCAGATCAGCTTCCAGAAAGCATTGAAATTGATTTGCAGGAGATGAAGCTGGGCGACTCCATCAAGCTTTCTGAAATGACACTGCCGGAAGGCGTAAGTATTGCCTTGCTGGATCGTGGTGAAGAGTACGATCAAGCAATTGTAACGATCCAGAAAACACGCGGTTCTTCTGCTTCTGCTGACGATGAAGCTGAAGAAGCAGGCAGCGAAAAAGGCGGTGAAGGCGAAGCAGCTGCGGAAGAATCCAACGAATAATTTTATTCTGCTGTACTTTTGTTTATTTTGGACAATCTTGATCCGGGAGCAACATGAGCGGCAAAATTAAGCTAATTGTTGGACTGGGGAATCCCGGATCAAAATACGCAGAAACCCGGCACAATGCCGGGTTTTGGTTTGTTGAGGCTCTTGCTGAAAAGTATTCGGTTACTTTTCGGGAGGAGCCTAAATTTTTTGGGGAAGTGGCAAAAATCTCGTTGGAAGGTGAGTCGATTTGGTTGTTGAAGCCAACCACTTTTATGAACCGAAGCGGGCAAGCGGTTGCGGCGTTGGCCAATTATTACAAAATTCCGGTACAGTCGATTCTGGCTGTGCATGATGAATTGGATCTACCATCGGGTCAGGTGCGCTTGAAATCAGGTGGCGGTCATGCGGGACACAACGGTTTACGCGACATCACTGCACATTTGAGTGCAGATTTTCACCGCGTACGCGTTGGCATTGGACGACCTACTCAATCTGGCGCGGTGTCCGATTATGTGTTGGATTCGCCAAGCAAAGCGAAGCGGATTGAAATTGATGTGGCGCTGGATGCAGTTTTGAAGCATTTGCCGGAAATTGTGCGTGGTGAATTCCAGAAAGCGATGAATTCACTGCACCAGAAATAGCAAAGACCACCCCGTCACTTCGTGTTACACCTCCAAGGGAGAGAAATGCCCTTTGAAGGGGGGCAAGCGCAGCCTGACAGAGTAGTATTTTGGATTGAATAGCAGCGCTATGCAGGGAACGGACAAAAAATAGAAGAGGAACAAAGAGATGGGCTTTAAATGCGGAATTGTCGGGTTGCCAAACGTAGGGAAATCAACGCTCTTCAACGCGTTGACTCAATCCGGAATTGATGCGGAAAACTACCCATTCTGTACCATCGACCCCAATGTTGGCATTGTTGAGGTGCCCGATGCGCGAATCAACAAGCTGGCAGAGATCGTCAGTCCACAAAAAATCGTTCCAGCGACGATGGAATTTGTCGATATTGCAGGCCTCGTGGCAGGCGCGTCCAAAGGGGAAGGACTAGGCAATAAATTCCTCGCCAATATCCGTGAAACCGATGCGATTGCACATGTTGTGCGCTGCTTTAAGGATGAAAACATCGTCCATGTCGCGGGCACGATCAACCCGGCAGAAGATATTGAAATTATTAATACTGAATTGGCACTGGCTGATTTGGATACTGTGGAAAAAGCATTGATACGCGTCGGGAAAAGCACCAAATCGGGCAACAAAGAGGCATTAGCACGCCAAGCCGCGCTGGAAAAAGTGCGCGAGCATCTCGACAACGGTGCGCCGGTACGTGCGATGGAGCGCGATGAATTCACCGAAGAGACGCTGACGGAATTACACTTGCTCACTATCAAACCAACGATGTACATTGCCAATGTAACGGAAGATGGTTTTGAGGGGAATCCATATCTGGATCAGGTACGCGAAATCGCCGAAAAAGAAGGTTCAGAAGTGGTTCCAGTTTGTGCGGCGATTGAATCGGAACTCGCCGATCTTGATGACACAGAAAAAGTCGATTTCTTGCAGGAGATGGGATTGGAAGAGCCGGGGCTGAACCGTGTTATCCGCGCGGGTTATCGTCTGCTAGGGCTGCAAACCTACTTCACCGCTGGAGTGCAGGAAGTACGTGCGTGGACAGTTCCAGTCGGCGCGACCGCGCCACAGGCAGCCGGAAAAATCCACACCGATTTTGAGCGCGGTTTTATTCGTGCCGAAGTGACCGCCTACGATGATTTTGTTGCCTGCAATGGCGAGCATGGCGCAAAAGAGGCTGGGAAGTTACGGCTAGAGGGGAAAGAATACCTTGTAAAAGATGGAGATATTGTTCATTTCCGTTTCAACGTGTAAATTTAACCGCCTTTTTGTAAAAAAAATTGTTGCACACATAAGTCTGCTTTATTACAATGCGCAGCACTTTAAGGCTACGTAGCTCAACTGGTTAGAGCGCAGCACTCATAATGCTGAGGTTGGTAGTTCAAGTCTACCCGTAGCTACCATTTATGAAAAAAGCCAGTCTATTGTTGACTGGCTTTTTTTTTCGAGATAAGAAAATTACATAGTTATATGTAAATGTTATTGATTTTTTCTTCTATAAAAAATGGTATAGCTGTTAATAGTTCACTATCACCTATACCATATTTTTATTTTCAATCTATTCTTTAATCTACTGCGTTATTCGGCTTCGTTTGCCTTTTTCTGGCATTTTCTGAATAACCTGCTCCTTCATTCTTTCTGCTGCCTCTTTGGTTGGATACGGGCCGACCCGCACTCGATATAATTTCTTGGCACCTGTTGTGCTTGTTTTCACAAACGCCTCAACCCCTGCTTGGCGTGCTTCTGTTAGCAATCTATATGCTTTTACTTTCTCTGCTTCAGAAAAAGTATGTAGTTGTACCACCCAGTCAGAGTTATTTTTTGGATCGGCTTTTTCTGCTTTCTCCTCAATTTTTGTTTTTGCGAATTGAGTGGATTCTCTTACCTGTTGTTTTTTCTTCGCTAGTTTACGTAGTGTGCTTATTCCTTCTAATGCAGTTGTATTGTCTGGTTGTAATTTCAATACTTCACGGTAACGCGGCTGCGATCCGCTTATATTTTCTTTTGAAATCAATTCCTTTTCTTCTACTAAATTTTGTTCTAAATCTTGTTCAGCTTGCTGGGACTGCGTTGCATCTTTCATCATGGATTGTATATTTTTCATCCATGCGCGTATCCCTTCATAGCGTTTTCGATCTACAATCGGTGCTCCAGAATCGTACAAACTATTTAGAATATCCGCTGCTTCCTGTAGATTACCTTGATACAAATATGCTTCTGCACGCAACAACCACTTTTTCTGGATTCCAGGATCAGAGAAGTGACGGGGTGCTGCTTCTAAGACAGCACTTTTCGTATTCTGTGGTTCCGTAGCTGTAGAAGCAACGTTTAGAGGGATATCCTCAGCCTTTATTGTTGATACCACAACAGTGTTTCTATCTGTTGTCAATTTCGCTTTTTTTGCCGCGTTTTTTACTGGTTTTTTTGATACTGCATAATCAGTAGCAGCTTTTGATTTCTTCGATTTATTTTTCTGTGCTGACTGAGTTGATGATAGCGAATTCGTGAAATCACTTTTATCACCCATTAATGAGTGGGAGCTTACACGTTGTGTGGGAACGTAGCGATAGGTCGGTTGTGTTTTCTCTTTTGCCGCTTGTAGAGCCGCATTAATTGCGCCTTTCCCAATGCCGCTTACGACTACTTTCTTAGGTTGACCCTGATTCTTTATTTTTTGTGTTTCTTGGACAGTCTGTCTCTTGTTCTCTTTAAATTTTAGTCTGGAAGTAGGTGGTTCGTAGGATTGTCCCAACAATTCCGGTGCTACAGCGGCAACGACACCTTCAGCTTTTTCCTGCACCTCCAAAACATTTCGGTTGAATTCATTAAAATGTTTTTCTACCACCTGTTCTGGACCGCCCACACAACCACTAATAAATGTGATGGAAGCCAATGTAATACTGACCGGAAGTTTCTGTTTACTCATCAATCTATACCTCCTTCAACTATCTCAAATCAAAAAACTATTATTCTGTGGGAACAGTAAACGCCTTGGAGGTCAAATTCAAACTCTCTTCCCAAAAACACAAAAAAATTGCCGGACGCTCTCGCCCGGCAATTCCACACCACTAACAAAACAACCTGTTGTTACAGGAAAAAAGACAACTTAGAGCTACAGATAATCATACCCACGTTCCTCATGGGAAACGATATCCAAACCCTGAGTCTCCTCTTCCTGCGTCACCCGCAGACCAACCATCAAGTCCACAACTTTCAGGATGACCCAAGTCACCACTGCTGTGTAGACAAAGGTAGAGACCACACCAATCGCCTGTACACCAATCTGGCTGGAGATGGTCATCCCTTCATTCAAACCTTGACCACTAAAGACACCGAGACCACCCGCTGCGAAGAAGCCTGCCATCAACGTACCAATCATGCCGCCGACACCATGCACCGGGAATACGTCGAGTGAATCATCGATCTTCCAGACACGCTTAACCAGTTGCACTGCGCTGAAGCAGACAATACCTGCCACGATACCGATCACCAATGCGCCACCCGGGCCAACAAAACCGGAAGCTGGGGTAATCGTACCCAAACCAGCGACCATACCGGTCACCGTACCCAACGCCGTTGGACGCTTGAACTTCATCCACTCAATGAACATCCAGGTCATTGCACCTGCTGCTGCGGAGATATGTGTCACCAACATCGCCATCGCAGCATCGCCATTCGCTGCCAAAGCACTACCGCCGTTGAAGCCAAACCAACCAACCCACAGCATCCCAGCACCAATGACTGTGATCACCAAATTGTGTGGAGGCATCGCCGTTTTCGGGAAGCCCTTACGTGGGCCAATCACAATCGCCGCCACCAACGCTGCAACACCGGCTGTAATGTGAACCACAGTACCGCCTGCGAAATCAAGCAAGCCCATTTCGCCTAACCAGCCACCGCCCCAGACCCAATGGGTAATCGGTGCGTAGACCGCCAGCAACCAGATCGCAGAAAACAGTACCACTGCAGAAAATTTTGTGCGCTCTGCAAAACCACCCACAATCAAAGCTGGGGTAATGATTGCAAAGGTCATCTGGAACAGTGCAAACAGCGACTCTGGCAGATTACCGCTCAACGTCTCTTCCAGCACGCCTGCGAACATAAAGTTGGAAAGCCCGCCAATAAACGCGTTACCTTCCGAAAACGCCAAGCTGTAGCCAATCACCAGCCACAGCACGGAGGCAATTCCTGCAATGGCAAAACATTGCATCAATACCGACAGCACGTTTTTAGAACGCACCAAACCACCATAAAACAGTGCCAATCCTGGCAATGTCATAAACAGCACCAATGCAGTGGAGGTTAAAATCCACGCAGTATTGGCCGAATCCAGTTCCTCCGCAAACGCGAATGCCGGGAATAACGCCAGCATCGTCAGGAGGGCAAATTTTGATCTTGTCTGAATCATTCTTTTACTCCTAAAGTCTCCTCAAATTCCCTTAAATCGCATCCGGACCAGATTCGCCGGTACGGATCCGCATCACTTCGGTCAGCTCGGTAACAAAAATCTTGCCGTCGCCGATTTTGTCGGTATTCGCTGCATTGCGGATGGCTTCCACCACACGGTCAAGCAAATCCGAAGTAACCGCCACTTCCAGTTTCACTTTGGGCAGAAAATCGACCACATACTCCGCACCACGGTATAACTCTGTGTGGCCTTTCTGCCGACCGAATCCTTTTACTTCGGTTACGGTCACTCCTTGTACACCGATCTCCGAGAGTGCTTCCCGGACATCATCCAGTTTGAATGGCTTGATAATCGCCGTCACCATTTTCATCCTAGGTTTCTCCTTTATGACTAGAAATCAAAATTGATACAAATAAACAGTTAAAACAATGAATTAAATAGAAATTGATTTGAAATCAACTTGAAATTAAGTTGAGATTTATTGACTCAAACAAATCCAGATTTGTTTGGAATCATCAAAACCAATGGTTGAAGTAGAACTTTTGCTTCAGTACGCAATCGCTAATAAAGCAACATCCATACCGTTTTTTACAAAACCGGAATTTTTGTTCGTCCAACTGCGTGTTTCAGCACTTTTCAAACAAGATTTAGACAAGATCATGAACACACAATTGCATCCATACGGATGCAACAGCGGAATCACGCACCAATATAATGCAATCAAAATCTTCAAGAACCAAATTTGTGCAGCGCAAGATTGCAGAAAAACAGTACATCAGATAACAACCGCACCATAACTGCGCAAAAACTGAGAAAAATTGTGGTGTTGCAGCTATTTGTGCTTGCTCCCACCAATGTGCCGATTTTTGACATAACCGCGTCCTTTCTCCATCATCAAGCAATTCAATAGATTCATTGAATCAATGAGCGACCTATATTTGTGCATTTGGGGGATTTCAGCACATGAATTGGCATAACTGGATTCTGGTAAATGAATTGCCGATCCGCCTCGGATTTTTCTTCGGAATTTTCGCCCTGATGGCGGTATGGGAAATTTTTGCGCCGCGACGCACACTCACCGTTCCCAAAACTGTCCGCTGGACGAACAATCTGGGACTGGTTGTTTTCAACAGCTTGATTCTGCGTTTGCTATTTCCTGTCGCAGCCGTAGGCGTTGCGCTGTTCGCCGAACAACACGGCTGGGGGTTGCTCAATTATTACGAGACACTATTTCCGCTCGCAATTCTGATTGCTGTGGTAGCGATGGATTTTGTGATCTGGCTACAACATGTGATGGTGCATGCGATTCCGTTGCTATGGCGTTTGCACCGTGTGCACCACGCCGATCTTGATTTTGATGTCACTACCGGCGTGCGTTTCCATACACTGGAAATCATCCTTTCGATGTTGATCAAATTCGCCACGATTTTGCTGCTCGGCCCACCAGTTGTAGCCGTAGTGATTTTTGAAGTGCTGCTTAATGCCACGGCGATGTTCAACCACGGCAATATCCGTTTGCCGCTCCAAGTCGACCGAATCTTACGCTGGATTATTATCACGCCAGATATGCATCGTGTGCACCATTCGGTGGAAGATGACGAAACGAATAGCAATTTTGGCTTCAATCTGCCGTGGTGGGATCGGCTTTTTGGCACGTATCGGGATCAGCCGAGAGAAACGCACGAAAAGATGACAATTGGCATCCACAAATACCGCGATCCCAAACAGGTCAACCGATTGCCGGAAATGCTACTATTGCCGTTTGTTGGGAAAATTTCAGGCTATACGCTCAACCGCCGTCAATGGGAGAACACAGACGAAAAACAGTAAACGCTGAGAAGCTGTTTGGAAATTCCCGAGATTAGTGCAAATCTGGGATTTTGCCGATTAAAGAGGTAACTGTCAGGTCTCGAAAGATAATATTTCAGAAAAAAGCTACTCACTCTTCCGCGCCCGGGGGAGCATGGAACATGCTTGTCAACGATCTACAACAAGGCCAGAAACGATGAACATCCATCCAAAAGCCAGGATCACCTCAGCAATCCGTGCTGAAATCCAATCCTCCCACCTGTCCCAACGGAAACTGGCGGAAAAGTATAACGTGACCCGCACCACAATCCAAAAATGGCAGGGCCGTGACAGCACCGGAAATTATAGCCACCACCCACACAAGCTGAACACCACTCTGTCAGAAGCGCAGGAGGAAATGGTAGTGGAAATTCGGTAGTTTAAAACTGTTAAATGATTTTAAATTTCCAGTTCCTGATTATAACAGTGTATAAAAAGTCGCAAACAAACCTCGTGCATATATTCCGATTTTGAAAAAGAGAGTGTCTTGCGAACAAAACGTGCCAGACGTTGGCGGAGGGTGTTGTTCCAACGTTCAATGAAATTGGTTTCTCCACTGCCTTTTTGAGTTGTCAGATGCTAGACCCAAGGGATCGCTTCTTTGTAAGTATCCCAGCCATCAGTAATGCAGATGGCTTTCTGGTAAACCTCCGGCATCCGTGCCTATAGCTGTTTACAGGTTTCACCGTCGCAATCGCCTAATGCCCAGGAAATGATCTACCGGGTTTCACGGCAGATAGCCAGCCAGACCCACACCTTGTTGTTTTTGCTGCCAACAAATGACCAAAGTTCATCCATTTCAACCGCCGGGTTTTTGAATGATGGGGAAAATTTCAGACTCTTTTTCACTTCCGGGAGTTCGCTGTGCTTTTTTTTAACCGTTTCGACAAAGTGGGAATACTAACCCCATAAGTCCGCTGGATACCGCTCATACTGGAGCGTTCCTGACAGGCGCGGATGATCTCTTCCTTGCGCTCTTCTACATACTTCACTTGTGGCTCCAGAACACCGCTTGAGCCACATTCCTTGCACCGGTATTGTTGGTTCCCACAAACATTTTTCCCATTTTTGACGATCTTTTCGCTGCCACATTTCCGGTAGGTATAATTTTTGGTAATCATGAGATTGAAAATTACTGGAAATTCTATTTTTATCATTTAATAAATTCAAACTACCTAATTATGATTTGAAATATTTTTTCAAGCGATTGCCCTGTCAAAATTAGTTAAATTATAGCGATTCTCCGATGAACAACCTATAATTATGCCGTTTGTTTTTTCAGTTTTTCTATACCTTCCAGACGAGATTTCACCTTTTGGCTATGAAGATTCTAGTTGTCCGTGTAGGACGCCTCGGCGATGTAGTGATGATCACACCAGCATTGGTAGCGATTTTTGAAGTATTTCCTAACGCAGAAGTAACTGTTTTAACCGGCCCAGACGGTGTTCCTGTATTACGTAATTTCCATCCAAATTTGAAGCAAATTTGGGTACATGACCGCAAGAAACTGTTCTCTTTTATAGACCGACACAAACAAGCTCGTAATATTCGTCACGAGCAGTTTGACCGCATCTACAATTTCGAGATGCATCCTGACTACCGTAGAATGTTCGAAAAAAGCAGTGGACAAGTTTTTCAATTAGGTGCGCGTGCACCAGATTTACACTATTCACAGCACTGCCTCAATTTAGTGAATGCTTCCGTTGAAACAGTCATTCCACAAAAATGGGAATATCTGCCTGTCACCGAATCAGGGCGAAACAAAGCACAAACGATGCTTATGGAAGCTGGAATTTCAAGCGATGATTTTGTACTTGGCCTGCATCCCTCATTCAGTGGTCTGAACAAGGCAAAATGGCGAAACCGGCAAGACCGAATTTGGCGTCATTGGCCTCCAAAACATTTTGGAAAGCTAGCAGCTTTACTCGCCACATATGCCAAGCAGCAAAATATTCCCTTGAAAATAGTGATGTCTTTGCTTCCCCATGAACGCCCGTTGGGAGAAGAAATCCAGAATCTCTCTGGAAACCATATCAATATTTTCACGCCACCGCCCGATTTCGACTATTACAAAGCAATGATTCAACGCATGGACTTACTAGTTACCGCAAATACTGGACCGATGCATATCGCCTCTGCAATCAATACGCCTATCATCGCACTATATGCTGGTGCTATACCAGAAGATGGTGGTCCATTTACGTCACCAGAACAATACACTGTACTGCATGCGGAGGATACAGAATATCCAGAATTGGGAATTACGGCCATTACGCCGGAAGTAGTCTTAGAAGCAGTGATTCCTTATTTCAAAAAAACTAAAAAATAGATGTTTTTTAACAAATATTCAAGCAGCAGAAAAAATCAACCGAATTAAAACCGGGTTTCTAACTATGAAAATCTCAGCACCAATTTCCATTGGAGAATTAATGGATAAAATAACGATTCTTGAGATCAAACTAGAACAATTCCAGGAACGATCCAAACTGGAAAATGTAAACAAAGAGATGACTGCGCTCAAGGAAAAACTATTCAAGAAGAATGTGGATATTGAACAAATTGAAGAAGAAGTACATAAACTCAAACAGATCAATATTCAATTGTGGGAAATTGAAGATGCAATTCGTCTAAAGGAATCAAAAAAAGAATTTGATGAAGAATTTATTGAATTAGCACGCTCTGTCTATTTCACAAATGATGAACGTGCGGAAGTAAAAAAAGAAATCAACTTAAAACTTGATTCTGAGTTAGTAGAGGAAAAATCCTACGCAGACTACGCATAAACTCAAATCAATATGCGTGATTCATCAGAAAAACGGATACTGATTATCCGCAATGATAAACTGGGCGATTTCATGCTAGCGTGGCCTAGTTTTGCGATGATCAAAAAAAATTGCCCAAATTGGAAAACTTATGCGCTAGTTCCAGAATATACACGGGAAATTGCAGAAATCTGTCCCCATATTGATGAAGTGTTGATTGATCCTGCTAGCGGAAAAAACTGGAAAGATATTTTTTATCTTTCGAATTTAATCAAACATCATCAAATTGACGTAATCATTACCCTGTTTTCAACTACAAAAATCGGCATTACCGGGCTGCTTTCTGGTGTAAAAACAAGAGTTGCACCTGCCACAAAAATCGCGCAGATTTTTTATCCACAAACACTCAAACAACGACGTTCACGTTCTGAAAAACCGGAATATGAATACAATCTAGAACTAATTCGCATATTTTTAAAAACAAGTCAAACTAACGAAATTTTAGAACCAGAAGCACCTTATCTCTCTTTTCCAGAACAAGAGCTGAAGCAAATCCGAGATTCTTTAATTCAGGAAATTATATCTAAGAAATCAATAAATTATGCAAATAAAGAGCAGCAAGACCAAGCAGATAATGAAAAAATAATTTTGATCCACCCAGGAAGTGGTGGTTCTGCAAAAAACCTCTCCTTACAGCAATATTTTTCCCTTGCAGAAAAAATTTCAGCGCGTACAAAAACAACAGTTATTTTCACTGGAGGTCCTGGAGAAAAAAATCTGCTTCAGGAAGCTGAAGAATATTTTCCTACTTTTCAATCAAAAAGTGGAATTGTGTATTTTGCAAAAGTGATTGCGTGTGCAGATTTATTTATCAGCGGATCAACGGGGACACTCCATATTGCTGGTGCACTTAACCAAAAAACAGTTGGATTTTATCCATTACGCCGCTCTGCAACAGCACTACGCTGGCAAACAATCAACCAAAAAGAAAACCGGCTTTCTTTCTCTTTGCCAGATCAAAAAGAAGATATAAATTTAGAAGAGATTTCTGAAAAAATTATTCGTTATTTTTTCTAAGAATTTTCGTTCTTATCACGATCATTCCAACGCACCCATAGTGCCGCATATTTTGCAAAGACAGAATGCGCAGAAAGCAACGCTAATAATAAGCCTTGTTTTCCGTCCAAAAAACCTAATTTCAGAATATACATCCGAAAAAAATACCAACTCCCGTGTGAGATAGCTTGTAATAGTGATGCTTTTTTCCCTTTTTGGAACCGCTGTTCCGACCACTCTGCGGCATATTTTGCAGATTTTTCTAAATAGTGTTGTAAATCCCGATAAGTATAGTGGAGCAAATCCCCTTTTAATCGCTTGATCTGAATATTTTCTTTCAGGAAATAGAGCTTTTCGTGGACCCGTTCATCGCCATATTTCGCGGCATAGCAAGAATAAAACCGTATTTTAGGCGCAGGATACCACCCACTGTGTCGGATAAAACAACCAAATACCCAAGGAAGAATATCAATTTTATATACGATATTTTGGTTGTTTTCTGAAACAATTTTTTCAATGGATTGACGAAGTTCAGGAGTGACGCGCTCATCTGCGTCAATCATTAAAATCCAATCATTTGAAGCGTAAGATTGCGCCCGTTGACGCTGTATTCCAAAACCTTTCCAGTCCGTATTTTGAAAAATTTTATCTGTGAATTCCGATGCAATCTCTAATGTACGATCTGTACTACCATTATCTAAAATAACAATTTCATCTACCCATTGCACAGATTCTAATGAAGATCGTATAGAACCTTCCTCATTTTTTACAATCAAAACAACAGATAATTTACTTTGACTGTATTTCACGTTTTCTCGACATCATCGTTGCAATTGGAATCAATAAAAAAAGTAGAAAAACTCCCGGTGGCGATGAACGTGATAACCAATTTTGACTTAAACCAAATACTGCAAAAGAGACCAATGCCATCATACCTATCATAATCCAAACATGATCTTGCTCTTCTGTATCCTGATTTATTTTTCTCCAAAGATAGAAAAAAGGAATTCCAAAAACACCTATCATGATACTTAGAAAACCTAATATGCCGGTTGTTGCTAAGAATTCTATGTATAAGTTATGCGCTTCTCCATAATTAGATATTTGTGCGTAACGTATATTATATTCTGCTAGTATTTTTTTATCTATATAATAGTCACCTAAGCCAGTACCAATCCACGGATTATCTTTCCAAATCTCAATTGCTGCTTCGGACATTAAAAGTCTTTGACCTACAGAACCTTCAATTTTTCCTTCCAGATAATTGGAAGATTCAACTTGTGCCTGATCCCAACGGTTTTTTACAGAATCCGGAAAAGCAAATATCATTATTGTCAATGTTGTAAAAAATGTGAATAACAATATTATTGTATTTTTTCTCCACATTTTAAATTTCAATATACCCCAAATCATCAATAAAACTGCTGGGGGTAATGCAATCCATGCGCCACGCGTTCCTGAATAAAATGCCGCTGCAATTGCAAACAGTGAGGAAATTAAAGCCAATCCTCGGAACCAAAAAGTTTGTTGAGAAAAAAGAGCAACTGCTAGAGCCGAAAGCCCTATCACCATTGCGTAATCTCCATATAAAATAGAATTATACGATCCAACAGCAGTCTTTCCTGTACTCCATAAAAGATAAAATAAAATAGGCCCTGCTAGTAATATACCAATAGAAAAAAATCGACCTATTTGACCGCCAACTTTCCGTAGCATCAAATATGCTGGAATCACAAACAAGAAACGCGCAACCCTTTCAAAACGTTTCATACTATTATGCATATCATCTACATTAATATAGCTGATGATTGATGCAATACATATCCCTAAAAAACCTAATAACAGCCATTTTTCCCATGAATCTAAATATTTCCATTCTGACCATGAAAAAAACAGGCCAAACAATGCAATTAATAAAACTGCTCCACTACCTATACCTTTTACTATTGTCATCGCGACTGGAAAAATAACCACCAAACTAAACAGTATTATTTTTAAAAACTGCATACTATTTTTTTCGAACAGATAATTCACTCTAAAATCTCTAAATACTCTTGAACTTCTCTTTCTTTCCTAAATAATTTTCTTGCTAGACCAATGTTTTCTATAGACTTTTCTTTTTCATACTTTATTTTAGAACAGACATCATAAAGAGTCTTATGTAACTCTATTTCATTTCTATTTTCCACAGCATGCCCATAAAAACCAAGGGAAAATATTTCTGGAATTGTAGTATTATCATAAGCAATGCAAACTAATCCACATCCTAATGATTCTGCTAAAACATTACCAAAGCCTTCACCGGAAGTTGGATATAAAAATACATCATAATCTTGTAATTTACTAATAATATTCTCCACATGACCTAAAAATTTTATTCTATCTTTATAGTTAGTTAAAAGAGAAGTGTTTTTTAATTCTCGAAGATATTCTTCTTCATCAAAATTTCCAATCAAATATAAATTGAATGGAATATTGTTTTCATAAAGTATCTGACATGCTTGAATAGCATCATCCTGTCCTTTACCTCTTGCAATTCTACCAACATGAACAACTTTAATTATCTTGTTAGTCTTTTCATGAGAAATTTCTGTTTTTTCTGAATATTGAAAAGAAGGATAAATTAATTTTATTTTCGAACTAGAGGAAATAGGAAATATATTGCGCACATTCCTTTTTAAATGATTGCTAATCACCACATGCCAATTAACACAGCTATACATCCATGTATGAAACCAATCTTTCTTGCTATGCGACATAGTTGTGCCATGTCGAATGATGACATTCACACCTTTACCAATCAATCCAAAATAAATAGATTTTATTTCTGAAGTTCCAAAAAATATTATATTTTTTATATTTTCTGTAAAAACAAGGTCTCTTATAAAAAAAATCAATCTAAAACTAAAGTGTGACCGAAAATCACACGACTTTACGCTAATTAAAGAAGAAATTTTTTTATCTTTTAGAATACGTTCTCTTATGTAGCTTTTATTTTTACATCCGACATATAACTTTCCGTATGGACTTAATTTTTCTGCCAAACGAACTGAATCAATCTCCATTCCTCCTTTTCCCATAGAAAAACAAAGGATTGCGGTATTGCCTATCTTATCCATTTTCTATTCATATAACATGAGAAGGAGAAATATTATTTAAACATTTCAAATGCTTAAAATAGCATTTTCGATCAAAACAAGGACTACATTCCAAACCCAAATAATATACCTTTTTTCTCCCCGTTAACGGCGGTGTATATTCTGGCGTAGAAGAACCATAAATCGCAATCACCTCCGTCCCCACTGCCGCTGCAACATGCATCAATCCGGAATCATTGGTAATCACTTTTTCGCACGCAGAAAGCAAATCAACCGCATCTTCAATGCGCGTCTTTCCACACAAATTAATCAGTGTTCGTTGTGAAATCTCAAAAATTTTTTCTCCAGCTTGGAAATCTTTTTTTGATCCTAAAATGATGACCTGATTCCCTTGATCAAACAATTTCTGACCCACTTCTGCAAAATACTCTAATGGCCACTGTTTTGCTGGACCATATTCTGCCCCCGGCAATAGTGCAATAATCTTCTTTTCTGAATAATCAAGATGATACTCTTTCTTTAAATTTTCTCTATTTTGCAAATCAATTTGTAGTTTTAGGAAAGGTACATTTACCTCTTTTTCAATTTCTTCTATGGTTTCTTTATCTGGAGCCAACGCCACATAGCGTTGCACGGTCTGTTTTAGACGGATTTTGTCCAATTCACGAATATCATTCAATAATCCATAACGCATTTCACCGCGATACCCCGTGCGTTGTGGAATCTTGGCAAAAAATGGAACCAATGCCGACTTCCAAGAACGCGGAATCACAATCGAACGATCATATTTTTCTGCACGTAATTTTTTTCCTAACTGCCGACACGCTTGTAATCCTAATTTTCCATGTGGAACATCCAACGCAATCGCATTGGTCACTTCAGGCATCCGCTGAACAACGGGTAATGACCACGTCGGCGCAACGACATCAATTTGCAGGTCTTCTAGAGTTCTATTTTTCTCTTTTTCTTGCTGTTGCAAAGTGATGCAGAGGCTTTGCATCATCACCATATCTCCAATCCAAGAAGGCCCAACAATCAGGATTTTTTTCATGGTGAATCAGTAGGAACTCAAAAAATCATTTCAGAAAAAACGAAAGAGAAAAAACCAAAGAAAATTGATATAGAAGTTACACGAAAATATAGAGACAGAATGTAAAATCAAGCGTTTAAAATGTCCAGATAATTCTGAACCCCTGCATTCACATCCAGAAATTCTTTCGCATAGCCCACGTTACGTAACGCAGACATATCTGCTTCTGTGAAACTCTGGTATGCGCCCTTCAAATGATCTGGAAACGGAATGTATTCAATTCTTCCATTCTGTCCCTGCGCTTGATGCCATGCAACCACTGCATTTGCCATGTCGTTGAAGGATTGTGATTTTCCGGTTCCCAAATTGAAAATCCCGGATTTTTCCGGATGACCCAAAAACCAAAGGTTCACATCAACCGCGTCCCCAACGTAGACAAAATCGCGCCGCTGCTCGCCATCTCCATATCCATCACAACCTGCAAACAATTTCGCAACCCCATTGTCCAAAATCTGGTTGTTAAAGTGAAACGCTGTGCTCGACATCGTTCCTTTATGCTGCTCCCGCGGCCCATAAACATTGAAATAGCGGAAACCAACTACCTGGCTGTTCTGCGCTGCAATTTCCGGCTGCAGTCGACGTACATACTGATCAAACTGAAATTTGGAATAGGCGTACATATTGATCGGCTTTTCGTGCTGCCGATCTTCCTTGAATACCGCGCCGCTACCATATACCGACGCAGAAGAAGCATACAAATACTGCGCCTTGTTCCTCAGACACCAATGGAGCAACGATTTGGAATATTCGTAGTTGTTTTCCATGATGAACAACCCATCCCACTCTGTTGTCGCGGAACACGCGCCCTCATGGAAAATCGCCTGTACATTCCCGCCAAATTTTTCACCCATTTCAACCCGTTCGATGAAATCGTGACGATCCATATAGTCAGCAATATCCAGATCGGAAAGATTGACCATCTTCCGACCATTTTTCAGGTTATCGACCACCAAAATGTCGCGCTCGCCGCGCTCGTTCAACGCTTTGACAATATTGCTACCGATAAATCCGGCTCCGCCTGTCACAATAATCATTTTTTTTATCTTTTCCTTACAACAGCACCTGCTCAATGCCGTCGTCTGCTTTGATTTTTTTCAGGAATTTCTGCTGCCACTTTTCACCATGCAGGCGACGCGCCAACTCCACCACCACATAATCAACACCTAATCCGGTTGACTCTTCATAACGCATCAGCCCTTGCTGGCAAGAAGGGCAACTAGTAAGAATTTTCACCTTGTCGCGTAAACCAACTTGCTCTTTCCCAATCAATGATTGGATACCTGTCTTTAATTCACGTTCTTTGCGAAATTTCACCTGCGTTGCAATATCAGGGCGGCTGACCGCAAATGTTCCTGATTCGCCGCAACAACGGTCTGACAGCAACACGTCCTGCCCCATCAACGTGGAAACGGTTCGGACTGCATTCGTCGCCTTCATTGGCGTATGGCACGGATCGTGATACAGGTAATTTCCTGCATTATTTTTCTTACCAGCATCATCAGTTTCGAGCGTAACACCCTTCGCACGCAAATATTCGTGAATATCCATCAATTTGCAATCGGGGAAAATCTGCTGGAATTCGTATTGCATCAACTGATCCATACAAGTTCCGCAAGAGACCAGCACCGTGCGAATATCCAGATAATTCAGCGTATTGGCAATTCGGTGAAACAGTACCCGGTTGCCCATCGAAATTTGATGGCCTTGTTTCTCCTGCCCGGCTGCGCGTTGCGGGTAACCACAGCAGAGATAACCCGGCGGCAAAATCGTCTGCACATCCAGCGCATAGAGCATGTTCAAAACTGCCAGCTCGACTTGCCCAAACAAACGCTCCGCGCCACAACCCGGGAAAAAGAAAACTGCTTCCGAATCATCGGTTGTCGTTTTTGGATTGCGCAAGATCGGCACATAGCGTGGATCTTCCAAGCCCAGAATCGCACGTGGCATTTTGCCGCCGATCTTCTCGCCCGGCATCGGATGGCGTAGAAAATGAACCAACTGTTCCTGCAATTTCGGTGGTTCAGTCGTCGCCGTCGGACGCGGACGGGCGCGAAATTTCAGCAACGAACGCGTCCATTGATGCGCCAACCGCTGCATCCGATAACTAAACTGCACCAACCCCATCCGCATCAGCCGGATTGACCCCGGATTGGTCGCATTCAAAAACCGCATCGACATCCAGTGTGCCGGACTTGATTTGCGCTTACCAAGCTTCTTCAGTACGGTGCGCATCTGCATCGTCACCTTGCCGAAATCAATATTGACCGGACATTTCGCCTCGCATCGGTGGCAAATTGTGCAATGGTCAGCGATATTGTTCATCTCGGTAAAATGGCGGAATGAAATCCCCCGGCGCGTTTGTTCTTCGTAGAGTACTGCTTCAATCATCAAACCGGTTGCCAAGATTTTGTTACGCGGTGAATAGAGCAGATTCGCCGCAGGGACATGTGTCGTACAGACCGGCTTACACTTGCCGCAACGCAGACAATCCTTGATCGACTGGTTCATGTTGCGGAGATCGTTCGCCTCCAGAATCAACGCCTCTTGCTGAACAAGCTGCAATGATGGCGTATAGGCATTTTCCAGACCGGAATCGCGCATCAATTTGCCGCGATTGAAGTGGCCTTTCGGATCAACCGCTTGTTTATACTGCGCAAACGCGTCAATTTCCGCATCATCCAGATAACCGATTTTGGTCAATCCGATCCCGTGCTCACCGGAAATGACCCCGCCGAGTGAACAGGCCAACTCCATGATCCGGTCAACAACCCGCTCTGCCTCCTGCAACATTCCGTAATCATTGGAGTGCACCGGAATGTTGGTGTGGACGTTGCCATCCCCGGCGTGCATGTGCGTCGCGACAAACAACCGCCGCGCTTTGACACTGCTGTGAAATTCATTGATTTTATGGCGAATTTCTTCCAGATTTCGCCCGGAAAAGAGTTCGCGTAACGGTTTTTCAATCTCCTCTTTCCAGGAGACGCGCAACTCTCGTCGTTGCAAGATTTGAAACAGCGTATCTGCGCCCGGATCAAAATCAAGCAGATGCTGGTGACGTGAAGCAGGCTCGTCCATCTTCTCCAGAAAGAGTGACCAGCGCGTTTGCACCTGTTTGAGATGGTCGGCTGCAAGCTGTTCTTTATCCACAACAATTTTGTGGTATTCCTCGCCCTCTTCCGCTTCCAGACGCTCGCTAATCTGGCGCAACTGTTTGGAGAGGAACCCCAGCAATTGATCAATCCCGTCCAGTTTGTTCTGGATCGATTGCTCAATGTTGATGCGCTCAATTCCTTCCGCGTAATCGGCCAGACGTTCCAGCGGAATCACCACATCTTCGTTGATTTTGAACGCATTGGTGTGTGCAGCAATCGCTGCAGTACGTGCCCGCTCTGCCCAGAATTTGCGCCGTGATTCCGGACTTTCTGCAATAAACCCTTCGCCATCCCGTGACTGCGCAATCGCGACAACCGCTTTTGCCGCTTCGGACACGTTCTCTTCGTTTTCGCCACCAATATCAGCCAACAATACCATCCGCGGCAAAGTTGGGCGTGCCGCTTTGGTGGTGTATTTGACTGCCTTGATATAGCGTTCGTCGAGATGCTCCAGACCGATCAACGCCACACCATCCGTCTGTTTCAGTAGGTCAATCGTCTCGACAATCGCTGGAACCGCATGATGCAAATCCGAGCCAAAAAACTCCAGACAAACCGTCTGCAACACGCTGGATTGGCGATGCAGCATAAAACGTGCAGAAGTGATTAAGCCATCACAACCCTCTTTTTGCGCTCCGGGTAATCCTTCCAGAAATTTTCGGGTCACATCCTTACCAAGACCGGGACGGCGCATTTTCTCGGTTGGGATTTTCAGGACATTGGGTTTGCCCTTGAACTGTTTTCCATCTCGCTCCAATGGCTGGACGCGAAATTCTGCATAGGGCGCATCATGGAGTTTGCCGCGATTGTGGTTGAGCCGTTCAATCAGAATCCACTCTGCATCCGGCGTCACCATCTTCCAAGAAATCAGGTTATCAAGCGCCGTTCCCCAGCGCACCGCCTTTTTCCCGCCGGCATTCATCGCGATATTGCCGCCGATGGTCGAGGCGTTTTGCGAGGTAGGATCAACCGCAAAAGCCAACCCAGATGACTCTGCTACATCGGTCACACGCTGGGTAACGACACCGGCTTCCGCACGAATACTCGCTACCCCACCGCCGCCACCGGGCAGATTGATACGCTCAATCTCGCTAATTTTTTCCAACCGTTCCAGATTGATGACAGCGGTATCCGCTTCCAGCGGCACTGCACTACCGGTATAACCCGTGCCGCCACCACGCGGGATCATCGTCAAACCTAGCTCAATGCAAGCCTCGACAATGCCGCGTACTTCCTGTTCTGTATCGGGCGTAATGACGATAAATGGAAACTCGACGCGCCAATCCGATGCATCCGTTGCATGAGAGACGCGTGCCAATCCATCAAAATGAATATTGTCTTTCGCAGTGACACGCGCCAGTTTGCGGAAGGTACGCTGGCGAAGTGGGGCTTGGCGGTTCAACCACTGTTCAAATTGGTCGACTGCATTTTCTGCGCTCTCCACTAATGCAAGTGTAAGCTGGTTGTTGTTGGCACGTTCCAGCACTTGCTGTAACCGAAAACGCAATGCATGAACCAACGACTGGCGGCGTTTCGCATTACCGATCAGATCATCCTGAATATAGGGGTTGCGGCGAATAACCCACATATCGCCCAACGCTTCAAACATCATCCGCGCAGAACGCCCAGTTTTCCGCTGTCCGCGCAGTTGACTCAGAATCTCCCATGCCTCCTCACCCAGAAAACGGATGACGATTTCACGGTCAGAAAACGAGGTGTAGTTATAGGGGATTTCGCGGATTCGGGGTGAAGATGACATAAATTCGGAGAATTTCAGATCGTGCGCTCTACAAAAGGGATATTTCGTAGATTCTTCGTGATATTCCTAATGAAATATTGCTGTTAAGTACTTCATTATACTGGAATGAAGCATAATTTCGCCAATAAAACTGCGTTGATCGCGCACGTTTGCCCTGATAGACTCAAAGAGTTTGTTTATATTAAACGTTATGAGAATAGTTCAAAAGACAATGATTACAATGCCGACGGCTATGCGAAACTTTTTTGTGCGTTCTACTGCTCGTGGACGTCTTGTTACGCTAGTTTTGGCAATGTTTTTGCCTGTATTTCTAGTAGGGTGTCTTTCTGGAATAGAAGAACCGCGCACAGTTCAAGCCGTTGAAATTGATGCGGTTTCTTCTGCTGCACCTATCACGGCAAGCGTGAATCAAACTATGCCTAACGCTTCTGTAGCTGCATCTACCCCACAATTACAACCGGATCTGGTACAGCAAACAAAAGCTACTACCAAAACAAATCAGGACATTATCCTGCATTCTGCAAAACAGACTGGGCTGAAAATAGCACAAACTACCATCAATAAAAAAACCGCAGATCATCACGACCAACCTCAGAAAAAGCCGGAAGCGTTTTCGGAAATTGCCCGGAAAACGATCGCAAAAAACGCTGTAAAACCTGAGAAAAAAGCAGCTCGAGAGGATAGCCAAAAAAACCGGCCTTGGATTATCCGCACAGGTATCATTACTAACTCTTTGGCACAATCAGGCCGACACGCTAATATTCCACCCAACAAGATCGCAGAAATCCAGAAAATCTTCGGTACACAGATTAACTTTCATCGGGATATTCGCAAAGGCGACCGATTCACGATAATTTTTGAGAAAAAGCCAAACACCCCATTAAAAAAATCCAATATTCTGGCCGTAGAAATTGTTAATCAAGGTAAGGCAATACAAGCAATCCGTTATGCGAGTAACGGTATGGCTGGATATTATTCACCAGCAGGGCATTCGATGGAAAGCGGTTTTTTACGCAACCCAGTCCAAGGCAAATCACGAATTAGCTCCCATTTTTCTCATGGTCGAATGCATCCGATCCTAAAAGTCCGTCGTCCGCATCGAGGCACTGATTTTTCGGCAAGAATCGGCACACCTGTCATTGCGACAGCGCATGGGGTTGTTGCTAAAAAAGAGAGACAGCGTGGATATGGTAACGTCATCTTTCTAAGGCATCATAGTGGAGAATATATGACAGTGTACGCGCATTTATCTCGTTTCGCGCGTGGACTACGGGTTGGTAAACGCGTTACGCAAGGACAAATCATTGGCTATGTCGGCAGTACCGGACTTTCTTCCGGCCCACACCTTCATTACGAATTCCGCAAGTATGGCAAGCAGCTAAATCCAATGAAAGTGAAGTTGCCTCGTAACCAGCGTCTTTCAACAAATGAGCGTAAGCAGTTTTTGAAAGTAGCCGCATCTTTGCAAACCCAGCTACAGAACAGCGCCAATGATTTACGCGTAGCATCCAGATAAACTAATAACCAAACAGCATTTAGCAATATCCGGAAAGTTGGCCTATTCATTTCCGGTTTTTTTGTTTTTGATCATCATCAATATACATATATATAAAAATTACAAGTACAACTAGAAAACAGAAGCTTCCCTAATGAGTAATTCGGATTTTTTGACTTTTCAGGACCTGATTCTTGCCCTGCAAACCTACTGGGCAGAAAAGGGATGTGTGTTGAACCAGCCGTATGATATGGAAGTGGGCGCAGGGACATTCCACCCGTCCACCTTCCTGCGGGCGATTGGCCCGGAGCCGTGGAGTGCTGCTTATGTGCAGCCTTCGCGTCGTCCAACGGATGGACGGTATGGTGAAAACCCGAACCGGTTGCAGCACTACTACCAGTTTCAGGTGGTGATCAAACCCTCACCGCTGGAAATTCAGGAGATGTATCTTGACTCGTTGCGGATGCTCGGTATTGACCCACTGATCCACGACATTCGGTTTGTCGAAGACAACTGGGAATCGCCGACGCTTGGTGCATGGGGGCTGGGCTGGGAAGTGTGGCTCAATGGCATGGAAGTAACACAGTTTACCTATTTCCAACAGGTGGGTGGTCTTGATTGCCGCCCGGTGACAGGTGAAATTACCTACGGTCTAGAACGTATTGCGATGTACTTGCAAGGCGTCGAAAGTGTTTTTGACTTGGTCTGGACGGATGGTCCGTTGGGACGCGTCACTTATGGCGATGTTTTCCATCAGAACGAAGTGGAAATGTCGACCTACAACTTTGAACACGCAAACGTGGAAGAGCTGTTCCACCAGTTCGACAGCTGCGAAACGGCGAGCAAAGAGCTGATTGAAGCGAATTTGCCACTACCAGCCTATGAAATGATGCTGAAAACTTCACATCTCTTCAACTTACTGGATGCACGGAACGCGATTTCTGTCACTGAGCGTGCGCGTTTTATCGGACGCATCCGCAGCCTTGCGCGTGCGGTCGCCAATAGTTATTACGAACGCCGTGAAAACCTGGGCTTCCCGATGCTGAAAGGACAATCTGACAATCAAGGAGGAGCCAGCGCATGAGCCAGAAAAATGCAACCCAAGACCTCCTGTTTGAACTCGGCACCGAAGAATTGCCACCAAAATCCTTGCGCCGCTTGAGCGAAGCGTTGGGCAAGGAAATTTCCGATGGCTTACAACAGGCAAAACTGAATTTTGGCGAGGTGGCGTTGTACGCCGCGCCGCGCCGTTTGGCTGTCTGGATTAAGGCGGTTGAAACACAACAGGCTGACCAGAAAAATCTGCGCAAAGGCCCAGCAGAAAAGGCCGCATTTGATGCGGATGGCAACCCGACCAAAGCACTGCAAGGATTTGCCAAATCGTGTGGCGTGGAAGTCGACCAGTTGGAAAAGGTCGAAACACCAAAAGGCAACTGGATGGCCTATCAGGTTGAGAAAAAAGGCGAAAAAACCGCCGATTTATTGCCTGCCATTCTCCAAACTGCGCTTGATCGCTTACCGATTGCGAAGCGGATGCGTTGGGGGGCCTCCGATGCAGAGTTTTTGCGTCCGGTGCATTGGGTTGTCGTTCTGTTGGGCAACGAAACGGTTTCTGCGAATTTGTATGGTATCCAGTCGGGCAATTTCTCCTACGGACATCGGTTCCATCATCCGGAGCAAGTGACGATTGCTGCACCAGACCAGTATGAATCTGCGCTGAAAAATGAAGGCAAAGTAGTCGCCAGTTTTGAAGAACGCAAAACGACCGTCCGCGCACAAGTGGAGCAAGTTGCTAAAGATTTGGGCGGAAATGCGTTGATTGACGAAGATTTGCTGGAAGAAGTGGCAGCGTTATCCGAATGGCCGGTCGCGCTCAGTGGTAGCTTTGAAGAGAAATTTCTCACTGTGCCAGCAGAAGCATTGGTTGCATCGATGCAGGGACATCAAAAATTCTTCCCGGTGGTTGATGGCAACGGCAAGTTGATGGCGCATTTCATCACCATCAGCAACATCGAAAGCAAAAATCCGGAGATGGTTAAACATGGCAACGAGCGCGTGATCCGTCCGCGTCTTGCTGATGCAACCTTCTTCTGGGAACAGGATCGCAAACAGTCATTGTCTGCGCATCAGGATGGACTGAAAAAAGTTGTCTATCAGGACAAACTCGGTTCTGTTTGGGACAAATCGGAACGTGTTGCCAAGCTTGCAGCAGAAATTGCCAAACAGTTGGGCAGCGATACAGAGATGGCACAACAGGCTGGTTTGCTCGCAAAATGTGACCTGCTGACCAACATGGTCAAGGAATTCCCGGAATTGCAGGGCATCATGGGCGAATACTATGCCAAACATGACAATGCCCCAGAAGCGGTTTCTACTGCAATCCGTGAACAATATCTGCCGCGTTTTGCAGGTGATGAATTGCCGTCCACACCAACGGGGGAAGCGGTTGCGTTGGCAGAGCGGATTGACTCACTGGTGGGCATTTTTGGCATTGGCATGATTCCGACCGGCGATAAGGATCCATTTGCGTTGCGCCGCGCCGCATTGGGTGTGTTGCGTATTTTGGTCGAGAAACAACGTGATCTGAATTTGAAGTCGTTGGTTGATGCTGCTGTTGCAATTTATGGCAGCTTGCTGGAAGCAGGAACGGCAGAAAAAGTATTCGATTTTGTGCTGGAACGTCTCCGTGCTTACTACCAAGATCAAAACATCTCAGCGGATCTGTTCGAGTCTGTTTATGCGTGCCGTCCACAGCGTCCACTTGATTTTGATTTGCGGATTGCGGCAGTCAGCCAGTTTGTGAAATCCGACGCGGCGGAACCACTCAGTGCAGCAAACAAACGTATCCATAATTTGTTGAAGAAGAGCGCGGAAAGTTCTGAAGCGATTCCAGAGCAAATCAACGAAAGTTTGTTTGAAGAAGAAGCGGAGAAAAATCTGGCGCAAAAACTGGCAGAAATTCGCCAGCAGGTTGACCAGCAAATTGAGGCTGGAAATTACGCCGATGCGCTCAACCAGCTTTCTACCTTACGCCAACCGGTCGATGATTTCTTCGAGGCTGTGATGGTGATGAGCGACAACGCCGATTTACGCAAAAACCGTTTGGCATTGTTGACGCAGCTGCGCGACCAATTCTTGCGGATTGCCGATATTTCAGTGTTGCAATCGGCATAAAATGCTTTTGGCTCGTCTTTGACTCGCTTTTGATTCTTAAATCTGATCGTACGGGATTTTCTGATGGAAGAAAAACTGGATTCGTATCAAGCGATGCTGGCAGCAGTGCAAGCGTTTCACGACAAGCACCAGTTCCGCGAAAAAGGCGGCGAAGAGATGACCTACCGTATCTCGTTGATGGCGGAGGAACTGGGGGAAATCTCTTCCTGCGTCACAAAAGGGAAAAAGAAGGAAGAGTTGGCGGAAGAGTGTGCGGATTTGTTCATTTTGCTCGTCGGTACTGCCATTGCAGCAGAATTTGACCTGAAACAGGCGTTTTGGGACAAAATGGAAAAACTGGACAAGCGCAAATCACGGATTGTCGATGGACGCATCCGCGTTTCCGAATTTCGTGGCGTGGAAGGCTAATACTTTGATGTACAAGTTTGATGTGCAACACAGGTGGTAGTTTAATGTGTGGATTGATACGCAAATATCAGTCCGTAAATCGGTAGGGTGAAACCAATGGATTTAATCATTCTGGATCGGGATGGAGTCATCAACGAAGATTCTGACGATTTCATCAAATCGCCAGAAGAGTGGATTCCGATTCCCGGTAGTCCGGAGGCGATCGCACGTCTCAATCAAGCAGGGTATCACGTAGTCGTCTCTACGAATCAGTCAGGAATTGGTCGTCAGTTGTTTCCGGTAGAGACGCTGGCACAAATCCACAAAAAAATGCACCAGACTTTGCAACAGACTGGTGCATCGGTTGATGCAATCTTTTTCTGCCCACATTTGCCGACTGATGAATGTGAGTGTCGCAAGCCCAAATCTGGCATGTTGCACGACATCCGCGAACGCCTCGGACAAGATTTGGAAAAACGCTATGTCGTGGGCGATTCGCTCCGCGATTTGCAATCAGCACAACAGGTCGATGCGCAGCCGATTCTGGTTAAAACCGGAAAAGGCCAAAAAACGCAGGAAGAGCATAAAGAAGTGCGAAATATTCCAACATTTGATGACCTTTCCAGCTTTGTAGATGCCCTACTGGATGATAAGCTTTCTGCAGAAACATCATGAAACAGCAATCATGAAAACCTGAAATCACTCAAAAAAACGACTCATAAACCTGTCACGAACCTGATCCTCCCCTATGTTTTTCATACGGAAATCTCTCTATTTTCTTGGTATTGCACTGACTTCAATCGTTTTTTCACCCTTTGGTTTTCTACTGTTTCTGGTTCCATTTCCGCTCCGCTATAAAATCATTACGTTTTGGTCTACATTTTCCATCTGGTGGCTATGGATTACGTGTGGCATTTCTGTGCAGCTGGAAGGAAAAGAGCATCTTGATGGTTCGATTCCTACAGTGGTGCTAGCGAACCATCAATCAGCCTGGGAGACAATGGCATTCCAGACCCTGTTTCCGCCACTCTCCTGGATTCTGAAGAAGGAGCTACTCTATATTCCATTCTTTGGCTGGGGGTTGGCGATGGTACGACCGATTGCGATCAACCGTTCTGCACGTCACTCCGCATTGAAATCAATCCTGCGCCAAGGTATCGCACGACTGCAAAAAGGGATTTGGGTCGTTATTTTCCCGGAAGGGACTCGCACTGCACCGGGAAAAAAACAATCTTTCTCATTAGGTGGCGCGATGCTGGCGGTCAAAGCCGGTTGTCGCGTGTTGCCGGTCGCCCACAATGCTGGAAAAGTTTGGCCTGCAAAACGGTTTCCAAAAAAACCGGGCATCGTTACGTTACGCATTGGCGCACCGATTGAAACGCAGGGACGTTCTGTTGCAGAAGTAAACCAGCTTGCAGAAACATGGATACGCCAGCAACTGGAACAGCTGAATCAACCAGATCAACTAGACAAGACTTCGTAACTAGAAAAGGCTTGGTCATGAATACGAACGTAAAACAGATGAGCGCCATGAGTGCCGTACAACAACCCGTTCCAGAATCTGTACGGGAAAAAGCGCGACAAATTCGTCTGGTGATTTTTGATGTAGATGGCGTGTTGACTACCGGCGCGCTCTTTTTTGGCGATGACGGCCAGGAATATAAGGCATTCCACTCTCGTGATGGTCTCGGGATGACAATGCTACTACGGAGTGGTGTTGAAATTGCGCTGATTACAGGGCGTACTTCTGATGTAGTGGAACACAGGGCGCATAACCTCAAAATTCGGCATGTTTATCAAGGGCGAATGGAGAAAATTCCAGCGTTTGAGGAAATTTGTGCAAAACTCCAGCTTGCGTCCGAGCAGGTCGCCTATGTTGGTGATGACGTAGTCGATCTACCGGTAATGTTGCGGGTTGGCATGCCGATTGCGGTTGGCAATGCACATCCATTGGTAAGGCAACATGCGGAATGGACAACGGTTGCACACGGAGGGCAAGGTGCTGCACGGGAAGTGTGTGAATTGCTGATGGACGCACAAGGCACACTGGAAGCGCAATTTGCGTATTATGTAAACGGTAAATCAGATAGCGCGAATCATCCGGACAATGTTGCGGACGGAACACTGGTTCAATGAAACTGAAGTTGCCTGTAAGACTACAGGAAAGATTACCTGCAAAATTGCACAGAATACTGCCGGCAATCCGCACACAGACGGTTTTGCTCACTTTACTGGTACTCGCCGTAGGGATTACTTGGGTATTGCGCGTTGAGAAAGAGAGCCGCATCACCTACTCCGAACCGAACCAGCCCGATTACCTCATCACCCAATTCGTCCAATACGCAACGAACGAATCTGGACAACTCGCCCACCGCGTACATGCCGATCAAGTCACCCATTTTCCGCACGAAGCATACCTTGTTTTCACGCAGCCCCGGGCAACCTTGTTTGAAATGGGCAATCCCCGCTGGAATTTTCGTGCCAATCACGGTAAAAAGTGGGACAAAGAGAAAAAAACATTACTGACCGGTCAGGTCGAAGTCAACAAAGCGGTGCAACAGGCCGCAGAAAAGACAACCATTACAACGGAAAAAATCGTGCTGTTCTCCAATACGGAATATGTGGAAACCGACGCGCCGATCCAGTTCAACACGGCGCAAATTGAGATGTCCGCGACCGGTGCAAATGCGTGGCTAGAAGAGGGGAAAATCCATCTGCTCTCCAACGTAGAGACCATTTATTGGCCGCAATTGCGCAAAGCCAAATAATCAGGCCGTTGAAAATCTGGTGATCCCTATGTACACGTGTAAAACATTTCTTCTTCCGTTTTCTCTACCTTCTTTTTTGTCCATTTTCACTTTTCTTTTGCCACTCTGTGGCATGTTATTTTCCAGCACGGCATCTGCGCTGCCTTCCGACCGCAAACAACCAGTGCGCATTTCCGCGCAATATGCGGAAATCAAGGAGAAAGAGGGCTACAGCTATTACAAGGGTAATGTACGTTTGCGACAGGGTTCCTTGCTGGTGGAAGCGGAAAAACTGGAGCTGTTCCATCCCAATAAGCAGCTGAAAAAAGTGGTGGCAAGCGGAACCAAAAAACAGCCGGTTTACTTCGAGCATCAACCGAAAAAAGGGGATGAAATCGCCAAAGGGATCGCAAAAACGCTAACCCGCCAACTCAAACCGGATCAGTTAATCCTCAAAGGCGATGCGCGGGTCTGTCAGAAAGGCAACGAGCAGCGCGGCGAGACCATCACCTACGAAATCCAGAAGCACATCATGGAAGCGAAAAAGCGCACGTTGACGATCTTCACGCCGAAAGGGGTTACGCGCGACTGTTCCGAGATTGAAAAATACGCCTCTGCGAGCCGGAAGAAGAAATGACAGCACCCTCTCATTCACCAGGTCAGGCGGGTCAACCGAGCCAACTCTCCGCACATCATCTCCAGAAAAGCTTTGGCAAAAAGCAGGTGGTGCATGATGTCTCTATCCATGTCCGTAGCGGAGAGGCAGTGGGACTGTTGGGGCCAAATGGTGCTGGGAAAACCACCTCTTTCTACATGATGGTCGGCTTAGTCGCCGCTGATGATGGCAAAATTGAACTAGATGGCAAAGATTTGACTGACGTTCCGATGTATCAGCGTGCACAGCGCGGGCTAGGCTATTTGCCGCAGGAACCCTCCATTTTCCGAAAATTGACTGTAGAAGAAAATCTGTTGGCCATTCTGGAGTCGCGCCCTGAACTGGAACGCCATCAGCAACTCAGCGAAGCACAAAATTTGATGGATGAATTTCATCTTTCTGATTTACGCGATTCGCTGGGAATGAGCCTCTCGGGCGGGGAACGTCGCCGCGTTGAGATTGCGCGTGCGCTGGCTGCCAATCCGCGTTTTATCTTGCTGGATGAGCCATTTGCGGGCGTTGACCCAATCTCCGTTTCCGATATCCAGTTGGTGATCCGCTACCTTTCTACCCACCGTAATATTGGCATTATTGTCACCGACCATAACGTGCGCGAGACGCTCAAGGTGTGCCAACGCGCTTACATCATCAGCGAGGGAACGGTGATTGCCGAAGGCGCACCGGATCAAATTCTGGAAAACCCCAAAGTGCGCGAGGCGTATTTGGGGCATGAATTTGAGATGTAATCAATTAAGGACCGTCATTGCGAAAATTTTGGAAATTGTAGAAGAAAGACCACCCCGCCGCTACGCGTCACCCCTCCATAGGAGGGGAATTCTCCTTCTTTGAAGGGGTGGCAGGCAAAGCCTAATGGGGTAGTTCTTTTCAAAATAACCCCGAACTTAATCATCACGTACTCAATATTAAATCAACCAAAACCAATTTATGCTGAACCAATCCCTTCAAGTCCGCCTCGGGCAACAACTGAAAATGACTGCGCAATTGCAACACGCAATCCGCCTGTTGCAACTCTCCTCGCAAGAGTTACAGCAGGAAATTCAGGAAGTATTGCTCAACAACCCAATGTTGGAGGTCGATGAGGAGGAGATCAACACTGCAGATACGCCGTTGGAACAGCAGCGGCTGGAGTCGGAAATTGACCGCTCGATGGAGAACCAGGAAACACTCCCGGATGAACTGCCGGTCGATAGTCATTGGGAAGACACCTACGATATGCCTGTCTCTTCGACGGCTGCGCCAGATGACCAGACTGAATTTCAGGAAACCAACACCGCAGAACTGTCATTACGGGATCATTTGCTGGAACAACTCAATCTTGCTCCGGTTTCCGAGCGCGATTTCTCTATCACACTGGCGTTGATTGATGCGATTGACCCAAAAGGCTATCTGGAAAGTTCGCTGGAAACGGTACAACAGGCATTGGAACTGGAACCGCCCGTCGAGCTGGATGAACTAACCACCCAACTTCACCTGTTGCAACGATTTGATCCAACCGGCGTTG
Source organism: uncultured Piscirickettsiaceae bacterium (assembly GCA_964344325.1). Taxonomy (GTDB): domain Bacteria; phylum Pseudomonadota; class Gammaproteobacteria; genus CAYFMX01. Next base: position 241,883 of record CAYFMX010000001.1, read on the forward strand.
GCGCACGAGATTTACAAGAGTGCCTGTTGTTGCAATTGCAGCAACTTGATCCGAACAAAAAAGAAGAACCCACCTATACGCTTGCACAACAGGTGCTGGAAGACCATTTTGATCTGCTCTCGGCGAAACAACAGACAAAACTCTGCAAAAAGCTGAAAACAACGCCAGAAAAGCTGGAAGCAACGATGGAGTTGATCCGTACCTTCAATCCGCATCCGGGCGAGGAAATCCAGTCGATCCAGACCGAATACATCACACCGGATTTAATTATCCATCGCGGTGAAAAAGGGTGGATTGTCGAACTCGCGCCAGAAACGCGTACCAAATTGCGTGTCAGTCCTTACTACCAATCGCTGAAACAGCAGCAAAAAACGGGCGAAGATGCACAATATATCCGCAAAAATGTGCAAGATGCGCGTTGGTTTTTGAAAAGCCTCAGCAACCGTAATGAGACGTTGCTGAAAGTGACAACCCATATTTTTCAGGTGCAATCAGCATTTCTGGATGGCGGTGCGTCTAAAATGAAAGCGTTAACTCTGAAAGCAATTGCCGGAGCAGTGGAAATGCACGAATCGACCATCTCGCGCGTCACCACCAACAAATATGTGCAAACCCCGCAGGGATTGTTTGAACTGAAATATTTCTTCTCTAGCCAGCTTGGCACGGCAGACGGAGATGGCACTTCATCAGTGGCAGTGCGTTCGCTGATCCAGAAAATTGTCGATGACGAAGATCAGAAAAAACCGGTCAGCGACCAGAAAATTTCCCAATTACTGGCAGAAGAAGGGATCAAAATTGCGCGGCGCACAGTGGCGAAATATCGGGATATATTAGCGATCCCGCCTTCCAATGAGCGGAAACAACCCAAGTAAATAAGATTAGTAATACAATTAAACAAGTGTCACTCCCGCGAAAGCGGGATTCTGGAAAAGAAAACGTTAGTAGATTCCCGATTACAGCATTCGGGAATGACGGATATTTAACGTAAAGAACTTCAAAACAAAGTCTTGCAAAACTGGAAATCTCCCCCAAATAAGTTCGTAAACACATTTATAACCATTCATAAAATAACGCATAAGAATAAGAAAAAACCTCTATTTCCCCCGGCAAACGCGTTGGATCACAATCAGCGGGGGCACACCCTACATTGAGTCAGACAAAGGAGAACTGTATGCAACTCAATATCACAGGCCACCACATGGACATCACTGAAGCACTCCATGACTACGTCACCGAAAAGATGAAAAAGCTGGAACGCCATTTTGACCATGTGACCAACGTCCACGTTGTGCTTAGCGTGGAGAAATTGCAGCAGAAGGCAGAAGCTACTTTCCACATCAGCGGCGCGGAAATTTTCGCTGAAAGTACGGAAGAGGATATGTACGCGGCAATTGATGGCCTGACCCACAAGCTGGATCGCCAGATCATCAAGCACAAGGAAAAGATCAGCAGCCACCGCAAATAATTTTCTGCGATAGAGAAAACAAAAAACACAACAAGAAAAGAGCTGTGTGTGCGGGAAATGCCATCATTGGTGATCCCTGTACATACAGCTCTTTTTTATGCGCGTATAATTTGCACAAATGCGTTATAGACTCCAAAACCAGTTACAGGGACAAACAGCATGAGTTTGATGCTTCACGGCATTGGCGTTGCCGACGGGATTGCGATTGGCCGGGCGTACATCATGGAACGTGGTCAGCCCGACATCGCCGAGTACACCATCCCCGACTACCTGATTGATGCGGAAATCGAGCGGTACAACTCGGCTGTTGCTGCCGCACGCGAGGAGCTGATCCAGGCACGGGAAAATATCCCGGAAACTTTGCCAGGCGAAGTGACCGAATTCATTGATGCGCACCTGTTGATGTTGGAAGACAGCGCGTTGAGCCGCACGCCAGTCAAAACGATCCGCCACGAAAAATGCAATGCAGAGTGGGCGTTGAAGCAGCAACGCGCCGCGTTGGCGCAAGCGTTTCAGGAGATGGATGACGAATATCTACGCACCCGAAAAGATGATATTGATCATGTGATCAACCGCATACTCCGCATTCTGCTCCAGCAGGAGAGCGATACACAGGAGTTGATCGACCCGGAAGAGGAAGAACATGCGCCACGAATTATCATTGCTGAACGTCTGAGTCCATCAGATATTATTTTGTTGCACCATCAGGACATTAGCGGTGTGGTCACTGAACACGGTACACCCAACTCCCACACTGCAATTCTGTTACGCAGCCTCCATTTACCAACCGTAATGGGCGTTGCGCATGTGCAGCGGTATTTGAAGGAGGGTGAATCGGTCGTTATTGATGGTAAGGAAGGGATGGTACTGGCGACTGATGAGCCAACGTTGCTCAACCGTTACCTGCACCTCCAAACGCAAGCTGCGCATGATGAAAATCAATTATCCAAGCTGCGCTCCGAAACTGCTATAACACGAGACGGCACGGCGATCCATTTGCAGGCCAATATTGATCTGCCTGCAGAATCAGAAGAGATGGAGGCAGTCGGTATCACCGATGTAGGGCTCTACCGCACCGAATTTCTCTACCTCAACCGCACCGATTTTCCGAGTGAAGAGGAGCAGTTTGAACAATACCGTGCTGTGGCGGAACGGCTCCCCAACGGCACACTGACGATCCGCACACTCGATATTGGTATGGATAAGACGGTTGCCATGCTCTCCAACGCAGTGTGTAGCGATAACCCTGCATTGGGGTTGCGTTCCATTCGTCTTAGTCTGAGGCATACTGAACTACTAATTCCGCAAATCCGCGCTATTTTACGCGCCTCTGCGTTCGGAAAAATTCGTATGATGTTGCCGATGGTGAGTAATTTGCAGGAAGTCCGGCAGGTACAGGCACATATCGAACAGGAAAAACAGAATTTGCAAGAGGCAAGTATCGAATTTGACCCAGATATCCAGATCGGCGCAATGGTGGAGACTCCGGCAGCAGCACTCTCGGCAGATGGATTGGCGCAGTGTTCTGACTTCCTCTCTATCGGTACCAATGACCTGATCCAGTACACCTTGGCAATTGACCGTGCAGATGATCAGGTCAATTATCTGTTTGATCCATTTCATCCTTCCGTGTTGCGGCTGATTCATCAAGTGATTCAAGCCGGTCAACAAGCTGGAAAATCCGTCGAGATGTGCGGCGAGATGGCCGGTGATGAACGGTTCACCCAAATTTTGCTTGGGATCGGGTTGCGCTCGTTCAGCATGAGTCCTGCGGTGTTGCCGAAAGTGAAACGGCGCATTCGTGAGGTGAATCTGAAACAAATCGAACCCATCGCGCAAAAAATCATCGCCTCGCCGTTCCCGGAAGAGACATTGCAACTGATGTCACAGCTCAACAGCAACGCAAACTAGCACAAAATTGGCTCAAAACTGATTGAACGACTGACATGGCAGAAAGCGGCGGACAGGAGAAAAAAACCCAGTGGCTGACCACGGTCGTCAGTGCGCTGGAAAATGATGATCCGCATGCTGTCCAGCCATTGGTGGAGAATCTCCACTGCTCCGATTCCGCCCATCTGGTCGAATCACTGCCGCCCAAAGAGCGACAGGCATTCTGGGAGACACTAACCCCCGAACAACGCGCAGAAATCCTCCCGTGCCTGCACGATGAAGTCCGCGCCGGGTTGCTGGAGGCGATGGAGACGGAAGAGCTAACCGCCGTCGCCCACCAGATTGAAACGGATGACATGGCCGACCTGTTGCAGGACATGTCGTTCCAGCAGACGCAGGATGTGCTTCGTTCACTGGACGAGCAAAACCGCGAGCGTTTGGAGGAAGTGCTCTCCTACCCGGAAGATACGGCAGGCGGCTTGATGAATACCGACTGTATTCGTATCCGCCCCGATATTTCGATTGATGTGGTACTGCGTTACTTGCGGATGCGCGGCGAATTGCCGGAGATGACCAACAAACTGATGGTGGTTGATCGGCACAATACCTTCCTTGGCGAACTACCTATCTCCATCATATTGACCACACCGCCGGAAGTAGAAGTTGGCGAAGTGATGCTCAAGGAGTGCGAATTCATCCCGGCGATGACCTCAGATCATGAAGTTGCTGACTTGTTTGAAGATCACAATCTTGTCTCTGCGCCGGTGTTGGATGAACGTGGACGATTATTAGGGCGTATCACAATCGATGATGCGGTGGAGATTATTCGCGAAGAGGCGGAACGCACTCTCTTGAGTCGCGCCGGCATGAAGGAAGAGGAAGACACCTTCGCGCCGATCCGTACGAGCATGAAACGCCGCACCGTCTGGTTGGCGATCAACCTCGCAACGGCGTTTTTGGCAGCATGGGTGATCGGCCTGTTTGAACACACCTTGCAGCAAGTCATTGCGCTAGCCGTGCTGATGCCGATTGTTGCCAGCATGGGCGGCATCGCTGGCGGACAAACACTGACACTAGTGATCCGCGGCATGGCGATGGATCAGATCAACGAAGCTAATACACGTTGGCTGATCCTGAAAGAACTAGCAGTCGGCGTGATGAATGGCGGGTTCTGGGCTGTGATTGTCGCAGCTATTGCGGCACTTTGGTTCGGCGATCTAATGCTTGGTTTGGTAATTGCAGCAGCGATGCTGCTCAATTTGTCGATTGCCGCGCTGTCGGGCGTGGTAATCCCGATGGTGCAGAAAAAAATGGGGATTGATCCAGCATTAGCGGGGTATGTAGTGTTGACGACCGTAACCGATGTGGTCGGTTTCTTTTCGTTTTTGGGGTTGGCAACGTTGATTTTATTGTAAATAGTGCTTGCGCGATATTCTATCTGTAGCCTTCCTATTTTTTATTCGCGTGCCTTACTGATTCCCAAACTACAATTCCCATACCAATCAGAAAAATTGCCGTGATTAAAACAACCATCAAAAACTTCATTACAACTCCTCCAATTGATCAATTTTCTTGTAAGCAAAATGGTTGATTCCTACGATGGACAACGTCACCAAAAAAGAAATACCGCCAATCAGAAACAGAAGCTTCCATGTAATTTGCTCCCAATTTTGAAACAACCAACCAATCAACGACACATCTATCGCAACCAGCAAGATATATGTCGCTTTCAACCAGCCAATCTCCTCTTTGATTTTCTCTGATCTCGACACGCTTTTCTCCATAAACTTCAAAATCAGCATTGTACCTCAAACGTAAAAGAGCAAGCCCGCAGACCTGCCCTTCAATGGTAAATTTCGCAATCAATCACCAAATATCAGAGCACTACAATCACCTGATTGCTCGGCAATGAACTGCCCACACTATTTTGCGCCACAACCTGATAGGCGACCTCTTCCCGTACTGGCTGATCCTGCAAGATGATTTCGCGGTCAATCGCAACCTCTTCCGATCTCCCATCACGCACAATTCGGTAGTGAACCACTTTTCCACCATCGTTTGGCTCTTTCCAGCGCAGTGCAACCACGCCGGATAAAATCCGCTCTGCGGTCAATGTTCTGGGCTGTCCGGGAACCTTCGGCGCAGCACGCAAGTTGCGTCCGCCCCAACCGATCAAATTCAACTTAATATCATCATTGCCGACCGTATTTTCTGCATAATTGATCGCGCTTCGCGCCATTGCTGCCAACTGCTCCAGATCGCCATTCTTTTTGGCAACCATCGCCTTTGCCAAGGCCTGCTGTGCAATCGTAGTCTCACGGGATGCATCAAATTCTGCAATGAGATCTTCAATTTCTTCCGGCGTGTTGGGCGGGGAAGGATACAAATCCACATTGTTCCGCAGCCCTTCTGCAAGGGAAGCAGCCAGTGCCCGTATTTCCAGCTCTTTTTTCGGGAAAACCGCCATAATGACCTCCTAGTGACTCATCTATCTGATACGCAGATCGTATTGGATAGAGATCATAAAGAGACGGAAAACCTTTTTAAAACAGAATGTTTTTATGGACGGAGAATATTTTCTTGTTGGTGGATGAAGTTGCAAAACAGTAGAATTCCCAGCTTTTTTAAGAAACAAACTCCTGCCAATAAACAAACGAAATTCTCTTGAAATTAAAGGGTATTGAACGACTAAGGTACTGCATTATGGCTGCATGGACGACATCGAGGACCTAACTCAACTCCCTGATATTTATATACTATCTCTTTTGCTTTAGTAACAACATCTCTCAACATTCCTTCATCGGGCGGACATCGACTACGAAGAGGAGTTGCTGGATCAGGACGAAATGGACTAAGAACTGGATCACAACCCCTTTCAGCCAAAGCTCTAATACCTTCCAGAGTCGATTCAATGCTTTCTAGTCCGACAAGTAGAGATGAACGAACACGCCCTACACCAAAAACTTCCACTGCCTGCTCAATAAATTCAAGATAGCACTCCCTAGATAATCCATACTTACGAGGAGTTATCTTTCTGGCTATTTGCTCATCAAAAACTTCAATATTTATTGATAAACCATAAATTCCTATGCGTTTAAGAAAATTTAAGTCAAGTAAGTCAGGATAAGGAACCATCATCACATCAATTTCAAGGTCAGGATAATAATTGCAGGTTGTCTCATAAACTTGTTGTAGATACGAATAGTCTTCAACTTTAGGTGTTCCACCTGAGATCAACACATGACGTGGTGACAATTGTGGATCTTCTATCGCGACTCGGAGCGCATCCATCATTCGATCAATTGGATTTAGACGATATTTAGATGTGTAAGGTAAATCACAAAACGTACAGGTAATTGCGCATCCGTCCACCGGAGAGATACGCGCCCTATCTGCGTGTGTGTTTACATACTGAGTAAATGGCTCGCCCCATTGATTCAGTTTCCCATGATACGCAGGAACAGGAATTGGTGAAGCCATAATATTAGTATTAGGCCCAACCACGAAAAAACTACCACTGTTTGTCACAAGTTGATAAATTGGTTTTGTAACAAAGTTGTAATTATAATCGATGAAAGGTGTATTGACCCACACTTCTTGATTACGCATTGGATCAAATAGCTTTAGTGTAATTCCGTTTGTAGTAGCATAGTCTCCAGTAGTTAATTGATCAGTTCCCCAAATTTTGAAAAGCTCTGTGCGTGCATCTTGAGTAATCTCAATCCCTTTCGAATACAACGATAGTTTTAGAAATTCAATATTATTCATTATTGTTCAGATTTAGTTTGCGAACCACACGATATAATTTGATGCGCACTTGCATTAAGTAGTTTGGCACTACTTTGATCCCACATGCAATATTCAAACTTCGTTTCTTTGTTTGCAGAAATCACGCAACCATCAATGCTAACCAGTTGCTCCAAGCGAGCAAGCTGCACAGTAATATTATTAGACTTACCAAATGCAATAGCTGCTTTATCACTCTTATCGTGCTTCTGCTTAACCAACTCAGTAGGTCGTCCAACTTCTGAATCATAGTAAAAACTAACCTGGCATAATGTGGTTTCACCATCAAATGTTACATTTTCAAATCGACAGCCCCTGAAATCAACTTGAGACTTTTCTTTAGCAATATCTATAAAGTCTGAGTCTTTGAATACACAGCACCAAAAAAGAACCCCTTGAAGATCGACATTTCTAAATGTGCAATTGTCAAAGCTGATCCCTTTAAATATTGTTCCTTTGAAAGTCCATCCTGAAAAATCTATACCTGAAAACTCTGATAAATTCTGAAGTGATTTGAGATCTACATTTCCAATATCCGTAATGAAGGAACAACCCTGATAGAATTTAGCAGGTTGGAAATATGAGCTACTTAAATCTACTGACCCGCTCTGAAGCATAACATCTACTCCTACATTTTCTACAGGAGATGAGATACTATCTTCGAGCGTACCAAATATCTTTGACGCCCAATTACTTAATGCTGAACCTAAAAGATCATGAACTAGTTCAACACGCTTTCCTAAGCTATCTTCGCTATTATCATTATATGTCTTAAGAATATTCGCATTCTTAAGCACAGAAATGGTGTCATTAAAATAAGATTCGATAGCCGATTGAGCATCTTCGTATATACCATATTTATTCATTAACTTCCGAGTATTGATCTCTTCATTTTCTATTAGCTTGTCGAGTAACTCCTTAGTGCGTATGGAAATCTTATAGTCACCAGCTGAAAGAAACGACGATATGCGTGCTGCTATCCAGCGAATATAGCCAACTCTACAAGACATTTCAGTGTGATCACTATCACTGTTAAAGTCATTCAGCGACATTGTGATCCAACGTTCAAGTGCTTCAGAATAGACGAAAAGATAATCCTCTTCTTCCTGAGAATCTATGATGACTGATTGTTCATACCCCAATAGGTCTTCAATTAATACTCTTTTTTTCCCCTGTTTTTTAAGATACGAGAAAAACTCATAAGAAACAACTTGTAAGGTGAGTAAGTTATTACTTCTGAAATCTAGTTTTTCTTCTATTCCTTTTTTCACCATAGAACAGTTCAGAATCAAACGATCTCTTGTATCTCTATCTAAGAATATATCTTCGCTCTCAAATGATTTTTCAATAATTAAGCCAACCTGCTTTGTGACACCATTCTGATCCGTAGAAGGTATAGCCTTGAGGAAATATGCTCTGCGCATGATACTTCCTACCTCATGATCAAGGAAACGAAGTGCATGTAAATACTCTTCACGCAGAGAGATAAGAATACGAACTTGTTTGTTTAAATAATATAAATCCTTGATTAATTCTATTATTTCATTGCTTTCTTGCAACCTAGACCTAAATAGCTCCTCTAATTGGTCAAAAATTAATATTACTCCACCATATTGCCTAACCAGTGACATAACGCTGGCGACAAACAGTTCGTTCTGGGCTCTGCTCCTAGCTTCATCTATCAATTGAGCTTTCTCCAGTATTCCACTTGCGATTTGGTAATCATTATGGTTCTTGAAGTCGGCTTCTTCCGGTGTTTTTTCAGGGTTAAGTCGTTCTATTGCTTCTGCCAAACTCATCCAGAGGTATGTACGTAAATCAGCACTATTTGCGACTCCACCCCAGTCTCGAAATACAAGCACAGGGAAGGGATAGATAATTTTTTCAGAAGAATTTTCCAGAGATGCATTTCGACGTTTTCCGAGTTCAGGTATTAAGCCAGCTCTCAGAAGCGATGTTTTACCAGCAGCACTTTCACCTGCTAAAACGTTAAGCTGCCAAAGCACCATATTCTGTATAAGTTCACCAATTTCTTTCTCACGGCCAAAAAAACGGGAATGGTGTCTCTCCTCATATGGAGTAGCACCCACAAATGGATTTGTACTTAGATCGTTAATTGTATTCATTTTATTAAAACCTGTGCAAACTAGAACAGTACTATATACACGATGTTAACGGCGTGTGAGATAAGATAGCGATCTGAAAAACATATATAAATCGTCAGTTAGTGCAGGTTTAATATTGAGATTCTCACAATAAGCATGCTTTACCTCATCTTTAGACTGCATCACAGCGTATCGATGCCCATTTCTTTTATCATTCTGGCCTAGTGAAGGAGTCTCATTCTTACCTGTAGCCACTTGAAAATACAATTGTGAGCGTATATTCCAATCAGAAAGAGAATAGCCTAAAAACCAAAGACCGAATCTAGATCGTACAGTTTGTAGTGCAGCAAGAGGCATTTCGCGGCTAGTAGCTTCTGAAAGAACTTGGACATACCCACTTTCAGTGATGAGTGTCATATGGTTCCACCTAACTGAAGAAAATGGGCTCTGCTGCGGAATCTGTTCAGAAATGGAAGCAATATCAACGCTCGGTGCACCGTGTAATTTCAATATAATTGGTCCTGGAATAGATTTATCATTGAGAATATTTTTTAAGCAATGACTCTGTGATTGTCCGCCTGACTGTGTATCACTATTTTCCGACCGATCTTTACATATAATACTTGGTTCTAAACGGTGCACGCTATTTATTATAGTCTGTCGTACCCACGCAGTTTCTATCCCAGATGCACTATCTTGACTACTATATTGACTAGAAGTGGAAATTTTTCCATCTAAATCTTGTGCCTTAGAAGAACTATCACCATCAAAGTGTATTTCCCGGTAAACTGGAAATAAAATATGAATAGCCCCCCATGGGGGATTTTCTACATTCATAAGAGCTATCTCAAGTGACTCATCATAGTTTGTTGTAAATAATAATGGAGGAATTTTTGGCTCGCATGGATTATCCTTAATGCGTCGCTCGTTAGCTTGATACATCGCTTTTGTAACAGAAGCCAACGATTTATAGCCTGAACTTACAGGGAACAAATCTTTGGTTATCCGGTGACAGTATGATATCCAGTTATCTATAACTTCAGAAACATGCTGTGGAAACATCTCTTGTTCACCATCCACGACAGCTAATGCCTCGGCAACCTGAGATAGTTCACCAACCACTCTGATTGGCTTTCCAGTTTTACGAAGAGTAAGTCGTAATGTTAATTCACGAGACGATGGTAGCAATGGATCGTCGAATCTGAACAAATGCCACAGAAAAGAAAATAACCATTGAATTTCATCGCCGAGAAAACTTAATTGCGAATCAGAGTATGCTCGCTTATTAACCGAATCAAATATTTCGACATGCTCGGGCGAAAAAAGATCAATCTCACCTCTTACTATTTTTGAAGCAAGATCTCTTAAAGCAGTTTCTATGCTTTCTGGGCACAATAAGAAGCAAATTTCGACATTTGTATCTTTTAAGAACTTCCTTATCTTAGTTGCATTCGATAGGCAATCATTTAATATCGAAACAGCTTCTCCTATACTTCGTTCGGGAATAAGCAGTCTTGTATTAGGAAGCCAAGCAGTTAACGTGTTGCTATTTCTCGTTTGATCAGCAGCAACAGTATCTAAATAAACTAAGAATTTAAGAATATTTTTTTGTAGTTGTATTAGTAACACTTCAAGTGGGCTTTCATCGAAAGCAATAGCCTCTGAACTATTAGCCCAGTTAGTATAAATCCCACACCAAGATACCGTTTCTCTTCTTGCTTCAGAAAGGTAATTGATATCGGCAATGATATCGAGCAAGTGCTTTTCACTATCAGATGCAGAATATGATTTCAATCTGCCAAATCGATATGCGCTAAGAGCTCCAGGTGCAGCCCGTAACATTTCGAAATCTTTATTATCAGATGATAATAGATTACTTATTACTTCAGGATCACGAAATGCTGAAACACCCGCACCTATGAAAGGAACAAAGCGCCCTGCTTCAACATCACGTCCTAAAAAACTGATCCATTCCTCCGTTTGCACTTTTGACACTCCCATTGAATTGGTATTTTATTTAGAAAATAGATTTTATTTTTTGTATTTTATCTTGATATTCAAGAGTCAATTTACCATCAAGCTTGCTGACACTTTCATTCGTTTGAAAACGACATATTATTGCATTTGGATCCACTTTAATTCCAGATGGAGGTAGTACAGACAAAATACCATTAAATTCTCGTCCAACCTCTAGATTAATCTTTGGCTCAACCGGATTTTTCTCAAGATTACGAATCACTACATGACTCATCTCAGGCTGTTCTTCAACTAATTGACAAACATGCCTATCAGGAGGTGGACATAACCCTAGATAAGCAGAAATATGTTCAATATACAAATCAGGCTGCCCGATTTGTTGATCAAGCAATGCTGCGACTGATGAAGAACCTTGAAAACGTGGATTAACCTCAACTAAATAGAGCTTATTTTCATAGATTAATGCATCAATACCGAATGCGCCTATATACCTTTCCTTATATAACCAATTGCCTACAAATCGCCCGAGTAAATCCAGTTCTCCTAAAAGTTCTGGCTCAATTCTTTTTATCAATCCAAAATCATTGCCACAATAGGAAAACGGATTTCTCGTAAGTGCAGGATCACCTACAATTTGTATCGAAGGCCCATGGAGACGTACTTCCGATGTATTTGATGACTGCCCAGAAAATACACACCCATTTATACTTATAGGTATACTATCATGAATATATGGAGCAACCGAGCAGTATCCATCTCTATTATTTTCCAGTTTATCCCATATTTTATTTAAGCCATTTTCATTTTCTACTAGAAAAAGACCATTACCACCGGTAGATCTATTTAACCTAACTACTAAAGAACCATTATTCAGCATCTCTTCAAGCATAGGTCTCGAAGAATCTGTTATTAGAAAATATTTCCAATCAATAAAATTGATAGGAACTTGAATCTTATCTCGTTCTTTTTTTAACTCCGTCTCAACCCAAACTTTATGCTCAAATGCATTCTGACGTTCTTGAAAAAGACCGGCGAATTGCGCATGATTTTCTCTTGGAAAAATTACTGAAGTTAAAACATTATATGGTCGATACGGAACAAGCACACAGCGTTGATCGACAGCTTTCGAAAGTAACTGCCATAATTCACAAACAGCTTTTTTTTCTACACTGTTAGAAGGCTTATCATCGACAGAATATGCATCAAGGTCAACTCTCCGCCCTGTTAATGTCTCTAAGCATTGTCCTCCGATTCCAGGCCAATCATTAAGAGGCGAAATAATCGAAAACACATCTCCGAATTGCGGCAATTCCATCAGAGGCTTAGCATCGCAACCTCGGGTGCCAAACCAAATGATCCGTTGCCCTTCAAGGGCAGACGAAAGAGTTTGGAGATAGTTGTGCCTAACATGCTCCACAGTAGTATTTACCCCTTTAATATCTAAAATCTGTTAGTCTTTGATAAAGCTATTTCACGCACGATTCTTAAAAAAACCCAAGGAATCTAATGTAAATGAACAACCCCAAACAACTAGGCCCACATCCCACGGGGGGATGGATTTCAGAAGATGAAGCACTTATTTTTGAATTCCATAAAAAATTACCTGAATGGCTACTAGATATAACACCACCTTGCTTTATTTATGACCTCGAAAAATTTCGAGAAGAAATCAAAACCATATTAGATACATTCCCACAGTACCGTTACCCATTGAAGTGTAATCCTCATCCATCATTACTCGCTACTGTGTTGTCATTAGGTGCAGGGGTAGATGTTTGTTCTGTTGGAGAATTAGAAAAAGCCTTGATGGAAGATGCACCCGGTCACTTAATTAATTACTGTAGCGTTTCTTATACTACTGCGCTCATCGACCATTTAGTGAGTATAGAAGCAACTGTCACACTAAACAACCTTGATGATCTACAATTGATGTTAGCACGCCATCCTGCTCAGACACCAAGTTTACGTATAGAAGCAATTGATCCAAATACTCCTTATGGCGACAAATTCGGTTTTTCGATGAACCAATGGAGCCATGTTGAGAAAATTTTGAATCAATATCAGACTTACTTGAGTGGTTTGCATATTCACACTTCTCATTCTCCTGATATAAACCAACTTACTCAACGTTTATCCCCATTACTAGTAGCATTAGAAAGGTTAAAAGATTGGGTTCCAAAAATGCATTTTCTCAATCTAGGTGGAGGATGGCCTATGCTTTATGGTGCCCAGTTTCATTCTGTAACTGCGAAAGATTTTGAAAAAATTTTAGAAAAAGACTTCCTACCGAAAGCCAAGAAACTCGGCTTTAAGGGCGAAGTGTTAGTTGAACCTGGGGAATATGTAACTTCATCTATGGGATACTGGGTGGCTGAAGTCACTGGGGTTAAAAAAAACGAAATAAATTTACCAATAGTCTTCGCAAATACTCCAGGAGTAGTTCCATCAGCAGAGATTGCATATCCAACAGCATTATTTCGAAAATGCAAAGCTGGCTGGGAAAGAGTCCAAAATGAATTAGTCACTGTCAAAATTGTTGCAGCAACAAATTCCCCATTCGATACGATTCGCCCTACAGTAATGCTACCAATGCCTCAAGCTGGTGATCGGCTGGTATTTGGACAAACTGGAGCATATCTACCTTGTTTGATGGGAACCTTTAATAGTATTCCGGCTCCCCACACATACATTGTCCACAAAAATACCTCTTCTCCTATTTCCCACCCCCGATCCTACACTTGAAAAAATACATCATTTCATACTTGCCCCACATCACATTAAATCCGACATACTTCATCCCATACTTCCATCAACCTAAAACACTCCTCCCCCAAACCATCCCCTCCCTCACATTACCCAATTCCCCCTTCACCCTTCCCTTTTGAAGTATCACCGATAGAATGTCCGCCTTCACAAGCCGTTGCGCGGCTCTCCCTTTTCAGGAACCAAATCCCACATGGAACAAAACGAACTGCAAACCCTCGTCGTCAACGCGCTGGAGGATATGAAAGCCAACGACATCACCGTCATGGATGTCTCCGCACTGACCAGCATGACCAACACGCTGGTGATCGCCAGCGGAACCTCCGACCGCCACGTCCGCGCCTGCGCCAATGCCGTTTCACAGGAAGCCAAACAGGCTGGCGTAAAACCGCTGGGCACAGAAGGGGAAGATTCTGGAGAATGGGTACTGGTCGATTTGGGCGATATCATCGTCCATGTAATGAAACCGGAAGCCCGTGAATATTACGATCTGGAAAAATTCTGGACCGACTTTTCCCGCAATGGCGAAAAAGAATCCGGGTCAGAAAACGCGTGAAAATCCGTCTGCTCTCCGTCGGCAAAAAAATGCCGGATTGGGTCAATTCGGGATTTGCCGAATATGCCAAGCGAATGCCGCGTGAATGTGCGCTGGAACTGACCGAAATTGAACCGGCGATGCGCGGAAAAAGTGGCAATAAAAGTATCAGTGCAGCACAAGCAAACCAATGGAAAGAAGAAGAAGGGAAAAAAATCCTCTCACATACAAATAAGGAGCACATCGTTGCGCTGGATGTGAAAGGAAAACCGTGGTCAACGGAACAACTCGCCAGCCAACTCGAAAACTGGATGCAAATCGGCTCTGACCTCGCCCTGCTGATCGGCAGCCCGGAAGGGTTATCCAAAGCCTGCCTGCAACGTGCAAACCAACACTGGTCGCTCTCCCCGCTCACCTTCCCCCATCCGCTGGTACGCGTCATTGTCGCCGAACAACTCTATCGGGCGTGGACAATCACCCAGAATCATCCGTATCATCGCGCCTAATACTTTACGAAATTCTCCAAAACCTCCGGATTTCCAATTTTCTGTTTGAATGATTTCAGAAACCCAGAGAAAGCTTTTCCTTATGGGCGCAAGAAATCATTTGGACAGAAATAAAAATCTGTAACAGGACACACCATTTTGAGCACCGAAATTCTGGTCAACGTAACCCCCCGCGAAACCCGCACCGCGCTAGTCGAAAGCGGCGTACTGCAAGAAGTCTATATTGAACGCAGCAGCCAACTGGGGATGGTCGGCAACATCTACAAAGGCAAAGTGAGCCGCGTACTGCCGGGGATGCAAGCCGCATTCGTCGATGTCGGACTGGAACGCGCTGCCTTTTTGCATGTCTCCGATATCCGCCCTCGCGCCGCAAAAGAAGAAGTCGTCTGCGAAGAGGGTGAACCTGCGAAAACCATCACTGAACTGGTTTCCGAAGGGCAAGAACTGCTGGTTCAAATCATCAAAGAACCGCTCGGCACCAAAGGCGCACGGCTGACGACTCAACTTTCGATCCCATCTCGTTATCTCGTCTTTATGCCATCAATTGCCTGCATTGGCGTCTCCCAGCGCATCGAAGAGGAAGAAGAACGCACTCGTTTGCGCAGCACCATGCAGCAAATCGTCGATGAAAATAGTTCCGGCGGCTTCATCGTGCGCACCGTGGCGGAAGGTGTTTCTGAAGAGGAATTGCGGCGCGAAGCCGGTTTTTTGCACAAGTTGTGGGACTCCATCATGGAACAGGGCACAGCAGCAAAATCGTGCTCGTTGGTGCATCAGGATTTGCCTCTCGCACTACGCACCATTCGTGATCAGTTGAAAGATTCGGTCGAGCGGATGCGGATCGACTCTCGCCAAACCTATGAAAAATGTTTGAAATTTGCCTCGCAATTCAATCCGGAACTCGCTTCCCGCGTCGAGCACTACATTGAAGAGTCGCCGATTTTTGATTTCTTCTCCATCGACAGCGAAATCCAGAAAGCATTGCAGCGTAAGGTTCCACTCAAGTCAGGAGGCTATCTGATCATCGACCAGACCGAAGCGATGACGACGATTGATGTCAATACTGGCTCGTTTGTTGGTCATCATAACTTGGAAGAAACTATCTTCAAAACCAATCTCGAAGCAACACAGGCAATTGCCCGCCAGGTACGGCTGCGCAATCTGGGTGGCATCATCATCCTTGATTTGATTGATATGGAGCAAGAGGAGCACCGCCAGCAGGTGATGCGCTCGCTGCAAAAATATCTGGATCATGATCCGGCACGCACCCAAGTCAGCTCTGTTTCTGCACTTGGGCTCGTCGAAATGACCCGCAAACGTACGCGCGAAAGTCTGGAGTATGTACTCTGTCAAACCTGCCCTACCTGTAGCGGACGCGGCACATTGAAAACGGCAGAAACAGTTTGCTACGAAATCTTCCGCGAAATCATCCGCGAAGCGCGGCAATATGATGATTCGCGTGAATTTCTGGTACTTGCTGCACAGGAAATTGCCGATCTGTTGCTGGACGAAGAATCAAGCAGTGTCGCAGAACTGGAAGAATTCATCGGCAAGCCGATCCGGCTGCAGGTCGAGACCCTCTACACCCCGGAGCAGTTCGATGTGGTTCCTGTTTAATTTAGTCTATCTTTACAATGAATTTTAGAGGCTAACCAAACGCTGATGAAATTCGAATTTTGATCAATAATTGGTAGTTTGATGATGAATATGCAATGAATCCACAAGCTCGGGAAATTCCCGATTTCTTCCGCATGTTCTATTTTTCACGTTTTCCTCATTTCTGGAAAACGGTCAGAGTATTATTTTTCAGTATTATCAGTATGCTGTTGGTATTGTGGGGCATATTGTGGACGCTTGTGCCCGTTTCCAGCCTTTACCAGCAACAAGTCGAACAATCTATCTCTGATTTTCTGGATGCACCCTTTACGTTTGAAACGGTTGAAGCCGAGTTAAACGGCACAATACTTTCTCTCTCCCTTCAGGGCGCAAATGCCAAAAACCAAACAGGTGAAAAAATTCTCCTGTTTGAAGAAATGCATGCAGAGATTAACCTGCTCCAATCCTTACTCGCATGGGAATGGATTACCAATGAACTGATTTTGTGGAAACCGCAGCTTGCAGTCCACAAACGCACAGATGGTCAAATGACAGTGAACGGTTTTGTGATGATTCCAGCATCTGTCGATGCTCAAACACACACGAAACAGCAACAAACCGGACAACACATTGAGCAAACTGAAATTTCAGAAATCGAATTCTGGCTTGATTCATTAGAGGAATTGGGCTGGTTATGGAAGCAACCCTATCTGCGTCTGGAACAGGCTACTTTCTCGTGGAAAATAGATCACCCGGCAGGGCAGTTACATTGGGCGCTTCCTGAAATAAATAGTGTAATTCGTAACGGAAAAGCACGACATCAATTGTCTGGAACAGCTCAAGTTGGTACTGGAGGCCAAGGGACGTTGCAGTTGGAAGCTGACTGGACTGGCGCATGGAATAATCCGCGTAACTGGCAAGGTGTACTACATATTCAAGGCGAATCAGTAGAGATGAAAAATCTGCTCGGTGGTTCAGAAAGCCCATGGCCAGAATTAATTCAAGGACAGCGTGATCTCTCTTTTTGGGGAGTACATGGCGGGACTGGAAATTGGGAAGTCGTTACTGATTTAGCTGTTGCGGAAAATCAAACAACGAATCAGGGATTACTAGATGGTCAAATTGCGTGGAAACGCTCTGGAGATGGGAACTGGCGACTAGGGCTCAGTAATTTTTTCTGGTCAGGATATCAACCACTGACTGTATTGATAGAACAACAGGTCTCTCAGAATGGAGAAACTACCTGGCTAGGACAAACTGAACAACTTGACTTATCTGTACTCAATCCATTTTTACACAATCGGGGCATACAATATCTATTTCCACAATTACCTGCACAATTTGATATAGGTGGCTCTTTAGAACAAGCTAATTTTCGTCTGCTGGATCATGGAAAAACTTGGATGGATCGACTACGAGTAGAGGCTACGCTGAATCAACTTTCTGCTAAACAGATCAATACAGCTACCCAGTTCGCTGGAATCAGTGGAAAAATACAATGGCGGAAAAACGCAGGTGAATTTATTTATCCAAAAAACACCATCCAATTAGCACATCATCATATTGCACCAGAACTACTGCATATGGAGCTAACACCTGGCGTTGTATCATGGACTAAACAAAGCCAAGGTTGGCAAGTTTCAGCAAAAGAAATTCATTTATCGGATGGTAACCTCATATTCAACAGCGATCTCTCTCTTTTCCTGGAAGAAGGAAAATCACCGCTAATTGATGCCAATACCGGTTTCTCTGTACATGATACGGCACCATTATTCCGTAATTTGTCGCAGAGCACATTAGGGCAGCAAGAAATCTGGTTACAGTACGGCATCCGTCAGGCAGAGCTGGTTAATGGCAAGGTCATACTACGTGGATATCTGGATCAGTTCCCTTACCACCAAGAAGAAGGGGAATTTAAAGTCACCTGTGATATTCACAATGCTGAAGTGAGATTCATGCGGAATTGGCCACTGCTTAAAAATGCAAATGCACAATTCCAGTTTGATCATCATGGAATGAATGTGGCGATTCATTCTGGAGAAATTGCTGGAAATCCAGTACAGCAAGCAAATGTGAAAATCCGCTCATTCCAGAAAAAAGAGCTAGAGGTTGATGTACAACTTGCCAGCGAGAGTAGAAATCTTATTCATCTTCTGGAACGGGGAGTACTCCAGAAACGCTTAGAAAGTCGATCGTTACCACTATATATAACGGGTATTGCAAACTTGGATGTGAATATGTTTGTGCCATTACACAATCCAAAACAAACCCAGATACAAGGCACATTACAACTCACTGATAATCAGTTACATCTACCTGATCTTGATTTACGGGCGGAAAAACTGTCCGGTGCTATCGCATTTACTAAAAGCACGATCACTGCAGAACAGATTAATGGCCAGATGCTGGGAGGACCTATTCGTATTTCTGCATCCACGCAACAACAATCCCGAATCAATAATCCAACACAATCTGACTCTCATTTTGTAAAGCTTGTGCTGAAAGGAAAATCTAATCTTCATCACTGGCCGCCTTGGCAGCAATGGATTAACCCAAAAAAGCAAAAAAATTTAGAGCCACAAAAACATTCCATGTGGCATAGCATTGGAATCATTCCGTTGTCAGCATTTCAGGAAAATGAAAAACAACCCATTAGATTTTTGTTCCGTTCTGATCTGGAAGGAGTCGCGATTCCATTGCCGAAACCGCTCCAAAAACAGGTTGGTGAGCGCTGGCCAACTATGTTTAACGCCGAGATCGGTCAAACACTAGATATGCAATTCATGGTCGATCAACGTCTCCAAGCCAGTGTGATACGAGAAAATAGCGAGACAGAATTAGAATCTAAAAACATATGGCGTGCCAGCGTATCATTAGGTGATTCACTATATGAAACCAAAACACCTCAACCTGCAACAAAAGCAGTTTCAGTACGAGATGGAATCTCACTACAAGGAGAGTTTAAAACATTATCACTGCAGCCGTGGTTAGAGACAATCCGTGATCTCATGGATAGAAAACAAGACGCAAATTCTTCTATTCCATTACAACAGGCGAATCTCAAAATTGGTGAGCTGAATGCGTATAGCAAGCCACTTCAGAAAGTTACATTGCACATTACACCTCAAAAATCACAAAATCACAAACAAGCAGATTGGCAAGTACAGATTGATAGCAATCAACTGACAGGCAATATTCTGATTCCAGCTGAGAACAAAAAAAGAGGGAAAAACACTGATCGTCCCATTGTGTTCAATTTAAAACACATTGCATTGCAAACAAATGACACTAATGAGACAGAAAATGACGCAGCAAATGACACAGAAAAAAAACAGAAAGCTGCGTCACAGAATGACACGGATACATTTTTTGATCTTCGCACAGTTCCAAAGATGAAAATAACCAGTAACCATTTGCTAGTAGATCAGAAAGACTGGGGAAAACTTCAACTAGACGTAAAACCAACCAAAGCCGGAATTCTGGTACATCCAATTCATCTCTCTTCCGAATTATTAGATGCCGAAGCAACACTTTACTGGGATAAGCAACAAAACGAACATCCACAACGTTCCTCAGTGGCACTAAAAATACAAGGCGACGCACTAAGCAAAGTACTTGATCGCCTCTCTTCACAGCAAGGCATCATGCAGAAGGGAAAATTTGCGCTTGCTGCTGATGTGGCATGGGAAGGATCGCCAATGCAGTTTATGTGGCCCCGTAGTAGCGGTGTTGTCCAGATTCATGTTGCAGAAGGTAATATGATTGATCTGGATCAGGGGATTGGACGAGTTTTGAGCTTATTGGGCGTGCATACTCTATTGCGCCGTCTTTCCCTAGATTTTTCCGATGTTTCTGATCAAGGATTTCCGTTTGATTCAATTACAGGCAATCTGACTATCCAGAATGGCATTGCACAAACGAACGATCTGACCATTGATGGCATGGCTGCAAAAATCCGTATTGTCGGAAACAGTGATCTGGCAGCTCGAACTTATGACCATACTGTGTTCGTAACACCAAAAATTTCTGAAACATTACCTGTCACTGGCGCATTGGTAGCGGGCCCAACCGGCGTGGCGATCGGCTCAGCATTGTGGCTCACCGAAAAGGTGCTCAAACGAAACAAAGGAATCGTCTCCAAAGAATATCTATTGACTGGGAGTTGGGACAATCCACAAATTGAAGAAAAACGTGCTGGAGTATTGGGTGCATTGTTTGACTAAAAAACAATAGATCCCTTTTATATCAGTTTCTTAACGATTATTCAGGCGATTTCCCCGACTAAGTTGACCACAACATTTAACTCCTACAAACTACCGCCATGAAACAACAAACGCGGTAATGTTTCCTCGTCCCCAAAATGGTCAATCTGGATACGTGTGATTTTTGCATTTGATACTTGAATACGGAACATATTTTCCGGCGCAACGCCAAGCACATGACAAAGAATCATCCGCATCATCCCGGCATGACCAACCATCAGCAAATGCTCCCCGGCAAATTTTTGTGTAACTTGTTCCCAGCTTTCTGAAATTCGTTGTTGGAATTCCAGTACTGTCTCCGCACCGGGCGGTGTGTTGTTGAGCGGATCGCTCCAGAAACGGTAGAGAATTTCCGGGTCAGACTCCATCAACTCTTGCGAAGTTTTCCCTTCCCATTCTCCGAAACCGATCTCCATCAGCCCTGGCTCCGCTTCGACTGGAATGTTATAGCGTTCTCCTACTTCCTGTGCAAACTCTGCGCAACGACTGAGCGGTGAAGTGACAATTTGTGTCCAAGGATGATGATCGCCGACTGCGTTGCGCATTTGAGACCATCCTTTTTCGCTAAGTGGATCATCCATTTGCCCACGATAGCGTTTTCCGCCTACTGGCTCACCGTGGCGGATTAGGTCAACGGTAGTGGTGATTATTTGGTCAGACATCAGTTTATCTCTCCGTAGGGACGAATAGCATTCGCCCTAAACATAAAAAATAGGGCGTATTGCAATACGCCCCTACAGAATCCTATCTATAACAATGAACGAAACCGTACCCAATCAAACACTGCACCCGGATCAGTTTTCCGCCCCGGCGCAATATCGCAATGCCCGACGATTCGCGCTTGGGTAATTTTCGGATAATGGTTCTGGATCGCCTGTGCCAGCAGCACAAGTTGTTCATATTGCGCGTCCGTGTAAGGGATCACATCTGTCCCTTCCAACTCAATGCCGATGGAAAAATCATTGCACTTTTCACGTCCTTGAAAAACAGATTTTCCAGCATGCCATGCACGTTTTTCGAATGGAACATATTGCACGACTTCACCAGTACGGTGAATTAGACAGTGGCTGGAAACTTGTAATTTCGCTAATTCCAAAAAATCCGGGTATGCATTCACATCCAATGTATTGGTGAACAATTGATCGATATAAGGCGTACCAAACTCTCCAGCAGGTAAGCTAATCCCGTGAATGACAAGTAAATCAATCGCTGTTTTTTCTGGACGCGTATCGCAGTTTGGGGAAGGAAGATGACGAATATTTGTGATCCACCCCTCTTCATCAATCTGGAATGTTTTAATCGTGTGGCATCCCTTTCAGTACCAGATCAGTCAAGCTGACAATCCCGATTACCTCACGGTCTTTAATGACAGGTGCACGGGAGAGGTGGAATTGGCCAAACAGACGTGCACAGTAGCGGATGTCCATATCCGGATCGACCGTTACCACTGGCTTGGTCATCACTTCATAAACATTGACTCGCGATGGAGCGCGGTCTTTACCAAGCACCTGGCGGGCGATATCAGAGACCAGTAACATTCCATATTCGTCATCTTCGTGACGCTTTTTCACAATCATTGCTTTGGTTTCAACATGTTTCATGTGCGCTAACGCATCAGCAATCGTATCCAGGCCATCCGCCAGATCAAATTCCGTTTTCATCACGTCCCGTACGCGGACGGTTTTCTTCTCTTCGCTCATATCTGTTCCTCCACCACATCCGTCAGTTTGCGGATATGTCCTTCCAGTCCAATCATATCTTCCACATCCAGCTGGAAAACCACGCCATCGCCATTGTCGAAATTCCCGGCTTCGGCAACCTTCTCCAGAATATTGCGGCTGAGATGCTCTTCCACCAACGTCAATACCATATCGCGCTGGGTATTGATCGCCAGTCCCCAAAACCCTTTCGCCCCTTCCAGGCCTTCACCACGCACCTGATTAAGCACGGTAACCCCCGTTGCGCCTGCATCTCGCGCTGCTTTGATCACTGCATCGGTTTTCCCGTCATCCACCAACGCCACCAATAATTTGAAATGCATCAGGAAATTCTCCTTTGCGCCATAAAAGTAATTTATAAATTAAATTCTGAAATTAATTTTTTTGAATTTGAAGAGTAAAACGAGAAATTTGGAAAATAGAAGAAAATAAAAATAAGCAGCTACTATTTCGCACTCATCTTCTTTGATTTTGATTTCGCAATCCAGCCAGAAATTTGTACGTATCCCATCACTGTCATAATCGGAAAGAGGCAGGTAAATGCGATCAGTCCAAATCCATCCAACATGGCGCTTCGTCCTGGCACGGAACTCGCCAGCCCAAGCCCCAACGCCGCGACCAGTGGTACGGTTACTGTTGAAGTGGTCACACCACCTGAATCATAGGCTAACGCAGTGATCGTACGGGGAGCATAATAAGTTTGAATCATGACCACAATATAACCAGCGATAATAAAGTAATAGAGTGGAATACCGACCACAATTCTCCATGAGCCTAATGCAATGCCGGTCGCCGCACCCACTGCCACGGCAATACGTAAGCCCGTCGCAGAAACCGTTCCGCCAGAAACCTGCTGCGCCTTCAACGCCACTGCTAATAAAGATGGTTCAGCAATCGTGGTCGAAAAACCGAGGGTAAAGGCGAAGATATAAACCCATTTGTAATCCTGCCATCGCAATGCCGTCGCCACGCTTTCTGCACCATCGGTAATGCCTTTGATAAACGTAGGATCCGAAAGCTGCGTTGCCATCAATTTTCCGATTGGGAACAGCGCTTGATCCAAGCCCATCAAAAACAGCGTCAGTCCAAGCAGTACATAGACAAAGCCAACCACCATTTTGGATAAATTCGGAATCGGTTTGCGAATCACAAACAATTGGAAACCGATCACAATGACCAAAATGGGCAACAGGTCGCGCATCGTTGCCAGCAAGGTAGAAAGAAAAGTGGTGAGTGTTTCCATTACAGCAACATCCCGTATCCCATGACGAAAATCATCGGTGTCAGTGAGGCAAATGCAATCAGACCGAAGCCGTCCGTCATCGGATTGCGTCCTTTGATCGACGTCGCCAATCCAACACCCAATGCAGTTACCAGTGGCACGGTCACCGTTGAGGTGGTGACGCCACCTGCATCGTAGGCAATCCCAATAATTTCGGTGGGCGCAAACAAGGTCATTGCCACCACGCCGAGGTAGCCGCCGATAATCAGATAGTGGATCGGCCAGCCTTTCAGAATGCGTAACACACCAATCAAAATTGCAAACCCGACCGCCAGAGCAACGGTGTAACGCAGGCCGCTGGCGTAAGATTCTTTTGCTTCTTCAGATTGCTCCAGTAAACCACCTGCAGCAGCGATTTCTGCCGCTTCTTTGGCAACTGCAATCAACGCCGGTTCTGCAACAGTGGTACTAAATCCAAGCAAAAATGCGAAGGTGAGTAACCAGAATAGACTTCCTTTTTTGGCGAGCGCATAAGCCATATTTTCGCCGAGCGGGAAAAGTGCCATCTCCAGACCAAAAATGAAGAGCGTTAAACCAAGCACAACCAACACAAAGCCGAACGCAATTTCTGGCAGGTTCGGAATCGGCTGTTGCAAAATAATCAACTGGAAAAACGTAATGACAACTACGATGGGCGTGATGTCCCGCAGACTGCCAAGAATCGATTTGAGGAAGGCGCGGATCGCCTGCTGCATAGAAAAAACCTAGGTTCGGATCAAAAAACCACCATATTCTAAAGAACTAGAATGCTAATGGATATGGGCAAGACGAAATTTCATGGTTTTGTCATTATTTTTGCATGAAATGTACGCAAGCGATATGTATATTTATTGTGCAAGTTTTGGTGCAGATTGCAGAACTGCCGTTTTTCTGTTTAGCTGTCCGGATGTTGAATGAACGCCAAATCCAGCAAGCCATCGAATCTATCCCGGACAAGCAACGGCTTACAATGCTGGAAATTGACGGTCAAAAAATCTGGGTCAAACGCCCCGAGCAGATACAGGGGTGGCGTGGGCTCTACAAAAAGCTGGTGACACCTGCTTTCCGCAACGAAATAGAAATATTGCGTTTTCTGAACAGGAAAAATGCGCCAGTGACGAAAATTCTGGCCAGCAACGATGATTATCTTGTGTTGGAAGATGCTGGAATCACCGTGCAGGTATGGCTATCTGATCCGAAACAGACAACTACCGAAAAGCAAGCCATGATGTATCAAGTCGGATTTGCGCTGGCGGATTTGCACCAGCAAAATTTAGCGCATGGTCGTCCTGCGCTCCGCGACATCTGCTGGGATGGCAAACAACTTCGTTTTATTGACTTTGAACAATGTCGCAGCACGGAAGCGACACTATGGCAGAAAAAACGGGATTTGCTGATTTTCATCCACGGGCTTTTCCTCTATGTTTCCTCTATTGACGGCGCAATTGATCAAGCAATACGAGGATATGCGGAAGGAAGCGGCTCAGAAATTTTGCAATCTACAGCGAAAACGGCATATCGATTGCGTTGGTTGTTGCCGATATTAAAATTGTTGCAACCGATTGGCGGGCGTGATTTGCGCACCGCTATTCCGTTGCTCGAATTTTTGATCCAAAAAAATCATTCTGATGACTGAAGAACGCACCAAAAACCTCCAAAATGCAATCTTGCGTTGGACAGCATTGCTGTTCTTCATTTTCATGATGATTGTCGTTTCTGCCTATTTCGCCAATGCACTACTGGATATCATTCCTGACATGGGCTGGAACGACTATCCTGGCGCAGTCGCGATTGCATATGTCACCTTTTCTGCATCCGTGTCGTTGATGCTCGTGTTGCTGCTTAACTACACGATTGGGCCGATTGAGTTCAGCGGCCTTGGCTTTACGTTCAAAGGTGGCTCCGGTCCTGTGGTGTTGTGGATGATGTGTTTTCTCGCCATCATGATTAGCTTTTCACTCATTTATGAAGCGCCGTGATCCTTCTAGGTGTTGGGTCTCGGAAGATAATATTCCAGAAAAAAGCTACCCACTCTTCCGCGCTT
>CAYFMX010000002.1:0-105735 GCA_964344325.1 uncultured Piscirickettsiaceae bacterium
CAGAGCCTTGAACCTTCCCACGTCCTTAGGACGTGGTTAGTATTTTTAATCTAAAAACAACATTATGTACGGTATTTATGTACACCGGTTTTTATTCTACCATTTCACTTACTCTATGCAACAAGCACAAACCCGACTCTTTTAGTAAACTAATGCGCCATCCTACAATTTGTACCGGAAAAATTTGAGGAAACACGATGAGACCAGCCCAACTGCTATCCCTCCTGGAGCGCGAATACGCCAGCGCGGATTCCGGCCACCACACGCCGGTGATGCTCTGGGGGCCGCCGGGCGTGGGCAAATCGCAGATGGTGGTGCAAGTCGCACAACATGACGACGGCACGGTCGTCGATATCCGCCTCTCGCAGATGGAGCCGAGCGACCTGCGCGGCATCCCGTTCCAGAAAGAGGGTATGGTGGAATGGTCAATTCCCTCTTTGCTACCCAACGAAGAGCGTCATGGAAAACGCGGCATTTTATTCCTCGACGAAATCACCTCTGCGCCGCCAACGGTTTCCGCTGCCGCATATCAACTTATTTTGGATCGCCGATTGGGTGATTACCGTGTGCCCGATGGTTGGGCAATTTTCGCGGCTGGAAATCGTCAAGGAGATCGCGGTGTCACTTATACAATGCCAGCACCGCTGGCGAACCGTTTTTCCCATTATGAAGTGGAGATCCATCTGGATGACTGGGTAGCATGGGCATACGCAAATGGTATTGATGAGCGGGTGATCGGCTTTTTACGCTTTCGTCCAGAGTTGTTGTTTGAATTTGACCCCGCACATAATCCGGTTTCGTTTCCAACCCCGCGCTCATGGGAATTTGCCCATCGCGCATTACAAAAATTTGACGGCCAGCCGAGCTTGCTCCGTGCCGCATTACAAGGCTGTGTCGGCAATGCAGCAGGCATTGAATTGACCGCGTTCATTGAACATCTGCACAAATTGCCGGATCTGGATGCGATTTTGAGCGGTGAAGAGAAAACCGTTCCGAAAGAAATCGACCTGCAATATGCGGTGGCAACGGCGTTGGTCGGACGTGCAATCAAAATGAAAGATTCGCCAGAATTAGCAACTACGCTTGGTTTCATTCTGGATTATGCGCACACTTTCCCACAACGTGAAATGGGCGTAATGCTGGTTTCTGATCTACATCGCGCGATTGGCGAAGCACTCTTTTCTGTGCCACAGTTTGCAGAGTGGGCAAAAGCGATTGCCGATGTGATGTTGTACGAATGATCGAAATTCCCCTCAGTCTTATTATTGACCGTATTTTTGGCGAGCCACCGAAATTTCATCCGCTGGTCGGATTTGGCAAGCTGGCTGACCGAATTGAAATCTACTGGAATGAGGGGAAAAACCGTTTTTTATTTGGGATTATCGCCTGGTTTTTGTGCGTGATTCCATTTGTTGTGCTGGCGGCGTTGCTGGAATCATGGTTCGGCTGGTGGTTTACGCTGCTTTGTGGCTGGCTGGCGATTGGCTGGCAAAGTTTGCGTGAACATGGGCAACGTGTTTTTGAGGCACTCAAAAATAACGATCTGAAAACAGCTCGGGAGCGCATTGGTTATTTAGTCAGCCGTGATACGTCAAAGCTGGATGAAACTGAAATCAGCTGTGCTTGTACCGAATCGATTCTCGAAAATGGCAACGACGCGGTTTTTGCACCACTGTTTTGGCTTGCCATTGGCGGTGCGCCGCTGGTGGTGCTCTATCGTCTCAGCAATACACTGGATGCGATGTGGGGCTACCGCAATCAGCAGTTTGAACAATTTGGAAAATTCGCCGCAAAAACAGATGATCTTTTGAATTGGATTCCAGCACGGATCACTGCTTTTTTC
The DNA here is from genome assembly GCA_964344325.1 of uncultured Piscirickettsiaceae bacterium. GTDB lineage: Bacteria > Pseudomonadota > Gammaproteobacteria > CAYFMX01. The sequence goes on from CAYFMX010000002.1 coordinate 1,844, forward strand.
TATGCACTGAGTGGAAACTGGCGCGATGCGCGTCGCGCATGGAAAACACAAGGAACGCAATGGCATAGCCCCAATGCAGGGATTGTGATGGCGGCAGGCGCAGGTGCGTTAGGTGTAAAACTGGGCGGTGATGCGATTTATCATGGAAAAACAAAAGTGCGTTTAGAATTGGGGTTTGGTACAGAGCCGAATCAGGAGACGGTTAGTCGGGCGATTCGATTGCTTGATAAAAGTATTTATAAATTCGCGATAATAGCTTTACTATTAGCCATAATTTAAAAAGTTGAGGGTTGTGAAAAATGGCAATGATTGAAGGCATTCATATTGAGAATTTTCGTGCATTGAAGAATGTGAGAATGGGACGTGTTTGGGAAGATTTTAAAGAAAATACTCCCCTAAAATCATTGTCTGTCATTATTGGAAAAAATGGTTCAGGAAAAAGCACTTTATTTGATGCGCTTGGTTTCCTCGCAGATTGCTTAACTTATGGCATTGAAGAATCCTGTTATCGTAACGGTCGTGGTGGAATTGAAAAAATTCACTCTGCAAAACAAAAAGAAGATATTAAATTCCTAATTGTCTATCGTTCTTCTCAAACAGAAGAACTAGTTCTTTATATTTTAATAATTGGTATTGATAAACATGGGAATCCTCTTATCAATGCAGAACAATTGATAGAATTAGACCATAATGGAGAATTTAACACCGAAAATATTGCCCTTAACTTAAAAAAAGGAAAAGGGGAAGTTTGGATTAAAGAAAATTATGTAAGTGTTGAGCTAGATAGCTGCCAAACGTTGGGGATTTCAACACTTGGCCATTTAAAAGACCATCCTAAAATTTCTGCCTTTCGAAAATTTATGGCAGGCTGGTATCTTTCCTACTTCACACCAGATGCAGCACGAGATATTCCTCGTATTGGCGCACAAAAACACCTCAATCGCGATGGTAGTAATCTTGGAAATGTTGTTCAGTTTATGGAACAAAATCATCCTGAAAAATTCCAAACTGTATTAGATACGATTGCTGGAAAAATTCCTGGTTTACAAAAAATAAAAACTGAACCATCTCCAGACGGACGACTGTTAATCCAGTTTTTTTCAGAAGGGTTTGACGAGCCATTTTATGTACAGCAAGTTTCTGATGGAACGATCAAATTATTTTCTTACTTATTACTGCTGAATGATCCAGAACCGCCACCGTTAATTTGCATCGAAGAACCAGAAAACGGCCTTTATCACAAACTACTGGAAGCACTGATTGATGAATTTCGGGAGGTCACAGAAAACAGTCAAAATGGAACACAACTGTTAGTCACGACGCATAGCCCGCATTTGGTGAATGCGCTTGATCCTGAGGAGGTTTGGATATTGGAAAAACAATCAGATGGCTTTTCTACACTAACTCGCGCATCGGATATTCCTGAAGTTGTAGCAATGGTGGATGAAGGCATTCCGCTAGGGAATCTTTGGTTTAGTGACCATATTGATCCTCGGATGTAAACGATGCGGTTTGAATTTTTTGTTGAAGGAGCAGTAGAAAATACAATGCTCTCAATTTTTCTTCCTCAAGTCCTAGGTGAATATAAAACAGAACATATCTGGAATATTCATCCACATAACGGAATTGGTCGTTTACCAGAAAATGAGAAAGAAAAAGTACTATTTCAAGGAAGCTTATTAGGAGAACTTCCCGCGAAAATCCGCGCACTAGCCAAAAGTGTTTCCAAAGATTGCAGAATTGTTGTGTTGGTTGATTTAGATGATAAAGAAGAAAAAAAATTTCTCGCTGAATTAGAAAAACTTACTATTGATTATCCAGAACTCAAAATCAAATTCTGTTTTGCAATTGAAGAACTAGAAGCATGGTTTTTAGGGGATTCCAACGCCATTTTCTCTGCATATCCTGATACTGATCAGAAAATACTGGAACAGTATTGCCAAGATGAAATTTGTGATACATGGGAAGTTTTGGCAAATGCAATCCAAAAAGAAATTCTGCAAGAACGAAAAAGAAGTCGGAAAATTTTACAAGCAAAACGGAAATGGGCAGCAAGCATCTCACCATATTTAACAGTTGAACGAAATCAATCACCCAGTTTCCAACGTTTCGTTGCAGATGTTCGGGAACTGATGGTTTGATTGCTCACCAACACGGCGGCCAACTCCACCACGCCAGTAAGAAATACGACATCCCCCTAGAACAATGGATTGACCTCTCTACTGGCATCAATCCGACACCCTATCCGCTTCCGCCAATTCCACCAAAATGCTGGCAACGTCTGCCAGAAACAAATGATGGTCTGGAAGAAATTGCCGCCAATTACTACGGCACAGCACCGCAATTTTTGTTGCCTGTTTCCGGTTCACAGGAAGCAATCCAGTTACTCCCCCAATTGCGACAAGTTAGTCAAATTGATTACTCACAAAAACAGCGCGTTGGGATTCTTTCTCCTGCCTACCAAAGTCATCGACAGACGTGGCAACAGGCAGGCGCAGAAGTGCTTGAACTCAATCCTGACAACGTAGCAGAAACATTGCCAACACTGGATGTTCTGCTCATCGTCAATCCAACGAACCCCACTGCGCAACGCTATGCGCCAGAACAACTGCTTCAGTGGCATCAGCAATTGCAAAACCGGACGCACAAACCGGATGGTTGGCTCATCGTTGATGAAGCATTCATCGACACAACGCCCGAAGAAAGCTTGATCCAAACAAAAACAAAACCGGGGCTGATCATGCTGCGTTCCACCGGAAAATTTTTTGGGTTGGCAGGGATGCGCCTCGGCTTTGTCTGGGCAGAACCGGAAATCCTGAACCGCTTGGCAGCGATGCAAAATGACTGGTCGGTCAGCCATCCAGCGCGGTGGGCAGGGAAAATCGCACTGCAAAACCGCGATTGGCAACAGCAACAACGCATTCATTTAGCAAAACAGTCGCAACAACTGACTATGCTACTGGAACAAAAATTTCAGCACACTGTTTCTGCGACTGCGCTTTTTGCTTATGTACCATTTTCAGAATTGACTAAAGCCCAATCGTGGTATGAAAAACTGGCGCAAAATGGCATTTTGACCCGTCTGTTTGAATCACCTGCCGCGTTACGGTTTGGATTACCCGGCGATGAAATGGCATGGAAAAAACTGGAGACGATTTTGAAATATGGGAACAAATAATTTGCTAACTAACGTTGCTTTAAAAGCTGATTTACGTGAGCTAGAACATCATTTTGATGCCAAACTGGAATGGTTAGAAAACCGTATCACAACTACGATGATCAAATGGATTGTTGGTCTGCTTCTGGCACAAACTGCACTGATGATCACAGTTGTGATTGAGTTGGTCTGACCAATCCTTTAATTACGCGCAGTCAAGAAAAAAACATCCACATCGACAACCCAAACAAAAATAGCGCAAACGTCCGTTTCAGATGCACTGCAGGTAGACGATGCGCCAACTGCGCCCCCAGCGGTGAGAAAAAGACGCTGGAGAGTACAATCCCGAAAAACGCAGGCCAATAGAGATAGCCGCTGCTCCACGCAGGCAAATTGGCAGAATCCCATCCCATCCACAAAAAACCGAGACTGCCCGACAGCGCAATCGGCAACCCGACCGCTGCCGATGTACCCACTGCCTGTTGCATTTTCACTCGATGCCACGCTAGCCAAGGTACGGTCATTGTCCCACCTCCAACACCAACAATCGCAGAAATGATTCCAATAATTCCACCTGCGGTAAATTGTACGGGGTTGCTAGGCAGTGGACGGATGCCTTCCGGGCGCAACTGCAACGCCATCTGGGTTGCTACCAGCAACTCAAAAACCGCAAATACGGTACGCAATTGATTCGCAGGTAGAAAATCAGCAATCATCGCACCAAAAAACGCACCGAGCAGAATTCCAGGCACGATTTGGCGAAACAGACCCCAGCGCACACTGCCTCGGCGGTGATGCGCCCAAATCGACGAAAGCGCAGTAGGTACAATCGTCGCTAGTGAAGTGCCAATCGCGAGATGGATAATAATTTCTGGCGCGAACCCTTGTTTCAGAAATAGCCAAGAGAGAAATGGAACAATAATTAATCCGCCACCCACGCCAAACAATCCAGCGATGAGGCCAACCGGGATGCCAATTAAAAGGTAGAGCAATAAAATTTCAAACATACGTTGGTTAAACTGGTATTGATCCCATATTTAATTGCTTCAGTTGTTCCCGAATCCAGATACACATTGGATCATTGTGATAACGCGCATGCCAATAGAGATAGACACGATCGTACTCCGGTTTTAGTTCTGGCAAGGTGTCACGCACAATCAGTTTATGCCCACGCGCCATTTGTTGCGCAAAATGTTTGGGCAAATGGAACAAAATATCACTCTGCTCGCAAAAACGGGCAATCGCAGTAAAACTGGTCAATCGCAACGCAATATCCAACTGTTCGCCACGCGCCAGTTTTCCTTCCCGCGTCAGTTTTTGATCCAGAATCGTCGGGCCGCGTCCTGTTAATGCAATTGCTCCATGTTTTTCTGCCAGATAATTTTCCAGCGTAAATAGTTCATGCGCTAATGGATGGTCTTCACGCATCACAATGGCCAATTCCATTTTCGACAATACCAAATAGTGATATTGATCGGTATTGGTCGTCGGTTGAAATGAAGAGATTACAAAATGAATATCACCCGATTCAAGCAAATCAAAATGATCACGCGGATCGCTATAGGCTTCCAGTTTCATATGGGGCGCATGTTCGCGCATTTGTGCAAATAGCGGCGGGAGAAATTCTGTAATATGTGGGTCTGATCCGTAAAATTTCACCGTTTGGACTGATTCTGCCGGATCAAATGTCGAACCAATAATCATCTGCTCTGTGCTGTCCAGCAGTCGATTCAATTGCGGTAATAGCTCTTCCGCCCGTGCGCTTAATGCATAGCTATTCGCGGTTTTGACCAGCAATTCATCGGCAAATAACTCCCGCAGCCGTTGCAAGGCGCGGCTCACTGCCGGTTGGCTCATATTGAGCTGTTCAGCCGCTTTGGTGACGTGCCGATCTTCCAATAATTGGCGCAAAACAACCAGTAAATTCAAATCGATAGAACGTAGATTCATCTTGGGTTTTTGTTTGGTTTTCTATTTAAAATTCAACCCAGAATTTAAAAATCTGATTTAGAATACCGCTGCATTCATTTTCTGGATCACTGCTATACCAATTTCGGATTGGACGGATTCGATGTAAAAAATTAATGTTCACATGTTCGTAATGGATATTTCCCTTATCCAAACTAATTTTTTTATTTCACTCACCTTTTTTGGAGAAAAAACCATGCAACTGGATACCCGATCAAAACTGAGTGGCAACACCATTTTCCTGCACTGGGTTGTCGCGCTGATGATGATTGCGCTGCTGGGGACGGGCGTTTATATGGAGCACAACGAATTGTACGCGCTTTATCCGTGGCATAAATCGTTTGGCGTACTGATTTTTGTTTTTGCGCTGTGGCGTGTGCTTTGGCGGATGAAAAATGGCTGGTTTGCGCACGTTGGCGATTACAGCGCGATGGAGAAGAGCCTTTCAAAAATTGTCCATTATCTGTTGTTGATTGGCACCATTTTGATGCCGGTTTCCGGTTTTCTGATGTCGTCACTGGGCGGTCATGGCGTTGCGCTGTTTGGGCTAGAACTGGTAGCACGAAATCCTGATCCGGAAAATATGCGTCAGGTAATTGCGTTGAATGAGCCGTTGGCGCATTTTGCACACACCATGCATGGTCTTGGCGGAAAATTGATCATTGCCGGGGTTGTGTTGCATGTCGTTGGCGCGTTGAAACATCATTTTGTCGATAAAGACGGGACGATTCGCCGGATGTTGGGGGCGCGGTTGTAGTTTTCTTTTCTCCCTCACTCAAACTTCAAGAACCACCCCGACGCTTCGCGTCACCCCTCCACAGGAGGGGAATTCCCCTTCTTTGAAGGGGTGGCAGGCGAAGCCTGACGGGGTAGTTCTTTCAAAAAATTCACCATAGATTTTCAATATTCAGACACGTAATTTAGCGCATTCAGAAAGGTCTTGCGCCATCCCTTCGCGGATAGATTCTCGCATTCCGGGAATGGAAAGGAGATAAAGCGTTTCATTAATCGCTTTCCAATCCTCTTCGGAAATAAGGACTGCGTTTTCCTCTTTTCCGGTAATCGTAATTGGGCGATGCGTGGGTTGCTGTTTCGTGAATCCAGTGGTTCAAATTGGATTGTGCTTCGTGGGTTTGTACGATAGTCATTTTGTTTCGTCCTTGCTGATTTTATACGCGCTGCCTTTGGTAATATCCCAGCCCATGTGCTCGGAAAGTTTTCGTACTTCTTCATCTATATTTTCTGGTTTAATTCCAGCTTCTTCTGCTGCTTTTTCTATGTGTTCTTGAGCAATGTGCTGCGCGGGATCAAGATATCCAAACCATCCGTTATCAGGTTCCAGAAAAAATATTATCTTTCCAAAATTAGAATATTCTTCCCCAACTAGAGAAGCTGGAAATCCATCCAATAGAGAACGCTCCCTAAGAAATTTTTGAGTTTCACTATCAGGCCAATATCGAGAAAGAGCATTAATTGCTCCTTTTCGAATACTTGCTGACTTATTCTTAGCTAATTTATTAATTAATCTTCTATCCCTATATATTGCCACAATAAAAGCTGTCCATTCTTCTCCTAATAAAAATAAACTATCAATATTAAAATTTAAAAGCTGTTTTTCTAAATTCCCAGGCCACCGAACACCTAAAAATTCAGATGCATTTAAAATTTTATTTAAAATTTTTCGCAACATACGGGATTTTTCTATTCTTAAAGATAAGCTTTCTTCAATAATATTACTTCCTTTTTCAAGGATATTACTTTCTTTTTTAAAAATAATAATAACCTGCTCACAGATTAATTCTCCTATTTTTTCCATTTTAGATAAATTTTTTATCTCACCTAGACAATAAATTGACAACGGAATTTCCAGTAATTCTTCTTTTCTATCCCATTCTTCCAAATCAGTTCTAGTTGCTAAAGATTCAACAATTTCCCCAACAAACTGCGCATCGATCTGCGCACAAATCAACCGCAAAATTTCTTGCCAATCATCTTCCCGACAATACTGATCATAAACCTGAATCAATCCATCCATATCCAGACTTTTTTCAGCTTCAAACCGATGCACATATTCTGCCGAGCAAAAATATTCAAGAAACGTACGATGCACAAATGCGTAATTATCCGAACCCAAAAAACAGAGAATAAAATTCCGTTCGCGTAATTGCCGAACCAACACATTCGCCGCTGCACGCGCTTGAGTAAAATTCAGATTTTCGCGAAGATATTCTTCAATCAAATCAATCAGCAAATCACCCTGAATCACATTCGCCGCTTCATTCGATTTTTTCCCAGTTTGCATCGCAAATGCGACCTTGCGCAAAATCGCCTTTTTCGCCCGTAAATCAATTTCCTTGCTGATTTCCGGAAAATTAGCCAAACCGCGCTCGGTATCCCACTGCTGCAACAACAATTCCGCCGCTTTTTCGTAGAGTAAAACCCGGTCACGTGGCAATTCCTGATAGCGGTTGATAATCGCCATCATCGTCAACAACAGTGGATTGCCTGCCAACATTTGAATCGGTTTTGCATCCTGAATTGCTTTCGCAAGGCGTTCGAGTTTTTTCTCTGCTTCCGCCTGATCTGCAAAGGTAATTTCGTGCCAACGATCCAGAAATTGCTCAATTTGCGCTTCGTCCAAATCTTGCAACATAAAATCGCGGAATTTTGCATCGCGCAGCCGTTGCGGCTTGTACCCCACCACCCGCGACGTGACGATCACCCGCGTATTTTTATATTTGGTGCTGAAACGGTGAATATCATTCATCACCGCTTCGCGCTGCACCGGATCAAACACCTCATCCAGCCCATCCAGCAACAACACCACGCGATTCGCCTGTTGCAGCAAAAAATCGAGCGTATGTTGATTCAAACGATGCCACGCCGAAGCCTCGTGCAAATAGCGCAGAAAACTTTTGCCGCTGTCACATTTCCACAAATTGTAATCGCGCAATTCAATCAGCAACGGTAACGGCGCAGTGTAGCGTTCCGTCGCATTTTCAATCCGCGCCCATTCCAGCGCGAGATAGCGCAACAAGGTCGATTTTCCAGAGCCGGGATCACCCAACACCACCATGCGTGACCATTCCGCATCGCCGCAAACCTCCAACACCGGGCGCAACGGTTGCTCAAAATAGGCCGATTGGTGTGTTTCAGAAATTTCCGTCGCTTGTTCCAATTCGCTTTGGCTGATTTCGCCGCGCTCTAGTAATTTTTGCTGCTGCTCTTTCGGCAACTCCGCAATTTGTTGCAGATGATAATCCCATGATTCACGCACCGATTGCGGCACAAACACACTCCACAACCGCACCGCGTTGTAATTCGCGCCGCTGGTATCCAAACTGTCAAAACTGAGATTGCCAAACCGCTCCACCAACGCCTCACGATATTGGTCGAGATCAAAATCAGGCGGTAAACCCGCCAACTCTTGCAGCGCATCTGCATTCTGATTTTGCTGCAATGCATCAAACGTCGCTTTCAGCTCATCATTCTGGTCATTGCGAATTTTCTGTACTTCCCGTGCAAACCGTTTTGCAATTCGCTGCCAGGAAAAATCTTTTGGCAGATTGGGCGTTTCTGGCTGGTTCCACGCCTCTGCGAAAATTTTGGGATCAAGCTGATATTCAGGCTCCAAAAACAACTGCTGCAAACAAGTCTGCACATTTTCATGTTCCACGAACAACTTCACATGTGGTTCTAGCGTGCGTAAATCGTCGTCACTAAAATCAGAATCCAGCAACTCGTTTTCGATTTCATGCAACAGCGTTTTTAAAGCGCGCTCTGTCGCCAATTCCAGCGGCTTTTTGTTGATGACGGAACGGAGTTTTCCGAACGCCTGAATTGAATAATGGGCGGCGATTGATGCGACGATGGATTCAAACATGAATATGCTCAACGGGATTCAGGAGATTTTTTGTCATTCTGGAATATTGCCATTCAATTCAACGGCAATCTAGATTGTTGCGAAAATTTCCCCAGCGGGGAAAGAGCATAAAGCCGGTGGTTTTAACCACCGGTGGAATTGGGATTCAGAATTTCTTACCCTGTACCCATGCAACACTATCCTGCCCTCGAAGAATCCAGCTTTGATCTGAAACAATTCCTGAAAACGCTGACACACCTTCCCGGCGTCTACCGAATGTTCAGTGCAAAAGGGGAAATCCTCTACGTCGGCAAGGCGAAAAACCTCAAAAACCGCGTCTCCAGCTATTTCCGCTCGCGCAGTCAGGGCGCAAAAACAGAAGTCTTGCTCTCACAAGTTGCCTCCATCGACGTTACCACCACTCACACCGAAAACGAGGCGTTGATCCTCGAAAGCAATCTGATCAAGCAGCATCAGCCGAAATACAATATTCTGCTACGCGACGATAAAAGTTACCCCTACATTTACCTCTCCGCACACAAAAAATTCCCGAAACTGAGCCTTCATCGCGGCGCAAAAAAGGGCAAGGGACGCTATTTCGGCCCCTATCCCAGCGCAGGTGCGGTGCGCGAAAGTTTGCGATTGATGCAACGGCTTTTTCCAATCCGCCAATGCGAAGAGAGCTTTTTCAACAACCGTTCCCGCCCCTGTCTGCAATATCAAATTGAACGTTGCACTGCACCCTGCGTGAGTTTGATTTCCGAAGAAGCGTATCGTGAAGATTTGCAACACGCGGTTTTGTTTCTGGAAGGAAAAAGTAGCGAAGTAATCGAAAAACTGGTCGAAAAGATGAATACAGCGGCAGAAAATCTGGAGTACGAAACCGCCGCCCGTTTCCGCGACCAGATTGCCAATTTGCGGCGCGTGCAGGAAAAACAGTACATCACCAGCGAGCATGGCGACTTGGATGTGATTGCGATTTTCACCCAAGAGCAACGTGCTTGTGTGCAGCTTTTCCATTTTCGACATGGACAAAATCTCGGCAGCCGCAGCTATTTTCCGAAAAACATTTCCGGGCAGGCTGAATCGGAAATCATGACCGCTTTCATCGCGCAACATTATATGAAGCAGGAAATTCCGGTGGAAATTCTAGTCAGCCATGCGCCAGAAGAGCAGGATTGGCTAGAAGAGGTATTGGGCGAAATCGCCGGAGCAGGAAAAAATGTGCCCATTCGCGCTAAATTGCGCGGAGATCGCGCGCGCTGGATGAAAATGGCGCGAGAAAATGCCGAATTGTCGCTGAAAACACGACTTTCTCATCAACAAAGTGCGGTAGCGCGGGTCGATGCGCTGCAAGAAATTCTCGATTTGCCCGTCCGTCCGCAACGGATGGAGTGTTTCGACATCAGCCACACTTCCGGCGAAGCGACAGTCGCCTCATGCGTAGTTTTTGAAGAGGGTTCACCATTCAAATCCGATTACCGGCGGTTCAATATTCGTGATGTGACTGGCGGCGACGATTATGCCGCGATGCGCCAGGCATTAGAACGACGCTACACACGCATCGTCAAAGGCGAAGGCAAATTGCCTGATCTACTGCTGATTGATGGTGGACCAGGGCAATGTACGCAAGCACGAGAAGTTTTGGAATCGCTACAAATTGAGGAAGTGCCGATTTTAGGTGTCGCCAAAGGCCCAGATCGGCGCGACGGACAGGAAAAACTGTTTCTCGACGGACAGGCAGCGCGTTCTATTCCTACTGATTCGCCCGCATTGACATTGATCCAACAGATCCGTGATGAAGCACATCGGTTTGCAATTACCGGTCATCGACAACGCCGTGCTAAACAGCGTACTACTTCGCCGCTGGAAGGGATTGCTGGCGTAGGCGCAAAACGTCGTCAACAATTGCTCAATCATTTTGGTGGCTTGCAGGAAATCAAACGCGCTGGGGTGGAAGATTTGGCAGCAGTACCTGGTATCAACCGTGAAATTGCACAGCGGATTTACGATACATTTCATTAAAATTACAGGATACTGATGTTTGCTATCTGTGATGTATGCAAACCGTTTCTTCTGCCTGATTTTCCGTGACTCTGCAAACAGCATTTTGATCCGTTTTCCAACATCTCAGGCTCTTGGTACTGGCATCAACTACCTGTGCTGCCTAGGCATTAGACCACCATAATCTTTATATTCCATTAAATTACAAAAAACAGTCATAAAATTTTCCAATAGAAACGTTTTTCCAACTCTGTTAGATTGCTTGACTGCCTGGATCATAAAGACAATCAATCAAGCAATAGAGAAGGAAAAAACATGAAAATTCTCACTGCGGCACTACTACTTTTCACCCTCTCGAACCCCCTTTGGGCAGCCACCTCGTATGACTGTATCTACCCAGGATCAACAGAAAATGTCTGTGCAAAGGTTCAAGAAATTGAGGATTTACTTGATCCTGCACGCCTCCCGTTAAGACTCAGCGAGCAAATCACCCTCACTGACGATACACGTGTAAAAGGCAAACAACTGTTCCTCTTTTTTGAGATAAGCCACCCAGATATCGCACTATACCTACATAAAGATGAAATTTTTAGCATTATGAATAACGTACTCTCTCGCCTTAGTCCGACCAACAAAGAACCGAACCTCCATGCCCTGCTTTACGCTGGAGGAGGCATACTTTGTGTCATCCACACACCAGACAAGGAAGTGCTCTCCGAGGAATATTTTGAGTGGAGTCCAGCCACGGACAAAAATCGTATACTCTAACGAGAAGTAGAGTAGATTCTAATACCGTCTTGCAAACAACTGTCCTGAATCAAATCTACATTCAGGACAGCCCACAATCACAAAAAATCACATAACAATTTCGGCCTCCAAGCCATTAATCTCGATCTTCTCCATTCCTTCCCACCACAGAAAGCAGTACCATAAAAAATCCTACATTTCTTGTGGGATTGCCCAAATTCATCAAATCTGGATACCAACCACAGCTGCGTGGCAAGGAGAGATTGATATGGAAAACCAGCACAAAAGCCAATCTGCTGAATATTTACCAGTCGCCAAAGCAGCGAAATTACTAGGTATTAGCCGTCAGGAAGTGCAGCAGAAAATCCACGATGGAGAACTGCAAACTTTTGAAGGGAAAGTCTCCCGCGAACATTTAAAAGAGGTTTTTCCCACCGCATCGCACCTTGATGACACCCCCGTGCTGGAGAAGATACAGTTCATCAAGGACAACTCCTACAAAAACCGCGTCAACGAGGCGCATATCCCCGACAAATACACACTGATGGGACAAGTACAGCGACTACGGATGCAACTGCGGATGGCGCATGATCAGGAGATGGCCTACCGCCGTCTGATTTCGGAATTGGGAGAAGAGTTAAAAGGGATGCGACAAAATTGCATGCCAACGCAGGAGCCACAGCTCAGCAATCTGATCCAATTGATCACCCAACGCTTGAAACAGGAACCGCAAAACAAAGCGTGATAACGCGTGATCAAGATCGTGAGATCACGTTACGATTTAGCCAACCGCCCATCTACCAACTGCTCAATCCGATCCATCTTCTCTGCCAACTGTAAATCGTGGGTAACTAAAACTAATGCTGTCCCTGCCTCGCGGTTCAGTTGCAACATTAAATCGTAAGCCTGTTCCGCGCTCTCCCGATCCAAATTGCCAGTGGGCTCATCCGCCAACACACAACGTGGGCGTGTTACCAATGCTCGGGCGATTGCTGCCCGTTGCCGCTCGCCACCAGAAAGTGCGTAAGGTTTATGGTCGAGCCGGTCTTTCAACCCAACCTTTTCTAACATCTCTGATGCCGTTTGCAACGCAGATTTGTGATTTTCACGCCGCACTAACAACGGCATCGCCACATTTTCCAATGCAGAAAATTCTCCCAGCAAATGATGAAACTGATAGATAAACCCAAGCGCACGATTACGCAGGCGACTCCGTTCCGACTCATTCATTGTGCTAATCGGCGCACCATCAATCTCCACTGTGCCGGAGGTGGGTGAATCTAGCCCACCCAGCAAATGCAACAATGTTGATTTTCCTGAACCGGATGCGCCCACTACCGCTACCTTCTCACCCGGTTGGAGTGAAAAATTAACCTGATCCAGCACTGAAATTGTGCGTTTCCCGTCCACAAACTGGCGGGAGAGGTTTTGGGCTTGAAGGACGAGGGAAGAATTGCTCACAACTGCACTACCTTATTCATGAAGACGGCCTTCAACATATTTATGCAACACATTCGCAGCCAAAGCTTGATAGGAGATGCCTTCCGCAAGTGCCTTCTTTTGAAGTCCTCTCAAATCTTTGGAAGGAAGTTGAATCTTAAGTGAAGCATCTCTCTGGAACATTGCTGCCGCATACTCCTGATGCCGTTTTTGTATCTCTTCAGCATCCTTGGAGTGCTTTACGTTACCAGATTCAAACGCTTCCAGAATTTCCTGTTCTTCTTGATCCAGTGTGCTCATTGCTCACTACTCCGATAGGTTTTAGTGGCTTTTCGGCTTGGAATAATCGTTTTCAAAAATACTTCATCTTCAGTCTCAACAAATGGAACAAGATACACATAACTCTCAACTACCACCATATGAATTTTCTGGTTGGGATAACGTTCCTGATTTGGATGATCAATCGTTTCAAGAACATCACCCGCCATAATATGGAACACTACATCTTCAAATGAAATCCCTCTTTCTTCCTTGAGCAATGCATTCTTTTCAGGATTCCACGAGATCGGCTTCATGATCTCCTACTCATACCGCAACGCCTCCGCAGGCTGCACTTTGGAAGCTTTCCACGCTGGATAAAGCGTTGCCAGCAAGCTCAGCAATAACGAAATTCCACCAATTGCACCCACATCGGCCCATTGCAGGTCGGATGGGATTTTGGAGATGTAGTAGACATCCGCCGCCAAAAATTGGACACCGAAAAGCTGCTCAATCGAAGCGACAATCGCCTCTACATTGAGCGCAAGAGAAATACCACCTACCAGCCCAAGCAATGTGCCGACCACACCAATCACCGCGCCCTGCACAATGAAAATCGCCAGAATATCCTGCGGACGCTCTCCCAACGTGCGCAAAATGGCGATTTCCGACTCCTTATCCGTCACCACCATCACCATCGTCGAGACAATATTGAACGCCGCCACCGCGACAATCAGTGCAAGGATAATGAACATCACCCGCTTTTCCATCTGGATTGCGCGGAAAAAATTAGCATGTTTTTTCGTCCAATCGACCACACGCAACGAAGAACCGCCGAGCGCATCACGCAGCTCGCGCCCCACCGCCGGTGCAAGAAACATATCTGTTAATTTCAGCCGCACGCCGGTCACATCGTCGCCAAGCTGAAACAGCTTCGCGCTGTCCCGCAACGAAAGCAGTGCGACATTGCTGTCAAACTCGTGCATCCCCATCTCGAACAACCCGACCACTTCAAAGCGGCGCATCCGCGGAACCAGCCCTGCCGGGGTGACACTCCCTTTCGGGATAATCAGTGTCACCGAATCGCCAACCGACACACCCAATCGAGCCGCCAGTTCTACGCCCAACACCACGCTAAATTTCTGCTGCGCCAGCATTTCTAATTCACCGATAACCATATGGTCTCCAACATCAGAAACCGTGCGCTGCTGTTCTGGATCAATCCCCTGCACTAACACGCCAATGGCATTGCGCCCGTGGCTCATCATCCCCTGCCCTTCAATGTACGGTGCTGCGCCCAGCACTTGCGGATGCTGCAATGCGCGTTCGGACATAATTTCCCAATGTTCAAGCGTGCCACCCCGCTCCACGAGGCTGACGTGTGCTGCCATGCCAAGGATGCGTTCGCGCAACTCTTTTTCAAAGCCGTTCATCACCGACAGCACCGTAATCAATGCCATCACGCCAAGCGCAATGCCCAGCATGGAACTGAATGAGATGAACGAAATGAAATGATTTTTACGTTTCGCGTGTGTGTAGCGCAGGCCGATGCGCCATTCGAGATTTCCAGCCATCCTAAACTACCTCAACAAGACCATGCTGGACACCACCCTCACTATCAAAACAGTGCTGGATCAATGAATAAAAACTGTCATCTCCCGCCTCGTAATGACGATAAACTGCAAATGCGATCAAATCAGCCAATTGAATGAGACGGGATGCCTTGGAATCCAGAAAGACGGGAACTTCCGCATAATTCTGGTTTTTTCCCCATGTATGACCTGTATATTTGAATTCCCGCGCCATTGTCTGGATACGGCGTTCTGTCGATGATTTATCCAATAAAATGATACCACGTTGAGGATCATCATGTTTTGCATAAAGCCGCTTGAGGAAAAGATCAAACCTGCTTGATAACTGTTCAAAAGCATATTCCACAGGATCAACACCCGACAATCTATCTTTTTTAACAACTACTGCAAAAAGACGTACACCTTTTGGATAGAAATCAACAACCCCTTTCTGCAATACCTCCTGAATTGCATTTAAACGATCTCGCAAAGAATACGCTTTCCACCCTTCCCGTCCAGAACGCATCGGTGATCCATGTAACTCAATCTCGTGTGGAGCTTCAGGAGCAAAACGTTCTGCAATCTGATTGAGCTTCTGCTCTATCCAATGAGTTTGACGCTCAAATACCGCAACACCTGCCAATACAAAATAATGCTGATTTGGATCAGGAACAGAACCAGATTCGTCCAAATATAAGAGATGCATAAAAAATACACTGCCCAGAAAAGGAAACAGGCCACAGCAATAAAATGATGTGGCCTGTGTACAAGTTAAGCCAGGTGGAAATTTTTCCAACGCGCTGCAAAGTAGGTCAGCACTCCAGACTCAGTGGGCTATCTTGGCAAGTTCGAGAAAATCTGTCAATTCATAAAATGTCGTTCAACAGCCCCGCCGGATATTTCACACCAATCAAATACAATCCCTCTGGCGGCGCAGTAACCCCTGCTTTGGTACGGTCTCGCCCTTCTAGAATTTCCTTCATCCAATTTACTGGCTGTTCGCCATGCCCGATTTTGAATAATGTGCCGACAATATTCCGCACCATATGATGCAAAAACGCATTGGCTTCCACTTCAATCCAGATTTCTTCGTTTGATTCACCGTGGCGGGAAATTTCAATCCGTTTCATTTCACGAAATGATGTATTCGCTTGGCAACCTGCCGCCCGAAATGCGCTGAAATCATGTTCACCGAGCAAATCATCCGCTGCCTGCTGCATTTTTTCGGTATCTAGCGGCACATAAATCCACGTTTTATTTTTCGCGCCAACTGCACAACGCACCGGACGATTCAAAATAATATAGCGATAAGTGCGCGAAACCGCCGAAAACCGTGCATGGAAATCTATCGAAACCGGTTTAACCCACGTTAAACAAACATCTGCGGGCAAATTCGCATTGCTGCCCCGCACCCACGAATAAAGAGAGCGCTCCACATCCGTATCAAAATGGATCACCTGTCCCAACGCATGCACACCCGTATCGGTGCGTCCAGCCGTGATCACCCGCACCGGTTCATTCGCGACCGTAGAAATTGCCCGTTCCACCTCACCCTGCACAGTACGAATGCCAGCCTCCTGAATCTCCCAACCATGGAAACGGGTTCCGTCATATTCCACACCTGCCGCAAATCGCATTAACCTGTTTTCTTGTCTAAATCGGCTATTTTTTCTGATCTGGCTGCATTGCTTTTTCAATTTTTTGCATGCTTTGCTCAAACTCAGACCACGTTGTTCCTGCAACCACTGATTTTTGACCATTGGGAATTTTCTGCTGTGCACGCAGAATTGTAGAATTAGAAACAGACAATTCTGGTTCTTCTCCCTCTTCCAGTTCCATAGGCGTTGCAGCTTTCCACCAACGCATCACTCGAATTCCAACCCATATGCTAATCAACAAAAACAATAAACCAATTAACCACGTTGTTCGTTCAATAGTCTGAAATTGTGATTGAACTGAATACCACCAACCCTGCTTTGCTTTTTGTTGAAACTCCAACAATTTCTGATTTGCTTCAATCAAATCGTGCAATTGCAGCTCTTTTTTCATTATCAAATTCTGGAGATAAACCAAACCAGCATGTTTCTCTGTTGATGGTTCCAATAGCAACACAAATTCCGCAATTGCCTCTCCATGTACCACACGCACCATTTCTGTGAGACTTTCAATTGGTTCGCCAGAAAGCAATAGAAATTTCTTCTCTTCTAGGAATGGTATGACCATTAGTGATCGTGAATTTTCCTGACCAACCAAAGAGGCAGAAATTGAACTTGTATTATCGACAGGAAAAGAAAAGGGAACCTCCGCAACCAGTGGTTCCCCCAATGCAGAGACTACGTTGATTTCCGCCTGCGGTTGCGCCCACACAGGCATCGCAACCATTACTAACAACCACAGACGAAACCCCATCACATCTACACTCGCACAAAATTAAGATAGCTAAAAATTTATAAAAACTTAATTAACTACGCATCCAACAAAATACGCACGGTACGGCGCAACGGCTCTGCCGCACCCCACAACAACTGGTCGCCGACTGTAAATGCAGAGATATATTCTGATCCCATGCTCAGTTTACGGATACGCCCAACTGGCACACTCAACGTTCCAGTTACTTTCGCTGGGGTTAGTTCTTGTGCAGTCAATTCCCGATCATTCGAAATTACTTTCACCCAATCGTTGGCTTTCGCCATAATGGATTCAATCTCTGAAACCGGCAGATCCTTCTTCATCTTGATGGTCAATGCCTGCGAATGGCAACGCATGGTACCGATACGCACGCACAAACCGTCAATTGGAACCGGATTGTCGGAACGACCCAAAATCTTGTTGGTCTCGACTTCAGCTTTCCACTCTTCCTTCGACTGGCCGGAATCCAGCGGCACATCAATCCACGGAATCAACGAACCACCCAGCGGCACGCCCCAGTTTTCCTTTGGATAACCGTCAGAACGGAGGTAATCGGTCACCTTTTTGTCGATCTCCAAAATTGCAGAAGCTGGATCATCGACTAATACTTTCACATCATCATGAATGCCGCCCATCTGCTTAATTAACTCGCGCATATTCCGCGCACCCGCACCAGAAGCCGCCTGATAGGTCATCGGTGTAATCCATTCGACCAAATCCTGCTCAAACAAACCACCAATCGCCATCAACATCAAAGAAACAGTGCAGTTTCCGCCCACATAGGTTTTGACGCCATCGTTCAACCCTTTTTCGATCACATTTTTATTGACTGGATCAAGTACGATGATGCTCTCATCTTTCATCCGCAACGCAGAAGCGGCATCAATCCAGTAGCCATTCCAACCGGCCTCACGCAGTTTTGGATAAATACCTTTGGTGTAATCGCCGCCCTGACAAGTGACAATCATG
Organism: uncultured Piscirickettsiaceae bacterium; assembly: GCA_964344325.1. Classification (GTDB taxonomy): domain Bacteria; phylum Pseudomonadota; class Gammaproteobacteria; genus CAYFMX01. Next base: position 20,229 of record CAYFMX010000002.1, read on the forward strand.
TCCATCTGTGACAGCTCATCGACACTATTCGCATCTTTCAGTGTCGGCACTTCCTTGCCCACATCCGGCCCCGGCAGCCCCAACTGTGAAGTGGTGAAAAATACCGGATCAATTTGCGCAAAATCATTCTCTTCCTGCATCCGCTGCATCAACACCGAACCGACCATGCCACGCCAACCGATAAAACCTACTTTTTTCATTTTCTCCTCCCAAATTTTCTAATTTTTTATTATTTGACCAACAACAGTCGGTTTATTTTTAATATGCGAGATTGAATTCTCTCTTTATATAACTTCCAGATTATTTAATTTCCAGAATTTTTCTGCTGATCAGATCGTTCATCCCGTTTCATAATAATCCAGAGAACTCCCAACCCAATAAAACCAATAATGGAAAACCCGACCAGCAATTCTTCAAAATTTGTCATTTTTTGCACCTTTTTTCATTCGGATTGCAACAACAAGACATGTGACTGCAAAAGAAATCGCCAATAAAGCAGGCCATCTGAAATCTACTTTACCAATTACTGCACCAGCTGCAACTGCCAATAGTAAACCTTTGGATACATCCAGCAAATAACTGGAAAGCGCATTTCTCTGTTCTTGATTCATGACGAAAAACTAACTCTATCCTCTCAACGCAGCAACCACCGCATCACCCATCTCTTTTGTACCCACTGGCATAATTCCTTCAGAGGCAATATCCGCCGTACGTACGCCTTGATCTAGCACTCCATTTACCGCCAATTCAATTTTCTCCGCCATTTCCGACTCGCCGAGACTGTAGCGCAACATCATCGCAACAGACAAAATCGTCGCCAATGGATTGGCTTTGTTCTGACCTGCAATATCAGGTGCAGAACCATGAATCGGCTCATACATCCCTTTGCCATTTGCATCCAGTGAAGCCGACGGCAACATGCCAATCGAACCAGTCAACATCGCTGCGCAATCCGACAAAATATCGCCAAACATATTGGTCGTGACCATCACATCAAACTGCTTCGGTGCACGCACCAACTGCATCGCGGCATTATCGACATACATGTGCGACAATTCGACATCCGGATACTCCTTCGCGACGCGCTCCACCACTTCACGCCACAATTCAGTGCATTCCAATACATTCGCTTTATCAACCGATGTAACCCGCTTGTCGCGCTTCATCGCAATCTCAAACGCAGAGCGGGCGATGCGCTCAATTTCATGCTCTGCATAAATTAGCGTGTTGTAGCCCTGACGCTCGCCATTCTCCAACTCGCGCACGCCACGTGGCTGACCAAAATAAATGCCACCCGTCAATTCGCGCACAATCATCAAATCTAGCCCAGAAACAACTTCCGGTTTTAATGTCGAAGCATCTGCTAATTGCGGATACAAAATAGCCGGACGCAAATTGGAAAACAATTCCAAACCGGCACGCAATCCCAGCAGCCCTTTTTCCGGACGCACCGCAATATCCAGCGACTCCCACTGATATCCACCAACCGCGCCCAGCAAAACAGCATCAGACTCTTTCGCCAGTTTCATTGTCTCATCTGGCAGTGGCGTTCCGGTTGCGTCATAGGCTGTACCGCCGATCAAACCGTTTTCCAGTTCTACATTCAGGCCAAAATCTTTTTGTAACACCTCCAGAATCTTGACCGCTTCTGCGACAATTTCCTGACCAATTCCATCACCCGGCAACACCAATATTTTTTTGCTCATAAACTTACTAACTCACTCTAAAAAATCAAATTTAATTTTGAATTTCTATTTACTTATTTTCAAAAATTCACTTCCAGATTTTGGAAAAATCCAGTTCAAACTGACATTTTCCGTTTAAATCAAACGAAAATACTTCACGGACAAAATCACCTTGTTTGATATATTTCCCATCCACCAGTTCGTAAATTTTCACTACGCGATCTTTTGGATTGACTAGCAGATAGTATCGAACACCTTCTGCCTCATAAAGACGAAATTTAATACCACGGTCTTTATTTTCCGTACTAGGCGAAAGTACTTCGACAATCAATTCTGGAGCACGGCTCAAATAATTAGGATGATCCGGCTCATGACAAATAATCGAATTATCCGGTTGTACAATCGTTTGTTCATCAATTTTCCAATCTACTGGTTGCAACGCAAAACAATGCTGGCAATCAGAATTTGATAATGCATTTTTTAAAAAGCTACCAATATCATTAGCGATTCGTTGATGCTCAATCGAAGGTGCAGGAGACATTGCATAAGGTATTCCGTCGATCAATTCCCAACGTCCTTCCCATTGGCAATAGTCCTCGTATGTATAGTGCGGCAATTCCTCTGCCAACAACGCATGCCCCATGATCTTCCCCTAATCTTCTGGTTGTACTATGCAAACAACCAAGGTGCTTCTGTTTTCCGACGCTCCTCATACGCTTTAATTTCATCACCATGCTGAAGCGTCAACCCAATATCATCCAATCCATTTAACAGACGATATTTACGGAATTCATCAATCCCAAATTCAAATTGTTCACCAGTTGGCGTTTCAACCTTCTGCGCTGCCAGATCAATTTTCAATTGATATGAATTTGAATCTTTTGCAGCATTTTGTTCTTCATTAAATAACTGATTAACAATTTTCTCGTCCAATATAATTGGCAACAGGCCATTTTTAAAACTATTGTTGAAGAAAATATCAGCAAAACTCGGCGCAATTACGGCACGAAAACCAAAATCATCCAATGCCCACACCGCATGTTCACGTGATGAACCACAACCAAAATTCTCTTGGGCTAACAAAATCGTCGCTACATCGTACGGTTTCCGGTTCAGCACAAAATCTGGATTGGGACGGCGTGTAGCAACATCAACCCCGACATCGCCCGCATCCAGATACCGCCAATCATCAAACAGGTTTGGCCCAAAACCAGCACGTTTTACCGATTTTAGATATTGTTTCGGGATAATCGCATCAGTATCGACATTGGGACGATCCAGCGGTGCAACTTGCCCGATATGTTGGGTAAATTTTTCCATTGCTCAATCCTCCTATTTCTCTTCCCAATTACGCACGTCGGTGAAATGTCCCTTGATTGCCGCTGCTGCTGCCATCGCTGGACTGACCAGATGCGTGCAACTCCCCTGCCCTTGCCGACCTTCAAAATTGCGGTTGGATGTCGATGCACAACGGTCGCCTGATTCCAGCCGATCCGCATTCATCGCCAGACACATCGAACAACCCGGCTCACGCCACTCAAAACCGGCTTCAGTAAAAATCTTGTCCAGCCCTTCCGCTTCAGCCTGCTGTTTGATCAGCCCGGAACCGGGAACGACCAACGCCTGTTTCACGTGATCCGCAACTGTATAGCCTTTGGCGATTTTCGCTGCGTCGCGTAAATCTTCCAGCCGCGAATTGGTACACGAACCGATAAAAACATGATCGACTTGAATTTCCGCAATGGGTTTGTCCGCCTGTAAATTCATATAGGCCAATGCTTTTTCCATCCCGCCACGCTTCACTGCATCCGTTTCCTGTACAGGATTAGGCACATTCTCATCTACTGCCACGACCATCTCTGGCGATGTACCCCATGTCACTTGCGGCGCAATTTCTACGCCTTGCAGCTCCACGACTGCATCAAACTTCGCACCTTCATCGCTATGCAGATCGCGCCACGCTTCAATCGCACGATCCCAATTTTCACCAGTTGGCGCATAAGGTCGATCTTTCACATAGTGAATCGTCTTTTCATCAACTGCGACCATTCCTGCACGTGCGCCCGCCTCAATCGCCATATTGCAGACCGTCATCCGCCCTTCGACCGACAATGCCTCTATTGCTTCGCCTGCAAATTCAATCGCATAACCGGTTCCACCTGCTGTGCCGATTTTGCCGATGATCGCCAGCACAATATCTTTCGCGGTCACGCCATTGCCAACATGACCATTGACACACACCAGCATATTTTTCGATTTTTTCTGAACCAGACACTGCGTCGCCAGCGCATGTTCCACTTCGGAAGTACCAACACCAAACGCCAACGCACCCAATGCACCATGCGTGGAAGTGTGCGAATCACCGCATACCAGTGTCATTCCCGGCAGCGTAATTCCCTGCTCTGGCCCCACAACATGAACGATGCCCTGACGGATATCATCCATTTTGAATTCGGTAATACCGAATGAATCGGCGTTTTGATCCAGTGTTTCAATTTGCGTCCGCGCAATCGGATCAGAAATCCCGGAAATGCCAGAAACCCGCTCTGGCGCAGTGGTCGGCACATTGTGGTCCGGCACAGCGAAATTGGCACTGCTCCGCCACGGTTTACGCCCTGCCATGCGCAGCCCTTCAAACGCTTGCGGCGAGGTCACCTCATGCACCAGTTGGCGATCAATATAGAGAAGCGTGCTGCCGTCCTCTTCCGTGCGGACAACATGCATGTCCCACAGCTTGTCATACAGAGTTTTTCCCGACATTTGCGCCTCCTTTGTTGATCTACTGTTCACGCTCAGAAATAAAAAGGCACAGAAACGTGTCTGTGCCTATACAAAACAGAATAATTCTACGCCTGCCAAGCGTTTCTCTCAATTCTAAATTCATGTGGACAAATACTCCTAAAACCTCAATTCATAACGCTCCCACAAAGCGGGAGGCTTGGCGACAGTGAGTAACCCCGAGGGCTGCCAGCATTAATATTTACTTAATTTTCAATATCTTCTTCAATCTCTTTTTTCAAAAACTACCCTTCTCATTCGAACCCATGCTGCCTAACTGCTCCTGGTCACGGATATACTTCCTGATCTGGTGGCTTTCCTTAAAGCCTACTGTAGATACTGAATATCCCCTTGCCCAGAAGGATTCCCCATTGAAATTCCTTTTCCTGCCACCGAACTGCTAGGCGACCATGATCGCGCTTTTCCCTTTCAAATATCCGATGACCTCTGCTGCCGCATACTTCAGGGATACCTCTATCAGCATATGGACATAATCCTGCACCATTATGTCCTTCCAATATGTTGCATTGCTTCTGTCGTGCCAATTCATGGAATGCCTGCCCCAAATATCTCCTGATCTTTCCATACAATACTTTCTTTCTCCCTTTTGGGATAAATACCAGCTAGTATTTGCAGTCTCATCTTTGAATGGCTTAAGCCTTGATATCATGTGTGCTTTATTCCTTTTTTCGCTGGTTGCTGCCAAACAACAAACTGGAATTTCACATGTCACCCGCTGACAAAACTGAATCTGAAAACTAAGCCTTTCAAGTCTATTATTCCAATACTAGTGACTTACCTGTCTACAAATTATGAGAAAACGTGAAGATCGTAACGGAATCGTTCTTGTCCATACTGGAGAGGGAAAAGGGAAATCCTCCAGTGCATTTGGCGTAGTATTTCGCGCAGCCGGATGGGGAATGAAAGTCTGTGTGATTCAGTTCATCAAGGGAAAATGGAAAACAGGTGAACAAATAGCAGCAGAGAAATTCGATAATATTGAATGGCACGCACTCGGTGACGGGTTTACCTGGAATACAGAAAATCCGACGCAGGATTTACAAACTAGCCGCGACATTTGGGAGTTTTGTAAAGAGAAAGTACGTTCGCACGAATTTGATTTGATCGTTTTTGATGAGATTAACTATTGCTGTAGCTATAGCTGGATTTCTGGTCAGGAAATTGCTGATTTTATTCGCTCAGAGAAACCATCATGGATGCATCTGATTTTGACCGGGCGCAATGCCCCGCAAGAAGTGATTAATGTGGCGCATACCATCACTGAAATGAAATCGCTCAAACATGCGTTTGAATCGGGGATTAAAGCACAGCAAGGGATAGAATTTTAAAGAATTTATTAAAACGTCCCGCCATTCCAACCCCACATATGCCGTTGCGGACTGGCGAATTCAATGTACACCCGCTCTTTGCCAATTTCTGTCTCCTGGCTGAGCAATTCTGCCAATTCGCGGGAAAATTCTGCCGTTTTGTCTTCTGGCAACCCCAAACTTTTGAACTCCACATAGGCGCACGGATCGGTTTTTCCAGCGAAGAGTAGGTGAGTCCCACCGCGCACGGAGACCATCACGTAAGCTTCCGGTTTGCCAAGCAAGCTGGCGGTTTTGGTGGATAATTTCACCATCAGCTCTTCCTTGTCGGCGGAAGAGAGATTGAGGTTGGTTTCGAGTTTTAGCAGGGGCATTTTGATGATCTCCTTCGGAAAATAACCGAATATACTCAAAAATGAACCCAAATAGCACTGTCTACTTGCTATGATTTCATCTTTACATCCACCGATTTCCACTTTTTTCAATTTTTCAAAACTTTGAGACGATCCAAATCTTATGTCTGATTTCATGCCTGAAAAAATTACTCTGACCCAACCCGATGATTGGCATCTTCACCTGCGTGATGGCGCAATGATGGCCAGTATTTTGCCTGATACCGCGCGCCAGTTTGGACGTGCCATTGTGATGCCCAATTTGAAACCGCCAGTCACGACAATTGCGCAGGCAGAAGCGTACCGGCAGCGCATTCTGGATTGTTTGCCAAAAAATACGAATTTCCAGCCATTGATGACGCTCTATTTAACCGATCAGACCGATCCAGCCGAAATCCGCAAAGCAGCAGAAAGTGATGTTGTTCATGCGGCCAAGCTCTATCCGGCAGGCGCGACGACCAATTCTGATTCTGGCGTGACCAACATCAACAATATTGACGGTGTGCTGGAAGTATTAGTGGAAACCGGGATGCCATTGCTGGTTCACGGCGAAGTGGTCGATCCAGAGGTCGATCTGTTTGACCGCGAGGCGGTTTTTATTGAGAGGGTGCTTGCGCCAACGCTGAAGAAATTCCCGAATCTGAAAGTGGTATTTGAGCATCTTACGACAAACGATGGGGTCGATTTTGTGCTCAGCCAGCCGGAGAATGTGGGTGCGACGCTCACTGCACATCATCTGTTGCTCAGCCGCAATGCGATGTTTGCCGGGGGCATGCGTCCGCATCATTATTGCTTGCCAGTATTGAAACGCGAAACACATCGTCAAAAACTGATCGAAGCAGCGACCAGCGGCAATCCGAAGTTTTTCCTCGGTACCGATAGTGCGCCGCATCCAAAGCATGCAAAAGAGAGTAGTCATGGTTGCGGGGGTATCTACACTTCTCATGCAGCGATTGCGTTGTACGCGGAGGTGTTTGAAGTGGCGGGTGCGCTCGATAAGCTGGAGGCGTTTGCCAGTTTTCATGGTGCGGATTTTTACGGTTTGCCGCGGAATTCCGGGAAAATCACGTTGGTGAAAGAAGTGTGGGAAGTGCCGCAAGAAATATCGTATGGGAATTCGACGCTGGTTCCGTTGCGTGCGGGGGAGAAAATTCAGTGGAAGCTGGCAATGGAAGGATAAATGGAGTTCAGCGATGAAACTGATCAAAACGGATAGCCAGAAGGAGCATTTGTCCAAGTTCCTGCAAGATATGGCGAAAGCAATTATTGTAGTGATGGTTATTGCTCCATTGGTCAAAGAAGAGCCAACACAGCCTGCGATCTATTTGTCTGGGGGGTGGACAGCTCTGTTACTATTTGGAGTCGGATATTTTCTTGAAAGTCATAAGGTTGAAAAATAATGGATACATTAGCAATTATTTTCTCTGTTCTAGGTGCTATCGGCACATTATTTTTAATTTATTTACTATTTTTTGATGAAGATTATGCGTTGAAATACCGCAAAAAAACGCATGGTAAATGAGCGTGACTGTCACGATGGAAAATATAGTCTGTTTTTTCTAGTTTTTTTAGATAATATACCGACTATATTGTCCGAGAACACAGCTATTAGGTGATTATTACAGGGGGAGTAGTGGCTATTGAGAATGTAATAATAGGAAAAATTGTTGCTCATATTGTTGATAAAAGCATCAAATATCTGTCATCTATACCTGCGAGTGAAGTAGAAAAAGAAACTGCTACTCGAGAATTAGAAACAGCATTAAAAAATCAATTAATAAAATCGCAGAGATTTAGTAGTTCTTTAGAACTGTTTAAATATGAAGATGGAAGAGGATTAGAAGAGAGTACAATTGATTTAACTATTAGTAACTCTACAAGACAATCATTTAAATCATTTGAAAGTTCTGAGAAAGTTTCAGAAGATGACCTTTTATTAAACTCCGCTTCACAAATGATACTCGGCGATCCGGGGTCTGGAAAAACTACAACGCTCAAGAGACTTATTGACGAATCAATTAGAAGGGTATTTGAAGAAGATAACAACTCTTTTCCTTATGCTTTCCCTCTATTTTTTAAGCTGGCAGAAATTCCTCCAACTGAGTGTCTTTTTCTTTTTTTATCGAAAAACCTTGGAATATCGTACGATACCCATGCAAAACAGATAGAATACGAGGCTACAGAGAAAAAGAAAATCTATGATCCAGAGTCTGACTATGCAGATGATTATGGATATTATGAAGAGGAGCATACGATAACCAAGACTAAAACAGAATATGAATATAAAGTTGGAAATCTTGATTTAGATATTGCTATTATCGAGCTAATAAATAAACAAAATACAATTATATTCTTAGATGGCCTCGATGAATTGCATTATCAGATTAGAGAAAAAGTATTCACACAAATTAAGAAGCTACTATCAACTCTTAATGAGTCAAAATTAGTTATTACATCTCGCTACTTTGAAGATGTAGATAGTTTTAAAAATATAAGAAAAAATGAAATTCTTCCTCTGTCCGAAAAGGAATCTATACGCATAATATCTCAGTGGTCCTCTGAGCCTAGCGTTTTTTGGAAAGTGCTATGTAAAAAACCCTATAAAGAGTTGGCAGAACGCCCCCTATTTCTATTTTATTTAGTAATGCTTTTTAAGTCGAATAAAGGTATTCTTCCTGAACAAGGAGTAGATGTTTATCGCCAAGTAGTACTGCTGGTTCTGAGAGAATGGGATGAACAAAAAGAATACAAAGCATTTAGGTACTCAAAGATTAAGGACTTTGATACTTATAAAAAGGAAGAATTTATTGCCAATATCGCATTTTACCTAATATATGAAGTAGGAGTTAAAAAGATATTTTCGCATAGCGATTTAACTAAGGCCTATGGGAGTATTTATAGAAAATATCCGCAGCTCAGTTCAAATGATGCAAATAGCGTAATCAAAGATATTGAAACAGATAATGCACTAATAATAACTTCTTATGCAAATGAATATGAATTTACCCACCTTTCCCTGCAAGAATATCTATGTGCAAAACATATATTATCAGTCCCGTTTTCAAGAAAAATGTATGATTATTTATCTAAAAACCCAGAACCGTTAGCATTAGCTGTAGCTCTTTCACCAGAACCTTCTGGATGGTTTGCTATGTTGGTCTTAAATAATATTAACGAGCCCCAACATAGTAGGAAACTTACACCAGATATCGTATATGTATTTATAAACAGGTTGATCTCAGAAGGTGCTGTATTTGATGAACCTTCAATTGAGTTGGGAATGGCAGTTTTATTCATTATATTTAGCTGTGCTTATAGTAAAAATACTAGCCATATTATTAGCAAGTTTTTGGAAAATGATGTCGTGCTTCAAGCTACACGGCGTGCCTCAACGATGTTTAAGGTTAACTACAAAGAAAAAACCGAAATAGAAGTGTCAAGGAAGTTTTCTGTAACTTCAGATTTATATTTGGATTTTCCAGAAAAAGGTAAGTTGCCAACCTATTTGTGGAAGATGCTAAATTAAATATTATCTTAACAATAGCGACTGAGAGGGACGTACCTCTCGCAGTATTCAATAGTATAGAAGTGCTCACTACTGGCGTTATTTCTACATCTTTAAATAACTCTCAACTAATGTACTGACGCCAATAATAGCTGAACAAATGGCATTTTCTGCAACACACTCAATAGCAATTAATGACAAAATCCACCAATGGGCAACAGAATTCGGTTTCCAGCAAATCGGCATCAGCCATTGCGATTTATCGACGCATGAAAAACGGCTGAATCGCTGGCTAGCACAAAACTTCCACGGCGAAATGGAGTACATGTCCCGCCACGGGACAAAACGCAACCGTCCGCAAGAGCTGGTTCCCGGCACACTTTCAGTTTTGTCGTTGCGGATGGATTATTTCCCGACGGAATCTGCTAATGCGCAAACGATCCTGAACAATCTGGAAAAAGGCTATATCTCCCGCTATGCGCTGGGGCGCGATTATCACAAGGTGTTGCGCAAACGGCTGGAACAACTGGCACAAAAAATCCGCGCTGAAATTGGTGATTTTAATTATCGTGTTTTCACGGATAGCGCACCAGTGCTGGAAAAAGGAATTGCCGAACAGGCCGGTTTGGGCTGGATTGGCAAGCACACGAATCTAATTAACCGAAAAGCAGGATCGTGGTTTTTTCTGGGCGAAATTTATACGGATTTGCCGTTGGAAATCTTTTCCGATTTTCAAAAATCAGCAGATGCGGAAAAAATAGAGGAAAATAAAAAAAGCCATTGCGGTACGTGTACCGCCTGCATCCAGTTGTGTCCGACGAATGCGATTGTTGAACCGTACGTGCTGGATGCACGACATTGTATCTCTTACCTGACGATTGAATTGCACGGTGCAATTCCAGAAGAGTTTCGCCGTGCTATTGGTAACCGGATTTATGGTTGCGATGATTGCCAACTGGTTTGTCCGTGGAACCGTTTTTCCCAACCAACGACTGAAACTGATTTTCAGGTTCGTCATGGCCTGGATGCGCCCGGTTTACTGGAATTGTTTGCGTGGGACGAAACGGAGTTTCTGCACAAAATGGAAGGCTCGCCGATCCGCCGTATCGGATATGAACGCTGGCAACGCAATCTTGCTGTTGCGCTTGGCAATGCGCTTCTTCATCCACAAACAAAAAATGCGCAACGGGAAAAAATAACGCAAGCGTTGCAAAAACGCCTCACTGCCCCTGATTGTGCGCCGCTGGTTGCCGAGCATATCCGCTGGGCATTGGAAAAACAGTAAGCGCAGCACCAACAAACAGCGCAGACACAAACCAGGGCAATCGCTTGAAAGATTGTTAACCAATTGATACAAAAAGATTTGATTGTTTTTTAAATCAATCTTAATAAAACACTTATAAAATAAATAACCCCGCCGCAAGCAGCGGGGTATTACATACCGCAATGCGGCATCTGGCTTCACCAGAAAAAATATTATTTTATCGCCCCAAGGGGCGGGGAATTAGACCCTTATGGATTAAATGATTAGTCATTTCTGTGCGACTTGACATCATCTCTTCTCCTAATTCTCTACCTAAATTTTTGAACTCCACTTGCATTTACAATATTACTAATTTTTCGAACAAATGTAGTTGTGAAACAAACGGTGCTAAACCCAACGTGAGGCTTCCGATAATTAATATTGTGTATTTTTCTTTTTTTGTCATTGATGAACTTTCCTTTCCTGTGGAAAATCATTATCTCTTTCTACTAGGAAATCATCCCTAAAGGAGCTTTCTTTCTATAAAAAAAACCTTCCATTTTAGTTGTTTTTCAAGAGAAAAATTCTGACCATCTTCAGAAATTATTTTTTCTTTCGGAAATTCCATAAAATCTAACCGAGCATCAGTAGATATTCACGCTCTATTTTAGAATAAACAACCTTGCAGTAAGTTACAGGATTTCTTATTGAGAATTTCATATTTTCATTATAGTAAAATCGTAAATCTATAAATAGAATCATGATTCAGAGCAGTTAGGTTCTAGCATTTATCAAACAATATATAATTTGAAATGAAAATTTATAAATAAGTGATGTTTCTAGAATTGAGAAAAATGTATTAATTACGTGAATATTCTTGTGAATAACGGTTTCCACCCTTCATTACCAGCTTTTTCAGCATGTAATACTGGTAATGTGTTATTAGGGCAATTTCTAGTAAATGTAATTAACAATCCTTCATCTTGAAACCCTAGAGGTGATTTACGTGACAACCTTGTTCCATATTTTATACATAGAGCTTTTGCTTGCTCTTTTTCATCAGAATTTTCCCAGAAACCTAATTCATTGCTAAAAGCTATATGACGCTTATCTAGTGTTTCACAAACAACTAAATCTATATCCTTAATTGCCATATTTAGCATCTGTGATCTGACATATTCTTCGCCGTTTATCGTAGAAAACAATACTACTACACGAATTGGAATATCATATTTTTTTAATACTTCTTCATTGTTTACAATAAATTTACCAAGATTTGATGAGAGTGATTTTCCAGTTCCAATGAAATCATCCACAACAACCATACCTTTGATTCCATTTCCTTGCTTATGACGAGATTTTATATCCTTACTAATATTTCCAATTTCAATATTACAAGTTGTAGATATCCCACTTTCGTGGCAATATAGAGCAGAATGATGTGATCCGCTTTTTCCTTGGCCATCCACATATGTCACAATAATATCTTTTCTTCTATCTGATTTCTTTTTCTGAATAATTAACGGAAAATCCATTTTTATTTTATCGTGAATCTCCTTAAATTTTTCTCTCGTCTCTTCATCTTTTGGAAACCTTAAGTTGAGAAGCAATTTAAAAAGCAGCCGTTGATTAACATGAGATTCTTCTTGATCTAACCATGCTCTAATATCTTCAGTAGTGATCTGTCTACCTTGGTAAGTAGGCCAATGCTGAATTAAATTTTGTATTTCTACAGGGCGAACATAAGCAGCATCTTCTTTATAATTTTGCTCTTCTAATAATTTATCTCCGAGTTGGTCTGTAATTAAAATGTTCAATCCTTTATCCACCAACCATCGCTCAAAAATCCCTACACGAATATGATATTCACCATTTTCTTCATTCATTATTTTTCTGACACAAAAATCTCTTAATAATATTTGAACTTCTGAATCATTTAAGTGTAATTTTGATACTTTCTTACTAATGTTATCTGTATTTAAAGGTAACGAATTTCTCAAAACTCGTGTATATCCAATAAGTAGGTGACATCTTTTTAATTGCTTAACCTCAGCATCTTCATAGCTACCCTGTATTCCATCTTTCCAAAAATGAGAAAAAACATTACTTTCCAATTGATCAATTATACTTGGCAAACACTTCATAACCTCATCACGCGTGATTTCAGCGTCTCGATCTGATATTGATTTCTCAAGTAGAGTGGCACATAGAAGTTTTGTAAAGTATGGATGACCATCAGTTTCTTCATAAATAGACCTAACTGCTGAATCATGCCACTGAATACCTTGGGGGGAATGACCTCGAATTAAATCCTCGTAGTCTTTCCATTCAGTTTCTTGGTTAAATGTATCTAGAAATACTCCTGAAAATTTATTAAGCTTATCCCCTTGTGATGACATTACATATGGCATTTTCTCACCACCTACTAATATAAATGCGATATTTCTTTTTCCACTGATAGTTCTCAAATTTAAAAAAAATGTTTCTGCTAAAGATCCATATCTATATAAATCATGATTTATTTCATCAAACTCATCTAATACTATAATAAATTTATCATCAGGAATGTGCTTATCTAGCAAGCCTAATAATATTGTTAAAGGGGCAAGAGATCCAATAAAATTAGGTTGAGTATATGCAATATCTGAAGGCAAAAATTGAGATAGTTCATCTGATAACTGGACACCTAATGAATTAACTGTATCTTCTCCACGAGAATGCGAATAATCGCCACATTCTTTATAGATAAAATTCAAGTTATTTTTCCCTTCTTGAGCTTTATCTATAACTGCCTGTGCTAAAGAGCTTTTTCCAACTCTTTTCTGTCCAGTAATATAACTTGACTGCACACTATTTCCAAGAAGCTTACCCAGTATTTTTCTAACAAGATCCTGTCTACCTACAAATTCTTTACCTCTAGCGATCTCAATACTATACGGCTGTATATATTCAATTGCTTCCCAGTCAACATTAGAATCTTGTGCTTCAATTACGCATTGAAATAATTGACTAGAAGTATGCAAGTTACCTAATTGTTTCCAATAAACTAATACATCAAAGGTAACTGATTTTTTACAATCAAACGCCATGAAACCAATAGGCATAACAAAATTACCTGGCTTTACATTACCTAACCTGACCTCATCTTCTTCCAACATGATTTTCTCTGTATCAACTGATATAGAGCCACGTACATCCATAGCACTTCCAGGACCTGTATTTATGAGTGGTAGTGCAATTCTAATTATCTTATCGTTGTCAGATAGTGGAAATTTCTTTTCGAAGTATATAACTCCTTTTGTATGTGATAATATCTCGCATTGAAATTTATCAATCGATTTTTTCTATTCTTCAATTAAAGATTCTTCAAGTTTATTAATAAAGAAAATGTAGTAATCTCTTGTAACAAACGTGGAATTATCTTCACAATATTTTTTTTCATTTTTTAAATCCTCTAGCAAACTTGGAATTTCCTCGAAAAAAATATCTGGACTTTCATCGTATGTTGCTAATTGTATAAAGATATTATTTATCCAGCTCTGAATATGCTTGAAATCATATTGTTGTAAATATGAATTAAGAGCCTTATCTGTTAATATTTTTTGAATCTTTTGCCTAGAACCTATAATTGATCTTAGCGTTGATTCAACTTCTTTTAGAGAATTGATACGCTTACATAATTGACTATGCACTAATTCTAAATGCTTAATTTTCTCAAATGTTTGGTCGCTTTCATCAATACTAAATCGCTTGTAAAAATCTGGTATTGACCGATCAAATAATAATGAAAGACGTAAATCAATCCGATTATTTGAAGTATTGTCTGGCAATGCCCCCCGCACACTAATAACACGTAATAAAATCATTGCAGAATTTCGCATTAAGCTCTTGTCAGATAGGCTTGATATTTTTTCTATCGTTTCCGATAAAGATAGATCACTTCGTATTTCGCCATAAATATTCTGTAAAAATGTACGGAGCTGTTTCCTTTTTTCACTAATTGCATTAGAGGATGAGTTAACACAGTCATGAAGTTCAACCACAATCTTATCTAAATCATTAAGCATTATCATATTTTCCAATCTGTTATTTTTTTCTTTAAAAAACAATCGATAATATTTTAATAAAATGTTTAAAAAATAGCTGCCATATGGTTTTTTCAATAAAATAGCGGCGACCTAAAATCTCCTATCCCCGTAGCAAGCTAGCGGGGTATTACGAGATTTTCCCCTACGGGATCGGTCGACCGCCTTTTAAGAAAATTACGAAGCAAGCTTCGGGGAATTAGACCCGTAGAGATTAAACGAAAAACAGGGAATAAAGCCTCAGTATTTACCCAATCCAAACCCGCGCATTCTTAAACATCCGCATCCACGCGCCATCTTCATCCCAACCATCCGGTCGCCACGAATGCTGCACCGCGCGGAACAACCGCTCCGGATGTGGCATCATAATCGTGAAACGCCCATCCTCAGTGGTGAAACCGGTCTCTCCGGCGGTCGAACCATTCGGATTATGCGGATAAACCTCCGTTGGATTACCCGTATGATCCACATACCGCAACGCCAACTTCGCGTGCTGCGCATGGTCGGCATTTGTAAACTCGACCTGACCCTCGCCATGCGCCACCGCAATCGGCATTTTTGAACCTGCCATCCCTTGTAGAAAAATCGAAGCAGAATCAACCACTTCTACCATCGAATAACGCGCTTCAAACTGCTCGGAACGGTTTTTCACAAAGCGCGGCCAATGCTCCGCGCCGGGAATGAGTTCACGCAACACCGACATCATCTGGCAGCCATTGCAGACCCCCAATCCGAATGTCTCGTCACGATGGAAAAATTCAGAAAACATCTCGCGCAATTTTGGCTGGAACAACACCGATTTCGCCCACCCTTCGCCTGCGCCGAGCACATCGCCGTAGGAAAATCCGCCACACGCCACCAAACCACGGAAATCTTTCAGATCAGCGCGTCCTGCCATCAAATCACTCATGTGAATATCGTGGCACTCAAACCCGGCGCGATCGAACGCCGCCGCCATCTCTACCTGACCATTGACGCCCTGCTCGCGCAATACCACCATTTTTGGACGCGCCCCCGCGTTGATAAACGGAGCAGCTACATCCTCATTTTGGTCAAATGTGAGCTGCATCGAAACGCCCGGATCGTTCGCGTCGTCAATCTGCGCAAACTCCTGATCTGCGCACTCTGGATTATCGCGCAACCGCTGCATCTGCCACGTCGTCTCCGACCAGATTTTTTGCAACGCAATACGCGGCTGGTCAAAAACCGTCGCGCCGTTATGCTGGATCACCATGCGGTTTTCAGGATCTTCATCGGCATTTGTAGCCACCCCTAAAACGGTACTAACGCCAGCCAATCCCGATTTTTGCAACTGCTGCTGAACCGCTTCCAAATTGCTGTGGCGCACCTGAATCACTGCACCCAACTCTTCATTAAACAGGGCTGCCAACGTATCAGAATCAGAACTTTCTGGATTGACCAAATCATCAATCAACACGCGCATCCCGGCGTGACCTGCAAAACCCATTTCACACAACGTAGCGAACAAACCACCTGCCGAGCGGTCGTGATAAGCGAGAATCAAACCCGCTTCATTCAACGACTGGATTGCATCAAAGAAACTGCGCATTGCTGTCGGTTCTGCCAAATCAGGCGCAACATCGCCAACCTGCTTGTAGACTTGCGCTAACGCTGAACCACCAAGACGATTCTGCCGTGCACCCAAATCAATCAAAATCAAATCAGTATCACCGCAATCGGTGCGCACCTGCGGGGTTAACGTTTTGCGCACATCCTCAACCGGCGCAAACGCGCTGACAATCAACGACAACGGTGCAGTCACTGTTTTCGCCTCGCCATTCTCGACCCAGCCCGTCTTCATCGACATCGAATCCTTGCCGACCGGAATACAAATATTCAATGCTTGGCAAAACTCGGAGACTGCTTGCACGGTATCAAACAGCGCCGCATCCTCGCCTGGATGCCCTGCCGGAGCCATCCAGTTCGCCGACAAGCGCACTTTTTCCAGCGAATCGATCTGCGCGGCTGCCAGATTGGTCAGTGCTTCGCCGACCGCCATGCGCCCGGAAGCGGCTGGATCAACCAATGCCGTTGGTGTCGCCTCACCCAGCGCAGTTGCTTCGCCGGTGTAGCTTTCAAACCCGGAAGCCGTGACCGCCACATCAGCCACTGGAACCTGCCACGGCCCAACCATCTGATCCCGCGCTACCAAACCGGTCACTGTGCGGTCACCAATGGTGATCAGAAAGGTTTTATTGGCGACAGTTGGCAAACGCAACACACGCTCGGCCGCCTCATTCAAATCAATCGCATCAGTTGCAAACTTTGGATGTTGTACCGACTGATGCTGCACGTCACGCAACATTTTCGGCGGTTTACCGAAGAGCAAATCCATCGGCAGATCAATCGGCGCATTTTTGAAATGGGCATCGTTGAGCGTCAAATGCTCGGCATCAGTCGCCTCTCCAACTACTGCATAAATGCAGCGTTCGCGCTCACAAATGGCTTTGAACCCCTCAATCCGCGCCGGATCAACCGCCAGTACATAGCGTTCCTGCGCCTCACAGCACCAGATTTCCAGCGGCGACATCCCTGGTTCATCATTTGGCACCTCGCGTAGATCAAATGTGCCCCCTTTACCACTGTCGTGGACGATTTCCGGAATCGCATTGGAGATGCCACCCGCACCGACATCGTGGATCGCCAACAACGGGTTGTTTTCACCCATCTGCCAACAGCGGTCGATTACTTCCTGACATCGCCGTTCCATCTCCGGATTGCCGCGCTGTACCGAGGCAAAATCAAGATTTTCTGCACTGCTACCGCTATGCATCGATGAAGCTGCGCCACCCCCCAGGCCAATCAACATTGTCGGGCCGCCAAGCACCACAATTTTTGCACCACCGGGCACTTCTTCACGTTCGACGTGCATTTCACGAATATTGCCACTACCGCCGGAAAGCATGATCGGTTTGTGGTAACCGCGCACCTCTTCGCTATTCACTCCATTCACTTTTTCTTCAAAGGTGCGGAAATAACCCTGAATCGCCGGACGACCAAATTCATTGTTGAATGCCGCTGCGCCGATGGGTGCTTCGAGCATAATATCGAGCGCATTGACGATGCGATCCGGCTTGCCAAAATCGGTTTCCCACGGCTGTTCTGCGCCGGGAATGCGCAGATTCGAGACCGAATAACCTGCCAGTCCCGCTTTCGGTTTTGCACCCTGACCGACCGCACCGCCATCACGGATCTCGCCGCCTGCACCGGTCGCCGCGCCGGGGAATGGAGAAATTGCCGTTGGATGGTTGTGCGTCTCCGCCTTGTAGACAATATGCAACGCCTCTTTGGTCGACTGGTATTGCCCGTCCTGCGGGAAAAATCGCTGACCGACGCTGCCTGCCACGACTGCTGCATTATCCTTGTAGGCGGACAAAACACCTTCCGAATAATTCTTGTGCGTGTCGCGAATCATCCCAAACAACGTGTTTTGTTGCTTCTCGCCGTCGATGATCCAGTCCGCGTTGAAAATTTTGTGACGGCAATGTTCCGAATTGGCCTGTGCAAACATCATCAATTCGATGTCGTTTGGATTGCGTTTCAGTTCGGTAAAGCTATCAACCAGATAGTCAATTTCATCGTCGGAAAGTGCCATGCCCAATTCAAGATTGGCGTTTTCCAGCGCAGCCCGTCCGCCGCCAAGAATATCAATCGTGGTGAGTGGCTGTGGCTCGGCGACAGTGAACAATTGTTCCGCCTCGTTTTCCGACAACAATACCGATTCGGTCATGCGGTCGTGGATCAATGCTTCGACCGCTTGCCATTCGGTATCATTAAGCGGCGCGGACCACTCAAACTGCCACGCTGTGCCGCGTTCGATGCGGTGAATTTCTGACAATCCGCAATTGTGGGCAATGTCGGTCGCTTTACTCGACCACGGGGAAATCGTGCCGATGCGCGGAACCACAAAACGCGTTTCGCCGTCTGTTTTCCAGCCGGACAGATCGTAGCTGGGGCCGTAGGTGAGCAATTTTTCCAGTGTTTGCAGTTTTTCGGCAGATAACTCTGCACCTTTTTCCAAATCGACGAAATGGAGGAAGCGCGTTTGGATGCTGCGGATTTTGTCCGTCACTTGCGCAAGGCGCGTCTGGATTTTTTCTGTGCGGAATGGGGAGAGGGTGGGGGTTGGATTTAGAATTAACATTAAAAAATCCCTAAATTTTAATTAAATTTTTCAAATAGAATCTATGTTTATTCTATTGGTATTTTTGAGAAATATTTTGAACGAAAAATATCCAGTAGTTCTGATTTTGATTCGAGCAATCTTAAAATACGATTTTTATAGTTAGAAACTATATTTTTTCCAACAATCCCAACCAAACCTTTATTGTTGAAAAATCTAATCCCATCATCATAATTTCTTTCTGAAATTATTTTATCAAAAAGAGACTTACGCTCTGAAACAAGTGTATTAATATCTAAGCTTAACACTGACTTATCGAATTGCTCTTCCAATTCTTCTAGTGTGTTTGGCTTTTTAATAAGATTGCTTTTTAAGGCATTATTGATTTTTTGGGTTGCATATTCCACAGCTTGGGCTTCCTTTTTCCTTGAAAGCGCATCAAAAAAATGATTTTTTACTTTGTCAACACTATCAATATCACTATGGAAATGGTTTTTTCCTTCTTCAAGCAAGTCCTTATCACATAACAAATTTTCAACTTCTTGTGCATCAATACAGTAAATAGAATCAGATTCCCATTTTTGCTTTTCACTTTCCAAATGAAAATCTCCGTCAATTATTCCAAGTGCAGAGTTACCAAAAACATCCTCTGATTTATTAAATGCACGAGTAAAATTGATGACTTCCAAGTGTCCTCCTACAGGTTTAATTGTGTAGTTAGGAAATAGAAAAGAATACAATTTATAGTCTAGGCTAGATTTATCACCTTCACAGAATAAGATTTTCTTCCTACTTCCCAAAAGTTCCATCAACAGTGGTTCTGGTAAATTTTCGTTCTCTGGAAGAGAGACAACATCCCATTTTGCAGGTGGAATAAAGCTTTTATTCCATAATTTTGTTGCATTAATTCTTGAGGAAGCAAAATCAAGATTATGTGTTAAATAAATAAACTTGCAGTCAGAACGTAATTGCTCAAGCTTATCCCAAAGTCTTGAAACAATTCCCATATGCAGATGATTTTCTGGTTCATCAATAATTATAAAAGAGTTTTCTCTAGCAATAAGAATGTGAGCTATGTAGTAGAATATGGCTTTTTCCCCATCACTCAAATTTGGGAAATCATAAGAATTTCTACTATCTGTATAAATTTTGATATATGGCTCTTCATATTTCATATATCTATGAGTTATAGTTTTTCCCCATATCTCCATTACTTGTTCAAGCATTGATGTTTCGCGCTTAACTTCTTTACCATTTTTCGATCCTGAATAAAAATTATTTGCCTTTTTATTGTGTTCTGCAAGCAAAGAAAGCATTAAATTATGCAAATCATGAATATATGTGTTTTGAGATATATGTTGGTTATCCCAGTTTTTTCCTAGCTTTTCATCTAACTGAAAACTATGGACATTCTGGAGCAGTTTCTCTCCCAATGGAAGATTTTCTATCTTTCTGATACTAAATATTTTTTGTGCAGAAATAATAACAATATTTCCACCTAAAATTTTTCTAGTGTTTCTGGAAAAAGAACTTTTTCCAGAACCATTCGCTCCCACTATTACGATGCTATGTTCAATATTTCTAAAATGTTCGAATGTGTCTAGCTGAGCTAGGCTCTGGAGGAACCCCAAAACAAACCCATCAGAAAAAACACTTAATATATTATTTATATTTTGAACAGCTCTGATTCTGATATTGTATTCAAGAGAATCATCCGTAATTCTTTCAATATGTTGAAAGCTCTGTGAAATCCAATCACTAACATTATTGATATTCCCTCTTGAGTTAAGTTCAGAATTAACAAGCTGTATATACTGAGGCGCAAGAGTAAGAACTACTTCTTCTTCCTGAAAAGAGCTTTTCAAATGCTCATTTTTTTCAATCAATTTAGGGCATAGAAATGCATTATCTTTTGCGCCTTGGATCCTTTGTTGCCAATGCTCGTTACTGCCACCAACTACCGGAACAAGCTGTAAAACAAAATCATCTTTATTAAGCTTTTCAAGAATACTAATCAATTGCAAAAAATAATTTAAATTTTTAATATTATTTTCAGCCTGCGCAACAATTTGCCGTGCAATCTGTATCTTTTGCTCATCATTCATTTTAGTTTATTCACCCCCAAACTTATCCAACAGTTTCTTCTGATAAAAACGCAAATCTTCCAATTACCTACGATGCAAATGCTGCCATAAAAAACGTTCTGTTTCCGTTGATCTCTTTCTGAATTTTTGGGACAACGGTTTCAACATTGGATTATATAACATCCCAATCTAACTTCAGGCGTTCCCTCCTTTTGTAAAGGAGGGATAGGGAGGATTTTCAGACAACGCTTTCCGTTATTTGAAAATCACAGAATTTCTATATCCAATTTTATAAATTTGCTAATCTTCTTGAAATCTTTCTTAGGTTCTGTTGGCATATAGCTAATACATCCAAATCAAAGCCATCACAAAATACAAAAAAACTCCTGAAATTGATAGCCTTTTTCTCAAATCGGGAGAAATGACGTTCCTTGTGGGCATATTAATCACATTCCTGAGGTGCTTTGGCGTTGCAGCGTGAAGGGATAACCGCTGCCATCCCCTGTTTGTTCAACCATTCCACAAATTCTTTGGAATCATAGTCTTTGTTCGCCATCACCTTTTCTACATTGCTTTTTTGCCCCTGCTACACAGGCGTGTGCGCGGACAACCGTTTGTAGATACCGTTCCAGTTGCCGTATTTCAACCAACAGTCCCCATTGGCTGCCGCTACGCAAGACATACAACACACCGTCCAGAAAACGGCGGCATTGCTCCACATTCCCCGCATAAACATGTATGCTTTTTCGGATATCAATCGTATCATTATTGAAGATTTGGAACATAGCTAACAGGAACAACGGTATTACTATTTCGGATTAGACAAAGAACAAAATGGCATACTTACTGTCCAGTTTACCTACCGATCTTGATGGATTCGCATTGTCAGCGCAGGCTATTGGCGAAAAGGGAGGAAACTTTACGAACAAAGAAATTCAGTAGAGTAATGAACCGGTTAGGGAAATCTGTTTTGTTCCCGATTTTCTTCCTCCTTCAGATAAACACTCACTAAAAAAGAAAAGACAAATATTATGATCCCGCTAAATATGGGAAGTGTCCCCTACTTCAAAAAGATCGCAACAAAATACTAGATACAATATCAAAATATTATCTGCTAGTTACTTGATGAATATGTTGAACATCAAAAAAATATTGGCAAATAAACTATAAAAAATCATTTAATATTCAATGCTCTTTACTCAAGACCGCGAAAAACTCCGCCGTTTCTATCTGGAAACTTGGCAAAAAGCGCAACAAAAATTGCCGCTGGAACCACTCGAAGAGCAATTGATCGACGTGGTTAAAATGCACCCGGAATACCACAAACTGCTGGACGCAGACGAAAAAACGCTCGGACGCGAATGGCTGCCGGAAATGGGCGAAACCAACCCGTTCCTGCACTTAGGCATGCATCTGGCGATCCGCGAACAACTCGCCACCGACCGCCCTGTTGGAATCCGCGACCTCACGCGCAGTTTGTTGCAAAAACTGAAAGACGGACACGAAACCGAACATCAGATGATGGAATGCCTTGGCGAAATGCTCTGGCAAGCGCAACGCGAACGCAAAGAACCAAATGAAACCGGCTATATGAATTGCCTGCGTGGATTATTGCTCGGCACAATCGATTCAACAGATTGAAAATGAACCAGAAAACGCGCTAAATTTTTGGTTCAAGAATTTTCAGGCGCAACACGTCCACCACGCCCAATCCAGCCCCAAACAATCCCCCACGCCAGCAGCGTCACCACCGTTGCGAACATAAAAATCGCAGGCGGCGAAAACCAACCCCAAATATAACCACCCGCCAAACTGCCAATCATCCCGCCAAAACCGTAGCTCAACGCGCCGTACAACGCCTGCCCACGCCCCTGCAATTTACCGGGAAAAAACTGGTGAATCATGTGGATTGCTACTGCGTGGATGATGCCAAAACTGGCGGCATGAAACGTCTGCACCACAAACATCAGCGCGACCGATTCCGGGAAAGTACCAATTCCGATCCATCGCAACGCTGCAAAAACCAGCCCGATCAGCAACAATTTACGCGCACCAAAACGCGCCACCCAGTTGCCCATCACCAGAAAAATCAGCACCTCGGCAATGACACTCACTGCCCACAACAGGCCGATCAAACCCTGCCCATGCCCAAATTCCGCCATATAGAGCGAATAAAACGGGTAATAGGAGCCGTGCGCCACCTGATTGAGAAACACCACCAGAAAAAAGGCAATCACCACCGGCTGACGCAGCACTTTGCCCAAGTAAACAGGCACTTCCTGCGTCGGCGCATCCTTCACCGGCGGAACCCACAAACTGGAAAGCCAAATCACCACCAGCAACGCAAAGAGCGAAATCGGCACCCACTGCATCCCGAACTGCTCCACCAACCAGCCTACGCCGATGACCATCAGGATAAATCCAATCGACCCCCACATACGGATCGACGCATAACGATGCAACGCGCCGACACGCTCCAAATGCTTGATTGCCACCGCCTCCAGTTGCGGCAGCGACGCATTCCAGAAAAAACTAAACGCCGCAATCACCAACGCCACCCACCAGTAGCCGCTGATGAAGAAAAATGCGGCAAAACAGACCATCGACACCAGCGAGGCAAAACGCACCATCCACAAATGTTTGCCGTGATGATCCGCCCACCAGCCTAGAAAGACCGGCGACAGAATCTTCGTCGCACCGAGAATTGCGGTCAATTCCCCTACTTCGCTCGCCGAAAAACCGAGATGGTCTAGATACGGCCCCCAAAATGGCAGCAAAATCCCCAGCGTCCCAAAATAGAACAAATAAAAGCCGGAAAGCCGAAAATAAGGGATTTTTTGCGTCGTTTCAGGCATAAATTTGGGGGAAATTGCGGAAGAATTCGGACAGTATTCGGACAGTATTCGGAAATGATCGGGAAAAATTGGGGATGCTTCTCAAAATTTGCCAAGTTTCAGGTTTCCCAAAAATGGAAAAAGCATGGCAAAAGCGGTGCAGTATCCACGATTTGCGGGATTTTTGCAGGATTTATTGCGGGGATTTTCAGATCGTCAGAAGACAAAAGGAACGCTATAATTTTCAATCTGTTCTTGTTGCTGTAAATTTCTTCCTGAATTCCAAATTCCTCAAAATTTCTAAAATTTTCCACAGAAATCTGTTTCTTGTGGAATTTCACCAAAAAATATTGATTCACCATGACCGAAACAACTGAAAATTCTGGCATTCGTATTCGCCGCCTCAAAATTGAAAACTACAAAGGGATTGACTCGCTGGAAATTGAATTTCCACCACCATTGATGGAAGGCGATCCGGATGTTTTTGTGATTGGTAGCAAAAATGGTGGGGGGAAAACTTCAGTTTTGGAGTGTTGTGCGCTTTTTTCTATTTTTTCTGACCAACAGAAAAATGATTCTTCTATACATTTATCTGGATACAATACGTCTTTCCCCAAAAATATTGCAGATACTTTAATTCGCGCAGGATACAAAGAATTATCTATAGAAATACAATTTGAAAAAAGCCATGCAATTTATGATCAATATCTGACAATTAATACTCAAGAATATGATAAAAAATACCTATCAAATCATTTTCTAATTGAATCCGCATATGAAAAAAAATTAAGACTGGAGCTTGAATATCAAGAAAACCAAATTGACACATCCGAATTTCAAGATATTGACACTATTTTCTCTCTTCCCCCTCAAAAAGATATGAGTCTTACTCAGCTGAACAGAATTTTAAGCATTTCTCCAGAACCACTAATTACACCGATTATTATCCATTTTAATAGTTACAGAAAAATTTCCCATGAAAACCCAAAAATTGGAGATCAAGAAACTTCAGAAATAATCAGCACTTTTAAATTAGAAGTAATGAATATTATGATGGGGAAAGCCGCATTATTTAAGGATGTAGACAGCAAAGACTCAGAACTAACATTAAAAAAATTAAACCAATTAACTCAATATTATGCTGAAGGAACCATTGAACATTTAAAACATATTTCAGATAATCAGGCGGAAATTCTGATTCAGCCTACACAAGGCGGAGAATCTTATTCTTTTGACGGATTAAGTTCCGGGCAAAAAGAGATGATCTCCACGCTATTCCTAATCTGGAAAAATACCCGAAACCAACCTGCAATCGTTTTAATTGATGAACCGGAATTGCATCTCAATGCAGAATGGCACGCTCATTTTGTGCACCAACTTTACGAACTTGCACCACAAAACCAGTATATTTTAGCAACCCATTCCAAACACATTTTTGGTTCTGTCTATCCTGAACGCCGCGCTCTGATCAGAGCCAATAGTGATGAGGAATGGTCATGAGTAATTTGTTTCTGGAACCAAATATCCAATCTTTAGATGAAATTGAGCAAGAAGCCAGCCACAAAATCTTTGTTGAAGGAAACAAAAATTCTCTTGATCCTACATTGCTAAAAATTTTGCTTGCTCAAAATGGCCTTTCCAACATCGACGTAAGCCCTATGGGTGGTTGTGAAAACATTCACGGTGCAGCATTGGCACTTTATCCACATCACTCGACTTACTACTTTCTGATTGACCGAGATCACCGTACGTCAGAATACGTTGAAAAATTTTGGGAAAATTTTCCGAATCCAGACACACATAACTTACTGATCTGGAGAAAACATGAATTTGAAAACTACTTCATTAATCCAGATTACATTCAACAATCAAAATATTTAACTGTTTCCAATATAAAACTAAAAAAAAATATACAAGCTGCATGTAATCAAAGAATTTTTCTAGATGCTGTAAATCTGACTACCCGTATATTGGACGAGAAAACCCAAAAAATCTCAATCCCAACTTTCAAAGCAACAGGACAAAGAAAAAACTGTGAAATTGAAGATTTCAAAGACCAAAAATCCGGAGAAAACCAGCTTTTAAATCTACCGCATTTCTTAGAACGTAGCAGCGAAGTCACAGAACTGTTACACACCCATAATATCCAGAAAATTTACTCTGATCACATTCAAGAACTGACGGGTGGAAAATTTCCTTTAGAGTATGGAATAGGCACTTGGCTGGAGGAAATGGCCGGAAAAGAAATTCTGACAGAGATTTTTGACTCTTGTTTCAGAGTCAAAGAAGCTAGCGGAAAAACAATCCAGAAACCGGAATTCAAATACCGTTACTTCATCAAAGATTTGCTACGTAAACCGCTGGAACAACAGCCTGCCGATTTTCAACAACTGGTCGAAAAACTCAAAACAAAAATCCAGCAATCCAACGGGAGAACTTCCTAATGGAAACATGGCTTCTCCCTCTCCTTGCCATTTTGCTATTTTTGGCAATTGGCAGCGCAATTTTCTTCTTTTTGAATGCCCGCAAACAAATCACCGAAAAATCGGCAGAAAATACGCAATTACAAACGGAAAAATCCCAACTTGCTGAGAAAACCACACAATTAACCGAAGAAAACGTCCAACTCCGCGAAGAGAAAACACAATTACAAACGACGCTCGAACTGGAACGCGCCCACGCGGCAGAAAAAATCGCCTACGCGAAACAACAAAATCAGGAACAACTGACTCGTACGCTTTCTGAATTGACGACACGAGCATTGCAGCAAAGCAGTGAATCATTCCTGAAACTGGCACAGGAATCGCTCGCAAAACATCACACCAAATCGGAAAGTAACCTCAAGGAACGCCAACAGGCGATTGAAACGCTACTCCAGCCGATCCGCAAAGCATTGGAGAAAAACGAGCAGCAACTGCGGGAAATTGAGAAGGAGCGGAAGGAGAGCTACGGCGCGTTATCGCAGCATTTGGAAGGGATGGCCAAAACGCAGACCCAATTGCAACAGGAGACACGCAATCTTGTACAGGCATTGCGCCGCCCGGAAGTACGTGGTCAATGGGGGGAACTAACGTTGAAACGACTCGCTGAACTGGCTGGGATGGCACAACATGCCGACTTCGCAGAGCAGTTGCAGATTGAAGGGGAAAATAGCCTGTTGCGCCCGGATATGATCATCCACCTGCCCGACCAACGCGCTATCATCGTCGATGCGAAAACGCCGCTGGATGCTTACCTCAACGCCACCGAAACGGACGATGAAACCGTGCGCAAACAGGAACTGGATCGCCATGCCAACAATGTACGCAAGCGGGTGCGCGAACTGGCGGCGAAAAGTTATTGGTCACAATTTGAGGAAAGCCCCGATTTTGTGGTGCTCTTCATTCCTGGTGACCAGTTTCTGGGGGCGGCGTTGGAGCGCGATGCAACATTGCTCGAAGATGCATTGCAAGAGAAGGTGATCCTCGCCACGCCGACCAGTTTGGTTGCATTGCTCCGTGCCGTGGCGTTCGGCTGGCGGCAACAGGAAGTGGCAAAAAATGCAGCAGAAATCCGCGATCTGGGGACGCAGCTTTATGACCGCCTCACCACGTTTTCAGCACATTTGGGGAAATTGGGGAAAAATCTTGACGGAAGTGTCGATTCCTTCAACAAGGCGGTGGGATCGCTGGAGCGAAATGTGCTACCCGGCGCACGGAAATTCACTGAAATGGGCATCCAGCCAAAGAAAGAAATTCAGGAAATGTTGCCGATTGAGAAATTGACGCGGAGTCCAAAAGCGTAGTGGTCTAGTTACATCCGAATTTACAACTACGGGAGGCTTCATTCTGCGATTGATTACCAAACACCACATCAGCAGTCACAGTAATTGAAACGAAAAATGAAAAAAGCGGCTTAATTTCTCTACGAAAAAATTGACCATTACATGAAGATTGGTATTTGACGCTGAAAAACAATCAATGCGGGGAAAATAAAGAAAATCTTGGAAAAGATTGTTGCCACCTTTTTTGATCAGGTAACAAAAAAGGGCTGCATCAAACGATGCAACCCTTTGAAAATAATGGTGGGTCGTGAGCGATTCGAACGCTCGACCATCGGATTAAAAGTCCGGTGCTCTACCGACTGAGCTAACGACCCTTGCTTAAATACAGGATAAAAATACTGTCCAAAAGCGAAGGCGAATTATACATACTTTCCCGAAAAACAAAATAAAATTTGTTAATTGGTCGATCAGGTCAGACAAAATCGTTCCAAAACTCAGGCAGCATACCAGGTCGGATCAGCCACGCCCGCCGCCGCAAATCCTGCTTTGCGTAAACGACAAGAATCACACTTACCACATGCTTCCCCCGCTTCATTCGCCTGATAGCAGGAGACGGTTTGCGCGTAATCCACACCCAACTTCATGCCTTGCTGAATAATTTCTGCTTTGGTCAGCTCAATTAGTGGCGCGTGGACGCGGAACGGACTCCCTTCCACACCCGCTTTCGTAGCGAGATTTGCTGTCTGCTCAAATGAACGAATAAATTCCGGACGACAATCAGGATAGCCCGAATAATCAACCGCATTGACT
This sequence comes from uncultured Piscirickettsiaceae bacterium, assembly GCA_964344325.1. Lineage (GTDB taxonomy): Bacteria > Pseudomonadota > Gammaproteobacteria > CAYFMX01. The sequence goes on from CAYFMX010000002.1 coordinate 48,880, forward strand.
CCGATAAAAATATCCTGCGCCCCCAGCACTTCCGCCCAACCCAGCGCAAACGAGAGGAATAACAAATTCCGCGCTGGCACATAAGTGACTGGAATCCCTTCCGTTTGCTGCTCCGGCACAGAAATATCTGGATCGGTCAACGCCGAACCACCAACCGCACCCAAATCAATCTGCACGGTTTTGTGCGAAATCGCTCCTAAATTCTCCGCAATTTGTTGCGCCGCATTCAACTCCGCATAGTGACGTTGTCCATACGCAAAACTGAGCGCATAACACCGATAGCCTTGGGATTTCGCAACCGCTAGTACGGTTGCCGAATCTAGCCCACCAGAAACCAGAACGACCGCTTTTTTCTCTTCATCCATTGTTTTCTGTCATTTCGAACACAGTGAGAAATCTGCTGAAATTTCCCTGAATTCAGCGTCCCTGTTGGTCTCCCCACAAAATTTTATGCAATTGCAACTGGAACCGAACTGGCAATTGATCCTGCAAAATCCAACTCGCCAATTCTGCTGGTTCTAATATCCCTTGCGCTGGGGAGAGCAAAACTTCACATTTTCGATCCAGTTGCTTTTCCCGTAAAATCGGCAAAAACCAGTCGTAATCCTCGCGATCTGCGATCACGATTTTTAGTTGATCATTTTGGTTTAATAACTCCAGATTTTCCCAGTGGTTTTTTTCCACTTCGCCGGAGCCGGGCGTTTTCAAATCGACTACTCGACTGACGCGTGGATCAATGCCCGAAATATCCAGCATCCCCCCTGTCTCCAGCGAAATTGCATAACCTGCATCACACAGTTGTTTTAATAGCAACACGCTATTTTTCTGCGCAAGCGGCTCCCCGCCTGTAACTGTCACATACTGCGCACGATACTGTTGCACTTGTTGCAGAATTTCCTCCAGCGTTTGCGCCGTCCCGCCCTGAAACGCGTAACTGGTATCGCAATAACGGCATCGTAACGGGCAACCAGTCAGACGAACAAAAACCGTAGGAAACCCTACGGTTCGTGACTCCCCTTGCAGGGAATAGAAAATCTCAGTGACACGAAGCGTCTCTTTTCGCCCCATCTTGGAAATAACTTAGAAATAATATGATTTGGAAGAATCCCAAAAGAAATTCAGAAACAACAGACAATAATTACAACGATGGAATCTGTGCTAACCGTTTCATAGCACGCTCTGCATGAGAAGAACCGGAATAGCGCTGCGCAACGCCTTTTAATGCGCTTCGTGCCCGATCAAATGCTCGACGGGACTCTATATGTTGTCCTTCCACGGCATAAAGCCGCGCAATCCAGAACCATGCGTCACCCGCATAAACACCGTTTGGATAACGCTGTATGAGCTGATTCATTGCGCCTAATGCCTGTTGTGTCTTATTGGCTCGCACCAATGCAAACGCATTGCGATATGCAGCAGATTCACTCTCCTGCTGCATTTTCTGCTGTTGTTGGACAACTTGTTGATTTGCACTTTGAGAGGCTTGCTGCTGACTCAATTCCAGATATTGGCTCTTTAATTGTTTTTCCAAACGAGCAACTTTATGCGTGATCTCTTCCATCTGTCCAAAGATACGTTGCTGTTCACTCCGTAATTCGCGCATCTCCAGCATCATCTGGGAAAACTGACGCATCTGCCGTTCCAGCTTGGCAAGGCGTTGCTCTGGCAAGCCTGCCCATACCGGAATAACTGTCAAGAAACCAATTACTCCTGCCAGTATTACAGAAAAAAATTTCCGAACTGTCATTACCTCAAACATCCCTTTTCAATTAATGCTGATTAATGAATCAGCTCAACACGACGATTCTGGGCCCATGCCGCCTCATCATGTCCTTCCTCTACCGGGTTCTCTTCGCCATAGCTCACCACTTCAATCTGGCTACTGCCAGCCCCTTCTGCCTCTAACAGATCAGCAACTGCCCGGGCACGGCGTTCACCCAACGCCAAATTATATTCGCGGGAACCACGCTCGTCCGCATGTCCTTCCAGACGCACCTGACGTGGCGGTGCAACTGCATTAACCCGATTCGTCAAATATTGCGCATGACCACGGATAGCCTCCAAATCTCCGCTAGAAACCGCACTGCTATCAAATCCGAAATAGAAGAGACGCTGCGCTGGCGCATCCAATCCCATACCTGCGCTACTCTCTTCATATCCATACTCTGACTCTGAGGCATATGGATCTTCTTCAAAAGTATCCATACTCTCGGCTTCTACTGCCGAATATTCATCAACAGTATCAACCTCAACTACTTCTACATCACTTACCACATCAACCTGTTCTTCATCATCCAGCCCAAGCATCCCGTCCAGCGGATTTTGCATGCCGCTACAAGCTGTTAACGAAGAGACCAAAACGCCAGCAAATACAATACGGTGCCACATGATGTTGTCATCCTTTTTTAATTTCAGGTTCGATTTTTTAAGACTGAATCTTTAGAACTTTTTGATTTTTGAGAATTTTCTGAAAAATTTCCCAGAATTTTTTCTATTTTTTTTAATTATTTTTCTTGGAATAAAACTACGGAACTGTGAGAAAAATCCTGAATAGTCTGGATTTTAGTATCTGTTGCGGAAAAAATAAAACCGGATATGCAAAATATCTGGCAAAAAATACCAATTCCTGATTATTTCAAAAATGGCGACCAAACTGGCTCACGCACATTTTTACCCGGCAAACTCAAGCGTTGCACACCCCCACCTTCCACTGAAACAATCTCCAACACCCCCTGTCCATCTTGCTCTGTGGCATAAGCAACCATCCGCCCATTGGCCGAAAAGCTGGGAGATTCATCCAACTGATTATCCGTCATAATCTCCATCACACCGCTATCCAGATGGAGCATCGCAATACGGTAACGATTGCCTTCACCATGTAGAAAAGCAATCTTTTTCCCATCCGGTGACCAGTCCGGACTGGTATTGTACTTGCCAGTAAACGTGAGACGTTTGGCTGTACCGCCCGACATCTGTTTCCGGTACACCTGTGGATAGCGGCTGCGATCAGAAAGGAAAACGATCTCCTTACCATCTGCCGAAAACTCCGGTTCTGTATCTACGCCCCGACTGCGGGTCAATCGTTTTAGTTTGCGATTTTTCAATGTAAACAGATAAATTTCTGAATTGCCATCACGAGAAAGCGAAAGTGCCAATTTCTTTCCATCTGGCGACCAGGCTGGCGCACTGTTTTTCCCTTTGAATGAAGCAATCTTCCGACGCTCTCCTGTATAAATGTTCTGTATCCACACTTCCGACTTTCCATTCTCAAACGAAACATAAGCCAACTTCCGCCCATCTGGCGACCAATTCGGAGAAAGCAACGGATAGCGCGAAGTCAACAATACCTTCGTATTCTCCCCATCAAAATCGGTGATCTCTAATGTATAAACCTTCCTTCCCAAGCTATCTTTCGTCATGGAAATATAAGCCAATCGGGTATGGAAAATGCCTTTCACTCCGATCAATTTTTCATAGATTAGATCACTAATCGCATGCGCCACTGTACGCATTTCCCGCACATCCCCACGTTTAAGCGGAAAACGGTATTTTTTCGCCTTGCGCTGGTAGACATCCACCAATTGGAACTCCACCTCGTGAGGCTTCACCTTGCCGACCACCAACGTCGGAATCTCCATTAACTTCCAATCCATAAAATTGACGGACTGGAAATCGTGCGGACGCGACAACATCTCCGACGCTGCAAGCGGCGCAAATTCGCCGCTCAAGCGCAAATCATTGGCGACAATTCCAGAAGGGTCTAAACCGCTACCATCACGTTTGAATGGCACAACAGCAATAGGGAATGCCGCCTCGTTGCTACTTGTGATGACAATTTCCAACGCATGGGATTGTAGCGACCATCCCCAAAGCAATAGCACTAATCCTATTGCCCCTCGAATTTCAACAAATATCCCTTTCATCATTGATCCAACCTATTCTTTTACCATAGTTAACGTTAATGGATTAAATTCCGGCTTCAATTCTTGGGAATCTGGCAGTGGAAATGGCGAAGCTTTATGCACTGCTTTCACCACAGACGCATCAAATACTTGATTCCCACTACTACGCACCACCTCTACTAACACTACTTCCCCATCTGGCATAAATCGAATATTCACAGAACAGGAGCGTCCTTCTGGTGTTCCAACTGGAATACGCCAAACTCGCCTCACCTTACGTTCAATTTGTCCAACAATCCGGTCTTCCTCACGCTGTAATGCCCGCGCATATTCGTCATTCGCTAACGCTTCGGATTCTACGGCTGCCTCCGCATTTAAAGCATCTAGTGCACGCTGACGGCGTTCACGCTCTGCTTTTTCCCGTGCCGCTTTCTCTTTGGCTTTACGTTTTTTCTCCGCTTCTGCCTTGCGTTTCTGCTCTTCCTTCCGTTTCTTTTCTTGTGCTTGCTTCTCTCTTAATTTTTTCTTTTGTAATGCTTTTTCCTTGCGCTTTTGCTCTTGCTCCTGTTTCTTTTGCTTGGCTTTTTTTGCTTCCTGCTCTTTGCGCTTTTTCTCTTTCTGCTGTTTTTCTTTCAGGCGTTGCGCTTCCAGTTTTTTACGACGTTTCTCCTCTGCTTTCCGCTTTTTCTCTGCCGCTACCTTGCGGCGTTTCGCCTCCTGCTGTGCCTTTTTCCTTTTTTCTGCTGCTCTCTCTGCTGCTTTGACCGCCGCAATTTTGCGCCTTTTCCTCTCTTCGTGCTGTTGGAGCAATTTTCCATCTACCAACTGTGCCTGAATCACTGGCGCACGTTGACGCTCGGGCAACTTTTTCTCTGGGGTGATTTGCGCCACCACCGCAATAAGTAATAACAACCCCAAATGGAGTAATAACGAAACCGCTAGTGGCGGATAACTACGCAGCCGCTTCCAGTTCCAACGCGGTGCAAACCAGCGCAAAAACCGGGAAAACCATCGGAATAATAATTGCAGAAAATCCCTCATGAGCTATCGCACTGATTCTCTCATTGGGTCTCATCGGCTACTGCAACGGATCGGTCACCAATCCGACCCCGTCCGCGCCCGCCTCCTGCAACAACGCCATTACTGCCACCACCTCACCATAACTGGCATTACGGTCACCACGCACCAAAATTTGCGCTCCTGGTCGCACCCGCAAAATCTTGCCAATCGCAATCTTCAACCCCTTACTGTCCATCGGACGGTCCGGATGGTCGCTCAGATTCAGATAATACGCACCCTTCCGCTTCACCGTCACCACAACCGGCTCCGGACCATTTTCGTTGATTTCCTGCGCTTTGGTTTGCGGCAAATCAACTTGCACCCCCTGCGTGAGCAATGGCGCAGTCACCATAAAAATGATCAGCAACACCAGCATCACATCAATGTAGGGCACCACGTTGATGTTGGCGATCGGCTGCCTTCTGGCTCGACGGCGCATGGCGAACTACTCCCCCCCCTGCCGCGCGTGCGACTGATGCCGCAAAATCGCCGAAAACTCTTCCAGAAAAATATCGTAGCGGTTGTTCAATTGATCCACTTCATTGGAGAAGCGGTTGAAAAAAATCACACCTGGAATCGCTGCAAACAATCCAATCGCCGTCGCCACCAACGCCTCGGAAATGCCCGGCGCAACCATCGCCAGCGTCGCGTTGCTGGTCGCACCAATTGCGCTAAATGCGTTCATGATGCCCCAAACCGTCCCCAACAGACCAATATACGGCGATGTAGAACCGACTGTCGCCAAAAACGAGAGGTGAAATTCCAGTTGATCCAGTTCCCGATTCAACGCCACGCGCATGGCGCGGTTAGAACCTTCCAGCGCATCTTTTGGCGCCATGCCCGACTGCTTTCGCAAGCGGAAAAATTCGCGGAAACCGGCAACAAAAATTGCCGCTGTACCCCGGTTAGGCATCGGCTCTAATTCACGGTATAGCTCGTTGAGGTTTCCACCACTCCAGAATTGATCTTCAAACCGGTTCGCCTCCCGCTCCGCCTTTTTGAACTCCCGCAGCTTGCGGACAATGATCGCCCACGACCAAATCGAAGCAGCAACCAGCAATAGCAACACCAGTTGCACCACTGGGCTGGCCTCAAAAATGAGTGTGGTAAAGGAAATTCCAGACCCTGTGTTCATAATTCAATCAAATCGTTCCCAGTAAAGCCTCTCATCACCGTCATTGCGATGAGAAAAACGTTTATTCGTCGATAAAAAATATCAAAATACTTTTTTTTAGAGGCGTATTGTGGCGATTTTTTCCAGTCGCGCACGCAATTTTTCCGGAAATGCCGTCGGACGGAACGACTCTGCCTGCAAACAAGCCACTTGCACCGTTCCAGAACACAATTTAGTTTCCTTACCTTTCTGGCTAATTTCCTGCTGAAACACCATACTCACCCGCCGAAATTGCTCAATCTGTGTAAGAACTTCGATCTGATCGTCAAAACGCGCTGGGCGCAAAAAATCAATATTTACAGAACGTACAACGAATATGACACCAAATTCATCCAGCAATTGTGTTTGCTGAAAACCAAATGCCCGCAAAAACTCAGTTCTCCCCCGCTCCATAAACTTCAGGTAGTTGGCGTAATAGACCACCCCGGCTGCATCCGTATCCTCGTAATAAACCTGAATAGGCAGACGATGAACATATGCGTTATTCGCAATATCCGTCACAGTAATGACTCCTCCGGCTTTTGCCCATCAGTACCGTGTGGCGACAACCCAAAATGGAGATAAGCATGGCGTGTCACCAACCGCCCGCGCGGCGTACGCATCATGAATCCTTGCTGAATCAGATATGGTTCAATCACATCCTCAATCGTGCCACGTTCCTCACCAATCGCTGCCGCGATATTGTCCAAGCCGACCGGCCCACCATCGAATTTTTCGATCATCGTCAATAACAGACGGCGATCCATCGGATCAAACCCGCGCAAATCGACATCCAGTAAATCCAATGCTTGCTGCGCGGTATTTTCTGTCACTGTACCATCCGATTTCACCTCGGCGAAATCCCGCACTCGCCGCAACAACCGATTCGCGATCCGTGGCGTACCCCGCGCCCGTTTTGCTACTTCCAGACAACCCTGTTTTTCCATCGGAACACCGAGGATCGACGCAGAACGCCGCACAATCGTCGACAAATCATCCACATCGTAAAATTCCAACCGCTGCACAATCCCAAAACGGTCGCGTAATGGCGATGTAAGTAATCCAGCACGGGTGGTCGCCCCCACTAGCGTGAACGGCGGCAAATCCAATTTGATTGAACGCGCTGCAGGCCCTTCACCAATCACAATATCGATTTGAAAATCCTCCATCGCCGGATAGAGCACTTCCTCCACCACGGGCGACAGACGATGAATTTCATCGACAAACAAAATGTCGTGCGGTTCCAAATTGGTCAACAATGCCGCCAGATCACCCGGTTTTTCGAGTACTGGCCCTGACGTTTGCCGCATATTAACGCCCATTTCGTGCGCAACAATATGCGCCAGCGTCGTTTTTCCCAGACCGGGCGGACCAAAAATTAACAGGTGGTCAAGTGGCTCGTTGCGGTTCCGCGCCGCCTGAATGAAAATTTCCATTTGCTCGCGCACCGTCGGCTGGCCAATGTAGTCTTCCAGCTTTTTTGGGCGCACCGCGCGGTCGAGCCGTTCCTCTTCCGGCATTGCAGTTGCGGAGATAATCCGAGCAGCATTCAGATCATCATTCATCGCTGCACACTCTGCTGCAACGCACGGCGGATGATCTCTTCCACAGAAAGATTCTCTTCTGAAGCATCAGAACTCACGCCGACTGCATCAACCAAACGGGACGCATCCGCCGATTTATAACCCAACGCAACGAGCGCATGAACCGCTTCTTCACGGATTGTGTGCGGTGTAGAAATTGAAGCTTGGTTGTCTGTGCTTGGGGAATTGTTTGTTGCATCGGATGTAGCATCGGGAGAAAAAACTTCCCACTCTTTCAGCCGGTCGCGCATTTCAATGATGAGCCGTTCAGCGGTCTTTTTACCCACGCCCGGGATTCGCGCCAGCCCGGTGCTGTTTTCGTCGCGAATCGCCTGTACAAACTCTTGTGTGCTCATCGCCGAGAGAATCGACAAAGCCAGTTTTGCGCCAACCCGCTGCACGCGAATCAGAATCCGAAACATTGCACGTTCGGTTTCGGTAGCAAAACCATAGAGCAGTTGCGCATCTTCACGCACCACCAGATGCGTTTGCAGAGTTGTCTCTTCGCCGATTTCAGGCAATTCATAAAACGTGGACATCGGAGCTTCCAACTCATAGCCGACCCCACTCACATCCACCATCAACGCGGGCGGTTGTTTATGGATCAGTGTCCCGCGTAGCCGACCAATCACCGGAACCGTCCTCCGCGCCAGCCGGTTGCTGCTCCTAACATTTTCGAAGAAGTGGATTGGTTGATTTGCTGCAAAATATGGGCGCGGTTGCCATGACAAATCGCACAGGCCAACGCATCCGCCTCGTCCGCCTGCGGAAACTGCTGCAAATTGAGTAACACCCGCACCATCATCTGCACTTGCCCTTTCGTTGCCCCGCCTTTGCCGACCACCGCCTGTTTGATCTCTTTCGGCGTATATTCAAACACTTCAAGATCACAATTCACTGCTGCGCAAATCGCTGCACCCCGCGCTTGTCCCAATTTTAATGCCGATGCTGCATTTTTATGGACAAAGACATTTTCGATTACGAACACTTCCGGCTGCCATTGTTCGACGAGTTGCCCAACTTCACGGAAAATCTGCCTGAGCCGGATCGGCAGCGCGTCGCTGCTCAGTTTAATCGCTCCACTTGCAACATGACGGTAGGTATCTTTTTGCTGATCAACAATCCCGTAGCCAGTGATGCGTGAGCCGGGGTCAATCCCCAAAATGCGCACAGTACAATTAAGCGTTCAACGCTGCCATCACCTCATCAGAAATATCCGCGTTGGTATAAACATTTTGCACATCATCTAAATCTTCCAGCACATCCACCAGACGCATCAGTTTTTCCGCACCGTCCTTGTCCAGTTCAGTAGAAGTAGAAGCGCGCTGGGTCACTTCTGCAGACGCTGGTTCCAATCCTGCATCGATCATTGCCTGTTTCACATCCAGATAATCTTCCGGCGTAGCGACTACTTCAATTGAACCATCGTCTTCCGTCGTCACATCTTCCGCGCCGGCTTCCAGCGCGGCATCCATAATCGCATCTTCATCGCTGCCCGGTGCGAACAACAACACACCAATTTTGGTGAAGAGGTAAGAGACAGAACCATCTGTGCCCAAATTTCCGCCATGTTTGGTGAACGCATGGCGCACTTCAGAAACGGTACGGTTACGATTATCAGTCAAACAATCGACCATAATGGCAACACCGCCCGGCCCATAGCCTTCATAGCGGATTTCATCAAAATTCTCACCTTCTACATCACCGCTGCCACGTTTGACTGCACGATCAACAGTATCGCGCGTCATGTTTGCGCCGAGCGCCTTATCGACCGCCGCACGAAGGCGTGGATTCGCTGCCACATCGCCACCGCCTGCTTTTGCCGCAACAGTAATTTCGCGAATCAGCTTGGTGAAAATCTTGCCGCGTTTTGCGTCCTGCGCACCCTTACGGTGCTGGATGTTATGCCATTTACTGTGACCTGCCATATTTAACTCTCTGATTTATCCCACTCAGTTTCCAATTCCGCAATCACTTTTTCTAAAGGGATGCCAACCTCATTATTCAATTCTGATTCTGCTTTTGCGACTCTTAAATCCACCAAATCCTGAAAATCTTCATCCATAGCAATTTCCATCTAATCACAATAAAGTGGAAGCGGATATCACCCTCATTTACACGTAACTGTTGATACGCCTACACATCGTCATATCAAAAATTATGATGGCTATTCTGACAACATCGCTGCCCAAAAAGTCAAACATACAGAAACGAGGCTTAGCCTGTAATATCCTGCTATATCTCTTAAATGAGACCTTACATCCCCCTAAAGACGCAAGGCGGAGCCTACATATATAGGATTGACCCCATATTATCGGTATTCCTTAAACATTTGCTTCCTTTATTTCCCATTTGGCTAAACAATCAGTTATTAGGGTAGCTGAACGAGGAAGGGAAATTCAAAAATTGGGTCAAAATGATACCCTCCTTTTTTATTTCCGATGGAAAATTCTTAAAACACTTTCAAAGTTTTTTAGGATGAAACCTCCAACATCCGCTCCAGTGCCATTTTCGCTTCATTGGCGACATCTTGCGGAACATGAATATCATTCAACACGTTGCCTTCCACCAGATTTTCCAGAATCCAGCACAAGTGCGGCGGATCAATCCGGAACATCGTCGAACACATGCAAATTGTCGGCGACATAAAATGAACACTTTTCCCTTCCTGTTTGAATTGCTCATGCAACCGCTGCACTAAATTCAATTCAGTTCCGACCAACCAACGTGTGCCCGGTTCGGATTCAGCAATTTTCTGGATGATATACTCGGTCGATCCAACCTCATCTGATTTCTGGCACACTTCATAAGAAGATTCCGGATGGGAAATAATTTTCGCTTCGGGATATTCTGCTTTGAAATTGTCAATCTGCTCTGGCGTGAACATCTGATGCACACCACAAAAGCCTTTCCACAAAATCATTTTCGCATTCTGGATTTGTTCTTTGGTCAAACCACCCATCGGCTGATCAAAATCCCAAACGACCATCTGCTCCAGCGGAATCCCCATTTTCGCGCCGGTATTCCTACCAAGATGCTGATCCGGGAAAAAGAGTACTTTCTCTCGTTGCGAAAACGACCAGTCCAGTACATTTCTTGCGTTCGTGGAAGTACAAACAATTCCACCATGCCGCCCACAAAATACCTTTAAATCCGCCGCTGAATTGATATAGGTGACCGGTGTGATTTTTTCATCTGGATCAAGAATTTCGGAAATTTCCTGCCACGCACGTTCAACATTTTCGAGACTGGCCATATCAGCCATCGGACAACCGGCATCCAGATCGGGCAAAATCGCGGTTTGATCGGGACGGGAGAGGATATCCGCCACCTCGGCCATGAAATGCACGCCGCAGAAAACGATATATTCGGCTTTGGACGCGGCTGCTTGCCGGGAAAGTTTGAGTGAATCACCTACAAAATCAGCATGCTGAAACACCTCTTCGCGCTGGTAGTGATGCCCTAAAATCACCAGCCGATCCCCCAGTTTCTCCTTCGCCGCCCGAATCCGCTCCTGACACGCTTCGTCATCGGAAATTAAAGATGGGTCTTGCAATTGCTGATGCCTCAGATCACTCATTCACGCTCTCCTGTTCCAGTAAAAAATGGCGACGAGGATACCGCCATCCCCAGAATTCCTGAGATGAAATTTCTTGATTCCCCCATTAAACAAACAACCACAACAATCAGGAAGCATCCGAATTTTCAGATTTACCAGACTTGTCTGACTCTTCCGCCTTATGCAGCTTGCGCAGACGAATGTTTAATTCGCGCAACTGTGCATCACTAACCTGATCCGGTGCACCCGTCAGCAAGCAGTTTGCAGTCTGCGTTTTCGGGAAGGCCATTACATCGCGAATCGACGTTGCGCCACTCATTAGCATCACCAGCCGATCCAACCCGAACGCCATACCACCATGCGGCGGACAACCATATTTTAGTGCATCCAGCAGGAAGCCAAACTTACCCTGCGCCTCTTCCTCGCCGATGCCGAGCACTTTCAACACCTGCGCCTGCACATCCGGATTGTGGATACGGATTGAACCGCCGCCAATTTCGTTGCCATTGAGCACCATGTCGTAAGCACGTGAATAGCACGCCCCCGGATCACTTTCCAGTTTGTCGAGATGCTCTGTAACAGGCGCAGTAAATGGATGGTGGATCGCATTCCATCGGTCGTTCCGCTCATCCCACTCAAACATCGGGAAGTCGATCACCCAAACCGGCTGCCACTCATTCGACATCATCCCCTTGTCTTCCGCGACCTTAACGCGCAATGCGCCCAATGCCTCGTTGACCACTTTTGTCTTGTCTGCACCGAAGAAGATCAAATCACCACTTTGTGCGTCGGTGCGCTCCAGAATTCCGTTCACTGCGTCATCCGGCAGGAATTTGAGGATCGGCGATTGCAAACCATCACGTCCTGCATTGACATCATTCACCTTAATGTAAGCCAGCCCTTTCGCACCATAAATGCCGACAAACTTGGTATAGTCATCGATCTCCTTACGGGTAAGAAGACTATTGCCATCCGGGATTCTCATCGCCGCAACGCGACCATGCGGATCAGTCGCCGGGCCGGAGAAAACCTTAAATTCGACATCAGCCATCAAATCAGCGACATCGACCAGTTCCAGCGAGGTGCGTAAATCGGGACGATCCGAACCATATCTCCGCATCGCCTCATCGTAGGTGATTTGCGGGAACGGATTCGGCAAATCCTGATTCAGCACATTTTTGAACAGGTCGCGTGTCATTCCTTCCATCAAACCCATAATCTGGTTTTCATCAAGGAAAGAAGTTTCGACATCTAACTGGGTAAATTCCGGCTGGCGGTCGGCACGTAAATCTTCATCACGGAAACAGCGCACAATCTGATAGTAGCGATCCATCCCCGAAACCATCAATAACTGCTTAAATAACTGCGGCGATTGCGGTAATGCAAAGAATTTCCCCGCGTGGGTACGGCTTGGCACCAGATAGTCACGCGCCCCTTCTGGCGTAGCACGGGTCAACATTGGCGTTTCAATATCGAGGAAACCGTTGTTATCCAAATAATTGCGCAATTCGCGGGTCACTGCAGCACGAAGCTGGATGCGCTCCTGCATCACTTCACGACGCAGATCAATGTAACGATAACGGAGGCGAATATCTTCGTGCATTCCCTCTTCATCAATCATGAAAGGTGGTGTTTCAGCGCGGTTCAATACTTCAATTTCAGAAACCAGCACTTCCACTTTGCCCGTCGGCAACTCTTCGTTGATCGTCCCTTCCGGACGTTCGCGCACTTTACCTTTGATGTGCAGCACATATTCAGAACGGACGCGCTCCGCTTCAGCAAACGGCTCCGGATAATCAGGATCAAACACCACTTGCGCCAAACCGGTACGGTCGCGCAAATCAATAAAGATAACCCCGCCATGATCGCGGCGGCGGTGCACCCACCCTGCCAGCTCAATTTCCTGCCCGATCAGGGCTTCACCGATTTCCCCACAATAGTGGCTGCGCATAAATTTACTTTCCTTCAAAAATATTTAGGGCAGACACATTGGTCTGCCCCTACAATCTATATACTTTTCTTACTCTGCCGGACAGGCGCAACAGCCACCGGTTGCGCAACTGGGTGCTTGGCCGCTCCCCTCCGCCATATTGCGTTTTGAACCGCTCTTGAAATCGCTCTCATACCAACCTTTTCCAGAGAGGCGGAACCCGCCTGCAGAAACCATCTTTTTCAGCGCCGGCTTACCACATTGCGGACATTCCGTCAGCGGCGCATCGCTCATTTTCTGCATTTTTTCCATTTCGTGCCCACAGGCCTCGCAACGGTACTCGTAAATTGGCATCGTTAAGTCCTTGATTCTGTCTTGATTTTGGTTACATCAGAAAAAAATAGCCGCATATTGTACCTGAATGGTTTAAGTAGCACATCTTTTGCGGCGATGCAGTGTTATTTTTGTTCAGATTCCAAGGGCGGCAAACCCATCCGTTTTCTTGCTTTGGGTTCTGTTACCGAAGCAGCGATTTCGTTAAACATCTCTTCGGTTAATACGCCACGTTGTCCTTCTGTAGTTTGCTGTTCAACCCACTGCCGGGAAGTCATGCCCACACTATTGATCATCCGGTTTTTTATTTGATCCAACCACTCTTGAGAAAGCCACCCTTGATCCAGATAGGGCTGTAGTTTTTCCTGTAATGCTTCTGCCCGTTTTTTTGCCGTAACTTCATCCAGTGTTGTTGTACTTAAACCAGAAAAATTGGCAGATTTTCCTTTGGCATGATGAAAAACGGGATTACCTTTATCGGGGGAAATTGTTTGCACACCCTGTAGCTGTACAGAACTCAGGTCTGCCCCCTGTAGCTCTGCATACCTCAGGTCTGCCCCCTGTAGCTGTGCAGAACTCAGGTCTGCCCCCTGTAGCTGTGCAGAATAAAGGTTTGCCCCCTGTAGCTGTGCAGAACTCAGGTCTGCCCCCTGTAGCTCTGCAGAACTCAGGTCTGCCCCCTGTAGCTGTGCAGAACTCAGGTCTGCCCCCTGTAGCTCTGCATACCTCAGGTCTGCCCCCTGTAGCTGTGCAGAACTCAGGTCTGCCCCCTGTAGCTGTGCAGAATAAAGGTTTGCCCCCTGTAGCTGTGCAGAACTCAGGTCTACCTCCTGTAGCTGCGCAGAACCTAAATCTGCCCTCTGTAACTGTGCAGAATAAAGGTTTGCCCCCTGTAGCTGTGCATACCTCAGGGATGCCCCCTGTAGCTGTGTTTTCTGCAGATTTGCTTTCTGGAAACCAGCTTCCGCAAATTTTGCTTTTGGAAGCACACATTCAGTAATTTCAGCTAAACGGAATTTCCGTTTGGAAAAATCTTTCGGCGGCAAATAGTGAAGCAGTGGATTTTCTTCTGCTGATGGCTCTTTATCCATCTGCTGCAAAAGTTCCAGCGTCTCTTTATCCGCTTCAACTAACAATTCACCCTGCAAAGTAATCCGTGGCAAAAACCAGGTTTCAAAAGGAATAAAAGAATTCAGTTGTTCATTCATTTCTTGTTCCTGCTTTTGGAGATTTTCCAAATCCTCCAAAATCACCTCTTTCTGCGCAATGGGAACAACAATGGTCTTCTGATACCAACCAACCACGCCAGAAAACACGATCACCACCAACAAAACAAAACCAAAACGAACCCAGCGAAACCACTTCTCTTTCAACCAAACAAAAAGAGAATCTTCCCGCCGCAATAAACCGGAAAAGAAAAACAACGATACAAAAACAGAAATACCCAGCAAAACCAGATGCAACGTAGTAATCGGCAAACTCTGATAATCCGCAAACCGAAACCAGAACGCCAACAGCACCATTGGCGCAAGCACATACAACAACACCATCATCGCCGCATAGGTAACGCGCACAACCATCCCGCCACGTTCCAGCAATGCCCCTTCATACAATCCAAATGGCAACGCCTGCACCAACGCCTTGTCTTTCTTTTCCGTTTCCAGCAACAATTTACGATGCTGTTTGTAGGTGTATAGCAGATTAAATTGCAGTGCGAGCAGAAAAAACGGCATCGACACATAAAACGCCAACAGCGGCAGTTCAATATTGAGCAAGGGCATTTTCACGCCCTGCGCCATGAAGAGCATTTTGTCGGTGGTGCCGAGAATCGCCAGCAAGTTGTAAACCGCAAACAGCACAAAAAAGAGCAGCCGGTTACGACTGTGGCGCAGGCTGGAGATCAACCCCTCGTAACGTTGCTCCGAGCCGGGTTTGAAAGGCGGTTTTTCGGTCTTTTGACCATTCGCATCCGCAGAATGGGAGACCGAATTTGCGTCAGGTTGTATCATTTTCACGTCCAGTTTTCCGCATTGTAGACATTCTGCTGCTCCATGCCATTCATCACGGCTATTTCCTCCCCTCTGTATTGGTCTTTTGCCATATTTCCAACAAAACTCAGCCTTCCATCCTCTCCCAATCTTCCCCATTTTTCACAAACTAAAAATAATTTTCTGATTTACATGTGAAAAAATAAACAACATGACCATTACAATCGGTAAGAACCACCAGCAAGCCATGGGGGCGTTGACGGAAAGGAAATCAAAACTGACATCAATCAAAAAAATAGCGAGAAAAACAGCAGGTTTGGTGGAAGAGGCCATTCTGCAACTGTTGGCGTCTTTCAAAAAATGGGTTCATACAATCACGGTGGATAATGGAAAAGAATTTGCCGACTATGCAAATATTGCTAAACGGCTGGGGATAAAATTCTACTTTGCAGACCTGTATTCATCGTGGCAACTTTTGTGAAAATCGGGAAAAATGAAGTGCAGGTGGTGATAGACAAACTAAACCGCAGACCGAGGAAAACTTTGGGGTTTAAAACACCAAACATGGTCTTTTTTAGACATAATAGGCAAGTTTCGCTTACGAGTTGAACCCACAATAGTCGATTGTTTTTTCAATTTGTAAGCCCTAAATTTTTCATTTAGATTTGAGGAAAGAGAACAAACAATGCACGAAGAAGTTCAGAATTATTACGGCAAAATTTTGGTAACAACGACCGATTTGCAGACCGATGCCTGTTGCACCGATACCGAGATGCCTGCCTATCTCAAACAGGCGATGGGTGAGATTCATGAGGAAGTTGCTTCCAAATATTATGGTTGCGGACTGGTCGCGCCGCAATTATTGGAGGGAATGCGGATTCTTGATTTGGGTAGTGGTTCCGGGCGTGATGTCTATCTATTGTCGCGATTGGTTGGGGAAAGCGGGTTTGTGCTTGGTGTGGATATGACTGATGAACAGTTGGAAGTGGCGAATCGACACATCGAATGGCATCAGCAAAAATATGGCTATGCCAAGCCGAATGTGGAGTTCCGCAAAGGTTATATCGAAAAACTGGATGAGTTGGGGTTGGAAGAGAACAGCTTCGACATCATTGTTTCTAATTGTGTGATCAATTTGTCGCCAGATAAAGATGCAGTGTTGCGTGAAGCGTTTCGCGTATTGAAGCCGGGCGGCGAGCTCTATTTTTCGGATGTTTATGCGGAACGCCGTGTGCCGGAACATTTATTGAAAGATCCGCTTCTTTACGGTGAATGCATCAGCGGCGCACTTTATTGGAATGATTTCCTCAATCTGGCGAAACGCAACGGATTTGCTGATCCACGTTTGGTGGAAGATCGTCCATTGGAGATCGGCAATCCAGCGATTGAAGAAAAACTGGGCGAGCACAAATTTTATTCGGCGACCTACCGGCTCTTCAAAATTCCGGAACTGGAACCCGCTTGTGAAGATTATGGACAGGCAGTGATCTATAAAGGAACGGTTCCGCATCATCCAGACCGGTTTGAACTGGATAAGAAATTCAGTTTTGAAGTTGGCAAAGTGGAGCCGGTCTGCGGCAACAGCTACCGGATATTGAACCAAAGCCGTTTTGTGTCGCACTTTGACTTTATTGGCAATTGGGATCGCCACTATGGAATTTTCGCCGGATGTGGCGGATCAGTACCTTTCAATCAGGAAATCCAAAAATCGGATAGCGAAAATGCATCTTCCGGTGGTTGTTGTTCCTGAGTACGGATAGATCGCTTCGATGCTCGATACGTTACCGTTCCTTAAAAAGATTCCATTTCCCCCTCTTGCGCGTGCGCAGCTGGAAACGCTTCAGGTGAATCTGGGCTACCGCTGCAATTTGCAGTGCAAGCATTGCCATGTGAATGCTGGGCCAAACCGTACTGAGCAGATGGGTATAAAGGAGATCGAGTGGATCATTCGAATTCTGGAGACCAGACAGATCAGCACGCTGGATTTGACCGGCGGTGCGCCAGAACTAAATACTCATTTTCAGGAACTAGTAATCGCAGCACGGAAACTAAACGTGCATGTGATCGACCGTTGTAATCTGGTGGTTTTGGAGGAACCGGAACAGGCAGAGTTAGCGCAATTTTTGGCGGATCAGCATGTGGAAATTGTGGCATCGATGCCCTGCTATTTGCAGAAAAATGTCGATACCCAGCGCGGAAAAGGGACATTTGATGCATCCATTCGTGGTTTGCAACAGTTGAACCAATTGGGATACGGAAAAGAGGATTCCGGAAAGCGATTGAATTTAGTGTTCAACCCGCAGGGCGCATCATTGCCGCCAGCACAAGCAGCGTTGGAACAGGATTACAAGAAGCATCTATTTGAGCAGTACGGAATTGTTTTTAATCGGTTGTTGACGTTGGCGAATATGCCAATTTTGCGGTTTGGGAGTTGGCTGCATTCCAAAGGAGAATGGGACGGTTATATGGCGTTGCTGCAAGAGTCGCACCAGCCGTGCAATTTGGAGACGGTGATGTGCCGCTCATTAGTGAGCGTCGATTGGCAAGGCTATTTATACGATTGTGATTTTAATCAGATGTTGGGTCTGCCGATGTTGTTTGGGGAAACAACAAGCGAGCAGGCAGAAAAAACGCAGACAAAAAACAGAGAGGAACGTTTGCATCTGAAGGATTTAGTAAGCGAGGAGGAGGGGTTGCGCCAGTTGCGTGATTTGAGCGGGCAACCCATTACAGTCGCCGGGCATTGTTATGGATGCACGGCAGGACAAGGGTCAAGTTGCGTCGGGGCATTGGAATCATGACAGCAGGAACTATGCAGAAAATTTCGATCATTATTCCGGCATTGAATGAGGCGACCGGGATTGCCGAAACATTGCGGCGGTTGCAACCGTTGCGCCAATGGGGGCATGAGGTGATTTTGTCCGATGGCGGCAGTCTGGATGAGACGGGCGCAGTTGCTGCGCCGTTTGTCGATCAGGTTGTGCGTGGTGAGCGCGGGCGAGCGAAGCAGATGAATGCGGGCGCAGCAGTCGCCTCGGGCGAGATTTTCTGGTTTTTGCATGCGGATACTTACGTTCCGCAAAATGCTGATGTGTTGATCCGAGATGCGTTGCAGCAGAGCCAGTGGGGGCGGTTCAATGTCCGTCTTAGCGGAAATCGCTGGATGTTGCGTGTGGTGGAATGGATGATGAATCAGCGTTCCTGCTGGAGCAGCATCGCAACGGGTGACCAGGGCATGTTCATGCCGCGTGATCTCTTTTTTGAGGTGGGCGGGTTCCCAGAGATTCCGTTGATGGAAGATATTGCCATCAGCGAACGGCTGCGAGAGCGTGGCCATTGTGCCTGTGTGAAACGTTCAGTTATTACTTCTAGCCGTCGTTGGGAGCAGAATGGGGTGGTTGAGACGATTCTGCTGATGTGGCGATTACGTTTTTCCTACTGGCAGGGTGTTCCGCCAGAGCAGTTGGCGAAACTATATCGCTAGGCTCATTTAGATTGATCTGCAGATTCAGCTGAATTCATTCAGATTTTTCTGAACGATGCGGATTGCACTTCTTATTTTCGCCAAAGCGCCGGTTCCCGGTTATGCGAAAACCCGGTTGATTCCACTGTTGGGTGCAGAAGGTGCAGCGCATCTGCAACAACAGCTAACGACGCGAATGTTCGAATCTGCGTTGCAATTCAATCAATTGAATCAATTCAACCAATCCAGCCTGAATCCACACAATCATCGTGCGGTGCAGTTGTGGTGTGCGCCAGATACTGCTCATCCTTTTTTCCAGCAGTGTGAGCAACAATACAAGCAACATAATTTTTACGATCTTTCCTTGCATATACAGCAGGGTGAAGATTTGGGTGCAAAAATGTCTCATGCGATTGAAACAGTATTACAGACGCATGATGCGGCGATTTTATGTGGCACAGATTGTCCCGAACTTTCTCCAAACGTATTGCAACAGGCAGCAAAATCTCTCGAACAACACGATGCGGTGTTTGTCCCGGCACTGGATGGCGGTTATGTGTTGGTGGGGATGCGCCATTCTGAACCGGAAATTTTTCAGAAAGTTGCGTGGGGAACGGATCAGGTGATGGCGCAAACCGAACAGCGTTTACAAGAAAGCCATTTGTCTTGGGAAAAACTGCCACCACTGGCTGATTTGGACACGCCGGACGATTGGCAAAAATTGCCAGAATTATTGAAAAGGAAACTCACTTCTTTATGCTGATCTTCGCGTGGATTGCGGGGTGTGATAGACTGTGCTGCTATTTTTTTCCGTTTCAGGGAGGGCGCGCGCATGTTCAGCAAGGATATGAAAATTGAAGGGTTTGATGATGAGTTGTGGTCAGCGATTGAAAATGAAAATCGTCGTCAGGAAGAGCACATTGAGCTGATCGCTTCGGAAAACTACACCAGCCCGCGGGTGATGCAGGCGCAGGGTTCGCAGCTCACCAACAAATATGCGGAAGGCTATCCCAGCAAGCGTTATTATGGTGGTTGTGAGTATGTTGATATCGTCGAGCAATTGGCAATTGACCGCGCAAAAGAACTTTTCGGCGCGGATTATGCGAACGTGCAGCCGCACTCCGGTTCGCAGGCCAATGCGGCGGTTTATCAGGCACTCTGTCTGCCAGGCGACACCATTTTGGGCATGAGCCTCGATGCTGGCGGTCATTTGACACACGGCGCAAAGCCAAATTTTTCCGGGAAAATCTATAACGCAGTTCAGTATGGTCTGAATAATGAAACAGGCTTGCTGGATTACGAGCAGGTTGAATCGTTGGCACGGGAACACAAGCCGAAAATGATTGTGGCAGGTTTCTCCGCCTATTCGCGTGAAGTCGATTGGGAACGGTTCCGCAAAATTGCCGATGAAGTCGGCGCATATCTGTTCGTTGATATGGCACATGTCGCCGGTTTGATCGCGGCAGGCGAGTATCCGAATCCTGTGCAGATTGCGGATGTCACCACGACGACGACACACAAAACCTTGCGTGGACCACGTGGCGGCATTATTTTGGCGAAATCCAATCCAGAGATTGAAAAGAAACTCAATTCGCTCGTTTTTCCAGGTACGCAAGGTGGACCGTTGATGCACGTGATTGCGGCAAAGGCGGTTGCGTTCAAAGAGGCGCTTGATCCTTCTTTTAAAACTTATCAGCAGCAAGTGAAGAAAAACGCGCAGGCAATGGCGCAAGTGTTTTTGGATCGTGGCTTTAACGTGGTTTCCGGTGGCACAGACAACCATCTCTTCCTCGTTGATCTGATTGCGAAAGGACTGACTGGTAAAGAAGCGGATGCGGCATTGGGTGCGGCGAATATCACGGTCAACAAAAACGCAGTGCCGAATGATCCGCAATCTCCGTTTGTCACCAGTGGTATCCGGGTCGGCACAGCAGCCATCACTACACGCGGTTTGGGTGAGAAAGAATCCGTCGAACTGGCGGGCTGGATGTGCGATGTGATGGACAAATGTGGCGACCAAAGCGTGATTGATGATGTGAAGCAGAAAGTGCTGGACTTGTGCAAACGCTTCCCGGTTTACAAATAATTTTGTGTCAATAGTCTGAAATCTGATTTTTTGATGCGCACGTTTTCCGCTGACGATCACCGCTGGATGGCGCGTGCGCACCAGTTGGCGGAAAAAGGGTTATTCACCACAGAGCCTAATCCACGTGTCGGTTGTGTCATTGTTCGTGATGGCAAAGCTGTTGGAGAAGGGTTTCACGAACGGACAGGTGAGTCACATGCGGAGGTACATGCACTTCGTGCCGCAGGACAAAATGCAGAAGGGGCGACAGCCTATGTGACGTTGGAACCATGCAGTCATTTCGGGAAAACACCGCCGTGTGCGGTTGCATTAATTGAAGCAAAAGTAGCGCGAGTGGTGATTGCGCTGGAAGATCCAAATCCGCAAGTCGCTGGGCGTGGCATTGCAATGTTGCGCGAGGCAAGTATTGAAGTGCAGAGCGGCTTGTTACCGGAAGGAACAGAAAAGCTCAATCCCGGTTTCCTCAAACGGATGCGCAAAAAACAGCCGTTTGTGCGATTGAAGATGGCAATGAGCTTGGATGGACGTACCGCGATGGCTTCGGGTGAAAGTCAGTGGATTACCGGCGCAGAGGCGCGTGCCGATGTGCAAAGACTGCGGGCGCGGAGTTCAGCGATTTTGACCGGGATCGGTACAGTGCTAGCGGATAACCCGTCGATGAATGTACGGGATGCGGCAGTCACGAATCAGCCATTTCGGGTAGTGCTTGACCCGAATTTGGAGATGCCAGTCGATGCGAAAATATTGTCCCTGCCGGGAAAAACGCTCATTTTTGTTGCAGAGGAGACGGAAATTCAAAAGCAGTTTTCAGATTCAGTAGAAGTTATTACAACTTCAAGAGAACAAAATTCTTCTCATTTGGATTTGCAAGCAGTTTTGCGTGAATTGGCAAAACGGGAAGTGAATGAATTGCATGTTGAATGCGGTGCAACTTTGGCAGGTGCATTCATCCAACAAAATTTGGTAGATGAATTGGTGCTTTACACTGCGCCGATTTTGATGGGCAGTGCAGCAAGGCCATTGTTTAATTTGCCGTTGGAAAAAATGAGTCAGAAAATCGGTTTGGATATTATTGATACGCGCAAAGTTGGTGCGGATATTCGCCAAACAATTCATTTTCGGAACGAAGCAGGATCAGCATAGAAGATTTCTCGCTGTGCTCGAAATGATATCTCTATTATCAATTGCAGAGAAATAAAGCGTAAGCGGAAAAAGCACGGTAGAATCGCCCGTTTTTTTGAGCCTGATCCCGAATTTGAATTGAGTCTGAATAACGAGTAGACCGCGCCTGAAAAGAAGAGACGCTACAGAAAGCTTTTCCTTTTGGCGGCTTTTCGTTCAGGCGTGGTCACGAGAGCAATATGTTTACAGGAATTATTGAATCAGTCGGTCGCGTGGCGCGGATCGAACCTAAAGGGGAAGATGCGCGGGTGCGGATTGAGACCGCCAAGCTGGATTTAGGTGATGTTCAACTGGGCGATAGCATTGCCGTCAATGGGATTTGCCTGACGGCGGTCGAACTGCCCGGTGATGGATTTGTCGCGGATGTGTCTGGCGAAACATTGAAGCGCACCGCATTTGCAGAATTGAAAGCCGGATCAGCGGTCAATCTAGAAAAAGCACTGACGCCAACGACCCGCTTGGGCGGGCATCTGGTGAGCGGTCATGTCGATGGGGTCGGCACAGTTTTGGAACGCACGGATGCCGGGCGTTCGATCTTTTTCCGTATTGAGGCTCCCGCAGAAATTGCCAAATATATTGCCGAAAAAGGGTCGATTACCGTTGATGGGATCAGTTTGACCGTCAATGGGGTTGAAGGCGCGGTTTTTGACCTCAATATTGTTCCGCATACGCTGCAAGAGACGACAATGGCGGAGTTTGTGGTCGGAAAGCGCGTCAATTTGGAAGTCGATCTGATCGCCCGTTATCTGGAACGCATTATGTTGGGCGATAAGGCGGCGGATGCATCGCAAAAAAGCAAGATTGATTTGTCATTCCTTGCCGAACACGGTTTTTTGAAAGGATAGTGAAATTTTTAGTATGAAGTTGAATACGCCGGAAGAGATTATTGAAGAGATTCGCCAGGGGCGGATGGTTGTGCTGATGGATGATGAGGATCGCGAAAACGAGGGCGATCTGATCATGGCCTCCACCAAAGTGACGCCGGAGGACATCAACTTCATGGCCAAATACGGGCGCGGGCTAATTTGTATGACGCTGACCCGCGAACGGTGTGAGCAACTTAAGTTACCGCTTATGGTGAGTGGTATCAATGGCAGTCTTCATGCAACCAATTTCACTGTTTCAATTGAGGCCTCCAAAGGAGTGACGACCGGTATTTCTGCGGCAGACCGTGCAGTCACGGTACAAGCCGCAGCTGCGCCCAATGCGACGGCGGAAGATATTGTGATGCCGGGACATATTTTCCCGCTGATGGCGCAACCAGGCGGAGTACTGACCCGTGCCGGGCATACCGAAGCGGGATGCGATCTGGCGCGTCTGGCGGGTTTGGAACCGTCGTCAGTGATCGTCGAAATTCTGAATGAAGATGGTACGATGGCGCGTCGTCCTGATCTGGAAAAATTCGCGCAGGAACACAATCTGAAGCTGGGGACAGTTGCCGACCTGATTGAATATCGTATCCGCAACGAGAAGACGGTAGAACCGGAAGCAACCAGTGATTTGGAAACCTGCTATGGTTCGTTCCATGTAACGGCATACCGCGAAGCAATTAACGATGAAGTGCATCTGGCGTTGGTGAAGGGTGAAGTGAACCCCGACGAGCCAATTTTGGTGCGGGTGCATATGTTGGATACGTTGTGTGATCTGTTCTCCGTTGAAGGTGAAGGGTGCGGACGTACGTTGGATAAAGACATGCGCCGCATTGCAGAGGAGGAGAATGGGATTCTGTTGTTGTTGCGCAAGGAAGAAGATTATCGCGATTTGATTCAGCGCATCCGCAACCACAACCAGCGTGATGAGACACCGCAGCCGAAAATGGCAGGTGATTTGCGTGATTTCGGCGTTGGCGCGCAGATTTTGACCGATTTGGGCGTGCGCAAGATGAAGGTATTGGGAACGCCGCGTAAAATGCATGCGCTTTCCGGGTTTGGACTAGAAGTGGTGGAGACGGTTTCATCGTAGTTGTTTTTGATTGATTTCGACAGTGGTTGAAACCACCATCTAGGGTGCCCCGATCCCGCTGGGATCATTTTCTCCGTAGGAGAAATAGCATAAAGACCGTGGTTTTAACCACGGGATTGTCTACCGAGATGAATTGTTGAAATGAAATGTTAACGGTTGAGAGAAAAAAATGAATATCAATGAATACAATGTGATCGAAGCGAACATGAACGTGGAAGGTGGTCGTTTCGGCATCGTCGTTGCCCGTTTCAACAGTTTTGTGGTCGAAAGTCTGTTGTCCGGTGCGCTAGATACGTTGAATCGCCACGGTGCAAAAGCAGAAGACATTTCGGTGGTGCGGGTTCCCGGCGCATTTGAGATGCCGATTGCAGCGAAAAAGATGGCAAAAACAGGTAAATTCGACGCAATTATTGCGATTGGCGCAGTAATTCGTGGCGGTACACCCCATTTTGATTTTGTTGCCAACGAATCCACCAAAGGATTGGCGGTTGTTTCGATGGAACACGAATTGCCAGTTACGTTTGGCTTGTTGACGGTTGATACCATTGAGCAGGCGATTGAGCGTTCCGGCACGAAAGCAGGAAACAAAGGTGCAGAGGCGGCATTGTCTGCAATTGAGATGGTCAACTTGCTCAAGCAGATTTGATCTCGTGGGCACAGAAAAATCACAAAAGCCGTTGAAAAAACAGCCGGATAAAAAGCTCAGTGCGCGTTCTAAAGCACGCTATGCGGCGTTGCAGGCACTTTACCAATGGTCGCTCAACGCCGAGCCAGTCGCGGAAATTCTGGCGCAGTTCCGGGAAGAAGGCGCACTGGATGGGGCAGACAAAAAACTTTTCGATCAGTTGGTGACAGGCACGATTAAGACAGTGGTGGATATTGACCAAAGCGTTTCGCCGCACTTGCGCCGTCCCATTATCAAAGTCGATCTGGTAGAAAAAGCGTTGTTGCGGCTCGGCGGCTATGAATTGTTGTTCCAGTTGAATGTACCGTACCGCGTAGTGCTGAACGAATACATCAACCTTTCGAAGACGTTTGGCTCCAGCAAAAGCCATCAGTTTGTCAATGCTGCGCTCGACCGGCTTGCGCGAAAAGTGCGGGAAGCAGAGTTTTCGGCGCACAAATCTGCATCCAAATCTGTAGACAAATCAGCTAAATCTTCTAAATAATGCCTGGATTTTCGTCAGAATCGCCATCTGAACCTCCCCCCGCCAGCGGCGAATTTTCCCTGATTCGCGACTACTTTACAGACAAAACGCCGTCGCACCCGCAGACGGTGTTGGGCATTGGCGACGATGCCGCCATTCTCGAAATTCCTGAAAATCATCAACTGGTCGCTTCCATCGACACAATGGTCGAGGGCATCCATTTTTTTCCGGATGTCTCTCCCGAATTGCTCGGACACAAAATTCTGACTGTTAACTTAAGCGACCTCGCCGCAATGGGCGCAGAACCGGCGTGGGTAACGCTGGCATTAGCATTGCCGGAAAATGATGCGGATTGGCTGGAATCGTTCCAGCGCGGTTTTTTCACGTTGGCGAAGCAATTTGGTGTGGAGTTGATCGGTGGCGATACGACGCGATGTGCGCAAGGTTCGCGTACATTGACCGTGCAGGCGCACGGGTTTGTCCCAAATGGAAAAGCGGCGCGGCGCGATGGCGCAAAACCAGGTGATTTGATTTATGTGACTGGTCAGTTGGGCGAAGCAGGTTTGGCATTGCAATTGCTTCAAAAAATGCAGCAGAAACAGAATTTAACTGATTCGGAAAAAGCTGTATTGGAAACGGTTCGTCCAGCGCTGGAACGCCCGATACCACAAGTCGAAGCAGGGCAGATTTTGCGCAAATATGCCACCGCGATGATTGACATTTCTGATGGGCTGCTTGCTGATTTGGAGCATATTTTGGAACGGAGCAAGGTAGGGGCAACGCTAGATTTGACAAAAGTCCCCTGTTCGCCGCATTGTTCGCAGTTTTGGGGGGCTTCGGTAGCATTGCAATTGGCGTTACAGGCGGGGGATGAATATCAGCTCTGTTTTACGATTTCTCCGGAAAATGTATCGGTCATTCAACAGAAATTGGCAGAAATAGAGTGCACAATTTCTATGATTGGGAAGATTGAAGCGGGTGACGGGATCACATTTCAGGGTGGTACAGAGAAAGAAATTCAGGAGTTGTTGCAGGAGACAGGCGGTGGATACCGTCATTTTTGAGGCTGTTTTTTCAGGGGAACAATGAGCAAGAAAACATCAGGGGGGGACAGGTTCGGCGCGATTTGGAAACGGTTGTTGCCGTGGAAAAAGGAGTTTGTACCGGAAAATCTGGAAGAATTGGTGCAGGTGCTGCGCCGGGCGCGGAGCAAACACATTCTCAACGCCGATACGCTGGCGATGATGGAAGGGGCGTTGCACGTTTCCGAAATGCGGGTACGGGACATCATCATTCCTCGTTCACAAATGGTGGTGGTGGAGCGCGATGCGCCGCCCGAAGCGTTTTTGCCAAAAATGATTGAATCCGCCCATTCGCGCTTTCCGGTGATTGGCGACAACAAAGATGAGGTGGTTGGCATTTTGCTGGCGAAAGATGTGCTGCATGGGCAAGATCAGTGCGAGCGGAATGAACGCTTCAATCTGCGTGAGAATTTGCGCCCGGCGGTGTTTATTCCGGAAAGCAAGCGGCTGAATGTATTGCTGAAAGAGTTTCGTTCCAGTCGTAACCATATCGCGATTGTTGTGGATGAATATGGCGGTGTCGCCGGGATGGTGACGATTGAGGATGTGCTGGAGCAAATCGTCGGCGAGATTGAGGATGAGCACGATTTTGATGAAGGAATGATTTTCCGCCATTCCCCGTCGCATTTTACCGTCAAGGCAGTGACCCCGATTGAGGAATTTAATGATTATTTCACCACTGATTTGAAGGGGAATAATGTGGAAACCGTCGGTGGTCTGGTGACGCACAGTTTTGGCTATCTGCCGAAGCGTGGAGAAACGGTGGAGCTTGAAGGGTTCCAGTTCAAGATTTTGCGGGCCGATAATCGTAGGACGCATCTGATTCAGGTCAATTGTCTGGAAAAAGAAGCGGCGCGGCATTCCGTGCACGTGTTGCCAGATGAGGCAGATGAATAGATAAGGTGAGTCGGTGAATCCACTTTTTCAAGGTTTGATGGCAGTCGGGGCAGGAGCAATCCTGCCCTTTGCGTTTGCGCCGTTTCAACAGAATTGGATCGTGTTGCTTTCGTTGGCAGTGCTGTTTTTTCTGTGGAAACGAAGCGATTCCCGCAAACAGGCGGCATGGCTGGGATTCGGGTTCGGAATCGGGATGTTTGGGATTGGGGTGTCGTGGATCCAGTTCAGCATGTTCCAGTTCGGAAATACCGGATTTGTCCTCTCGATTATGATGACTGTACTGTTTGTGGTGGTGGTGTCATTCTATATCGCGTTGGTTGGTTGGATTGCGGTATGGCTGCTAGAAAAAAAGGATAATTCTGACAATTACGGCAATTTTTGGGGAATTTCGCTGCTTTTCCCGGCGTTGTGGGTAGCGGGAGAATGGCTTCGTAGCCATCTCTTTACCGGTTTTCCGTGGTTGTTGTTGGGGCATACTGCGCCCGGTTCTCTTTATGCAGGGCTTGCGCCGATTGTGGGGACGTACGGTGTTTCGTTTTTCCTTGCGTGGAGCGCAATGTGGTTGATGTTATTGGTTGTTGATCAACAACGAAAAAAGCAGATTTTTCGGTTAGGAATGTTGTTGCTGATTTGGGCAGCCGCGTGGGGAAGCGGACAGCGGGATTGGCATCAACCAAAAGGCGAGCCACTGGATGTAGCATTGGTGCAAGGCAATATTGCTCAGAATTTGAAGTGGCGGTCGGAAGTACGGCAAACGATTTTGGCGCATTATCGGCGAAGTGTGGAGGCAGTTGATGCTGATTTGTACATTTGGCCGGAAACGGCATTGCCCGCTTTTCGTGATCAGATTGAAGATGATTTTTTGGTTCCGCTTGCGAAGCAATTGGCTGAAAAAAAGCAGTCATTGTTGTTGGGCATTGTGGCGCGGGATAAGCATCAGAATGACCGAAAACAGCACGATCAAAATCGGCGTCTGAACCAACGTGTCTATTTCAACAGCCTACAATTGATTGGGGCAGAGGAGGGCGAGTATCGCAAGCGGCATCTGGTGCCATTTGGCGAATATTTGCCGCTAAAAGCGTATTTCTCCGAGTTTTTGCGTTTTATGGAAATCCCAATGGCTGATTTTTCAGCGGGGAAAGCGTTGCAAAAACCGATGGCAATCAGTGGCAACCATTTTTCCAGTACGATCTGTTATGAAATTGTCTATCCGAATTTGGTATTTGACCATCTGCCGGAAGCAACATTTTTGGTGACGGTCAGTAACGATGCGTGGTTTGGCGATTCGCTCGCGCCGCATCAACATTTGCAAATTGCGCAAATGCGGGCGTTGGAATCAGCGCGTCCATTATTGCGTGCGACCAATAGCGGAATTACAGCAGTCATTTCTCCAAAAGGGGAGATTGTTGCACAATTGCCGCAATTCCAATCGGGGGTTTTAGTCGATCAGATGCAGCCGGTTTCTGGACGTACGCCTTATATTTGGTGGGGGGATTGGCCAGTGTTTCTATTGATCACTTTGATAGTAGGGATTGCTGTATGGCAGAGAAGAAAAAGTAGAGTATAAAAATGTAAGACGTAAAAAAACCGGCAATTATTGCCGGTTTTTTATTTGGAAACAGGAAGACTCTACTGTTTTGCCTTCTCTTTAGAATCTTTCACTGGCTCCGGATCACGTGGCGCAGGTGGTGGCGCGGAATATGGGTAGTATGGAGCCGGAGGTGGTGGGTATGCACCATAACCACCACGAGAACCATAACCATAGCGTGGGCCATAGCCGTAACGATAATAGTCCTTGTCATCATCGTCATCGTCCCACTCGTCCATCATCTCTTCCATCCAGTACATTGGCGTCCATTCGGGCCAATCATTGTCGTCCCATGGATCATCACTACCGCCGAACCAGTCTGCCTGAGCGACGCTTGCAGTCATCAGCGATGCCGCAAATGCAGAAAGCACTATCTTTTTCATCATCTTTTCTCCTTAAAAGGCCATAAAATTGCTGTAAAACTGAAGTTGGCGCAATTTATACAAGAATGTTATTGAATTGTCAAATTCAATATTAGAAATTTATTGAATATTAATAATTTGATTTTCTTACTTTTTTGTTTTTATCTATCTGATTTTATTGTCTTTGATCTCTTTGGAGATTTGTCCAAACAGGCGGTCTGTATAGTGTGGCCAGTTTCTGACAAGCAGTTCGACTATAATCATAAAAAGCCATTTGGCAAGCATAAATAAGATAGATAGAAACGATAGAAAATATCAAAGTAGAGTTTCGATAACTATTTGTTAGAAAAGGTAGAACGCAATGAAGAGAAAAGGAATTTGGGTTGCAAGCATGTTCGCTGTTGCAGTCAGTTTTGTGGCGGTCAACACCGCGTCTGCATTCGGGGATAGCTGGAATTGGGGCAACACGTGGGGCAGCAAGAGCAAACGTTCCGACAAGCCGAGCCGTTTTTCATGGGGTGGTTTTAATCCATCATTTGGCGGCGGCGGCCCGAATCGTTGGTCGATGAATAAGGATCGGGGCGGGCGTGGCTGGGATATGCCGACACCATGGGGAAAAGGGTGGGATCGTTGGGATGGCGGCTATGATCCGGAAGGCCGTTGGGCACCGGATGCACGTGATCGGGGTCGGTATTATGATCCTCGTGATCCGTATGCAAGAGCGAAGCGGTTGCCGCGTCCACCACAAATTCGTCCGGAGCAGTTCCCGAAAAAACCGGCTGAGCCAGCTACTGATCTGCAGCCAGAGTGATGTAAAGATCAGTTGATTGCTTAATAAATCCCGCAGAGTGCTCAATTTTGCGGGATTTTTTTCAGATCAACCAATACCGTTTTAGAGAAGCGGTCGTGCATGGCGAGCTTGTTTTCGTCCACCAGCAACCACCATAATCCTAGTCCCCCTACAGCGATAGATGGGATCGCAGTCAAAAAGCGGATCAACGCCTGTAGCCAAGTGACACGCTTCCCCTCTTCGCTAAGCAAACGGATTTTCCATGTTTTCATCCCCAGCGTTTGCCCGGTCAATGTCCACGGCCATGCAAAATAGATAAAAGTGACGAAAAGGAACCAAAGGTTCATTAACCACGATTCTGTCGCCTCGTTTCCGGTAAAAAGCATCCCTACGGCGGAAGCGATCAACAGTACGCCAAACAACAGTAGTGTGTCATAGAGCATTGCGAACAGCCGCCGCCACAGACCAACCACTGGAATATGTGCCATCAGTCGTTTTATCCGTTTTTGATGATCCGGTAGACGCGCTCTTCCAGTTTGGAAACGCGTCGCGGGTAATCGGCTGGCTGGGAAGCAGTAGTGTCTTCACTTTCCAGCAATTCAACGTGGAAGCCGTTTTCTGTATAGAGCTGGAAAACTTCCGCATCGGAGACTGGAAAAGGCGGCGGATTTTTTTCACCCTCTGGGTAATCAAGGGTCAGCAGCAACGTTTGGGAACCAGCAGGTAAAATTTTCCCCAAATATGCCACATAACGCGCACGCATTTCTGGTGGCAGTGCGACCAGCGAAGCGCGATCATAAACAACTCGAGTATTTTTCAAATTTTCTGGTTTTAGATCGAAAAAATCGCCACAAAACAGCGTAAATGGCTCACTACGGTGAATTGTAAAAGAAGCGTTTTGTTCTTGAATAACGGGATTTGGATCAGATTCAAAAAACTGCTCAATCGCAAGTGGACTGAGTTCGATCCCAAAAACGCGATGCCCTTGGGCAGCGAGCCAAACCATATCCAGTGATTTTCCGCAAAGCGGCACAAAAATCTCAACCGGATTTTCGCGGGAAAGCCCTAATATGGGAAAGTGGTATTTTAGTTGAGCATTGATCTGTTCCTGATGGAAACCGATCTGATCTGCCTGCCACTTTTCAAGCCAATGTTCCGGATGCATTCAGATTATTATTCAAATAGTTCTTCAGGCAATTCTTCCAACTGAATTTTGCCATCTAAAATCAAATTTTGGCGTTTTTGCAAGTAAGCATCCCGAATGAAGCTGTAATCGTCGAAGCTGGCAGTGTCTAATATCTCCTTCTTATCCAGTAAATCGGCACGGATACTGATGAGTTTTACACCTTGTAGCGCAGTTTCCTCAGAGCTTTTCTGCTCGTTCAGTGCATTGAATGCGTATTGGTCGTTGATGGTAACGCTATTGCCGATTGTGGTATCAACCGTTAAGCCAACCGTGTCCCGCAGTGTACTGGGACCCAGCACTGGTAACACAATATAGGGGCCACTCCCAATGCCCCACACAGCTAGCGTTTGACCAAAATCTTCTTCTTTTTCTTCCATGCCCATTTCTGTGGCTACATCCAAAATGCCATATAAGCCGAAGGTGCTGTTAAAACTAAGACGCCCAATTGAGGTGACAAAATCGCCTGGATTTCCTTGAAGCAAATTGTTTAGCGCATTCAGCGGCTCGCCTAAATTACTGAAGAAGTTAGAGACACCACGTTCGATGGGGTCAGGGGTTAAATCGTGGTAAGTTTGGGCGGCCGGTCTAAGTAGTTGTTTATCTAGTGACTGGTTGAAAGAGTGCATTGCGCGATTGTACGATTCCAAGCTATCTGCAGACCGGACACCTGTTTCCAGCGTTTCTTCTACTTGATTGGTTTCTATTTCCAGTGCAACGGCAACTGGAGAGAGTAGCGATACAGAAAGCAAAGAAAGTATTGCGGGAAGAGCAAAAAATGTCGGTTTGGACAACAGGCGCATGAAGTCAGTTCCGTATCTAGTTTTTTTAATCAAAGTATCAATTTTGTATTTGTAAAATACCAAGCTATAAATTTTACTGTGATCTAGCAGTGGGTCAAGCAACCGAATGGATTTAGGGAAATTATTAGAGGAATAAATGATGGCATGGGTGCGCTTAGTTGAATCTTGGGTTTTATTACCAGGTGGTTTGTTACTGCTAGCGGGGTTAGGCTGGTTATTGCTATTTTGGTGGAAGCGGTTAGGAAGGGCATTGGTCGGCATTGCGCTCTTTTTGCTCTACCTGTTCAGTACGCCGTGGATGCAATTTCAGTTGGCGGCGGTGACAGAAACGATTCCAGCTTTAACCTCTACGCAAACTGTGATCGCTGCCCGTCAGTCGGAAAAAACAGCCATCGTTGTGTTAGGTGGGGGACGATATACGGATGCGCCAGAGTTTTCCAGTGATGTGGTAAATCGGTATACCTTAGAACGGCTCCGCTATGGCGCGTGGTTGCAACGGCAGATCAATGCACCAATTTTAGTGACAGGTGGTTTCCCGTTGGGCGAATCTTCGTCAGAAGCAGCGTTGATGGCAACGAGTTTGCAGCAGGATTTTGGTGTTGCGAAAGATCAAATCTGGCTAGAAGAGATAAGTCGGAATACATGGGAACACGGGCAATATGTGCCGCCAATTCTCGAGAAACAGAGAGTAACAACAGTATTGTTGGTAACACACGCATCGCATATGCAACGCGCTGTTAATGTGTTTGAAGCATCGAAAGCAGCGGAAGGTTTGAAAATTGTCCCCGCGCCAACGGCATTTACTACGCGTGGGGCGATGGATCATGGTGCTTTGCTGTTTCGTCCAAGCACACACGCAATGCACAAAAACCAGCAGTTTTTGCATGAGTGGCTCGGGCAGCTTTGGTATGCGTGGCATTATCGTTAGAATAGTCTGAATAAAACGTCTCCTGCAACGCGCTTGGCATCAGCTTTTTTCCCGTAAACAATAACAGGATCCGATCGTTTCTGTGCCAAAAACTGTTCCAGAATACACACTAATCCGTTAGCATAGAAGCTTCATTCTGACAATATATTGGATAGGTGCAATCCTTTCTATACCTTTAGCACAATTCATAACCGTCTGGTAGGCGAATAACATCATATTAATTTTTAGGAGAGAACCATGAAAAAGATGGGCATGGCAGTCTTGTTTGGAGCTGCCTTTACCGTAGCAACTTCCGCTTTCGCAGGCACACTAGAATCCGTAAAACAGAAAGGAGTTGTCTCTTGCGGTGTCAGTACTGGACTAACCGGTTTTTCCAATACGGATGCAACTGGTAAATGGAAAGGGCTGGATGTTGACGTCTGCCGCGCAGTTGCCGCTGCAGTATTGGGTGATGCAGATAAAGTAGCCTACAAACCACTGACAGCAAAAGAGCGTTTTACCGCTTTGCAGTCTGGCGAAGTCGATATGTTGTCCCGCAACACTACTTGGACATTGACCCGCGACGCTTCTTTGGGTCTCAACTTTGCGGGTGTAAACTATTACGATGGGCAAGGCTTTCTGGTGCGTAAAGCCCTTGGCCTTAAAAGCGCGAAAGAACTGGACGGTGCCTCTTTCTGTATTCAGGCAGGTACAACCACTGAATTAAATTTGGGTGATTTCTTCCGTGAACACGGCATGAAATACACGCCGATCACCTATGACACTACCACAGCAACTGCAAAAGGATTTGATGCGGGTCGTTGTGACGTACTCACTTCTGACCAGTCCCAGCTTTATGCATTGCGTCTGGAGCTGAAAAATCCGAATAGCGCACACGTTCTTGCTGGTGCAGAAAATGTCATCTCTAAAGAACCATTGGGACCAGTTGTTCGCCAAGGCGACGATACTTGGTTCAACATTGTGAAATGGTCATTGAACGCAATGATCAACGCGGAAGAGATGGGCATCACTTCCAAAAACATCGACAAAATCAAAGCAACCAACAAAAATCCGGCAATTGCCCGTTTGCTGGATGGAGAAGGCCACAAATTGGGGCTGAACGCAGATTGGTCTTATAACATTGTCAAACAGGTTGGCAACTACGGTGAAGCGTTTGAACGCAATGTTGGCAAAGGCTCCCCGCTCAAAATTGAGCGCGGCCTGAATGCATTGTGGAGCAAAGGCGGTATCCTCTACGCGCCACCGATCCGCTAAGATCGTAAACTGAAAGTGAAAGAAGGGAGCACACCGTGGCTCCCTTCTTTTTGCGTCCGAGCTTTTCAATTACGTTGATTGCGCCTCAACCTGATTCTTTTTGCCCCGATTCCTTTCGAGTTTTCCCATGTCTGATACGTCTGATCTACCTGACAGCCCACAACCACGAAAACCGCTCAAACCGGCCTTTTGGAACCACGCCCAATACCGTGCATGGTTTTTCCAGATTATGCTGGTACTCATTCTAGGATATTTAGCAATCACAGGACTGGAAAACCTGCTAGCCAATATGGAGTCACGGGGTATCTCTACTGGTTTTGGCTTTTTGGACAAATCAGCCGGATTCGGTATTTTACAAAGCTTGATTCCATTCGATGAATCCAACAGTTATGGACGCACATTCATTGTTGGATTACTCAACACTGCACTCGTCTCCTTTTTAGGAATCGTTGCCGCTACCATTTTAGGCTTCTTGATGGGTGTAGCGCGGCTCTCTAATAACTGGTTGATTGCCAAGATAGCGACTTTCTACGTTGAAATATTCCGTAATATCCCACTACTGTTACAAATTTTCTTCTGGTATTTCGCAGTATTAGCGACACTGCCTAGCGTACGCCAAAGCATTCCGCTGGGCTTAGGAATGGAGCTGAACAACCGTGGCCTATTTCTTCCCTCCCCTGTTCCAGAAGCAGGATTTGGCATCGTGATTGTGCTCTTTCTCTTGGGGATTATTGCCACAATTGCCCTCTCCAAATGGGCAGCTTGGCGACATGATCAAACCGGTCACATTTTCCCTGTATTTCGCACCTCGCTTGCTCTGATTTTTGGTATTCCATTCATCGCTTATTGGTTACTCGGCTCCCCGCTAAGCTGGGAATTTCCCGAACTCAAAGGCTTTAATTTCCAAGGAGGCGTTTCGATCATCCCGGAATTGCTTGCGCTCTGGCTTGCCTTAACACTCTACACTGGCACATTCATCGCAGAAACTGTCCGCTCCGGCATCAATGCAGTCAGTCATGGACAAACCGAAGCCGCTCTTTCGCTTGGACTCACTCATCGGAAAACTTTGCGCCTGATCATCATCCCACAAGCAATGCGCGTCATTATTCCACCGCTCACTAGCCATTACCTCAACCTCACCAAAAATTCCTCTTTGGCGACTGCCATTGGCTATCCCGATTTGGTTGCTGTTTTCATGGGAACAACACTTAATCAAACAGGTCAGGCCGTTGAAATTATTGCAATGACAATGGCTGTTTATCTGTTAATCAGCCTACTCATTTCTGTCTTCATGAATATCTATAACAAACGTATGGCTCTGGTGGAACGCTAGTAAGCTAAAAAACCGGAAAGCGAACTGAGAAATCTAGCTATGGATGCAATTGGACAAACCGCACAAACTACAACTGCAGATGTAGAACAACGACTGCCTTCTCGACCACCGCCTGTCCATTCCGTTGGCGCAATCGCATGGCTACGGCAGAACCTCTTCTCCAGCTACCTTAACACCGGGATGACGCTGGCTACATTGTATCTGCTCTATATCTACATTCCGCCACTCATTGATTGGCTCTTCATTGATGCCATCTGGAGCAGCCCCAACCGTGATGCCTGTGATGCAGAGGGTGCAGGAGCCTGTTGGGCGTTTATTGATCACCGCTTCAACCAATTTATGTATGGTTTCTATCCGCAGGAGTGGTACTGGCGACCCAACAGTGCTGGATTATTGCTCATTGCGCTGATGATCCCGATGTTCATCGAACAATTTCGTTGGAAATGGCAACTGGGTGGTTTCATCCTCTTCATTTACCCAATCATTGCTTACATGCTAATTTATGGCGGCTGGTTTGGGTTAGAAGTGGTTCCCACAGAAAAATGGGGCGGCTTGATGCTGACCCTGATCCTCGCTTCTGTAGGAATCGTCTGTTCCCTCCCGATTGGCGTGATTCTGGCTTTGGGGCGGCGTTCGGAGATGCCTATCGTCAGTTCTGTGTGTATCACCTACATCGAACTTTGGCGCGGTGTGCCGCTGATTACAGTGCTGTTCATGGCCTCTGTGATGCTGCCGCTCTTCTTTCCAGAAGGAAACGATTTCGATAAACTGTTGCGTGCGATGATTGGTATTTCGCTCTTCTGGTCTGCCTACATTGCCGAAGTAATCCGTGGCGGTTTACAAGCAATTCCCAAAGGACAATTTGAGGCAGCAAAATCAATCGGCTTGGGATATTCAAAAATGATGGGGCTGATCATTTTGCCACAGGTCCTAAAAATGGTGATTCCAGGCATCGTCAATATCTTTCTCACCCTGTTCAAAGATACAACACTGGTATTGATCATCGGATTATTTGATTTACTTTCGATCATCCAGCAAGCCAATTCAGACGCTTCCTGGCTTGGATTTGATATTGAAGGCTATGTTTTTGCAGCCGCAGTCTTCTGGATGTTCTGCTTCGGGATGTCCCGTTACAGTATCGCACTGGAGCGCAAGCTGGAAACCGAACCACATCGCCAGCAACAAAAGCTAACCGACGAATAGATCGACGATTTTTTACTTGCTGCGTCGGTTTCGGAAAAACTGCCGCAGCAAGCCAGCACTCTCTTCCGCTAATACGCCAGAGATAATTTCACAACGGTGGTTTAGTTCCTGCGTCTGCAGCAATTGAAACACTGACCCTGCCGCACCGGTACGTGGATCGCTCGCCCCAAATACCACCTGCCGGATGCGACTATGTACCATCGCACCCGCACACATCGGACATGGCTCCAGCGTCACATAAAGGGTTGATTCGGGAAGGCGATAATTTTCAACTTGTTGCGCGGCAGCACGGATCGCCTGAATTTCCGCGTGAGCAGTCGGGTCATGCAATCCAATGGGACAGTTCCAACCTTCGCCAATCACTTCCCCATTCAACACCACCACTGCACCGACCGGCACTTCCCCTGCTGCTTCTGCCTGTTTAGCCAACTCCAGCGCACGACGCATCCATTGCAGATGCACCTGTTCTTCTGATGATTCTACGAACTCCATTCAGCAATGAATTTACCCAATTAATGCGTCAGGATTTGCTCCAGGAATTTTTGCGTGCGACGACTGTTCGGGTTGCTGAAGAACTGGTCAGTCGAACAACACTCCACAATCTCCCCCTCATCCATAAAGACCATATTGTCAGCGACGGTACGGGCAAATCCCATCTCGTGGGTAACGCAAATCATCGTCATCCCCTCTTCTGCCAATTCGGTCATAACCTCCAAAACTTCCTTGATCATCTCCGGATCAAGCGCAGAAGTTGGTTCATCAAACAGCATAATCTTCGGTTGCATACATAAGCCACGCGCAATTGCAACGCGCTGTTGCTGACCACCAGACAATTGCCCTGGGTATTTAGCCGCCTGATCCTCAATTTTAACGCGGCGCAGATAGTGCATCGCGATCTCTTCCGCATCTTTCTTGGAATTTTTCCGCACCCAAATTGGTGCCAACATCAAGTTCTGCAATACCGTCAGATGAGGAAAAAGATTGAAGTGTTGGAAAATCATCCCCACTTCACGTCTTACCAGTTCAATATGTTTCAGGTCATCGGTCAACTCAATTCCGTCAACGACAATTTTCCCTTCCTGATGCTCCTCCAGCCGGTTGATGCAACGGATCATCGTCGATTTCCCGGAACCGGATGGCCCACAGACAACCAGCCGCTCCCCTTTAGCAACATTCAAATTAATGTTCTTTAACACATGGAAGTCACCAAACCACTTGTTGACCCCGGAAAGCTCAATTATTGGTACGTCCACGTTATTCTCTACCTTCTCTTCGCCCTGCTACTACTTAGCATCCAGTTTCCGTTCTACCCGATAACTATATCGTGAAATGGAAAAACCGATCATCCAGTAAACCACTGCGCAAAACACATATCCTTCAATCGCCATTCCCAGCCAATCGGGATCAGTCAAAGAAGCCTGCATTATCCCCAGAAAATCAAACAACCCAATAATAATCACCAAAGTCGTATCTTTGAACAATTCTAGTGAAATGTTCATCAACCCCGGAATCACCATCTTCAATGCCTGTGGCAAAATGATCAGAAACATCATCCGCCAATATCCCAACCCCAACGACTCTGCTGCTTCTATCTGTCCCTGAGGAATCGCCTGCAAACCGCCACGCACTACCTCTGCCATATAGGCCGACTGGAACAGGCTAATTCCGACCAACGCCCGCACCAGTTTGTCAAAGTTGACTCCTTCTGGCAGAAATAGCGGCAACATTACCGATGCCATAAAAAAGACCGAAATTAGTGGCACACCACGCACAATTTCAATAAACCCAACACACAATGCGCGGATCACTGGCATCTCGGAACGACGCCCCAGTGCCAGCAAAATTCCGACCGGAAAAGCGATAACAATTCCCACGCCTGCCAAAATCACTGTCAGGAATAGCCCTCCCCACTGAAATGTCTCTACAACCTGTAATCCCCAAACTCCACCATAAAACAGATAACCTGCAATGATTGGATAAGGTAACAAGATCAGCACTGCAACCCATAACTTACTCAAGCTACGGATAAAAAATCCGAAAAAGAGTACCAATAGTATTCCGAATGCAAGATTAATCCGCCACGTCTCTTCGGATGGATACAATCCGTATAAAAATTGATCTAAACGAATTCCGATAAACGCCCAGCAAGCCCCATCACTCGCACTACAATCCGATTTGGATTCTCCAATCCACGTCGCATCCAGAAATGCCCACTCAATCACAGGCAAAGCAAATACCCACAACAAATAGACAGATAAAACTGTTAATAATGTATTGGTTGTTGAAGAAAAAAGGCTTTTACGAACTGCGTTGATCACCGCTCCACCAACCTCATTTTGTGGTTGTAGTAATTCATCAATACGGAAATGATCAAACTGATAGAAAGGTAGACACTCATTGTCATCGCAATCGCTTCAACTGCCTGCCCGGTCTGGTTCAATGTTGTCCCAGCGAATACAGAAACGAGTTCTGGATAAGCAATCGCCGCTGCCAATGAAGTATTTTTCACCACATTCAGATATTGACCGGTCAACGGAGGAATAATCACACGCAATGCTTGTGGCAATACCACATGTCGCAGGGCTTGCCCTTCCGATAACCCAAGAGAACACGCTGCTTCCTTCTGCCCTTTAGAAACTGATTCCACACCGGAACGAATAATCTCGGCAATATAGGAAGCCGTGTATAGTGATAATGCTAGCAGCAGCGCGATAAATTCCGGAATTACAACCACCCCGCCTTTGAAATTGAATCCCTGCAACGAAGAAATTTCCCAAGAAATCGGCGTTCCCGCAACAAAAAAACCAACCAATGGAAAACTGACAATCAATAGCCAGGATATCCGCCAAACTGGAAACGCTTTCCCGGTTAATATTTGGCGGCGACGCGCCCAACGAACCAGAAAAAAAACAGCAATCACACCAGCTACTGCGAACCAACTTACCCATTCCATTCCAGTCTCAAAAACAGGCGCTGGAAAATACCCACCTCGATTATTCAAGAAAAATATCCCATTCCACTCCAAACTATTTCGTGGTCCAGGCAAAGTACGCAATACTGCAAAATACCAAAAGAAAATTTGTAGCAATAAAGGGATATTCCGTAGAGTCTCTACGTAGGTGAAAGCCAACCGAGCGACCAGACCATTAGAAGAAAGTCGCGCAATTCCGACCACAAGTCCAATAACAGTCGCAAAAGCAATACTACATACAGCAACCAATAGTGTATTAAGCAATCCAACAAAAAATGCTCGTGCGTAAGTAGATTCCGAACTGTAATCAATCAAATGGACAATAATGTCAAACCCGGCCGGGTCATTTAAAAAACTGAATCCGGTCGCAATACCTCGTTGTTCTAAATTTGTCTGCAGGTTACTAAATAGAAACCATCCCAGATAGCCAAATATAAACAATACCATGCCCTGGAAAAACCAGCGACGTACACGTGGATTGCGCCAAAGTAACCAAGATGTTGCAGGTGCTTTCACACTATACCCATACAAAAATGAACGTACTCCAAACATCAAAAAATTTGCACAAGATCGTATCTGCTCAAATCCAACTAATCATTTAGCACAGAAACAGAAAAACCTTCCCCAACATGGAGAAAGTTTTTCCCGACCATTTATTGCAAATTTTTGCTTTCAGATTAACGAACCGGCGGTGCGTACTGCAATCCCCCTCTTAACCACAACTCATTTATTCCTCGAGGAAGATTGACTTCTGAGTCAGGCCCAAGATGCCGATCATACATTTCTCCATAATTACCGACCTGCTTAATAATTTGATATCCCCAATTATTAGAAAGACCCAGCTTTTCGCCTACTTGTCCATGTGATCCCAACAGTCTCGAAATAGCAGGGTTCGTTACATTAGAACGAAAATGTTCCACGTTTTCCGAAGTTACGTCCATTTCTTCGGCATTTTTCATAATATTGATTGCCCATCGAACCACATCAGCCCAATGATTATCCCCATGTCGAACTACCGGCCCTAAAGGCTCTTTGGAAATCGTTTCTGGTAACAACTTATGTGCATCCGGATCTTTCAACTTGGTACGTTGCGCCGCCAAATTAGAACGGTCTGCAGTTAACACATCACACCGCCCAGCATCGTAAGCTGCAACCACTTCATCCAATTTTTCAAACGCGACCATCTTGTAATCCATCTCATGGGTACGGAAATAGTCTGCCAAATTCATCTCTGTTGTTGTCCCTATATTCGTACAGACTGTTGCACCGGAAAGCTCCCGCGTACTATTCACCCCCAAATCTTTCCGAACCATAAATCCCTGACCGTCATAATAGAGTATCCCTGTAAAATCCAATCCTAGCGAAATATCACGAGAATAAGTCCAAGTTGTATTCCGTGACAATATGTCAATCTCTCCCGACTGTAATGCAGTAAAACGCTCCTTGGCAGAAAGAGGTGTATATTTCACAGCAGTTGCATCACCAAAAATTGCGGCAGCAACAGCACGACATGCATCTACATCAATTCCCCGCCATTCCCCATCTGCATCCGGGCTAGAAAAACCAGGCGTCCCTTGACTCACACCACACTGAACATACCCTTTTTCTCGTACATCTTCTAACGTATCTGCAAACGCAGAAGAAACCACCATTGCAATCATGGCCCCAACGATGACGATGCTCTTCTTCACTCCCCTTCCCCTTCTAAACATTGTTTCTAGAAAATGTTCTACTATCCCAAAAGAATGAGAAAGGCGCAACTGTATCCAAATCACACGCAACAAAAAACCGCCCCGAAGGGCGGTTTTTCAAAGCAAAACAAGAATTCAAGATTAGAATTTATGGATCAAACCAACCTGAGTCAATTCTTCATCATCCATGCCATTTGCCGCGATGCCTTCCTTGCTGCTCCATAGAGCATACCCGGAAGTACGGTTGGACAATTTGTGTTCAACCTCAACAACAGTTTGCGTGCTTTCATCATTCAGAGAATCATGAAGATCAGCATTATCTCCACTCTCTACTTCAGTACGGCTATGTACAACCTTGAATACATTGTTCCCCAAAGTATAAGAAGCAGCCAGACTGACCGCATTATCATAAGAGATGGCGGAATTGATGCCCGCTATATTAGTAGAATTAAGCGTCTGTCCATTTTCCATCGTATAGTCATCACCAGTTGATGCTGTAGCACCCGATGTATCGATAGAATGTGCATCATCATACTTAATATATTTCAAACCAAGTTTGATGTTACCCATTTCATAACCACCACCTACATGCGTGGAAGTTAGGGCATCATTCTCTTGGTCATGTGCACCAACCATCAGATTCAACGGACCATTCTCATAGGAAAGAACTGCATTAACAATCCCTTGCTGGTTAGCACCAGTACCACTACCACTACCATCCTTCAAAGTAGCAATTGTTGCCTGCAAGCCATTAATCTTCGGAGACACATAAGCTAATGCGCCATCTTCACGCTGCGGTCCAGCAACATAACCACCTTCCTGACCCTGCATAATATCCACATGCGCTTCTGTGCTTACAGTTGGCACATTCATACGACCGATCAATACAGAACCAAAGTTACCGGAAATACCGACATACTGATCACGCAATTGAACATCATCAGTTGACGCATCACTACCATCATCTTCAGACACAATCTGGAATTCAGATTTATAGATAGCACTTAGTCCACTAGGTAGATCTTCTGTTCCCTGAAAACCGAGACGGTTATTCTGCTTAATATCTACACCAGAAGTACCACCACCTGACCCCTTCGGATCATTATCATTAGCATCATAGTCTCCTGCTGAACGGCTACTATTTTCCAACCATGCTTCAACCTGACCATACACAGTCGCTTCTGCCATTACAGACGGCGCAGCAACTACAGCAGCAACACCCATTGCAATCAAACTTTTTTTCATTTCTTTCTCTCCGCAAAACGAACAAGTTAACAAAACTACGCATGAGGGAAGTTATTCTAAAATCAATCTCTGGAAATACTATTATTTCCCTCACTGCACAGTGCAAACTATACAATCAAAAAAATAAAAAGCAACACTTTTCTACAAAAAAATACATTTATTGCTTTTTTGATACAAAACAAAAACCGCCCCGAAGGGCGGCTTTTGTCAATCCAAGCCTAAGCTTAGAACTTATGGATCAAACCAATCTGCGTCATCTTCTCATCATCAGTCGCAGCTACACCATCCCGGTCATTAAAGTTCACGTAAGCAGATGTGCGCTTGGATAGCTTATGCTCTAACTCTACACCAATAGTTGTAATATCATCTGTGTTTTGTGCAGTGGTAGTGCCAGTTGTTGTTCCATCTAACACAGTTACCCCTGTTCCACTAGTCACATTCTGCACATCAACTTTGCTATGCTGCAGTTTAATCACATTATTATCCAATTCATATGAAGCAGCTAGACTCAAAGCATCGTCATATCTGGCATTCTGAGTTTCTACATTTAAACCACTAGAGTCATTTGCATGCGCAATATTAATACGGTGCGCATCATCATAATTAACATAGCTTGCACCTAATCCCAGATTCCCAAACTTATATCCCCCCCCTACATGCACAGTATCGAACGCGTCCGTTTTTTGATCATGCACTGCAACAGAAAAGTCTAACGCGCCATTGGAATAGAGCAAGCCTGCATTTACAACGCTTTCTGCATTGTCCAATGTTTGAGTATTTGTTGTACCGTTAGTAGTACTCCCTACAGTAGAACGATCTGTACCACCATCTTTAGATGTCGCCAGTAACAATTGCGCACCTGCATATTTTGGAGAAATATATGCTGCAACATTATCAATACGTCCCTGATCACCTGACGCATGATAAGCACTAGCACCCTGCATAATATCAACGTGGTTTGTCACTTTCTCAGTTGGTGTTTCCAAACGCCCCAAAACAACTGTACCAAAACCACCACTAAGACCGACATACTGATCGCGCAATGTAATATCATCAGCATTTGTACCACCCACTTCCTCTACAACCTGGAACTCAGCTTTATAAACAGCTGTCATTCCATTCCCCAGATCTTCAGACCCCTTAAAGCCAATACGATTATCCTGTTGAACATCGAAACCAGATGTACCGCCACCTACTTTTTCACTTCCTACTGCAGTTGAACCTGTTGAATCGCCAGAACGATCACTATTTTGTACCCACGCTTCTGCCTGACCATAAACCGTTGTATCTGCCATTACAGACGGCGCAGCAACTACAGCTGCAACCCCCATTGCAATCAAAGTCTTCTTCATTTCATCTCTCCTTGAGGATTAAAAATTACAACCTAACAATTCGTTTGATGCCGTGAACCTTTCGCTATCCATAACCTATGGATATATCCCTACTAACATCACGTGAAAGCGATTATACAACTGTAAAACCGCAAAGCAACAACTATCTCAAAAAAAATACATCTGTTGTTTTTATGAAACAAATCACTATCTATATCACCATAAACACACTATGGTTTAGCTTCATCCTGCTTGTCTTCTAATAACTTCTCCAACCCATAACGCTGTGCAATCAGTGCAATCTGACTGCGATAGTACATTACCGCACTGTTATTATTAGCAGAAACATCATAGATCTTCCAACCTTGCTCAGTCGGATAGAAACGGAATGTTACCCGTACTGGAAAACCTCGAGGATGTGTAATCTTCGCCATCACACTTACTTCTTTACCAAAGCTGGAACGCTTTGCCGAATAAAATGTCACACGATGATGCGTATATGCATAAGAGGCCAACTGCTGCCCTAATGCAGAGATAAACATCCCTTTGATCTTTTTGGTGAGCTGCGCCATTTGCTCCTCATCCAGCTCTTTAGCATGCGCTCCAACAGCAAGACGCGCCGTATGACTAAAATCAAAATAGGGAGAGAGTTCTTCCTCTACAAAATCCAACACATTAGACAAGTCAATACTTCCTGACTTTTTCAAATAGTCAAAAGTCTTCTCAATACCCTGCTTCAATAACTGATCTGGTGACTGTTCTACTGTTGTTCTCACTGGCTGCTGGTAGCGTGGTGCAGCAGGTTCTGGCTGGCGTTGACGATACTGAGGATACTGCTGCCGTTGTGGATACTGCGGATACTGTGCACGATAACGATAATCATCGTAACGATTCTCATAACGTGGGGCATAACCACCATA
This sequence comes from uncultured Piscirickettsiaceae bacterium, assembly GCA_964344325.1. GTDB lineage: Bacteria > Pseudomonadota > Gammaproteobacteria > CAYFMX01. The sequence goes on from CAYFMX010000002.1 coordinate 93,809, forward strand.
ACGATCCGCATACTCTGCCTGCACAAATGGCACAACCATCATCATGGCCAAAACAGCCATAACAAGCTTCCTTTTCATCTGAGGTTTCCTTCTCTGAAATCTACTTCTTAAAATTTGGATAAGGTTTGAACTTAAATTTGGACTTGGCATTGGCCTGACTTCCTGTAGCAATATACACATACGCATATATACATATATATTCTATGTATACCTAATCAAGACATCAGCTACATTTGCTTTCACCACAATTGAGGCAGGTCATACAGCCATCCAACTTCACCACTGCTTTGGTATGACATTTTACACAAAGCTGTGCCCCGTCTGGAAATTCGTTCTCTTTTTGCCCTTCCTCAGCTGTTTTTTTTTCTTGCGACTCAAATTCTGCCCGTTTCTGATCCAGAAACGCTTGCTGATGTTCATCAACCTGCTCGCTACCCAACATACCAATAAATTTGAGATGACTTTCAATACAATCACCGATCTCTGCCACCAGTGAAGGCATATACTTCCCACCGCGCTTGAAATAGCCACCACGTGGATCAAATACAGAACGCAACTCCTCGACTAAAAATGTCATGTCGCCGCCTTTTCGGAATACAGCAGAAACAATCCGCGTCAGTGCGACAATCCACTGAAAATGATCCATATTTTTGGAGTTGATAAAAATCTCGAATGGCCGACGCACTTCATGCTCTGTCCCCTCATTCAGTACCACATCATTAACAGTCACATAGAGTGCATGTTCCGACAACGGAGTTTTGATCTTGTAAGTCGAGCCGAGCAATTGTTCCGGACGCTCCAGATTTTCATGCATTTGAATCACATCTGCAGTCGTCTCCTGTGATTTCTCCTCTTCTGTAACAACCTGATACCCGACGATTTTTTTACCTATTTTGACTGCCATTACTTCCCCTCTCCTTCAAACTGCCAAAATGGATCATCTACCCAGCCTTTAGGTATTCCCATATTTTCTTTTGCTGCAACCGGATATCTTTCAATTAATCCTTTCAGACGGAAACGCCACCGAGACTCAAGATTCATACTCGATAGCAAATACATCAGGACAACAAATACTAGATAAATGCGACGACTTGCATCTATCTCTTGCTTCAAATCTTGACAAACCCATAGATTTTGAGGATTTTGCGGAATTTTTGGTGCATTTGCCAATTCACGATTCCACAAGCGTGCATGATGCGCACAAAGATTTCGCACATAAGAGAGACTCTGCATCCAAGAACGTAGTACTTCAGCATGAATACAAAAATTTTGCGCAATCCTTTTTTGATCCTGCTGTGAAACTAAATTCTCGTAAATTATTGATAATTGACCGAAGGACAGTGTCTCAACAATCATCCAGCTTGCTGGCAAACGGGGAGAATCGTATTGTTTCCGATAATGTCGCAAAAATACCTCTTTACTACGCTGGCTTTCCCTTTCTAACGTAGACAACAAGCTTTTATGACAATACTTGCGTCGGAAAAGCTGCTCATTCAAATACCAATGCGCACCATAATTCAACGCCATATGGTTATTAAGAACACTTCGGAAAGCGATCTCAATCCGTTCCACTGCATCCATCACCAATAGACGCAATTCACGATCAAACTCATACAAATCAAGAATATGTTCAAACGTAATACCCTGACGAAAGCAATGGTCTGAATTTTGAATCTGAAACGGAAGCGTATAAGCACTAAGCCGATAATATCCAATTACAGCAAGATAATGCTCTGCTTTCCTTTCATCTACTACAACTAAACCACGCTGCCTCCACTGTTGTAGCAACTCTTGAATTGGTAATGATGGCTTAGAGAAAACATTCATTTACATTTTCTCCGTGCATAAAAAAACCCGCCGATTTGTGCATCATTGAGAGGCATGGCGGGTATGTTGCCGCCAATTATAAACAATTTACCTATCCCTCTACCATCAGAATTTTCCATAATAGCCTTCCTTTAGCGCATCATAGAGATTTGCGGCCGTATGGGTCTCGCCGTCGTACTCCACCTCTTCATTCCCTTTGACCTCCACTACACTGCCATCTTCCAGTTCAAAGCGGTAGGTGGTGTTTTCCAAATCTTCCTCTTTCACCAGCACACCCTGAAATGCTTCCGGATTGAAGCGGAACGTAGTGCATCCCTTCAAGCCTTGCTCATAGGCATAAAAATAGACATCTTTGAATGCCTCGTAGTCAAAATCGGTCGGGATATTGACAGTTTTAGAGATGCTGGAATCAATCCACCGTTGTGCTGCTGCTTGCACATCCACATGCGCCTTTGGCTGGATTGTTTCAGAAGAGACAAAATAATCCGGCAATTGATTTTCCGGTTCTTCGGAAAACGGCATTGCATTCGCATTGATTAACTCCCGATAAGCGAGCAACTCAAACGAATAAACATCCACTTTTTCTTTCGATTTCTTCCCTTCACGGATGATGTTGCGCGAATAGTGATGCGCGAAGCTCGGCTCAATGCCGTTACTGGCATTATTCGCCAACGAAAGCGAAATCGTCCCGGTTGGCGCAATCGACGTATGGTGGGTAAACCGACACCCCACCTCTTCCATCTCCTTGACTAAATCCGGCTCCAATCCTGCAATTTTCTGCATGTATCGACTGTATCGCGCATGCAACACTTTTCCTGGTGCTTTTTGCCCGACTTTCCAACCATCTGTTCCCATCTCTGGACGAAGACGCAACATTTCAGATGTCACTTCAAATTCCTGATCCAGAATCGGTGCAATCTCTTTCTCTTTCGCCAACGCAACGCCGGTTTTCCAACCTTCGACTGCCAGTTCACGCGTTACTTGATCGGTAAATTCGAGCGATTGTTCATCGCCGTATCGCATCCCCAGCATTGTGATCGTGGAGCCAAGTCCCAGATAGCCCATGCCGTGACGGCGTTTGGTTTCAATCTCTTCGCGCTGTTTTTTCAGTGGTAAGCCGTTGATTTCTACAACATTGTCGAGCATCCGGGTAAAAACAGAGACTACCTTACGATAATTTTTCCAATCAAACGACGCATTCTCCGTAAATGGATCGCGGACAAATTTAGTCAAGTTGATCGACCCCAAAAGACAAGAACCATACGGCGGCAACGGCTGCTCACCACATGGATTCGTCGCACGGATCGTCTCGCAGAACCAGTTGTTATTCATCTCATTGACCTTATCGATCAGAATGAACCCCGGCTCCGCATAATCGTATGTAGAAGACATGATCATGTCCCACAGCCGTTGCGCAGGAACTGTCTTGTAAATTTTACAAGCCACCTCGCCTGCATCATTCGTCACATAACCTTGATGCGTTGGCCATTGCCGCCAAACCACTTGCTGCGAATCATTCAAATCAACCGCATCCGGATCAGCTTGCATTTCTGATTCACGGATTGGAAATGCCAATTGCCAATCAACATCATTGCGCACCGCTTCCATGAACTCCTGCGTCACTAATAATGACAAATTGAATTGCCGCAACCGACCATCTTCGCGTTTGGCGCGAATGAACTCCATCACATCAGGATGGCCGACATCAAATGTCGCCATCTGCGCCCCGCGCCGACCGCCTGCTGAAGAGACGGTAAAACACATCTTGTCATAAATATCCATGAACGAGAGTGGCCCGGAGGTATACGCCCCCGCTCCGGCAACAAACGCGCCTTTCGGACGTAAAGTGGAAAATTCGTAACCAATCCCACACCCGGCACGAAGCGTAAGACCCGCCTCATGCACTTTTTCGAGGATGCCGTTCATTGAATCTTCAACCGTGCCGGAAACAGTGCAGTTGATCGTCGAAGTCGCTGGTTTGTGTTCCAGTGCACCTGCGTTGGAGGTGATCCGCCCAGCTGGAATTGCACCATTGCGCAATGCCCAGAGAAATTCTCCGTACCATTTTTCCTGCAACTCCGATGTCGTTTCTACCGCAGCGAGCGCACGTGCCACACGCTGGTAAGTCGCATCCATCGTTTCATCAATCACTTCGCTGGATTTAGTTTTCAGACGATATTTCTTATCCCAAATATCGAGCGAAGCAGGCTGGAACGGAATTTCTCTTTCGATGGAATCTGATGGCACAATCTTCTCCAAAAACACAATACTTTGTACCAAAATATGGCACGATTACTGATAGACTTAGCAATGAACGATGCAGTTAACGATTAAACTCAAACAACAAAAGATACAAAAATCATGTCTACTACTGTTGTCCAGATGCAAATTGACGAAAGCATTCAACAAGAAGCTTCTGCTGTGCTTCGCACAATGGGGCTAACGATTTCTGACGCTTTCCAAATGATGGCGGAACAGATTGCACGTGAAAAAACACTGCCGTTTCAACCCCATGTTCCCAATGCAACTACAATTCGGGCAATGGACGAGATCGACCAAGGTTTAGGGAAATCTTTCGACTCCGTTGAAGCTCTGATGGAAGACTTGAATTCATAATTCTTCCCTAACCTTCAATTGAACACTTCGCTGTGGGAACCCAATCGCGCCAGCTGCAATTCATCATTATCAACAATTCTGTAAACCAGCAATACATCCGGGAAAATATGGCATTCCCGATACCCTCTCCAGTTTCCGGTTAACTGATGGTCACGGTATTTCGCTGGTAATTTTTCCTCCATCACCAGTTTCTCTAATACCAGCCCCAACGCTCTCACCAAAACCTGTTTACGTTGCCCTTTCAGTGCACGCTTGTAATCACGCCTGAACTGATTAGAACGGTAAACTTGCAATGGCACAAAATCTTCCTCAGCAAATCATTCCCTACAAAAAAGCTACGAAGCTTACCATCAAACTACAAACCGTCAACCGAACCCAACAAACTGATTTATATAGCATAAAAACCAAAATCCTCGTTAAAATTCAGCGAGATAAAAAATCCAAATTTTTATTCCAAAAAATTCCTTGATCGCACAGGAAGAAAACCGGAAACCAAGGTAGTATTCGCTCCTTTTTCCAGAGTTCCCTTTCCGCCTTATGCGACTCAAAGCCCTCAAGCTGGCCGGTTTCAAATCATTCGTTGACCCCACCACCATCCTCTTCCCGAGCAGCCTCGTCGGGGTGATTGGGCCGAATGGCTGCGGTAAATCCAATGTCATCGACGCAGTGCGCTGGGTGATGGGCGAAAGTTCCGCGAAGCAATTACGCGGCGATTCGATGGCGGATGTTATCTTCAACGGCTCCAGTAGCCGCAAGCCGGTCGGACAAGCCAGCGTCGAATTGCTCTTCGACAACAGCGCAGGAATGCTGCAAGGCGAATTCGCCAAATACAACGAAATCTCCGTCAAGCGCAAAGCAACTCGCGAAGGGCAATCGATCTACTACCTCAACGGCACGCGCTGCCGCCGCCGTGATGTAATGGATCTGTTCCTCGGCACCGGACTGGGGCCGCGCAGCTACGCGATCATCGAACAGGGAATGATTTCGCAACTAATCGAAGCACGCCCCGAAGAGTTGCGTATTTTGATCGAAGAAGCGGCAGGGATTTCCAAATACAAGGAGCGGCGCAAAGAGACCGAACGGCGCATCAGCCAAACCCGCGAAAATCTCGAACGCCTCAGCGATTTGCGCGATGAGCTCGACAAGCAACTCAAACGTCTCGAGCGGCAATCGCGCACTGCCGAAAAATATCGCACCTATAAAGAGGAAGAACGCGAGTTGCAGGCGCAATTGCTGGCGTTGCGTTGGCAGGATTACGACGAATCGGTGCAGGCGCAAGACCAGTTAATCCGCGAAAGCGAAACCGCGCTGGAAAAAGAGGTTGCCACCCAGCGCAAACTGGAAGCTGAAATTGAGACCGTGCGCGTTGCCCACACCGAAATCAACGATCAGTTTCAGCAAGTACAAGGCGATTTTTATGCGGTCGGCGCAGAAATCGCAAAAGTGGAGCAATCGCTGAAATCGCAGCAGGAACAGGTCACGCGCATTCAGAAAGAACGCGCCCAACTGGAAGCCAATTTGCAATCGGCGAAACAGAATTTGCGCCACGCGGAAGAGACAATTCTGTCGCTAGAACAATTTTTGGCGGAGCAGGAACCAGCGCAAACTGCAAAACAAAGTGAGGCAGAACAAGCATCACAAGCATGGGAAATCGCTGAAGAGGCGTGGCAACAATGGCAAACAGCGTGGCAAGAATTCAGCGAAAACTCGGTTGCGCCACAACGTGATGTCGAGGTGGAAAAATCGAAAATTTTGCAGTTAGAACGAACACAGCAGGATTTGACACGTCGTCAGCAGCAAATTGAAGAGGAGCAAAAACAGGCGCCAGAACTGGATCAACAACAAGTTGCGCAATTTGAAGCAACGATTGCGACACAAACTGAAAAAATCGAACAATTGCGCGAACAATCGCGAAAATTGCAAAGCGACGTTTACAAACAGTGTGAAGAAAATCGCCAACAATCACGCAAACTCAACGATCAGGAAGGCAATCTGCAAAATGTGCGCGGACAGTTGAGCGCATTAGAAACGTTGCAAAAAAGCGCATTGGGCGGAGAAAATTCAGAAAAATCGCTGAAAAAGTGGGTCAAACAACACAATCTGGAAACGGTTTTGCGTTTGGCGACGCAATTGCAAGTGGAATCGGGCTGGGAAAATGCGGTCGAAATTGCGCTGGGATCGCAATTGCAGGCGTGGTGTGTTGGCGTGGATCAGGAACAATCGCTGTTGCGCTCAGCAGCGGAATTGAAGAGCGGAACAGTTGGGTTTGTATCAAATGCAGAAACCACCCCGTCACTTCGTGACACCCCTCCACAGGAGGGGAATGGTTCGATTGCCTCTGAAAATTCATTCGAAAATTTGATTTCGCTCTCGCAGAAAATCAATCTGCAAGATTCGCAACGAAACCAACAATCTGATCCTGCTACACAAAACAAAACTTCTGATGCGCCTGATGTGACGCATACAACCGACGCAAGCAACGCAATCACTGAACTACTACACAATATTTTTGCTGCTGAAAATCTCGACCAGGCGTTGCAACTGCGCGATCAATTGCCGGCGGGTGGTCTATTTTTGACGCAAAACGGCATTTGGGTCGGACGAAATTGGTCGCGGATTGCACAAAGCGGCGAAAAATCGGCGGAATCGGGTTTATTGCAGCGCGAAACGCAAATCCGCGAGTTACAACAACAGCAGCAAACGCTGGAAAAAACGGTTACTGACATTCGCGAACAGCTCAAAACCGGACGCGAAACCGAGCAACAAAACGAAGCAGCACACCGTGATACCGACCGGGAACTCGGCCAAGCACAACGAATGCTATCCGACGCGAAAAACGAGCGCGACAAACAACAGGCTCTTCAAGATCAAGCCAAAGCGCGTCACAAACGGTTGCGGCAAGAGCAGACTGAAATGAAGCAGCGTGAAGCGGAAGTCGTTGAAGAGTTGCAACAGGCGCGAGGTCGGCTGGAAGTTGCGATTGAGGCGATGGCCGGTCTGGAAGCGCAACGCCAGCAATTGGGTATTGAAAAACTGGTCAAGCGCGAAGCCATGGAAAATGCACGCCGTGCAGCGCGGGAGGCACAGGAAGAAGCGCACAAACTAACGCTACAGGTTGAATCGGCGCGGACAAAACTGGAATCCGGTCGTAAAAATCGCGAGCAATTAGAGCAACAGAAAACGCAAAATGGCGAACGCAATGAAGTTCTTGCGCAGGAAGAACAAACTGCCGGACGCGAATCGGTCAAATTGCAAGAAGCGTTGGAAACACAGTTGTCACAACAACAGGAAGTCGAAGCGGAATTGACGCAACATCGTCAGCAATTGGAGACGCACGAAACCCGATTGCGCGAACTGGAATCACAACGCGCCAAAACCGAACAGATGGTCACTGAGCAACGCACCGCGCATGAAAAGGCGATGTTCGAAGGGCAGGAGGCACGAATTCGCCAACGCACAATTGCAGAACAAATTCAGCAGGAAGGTCATTCGCGGTTAGAGTTGATCCGCAATTTGCCGGAAGCCGCGACGGTTTCGACGTGGGAACAAAATCTCGAACAATTGGCAGAAAAAATCCAGAAACTGGGCGCAGTCAATCTGGCAGCAATTGAGGAGTTTGAAACCGAAGCAGAACGCAAACAGCATCTCGACCAACAAAATGATGATCTCGTTGCCGCGCTGGAAACACTGGAAACAGCAATCCAGAAAATTGACCGCGAGACACGCACCCGTTTCCGTGCCACGTTCGATGAAATCAACGAAAAATTGCAGCGTAATTTCCCGGCATTATTTGGCGGCGGCGAAGCAGATTTGAAAATGGTTGGCGAAAATGTGCTGGATGCCGGGGTCACGATTATGGCGCGTCCGCCTGGCAAGAAAAATAGCACGATTCATCTGCTCTCCGGCGGCGAAAAAGCATTAACGGCGGTGGCGTTGGTTTTCTCCATTTTTGAATTAAACCCCGCGCCATTTTGTATGCTGGATGAGGTCGATGCGCCACTGGATGAGGCCAATGTTGGGCGTTTTTCTGAGCGCGTGAAGGCGATGTCTTCGCAGGTGCAGTTTATTTTCATCACCCATAACAAAACGACAATGGAAATTGCCGATCAATTGACCGGCATTACGATGCAAGAGCCGGGTGTTTCACGCATGGTGGCGGTGGATATGGAAGCGGCACAGGGATTTTCTGAAATTGATTAAATCAACTAAAAAACTGCTAAATCCCTATTCTTTCCTATTTTTTATATTACAGAGAAAATCATATTCCACATATAAATATTACAGAAATTTTTTATTTTCACACTAAAAAAACAACTCTCAAAATATTAGATTAATTTATTTTTATATAAAGCATAATGAGAAAATTTAAAAAAACACCCAAAGAAACTCAAGCATCACTATCATTCTCATCAAACCTTATTAAAGAACATCATGAAATGATAACTGCCACTTTAAATCCAATGAAAGGTATTCATGAATCGCTAGCACTCACGCTAGACCCACTCAAAGAATACCGTGAAACAATAGCTTCTATCTCAAATCCAATGGAAGATATTCGTGCATCACTATCATTCTCGTCAGACCTTTTTAAAGAACATCGTAAAATGATAACTGCCACCTTAAATCCAGAAAAAGGTATTCATGAATCGCTATCACTCACGCTAGACCCTTTCAAAGAATACCGTGAAACAATAGCTTCTATCTCAAATCCAATGGAGGATATCCGGGCATCATTATCATTCTCGTCAGACCTTTTTAAAAAAAATCACGAAATGATAACTGCCACTTTAAATCCAATGAAAGGTATCCATAAATCGCTAGCACCCACGCTAGATCCTCTTAAAGAATATCGCGAAACAATGGCTTCTATTTCAAAGCCAATGAAAGATTTTCAAGCATCATTGACATCTGTTTCAGACACATTTAGTAATATCCAAAAATCTATAACAAACAACACATCTCTCAAATTAATAAGAGATATTGCACTTGAATCCCATCCTAAAATAACGATAAACAAAGATAACGTAATCTCACTTTCATCTAAACGCATTGCAGCAACAGAAATTCAAGAATTATCAGATAAAATATTCCATGACTCATCAAAAAAAGAATCAAATTCATTAGAAGATATTATTGAAAATTTACTTGATGAAATAAGAAACATAAAAGACCCATTACTCCAAAAAATATTGATAAATTTATTATATCCATTAATAATTTCGATCATCGTCGCTTTCATCACTCCAATAGCAGACCACCACATTAAATCATATATTAACTCTGACAAAAGAATCCTAAAAAAAGAATTAAACTCAAGAATAAACCCATCCATCCATAATAAAAATATTTTAAAATCAATAAGATATGTATCAGCAGATATATTACATGTTAGAGCTTCTGCATCAGCAAAGGCAAAATCTATAGGGTATTTATATTTTTCTGATATAGCATTAATTCTTGACAAGAAAAAAAATTGGACTCTAATAGAGTGGAATGATCCAGAAAATAATACTCGGATCACAGGCTGGGTATTTTCTAGATATCTCACAAAATTCAAACCATAAAGAAATTACCACAACAAATTTTCAGAAAAAAAACAATAAACTAGTTAGAGATTGATAATTAATATCTTTAATTTAGACATTTGGATCTGGCTCGCCCTACTCGCCATGTTTTTCAACGTGGCGAAAGTCTTGACCATCAAAACCATCTGTAAAAACACCAATCCGTCCGTGCTAATTTTTTACGCACGACTGATTCCCGCCCTCTTCCTCATCCTTCCCGCCTATTACTCCAATTACATCATCAACGACGCACCAATTTTCTGGGGCGCAACATTTTTTGCAGCCATTTTGACCCTGTTTGCCAGCGTTTTATACGTCAAAGCCATGCAAACCGGCGATTTGGCACTCGTTTCGCCGATCCAAGCCTCTGTGCCGGTCTTTATGATTCTGACCACCTTCATTTTGTACGACGAAAAACCGGAGCCCGCCGCGTTATTGCTGATTTTGGCAATTGCGCTTTCCGTCTCCTACGTGCTGCTGAAATCCGCCAAAACCAAAAACCGCGATGCCCACCAGAAAATCTTTCTCCCCGTACTGATGTCCTTCGCTGCATCTGCGCTTTATGGCATTTCGACCGTCGTGGATCGAGTGGCGATTGCCGCAACCACCAATGGCGCAATCCTCTACTCTGCCTGCTGGCACATCATGACCGTGCTGTTGCTCAGCTCCTATCTGGCAAAAAACTACAAAACCGTAATCCGCGAAGCCAAACGAAACTATTCCAACATTGCTGTCTATATCATCGTAGCGATGCTCGCGTTTGTGCTGCAACAACTTTCTGTGCAGGAATCGGTCGAAATCAAAAACGGCGTTACCTATGTAAAAGCCATTGTCATGCTGCACATCGGTATTGCTGCGCTGGTTGGCATCTCAATCCTGAAAGAAAAACCGCAAACTGATCTGCTAATTGCTAACGCTATCGCGCTATTTTATGGAATCGCACTGATCGCGATTGTCTAGCTGATTATTTCCCCTAGAACAATGCGTTGTGTAGAATGAACTGTCCACCAGCCAAACCGGACTGGAATCTTGACTGACCAACCAAAAAAGGAAGCGTATGAGCACCGTTGACCTGACCCCCGACAACTTTGAAGAGACCATCAACAACAACGACATGGTGATGGTTGATTTCTGGGCACCGTGGTGCGGCCCGTGCAAAAGCTTCGCACCGACTTACGAACAGGTTTCTGAAGAAGTAGAAGGTCTCGTCTTCGCCAAAGTAAACACTGAAGAACATCAGGATTTAGCTGGTCATTTCCAGATCCGCTCTATCCCGACACTGATGATTTTCCGTGAGCAAATCGTTATCTTCTCCCAGCCGGGCGTATTGCCGCCGGAGCATCTGAAAGAACTGATCCAGAAGGCAAAAGATTTGGATATGGATGACGTTCGCAAACAAATCGCGGAACAGCAAGAAAAAGCCTCATAAGAAAACCAGATCAGAACGACACTATAGACACTATAAAAAAGCCGCCCTTGAAACCCTCAAAGGCGGTTTTTTTCATTGAGCCAAAACAAAAACGCATTGTAACTATCGCTGATTTTGATCTTTTGGTTTTAAAAGCACCTTCAGTTTCCAGTTTTTTGGCTGTCCTTTACGAATCCCGCGAATTTCAATCGTGCTGCCCGGCTTCAGCGTTGGCGTAATCGACTCCAGCGTTGCAGTATTTTTGACCGCCTGCCCGTTGATATGCGTCAGTACATTACCCAATTGCATCTCCGCATCTGCTGCTAAACCATAGCGGTTAATCCAGCTTAGCCTCCCCCCCCCCGAAACCGAGGCTCGTCTTCAGCTATTTTCACAGCAACGCATAGAATTGACCACAAAAAAACTAGCGGATAATAAATCAATATATCTTATAAGATTATAAGATTATAAGATTATAAGATTATAAGATTATAAGATTATAAGATTATAAG
>CAYFMX010000002.1:105835-140625 GCA_964344325.1 uncultured Piscirickettsiaceae bacterium
AAAACAATATTTGATATAAAAAGAAAAAATATTTATATAAAAAAACTCCATATATTAAGTGGAGACAAAATATGACCGATTTTCATGATGTTCCGCTCAACAAAATCGCGCTGAAATCCGCCTGGGATGTAAAAAGCAGGGATGAAAAAGATATACCTTCTTTTCTTTCCAAAAAAGACCATAATTACAATGGGTTTTGCCGAGGGTTGGAATACAAAATTTGGTACAGCCACAGTGACAAAAACCATTTCTCCTCCGATTTGACCGCAATCCGGGCATGGATTACCGAAAATGCAAACTATATGCAGCCCCTGTTTTTAGGGATTTATCTCGAAAATAAGGGAACCATTACGGATGACAAGGAACAACAAAAATTTATTCACAATCTGCACCAATATCTGGATCATTTTTTAGGGAAGGAAAACCTGTTCACCCCAAAAAACTTGATGGACTGGTTCAAAACAGAAAAAAACGCATCCTGCACAAATCTACCCGATTGCATCCAAAAACATGGCTGGCCAACAATCAAAACAATTGGGCCACGGATTATTGTTTGCCTGATCGGACAAACCAACTTAAAAAACATTTACCAGGAAAAATTTTCAACAGAAAAAAGCCTCTGTTTTTATGATATTGAAGTCAGATCAGACGGTTATATCATTGAAGGTACAGACACAAAACATATGATGGATCCCTATTTGAAACCCAGCGTAGGTATTTTTTCTTTTATGAACCGAAAAAACTTACAGTATCGCGATAAAAAATCTTATATGGATTATAACCTTAAAGAATTTATTACGAGAAATATGCTGACTCGTTTCTATTCAAATGATGAACAGGATGAAGAGGAAGAAATGTGGTGTGAGGCACTCCAACTGGGAGTAAATATACTAACCACAACCCGGGTTTCAGGCCATAAATTTGCCGCAGTCAATAGCACTGGAGACTTACCCTATCGCATTTATAAATGACTGGAAGTACAAACCATATTTTTTATATGGAAAATTATTTCGGAGCATAAAAAATGAATATTTTGGATAAAGAGATACAAACATCATGTGATACCGCATTGGAAAACCTGGAAGACCATTACTTTCTTGAACTGTACGAATGGGATCAAAAAAAGCTGGATAAACACCGGGAAAACAATAAGGAGAAACCGGAACACCGTCTAGAACTGATACACCGCTACATCAGCCACCACTACCGGCACTTTAAGGAATCGTTACATCAACACAGGCATAAAAATTGGGAAGAGTGGCAAGCATGGTGGGAGAAACACAAACCCTGGATGGATACAAATGGTTTATATGAAGATCATGATAATCCTGCAAAAGAACCGCCCTACACCCCCAATTTTTTATTAACCGCAGACCAGATCCGGATGTTTCTGAATCAGGATGGGGATAACCTCCGTTTTTATCTTAAGGATACGCTGGAAAAGCAGGATCAACTCCTGCAACAGGTGATTAAAATACAAAAACAATCCAAAGATAACCATGTATACAGCGAAAAAGAAAAAGACCATGAACGGGAGAAGATGAAACGGCTGATGCGAGGCAGCCATCTGATGGGGCCATTACCGATGTATGCCGGGATGCTCACAAGCGGTAAGAAAAAAAACAAGAAACAGGTAAAACCAGATAAAAATCAATTGACTGCTGATATTAAAACTACGCCGCAATTAGGCGTGACAAAGATGATATTACCAGAATCGGCACGCCTGGCTGGTAAGGAAGAATTTTTACCACTGGTACGCGAAGCGCAAAACACACTTAAAAATCGTGCAAAACATATTGCCTATGATCGTGATGAAAAACGGGAAGAATTATTTAAGGAGCATCTTTCTAATTGTCTACTGAATAAAAAAGTTTGCAATACTATTATTCCTGAACTTAATAATATATTTAAGAAAGCAGTAACAAAAAAGGCTTGGCACAATGATTGGAATGAAGCAACTGATAAAGCTAGTAACCTTATTTTAAGTACTACATTTTGGAATTCATCTGCAATACAAATACTAAAACAGAGTCTCGCATCTTCGATTTCTGTTGCACTAGAAGAGACACTGGACGAAGCCATCATGACGGCTGGAGGAGATATACTATTATTTGCCGAAAATATAGCCAATAAAATCTTTGAAAAACCATTCGTTCATACAAAAAAATATAACTCTTCCGATTCTAAAATCTATATTAATAATATAATGTATCAACAAACAAAAATTGAGAACAAGAACCAGCACCTCGTTCATCTACCTCCTTGGGAACGCATCTGTGAAGTTACGCGTCTTAATTCTACATCTCGCTTTCACACCTTCATGCCAACAGTTCTCAACAGTCTTCAAGAGTTGATGTGTGACACTAATTTCTACAAAAACGCAAAGGTTGAGATGCAATCTAGCATGGCAGCCCTTACAAAAGACCTGATTCGGTACATAGAGCAAGAACCCACACCTGAAGAGGAGAAAGAAGAGGAAGAAAGAGAAAGAGGCGAAGAAGAGCGAGATCCGGAAAACTACGAAGAGCCAGAAGCAGATGAAGGTGACATATGGGATATTGGGGATGGATCTTGCGGCGGACAGCCCAGTGTCGTAGCTACTCTGAATCCACCCAAAAATAACCCTACAGGCGCAACTATATCCGCTGCCTATACTGCAACCGCAGGCACTGGCACTCCATGCGATGACATAGCCGATGCTATGGAAGATGAAATTGCAGACAATACCGAAAAAATGGCAGGGGATGCCGCTGCAGATGGCGCGCTGGACAGTGCCGAAACAGCAGCAGGTGATGCGGTTGTCGACAGTGTCGAAAAAAAGCTGGAAGGGACATTTGCAAAGGCGTTTGCTGAACGATGCCTGCCGATGCTTGCAGGACCAGAAGCGCAGCTGCTAATGATCGCAGGCCCGATTCTGGCACCCGTCATCATACATCTTCTGCACAGTCTCTTTGGCCACAAACCAAAAAAACAGTCTGCAACGCTCTTGATGATCAATGGGGTCTCCCCAACAGAAAAACACGACCTGACCCGCAAATCCGATGAAAGTGAGTATGAGTGGTATATCGATCCGACCAAACGGTTGCCCCAAAGAAGAAAACGCCCACCACAAGTAGTCGGCCAATCTTACCTGTCACGCCCAAAAGACCTGTTTGTGCAAGGGTGGCAAAAAGATTTTCTCAACAAAACAGACAAACAGGCTGTTTCGGATCTTTATATTGACTCAAAACATACAAAATGCGTGATCCAGCATTTTTCAGAAACACCGCCACTGACCGTCGCCAAAACAGATACAACATGGTGCGCACTGACAGGTTCCCTGCCCATGGCCAAAACAATCTTTCCGTTGAATAAAGAGACGGATCCACTCAAAAAACGATTCCAGTATCGTACACCACAGCTATATACCTGTAGTTTCCTGCGCACTTCCATCTCAACCGATGGGGTTGGTGGCATGGCGGTCTTCTCCATCCCGAATAACGGCCGCTATTCGAAAAAAGATCCGTTACCCGATCCAAATTTGAAACGCAGATTGGCTTTCTCTTTCCACGGACAAGAGGGCGTCAACGTCAAAATTTTGCAAGATGATGAACAATTTGACCGGAAGACCCTCTACAGTGAACTGGAGAAAGGCAAAAAAGAAAAAGTGGAGATAGATTCAGACAAGCACTATTACCTCCATGCAAAAATCGCCAATAAAGATGACCACAATTTCGGTGTATTTATCGCGATGCATAAAAATTCATCCCTTTACCGACAATGGAAAGAAGATGAAAAACTTGCGCCTTTGTTTGGCACATAAAAAAGCAAACAATCAATTTTCCAAAATTTGATTGATACGCAATAAAAAAACCGCCTCTGATTTTTCAGAAGCGGTTTTTTTCTATTTTGACCAATAATGATCCAAAAAATTACTGCTGCTCTTTCGGCTTTAAAACCACCTTCAGTTTCCAGTTTTTTGGCTGTCCTTTACGAATCCCACGAATTTCAATCGTGCTGCCCGGCTTCAGCATTGGCGTAATCGACTCCAGCGTTGCAGTATTTTTGACCGCCTGCCCGTTGATATGCGTCAACACATCACCCAATTGCATCTCCGCGCCTGCCGCTGGGCCATGGCGGTAAATCCCACTGAGGATCACCCCATCCGTTGTATCCACATCAAATGATTCTGCCAAATCTGGTGTCAAATCCTGCACCTCAATGCCGAGCCAACCACGCTGCACCGTGCCATGCTCAATCAGCTGCGTCATTACTGCACGCGCAGTAGAAACTGGAATTGCAAAGCCAATCCCGTGCGAAGAGCCGGTGCGCGAGAAAATCGCGGTGTTGATACCGACCAGATTCCCCGCTGCATCAACCAACGCACCACCGGAATTTCCAGGGTTGATCGCCGCATCGGTCTGGATGAAATTCTCCCGTTCACTGATCCCCAACTGGTTGCGGTGGGTTGCGCTAACAATCCCCATCGTCACCGTTTGTCCAACCCCGAACGGGTTGCCAATCGCCAACACCACATCACCGACGCGCAACTGCTCCGAATGCCCCAGCGTAATCGTCGGTAAATCCTCCAGCCCGATATGCAACAACGCAAGATCGGTTTCAGGATCGCTGCCAATCAGCGTCGCGCTGGTCGTGCGCCCATCGTGGAGCGAAATCTCGATCTCATCCGCCCCTTCAATCACATGGTTGTTGGTAAGCAGATAACCCTGCTTGCTCAAAATTACCCCGGAACCGAGACTGGTCTCCAGCCGTTTGCGCGGCAACGCACGGAGCCGGTCGCCAAAAAACTGGTGGAAGAACGGATCATCAAATAACAATGAAAGCCGCCGCGTTACCACCGTCTTTTTGGTGTGAATATTGACTACTGCCGGGGCAGCGCGTTCCACTGCGTCAGCATAAGAGAATGGGCCATTGCCCAATTTCTGGTTTGATTGATCGGTTGATCCAGATTGACCGATTTGACCAGTTTGGCTTTGCTGAATCTCTACTACCAGATTGAGCCGAGAGAACAGTTCCGGTTTAAACAGAATCAGCGTGATCAGCAGAATGAGAATAAGCGTTAACAGGTTATTGAAGGTTTTGCTCATCGGAAATTTGGACAAGTTGACTGTTTTGAATGTTGTCTTTGGAATTCGTTCGCAATCGTAATAGAAATTGCGACCGGGAATAGTTCATCATAACGAAGCAGGATAAAATCGCCACATAAACAACATCAAATGATCTCCCCAAGGAAAACCGAATGATCCAAAGAGATGAACTCGTTCAATACACCAATACACTACTGAATATCGCAGACTTCAAAGACTACTGCCCCAACGGTTTGCAAGTGGAAGGCAAACCAAAGATCCAAAAGATCATCACCGCTGTCACCGCCTCGCAATTCGTGATTGATACCGCTGTAGAACAACAGGCCGATTTGCTGCTCGTGCATCACGGTTTTTTCTGGAAAGGCGAAGATGCACGGGTCGTCGGGATGAAACAAAAGCGTTTGAAACAACTGCTCACACACGATATCAATTTGCTGGGCTACCATTTGCCGCTCGATGCCCATCCAGAACTGGGTAACAACGCGCAATTGGCAGAGAAAATCGGTTGCCCACTCCGCGAAAATTTAGGTGCGGAAAAACTGGTCTGTTGGGGCGAGCTGGAAACACCTATCAAAACCGACGAACTGACAAAACGGCTGGAAACGCAACTGGAGCGCACACCGATGGTTATTTCCGGCGGCGACCATCCGATCCGCAAAATCGGCTGGTGCAGCGGCGGGGCGCAGGATTATTTCATTCACGCCAAAAATTTGGGCGTCGATGCCTACATCACTGGCGAAATCTCCGAACGCAACTACCACGAAGCGCGGGAATGGGGCATCCATTTTTTCAGCGCGGGACACCACGCCACCGAACGCTATGGCGTGCAAGCGTTAGGCACACATCTGGCAGAAAAATTCGGGCTGGATTATTCCTACATTGAGGAACCGAACCCGGTCTGATAGAGTCTGCCTCAATTTCCCGACTTTTTTAATCAAGTATTTAATTTTTTTAGATTTCTGCGAGAGGAAATAAATATGGACGCGCTTTCCAAAATCGACGAACAGGTCAAAAACAACCCGGTGGTTCTCTTCATGAAAGGGACGCCGCAATTTCCAGTCTGTGGCTTTTCCAGCCGCGCCGCGACTGCGCTGAAAGATACCGGCATTGATTTCGTTCACGTCAATGTGCTGGAAAATCCGGATATTTTTGAAGCACTGCCAAAATACGCCGATTGGCCGACGTTTCCGCAGCTCTATATCGCGGGTGAACTGGTTGGCGGCTGTGACATCACCCTCGAAATGCACGAAAAAGGTGAACTGGAGCCGATGATGAAAGCGGCGACAGAGAAAAGCGCGTAAAAACTACAAAATTCAGAAATTGGGCGAGTGATTCAGGCTTATTAATTCGCCCAATTTTCCCGTTTGTGCCAAATGCGCAAAATGTGCAATTCATGTTCCTGAACCAAATAACGCACAATATACATTCCCACAGACAAATCCCGCACCATTTCAGGATCAGGTGCTTCATATACCTTTCGCCCCAAATAGGGCAATTGTTCCAATTGCGCAATTCTTTCCAGTAATTCATTGGCAATCCGTTGCACTGCTGTCGGGTTCTTTTCCGCAATGAACTGTCTCAGCCTTTTCAAATCATTAACAGCTTCCGGCGTGTAAACAATCTTCATTATGCAGGAGCCGCTTTTTCATCCACTGTGCCCCAAGAACGTAACCACAATTCAACTTCTTCAGCTGGAATCTTGTTCCCTGCTTTCACAGAATTTAATGCCGGGATCGTTTCCCGCCAACGCTGCTTTTGCAGTTCCTGATTTCCAAGGTATTCTTCAATCGCCTGATTGATTACCCAATCTTTGCTCTGGTTTTGCGCTGCCGCAAAATCAGCCAATGGCTGTTCAAGATGATTCTGAAGTTGGACACTGGTAAGAGACATCGATTCGGCTCCTCTCTTTCGGAAATTCTGCTGCAAACAGCATCTGGATGATATTCAAACTTCCACTTTACAACCACACTCCAGCTCAATTTCTACCGGGGAAATCTGGCGTGTGGTGCGGTCTTTCCGGACATGCAAAACTAGCAGCGTCAGCGGATCAAACACCACCACATCTTTGACCCCTTGCAATAGATAAAATGGCGGCCCGATTTCCAAATCTTTCGCCTCGTAGCCTTTACTGACGACTTCTATCACTGCCTCCGGAATCATCGTCAACGCAGAATCCTGTTCTTCCTCTTCCGGTTCACGACAAAAAATGGAAATATCCGGTCGTTTCAAACCGTTCGGAAACTGCACATAAACATCCATCGCGTGGGTGCACGTGCAATCAGTGCTGTTTTCTGTGTGGGTAATATTCTGGCAAATCCGTTCAATTTGCTTTTGATGGCGGTAAAGTGGCTGCGCTTCCCAAATTGGCAAACCATTGACGACTTCCAAACGGATTCCCAATTCATTGGCTTGGAGAAGTGTTTGCTGGAGAGTCACAATTTTATTTCTCCCAACTGATCCCACCGATTCACCATCCGGCAAAACAACTCTGCTGTCTGTTCTGCATCATACAGTGCCGAATGGGCTGCATCCTGGCTCCACTTCATCCCGGCAGCTTCTGCCATCCGCGCCAATACGGTTTGCCCATAAAATACGCCGCCTAGCGTCGCCGTATCAAAGCTGCTAAATGCGTGAAATGGGTTATTTTTGGTTTTGGTGCGTTCCACTGCCGCATTCAAAAACGCCAGATCGAACCACGCATTGTGTGCCACCAGAATCGCCCGCGTGCATTGCGTTTTTTTTACGGCTTGGCGAACCGGATCAAAAATCTTTTTTAGCCCGGCCTTTTCCTCCACTGCCATGCGAAACGGATGGAACGGGTCACGCATACCGATAAAATTCAACGCGCTTTTTTCGATATTGGCGTTTTTGAACGGCAAAATATGCTGTTCGTAGCTCTCCTGGATGACCAACTGTCCGTTCTCATCCATGTTGAGGATGACGGCAGCAATTTCCAGCAACGCATCTTTTTTCGGGTTAAAGCCGCCCGATTCAATATCGACTACCACCGGCAAAAACCCCCGAAACCGCTGGGCGATCATTGGTTTTCCTGCCGTTTTTTCGCTCATGCTTCTGTGGATTCCGTTTGCGGTTCACTCGTTTGCGGTTCGCTCACGTTTGATTCGCTGCTTTTTGATTCAACTACTTCAGATTGTGATTCACTAGCTTTCGATTCATCCGTTTTGGATTCATCTACTTTCGACGCATCTGTTTTCGATTCATTCACTTTTGAATCGCTGACTGTCGATTGATCCACTTTTGAATCACGAACTGTTGATTCGTCTGTTTTTGCTTCGTCAGCTTTTGGCTTGTTGGTTCTGGGTTTGCTGTTTTTGGGTCGATTATTCTTTGAGTTGTTTTTTTGGCGATTTGATCTCTTTTTCGTTGCCTTCTTTTCAGACTGTTCTACCAATGTCTTAAAGAAAATTTTGGAATTACGACGATAGTTATAAAGTTGCTGGCGTTCAATTGGCAGTTCAGAAAGCTTACCCGGTTCCAGTCCCTGCTCGCGGAACCAGTGCGCCGTACGTGTCGAAAGAACAAACAACTTTGCCAGTTTTTTCTCCCGCGCCTGCGTTTCGACATATTGGAAAAGCACTTTTCCATAGCCCTGATTTTGATACGCAGGATGCACCGCCAAGCAGGCCAATTCTGCCATTTTCTCTTCGGCATACGGATACAACGCCACTACGCCGATGATCGTGCCATCGCGCTCCATCACCGTGAAATGGTTGATTTCAATCTCTAGCAATTCACGCGGACGCTGGACAAGAATCCCTTCCACTTCCAACGGATGCAACAACTCTAAAATACCGCCGATATCCTCAATTTCCGCCGGACGCATCGTCTCGTACAAATCGGCAGTGATCAACGTGCCGACACCGTCGCGGGTGAACAGCTCTTGCAACAACGCCCCTTTGGTTTGTGAATGGATCAGATGGATGCGCGGAACACCTTCCCGGCACGCATAAATCGCGCTGATGAGATGCAACGTAGTCTGTTCAGAAAGCTGTTGCTCCGGTTTTTCCGCATCAGCCGCGAGAATCTGCTCCGCATCTTCTGGCGTGAGTGTTTTGATCAACTTGCCCTGATCATCCAGCAACCCTTCCCCTTCCACCAGCGAGAGCAATTTATCGGCTTGCAATTCAATCGTAGCAGCTGTAGCGACATCCTCCACACTCAAATTGAAAATCTCGCCGGTTGGCGAATAGCCTGTTGGCGAAAGCAAGACAATAAACCCGTTGTCGAGCAGATTTTCAATCGCAGGCACATCAACCCGCCGCACTTCACCAGTATGTTGGTAATCAACGCCATCGCGGATACCAAGCGGACGCGCAGTGACAAAATTGCCGGACGCAACCCGAATATGCGCTCCTGCCATCGGCGAATTAGGCAAGCCAATTGACAGTTTGCCTTCAATTTCCATGCGGATGGAACCAACTGACTCTTTCACGCACTCCAGCGCATCTTCATCGGTGATACGCAGACCGTTGACTACCTCCCCTTCTAACCCAAACTCTTGCAATCGCGTTTCAATTTGCGGACGTGCGCCATGCACCAGAATCAACCGAACGCCCAAACTGTGCAACAACGCAATATCGTGAATCAGCGGCAATAAATGTTCTTCTGCTTCCAACGCTGCGCCGCTGATGGTCAGGACAAAAGTGCGTCCGCGATGTGCGTTAATATAGGGGGCGGTATCATGGAACCATTCCACCGGATTGGTGGCGGGTTCTTCCGTTTTTTTGGGAGTCGGTTTTTTGCGTGTGGCCACGGGAGGAAACCTCATTGGATGCGCGTCGGAGCGCAAAAAGCGAAGGGCGCGATTATAACCGGAGGGTTTGGGAATAACAGTGCAAAATCAGCTAAAAACAACAACAAACAAAATGACAAATCAATCTACAAACAATATTGCAAATAATGCTGCAAACAACGCTGTAAACGACACGATAAAAATTCACACCCTGCTTGACTTGGGACCAATGGAAAACCAAATCCATCTCATCGAAGATTTGGTAACCCACGAAACCGCCATTGTCGATCCGGCGTGGGAACCGGAAGAAATCCTCAATTTCACCGAAAAACACCAGATCAACATCACCCACATTTTATTGACACACGGTCATCCTGATCACGTAAACGGCGTGGATGCGATGCAGAAAAAAACCAATGCGCCCGTTCGGATGCATCCACGTGAAATTGAATTTTGGGGATTCCAGAATCGTGGTTGGCTGCCGATTCAGGAAGGGGAAACAATCCAATTAGGCAACAGTGAAATTTCGGTGATTGATACACCTGGACATTCGATTGGTAGCGTCTGCTATTACACTGCGCCGCATTTGATTACCGGCGATACGCTATTCGTTTTTGGTTGTGGACATTGTCGGTTGCCGGGAGCAAATCCGTCACAGCTTTTTCATTCTCTACAACGACTGAAAACAGAATTGCCCGATGAAACGATCCTGCATATCGGACACGATTATGCGATTCAGAAAGTTTCTACACTGTCGGAAGAGAAAGCGGGAAATCCGTTTCTCCATTTTGATCGGGAAGAAGATTTCATCCGTTACCGCACAGAAATTCATGACCAGATTCGGCATGATCCGTATGAGCCGGTTTCGCAGGAGGATGCGTTGGCTTCGTTGAATCGATTTTAACTGGTCTATAACGATGTGCCGAAATGGTAGTGAATTGTGCTCCAGAATTCGCAGTATTTACCATTTTTCAACTGTAGCTCGTCTGCTACAAATTCTCTGAATTCCTCTTCGCTTTGCTGTTCCTCTTCTACAGTAAATTCATCAATGATGTATTTACGTGCTTGCCGCAAGCTTTCCGAATTCAAGTTGAGAATTTCTATTGTCTCTACTGCATCCTGATCCGTTTCATCCTGCACGAGAATTTTCCCTAAAGCGTTAAAACGGAACCGATCACGATCTTCTGAATCAAGCGGAGAAATAGGGAGCAGGCGATTCCCTTTCTGATGCCCACAACATTGTTCTTCTTTCTGTTTTGTAGAGCATTGCTTCACACATGAAAGATGCAGATTCCGATATTCCAAATCGCGGTGTGGATAATGCTCCTGCGGCAAAAAGTGTTCTATGTGGCAATCCACATCCACAATGCTTTTTTCGCAATAACAGCAGATATATCCCTGCTCCTCCAATAAAGCTTGCACAACTACCTGCTTTTCTGGATTTTGAAGATCGTTATACGTCGGCTTCCAGTTTTCATTTTCCAACGCTTTCCAATCCACCAATGCTTGCGGTTCAGCGTTTTTAACAATCTGCTTCATGCTTATACGCGCTTCCTTGCCCTTTTCAATGCGCGTTTTAATCGTGACAAATCAGGATCAAAGCCCATTTCTGCCTTCAATGATTGAAGCTCTTCTTCAGCCTGATTGAGTTTCTCTTTTTCTCCGCTATCAATCTGATGACTAATTTGATCCAGTTTTTCTTCAACATCACGCGGACGCGTCCCTTTCAATCCCATTGTATCTGCCAATACAATCTCCGCTGTTTTACCATACGGATGCTCCGGTGGCGGAGAAACCTCACCTTGCGACAGATAAAAAAGCTTCCCCTCATCTGGCTTGATATGGTTCAACACATGCGGCGAGTGGGTGGAGATGAAAAGCTGACAGTTCGGAAAAACCTGCATCAGTTGCGGAGCAACCATCCGCTGCCATTTTGGATGAAGATGCAAATCGACTTCATCAATCAGCACAATACCGTGGCCTTGCAACGGATCATCGCGTTTTGGGTTTGCCATTGTCAGACGACGCGCCAAATCGCCAACGAGCGCAATCAAGCATTTTTCGCCATCAGAAAGCTGGCGGAGATCGAATTTTTCGCCATGTTTATCAACCAGCATTTGTAACGGGCTACGTTGCACGCGGAAATTTTCAAAATCAGGCAAAAATTCCTGCAACGCTTGCCGTACAGTATTCAGTTGCAGGTCTGAAAAATCGGATTCTCCCTGCTCTTCGCGTTGTTCACGCTCAAAATCCTCACGCTTGCGGAACCATTCGAAAAATTTGTGGAAATTTGCGCCACCTTCCAATGCTTGGTCATAAGCGGCAAACGGACGAAGCGGATCGTGTTTTTCGTCCACGCGCTGATCGACATCCAACGGTACATCGACCACCGCACGGTTGACCGGATAGTGGACAAACACCGGCATCGGCGTTTCCGGGTCGTCGGTGAACCGCCGCTGCACCCGCGCCGCCCACTCCGCAAGGTTACTGACCTGCTGCGTGCCCGGTTGCAATTGCGTATGCCCTTCCCGCGTTGCCTGCACTTGCCACGTTACGGACTCGCCAAACAAACATTCGATACGCAATTCCGCTTCTGATTCTCCGTTGGTGATTTCCCAATCTTCAATTGGGCGACCTGTTTTGCCCACTTCGCGCAAATTTTCCACGCCCCACGAAAACATTTTCGCCAACGCATCCAGTGTGGTTGATTTTCCAACCCCGTTTTCGCCGAAGAAAATATTCAGTTTTTCGTGGAAAGAGAATTGTTGCTCATTCGCACTACGGAAATGATTTAAATGTAGGCTAGTTACAGTTAAGCCATATTCTAGTTTCTCTATTTGATTTCTATATTGGTCAACCTGCTCTAGTTTATTCCATACTTCATATAATCTGACAAGATTTTTGAGATAGAGCAATTGATTTGGATGTACTTCACTAAACGTATTTTTTATAATTTCTAATGCTTGCAGATACAACTGCTCTGCTTTTTCATATTGCCTCTGATTATAATATAAGCCCGCGAGGTTATTGAGATCTGTTGCATAATCAGGATGATTTTCTCCCAATGTATTTTTATCAATTTCTAGAGCTTGCAGGTAAAGTGGCTCTGCTTCTGCATATTTTTCTTGATTATTATACAACTCCGCAAGATTGTTCAATCCTATCGCAACGCGATAATCATTTTCACCGAATTCTTTTTTCCAAATTCCTAATGCCCGCTGATAAAATAGTTCTGCTTTCTCATATTTCTGTTGCGATTGATAAAGCGATGCAAGGTTATTCAGTTTTGTAGCGACCTTAATATGATCTTTTCCACATACTTTCTCATCAATTTCTAACGCTTGCTGATATAATGGCTCCGCTTTATCCAGCCTCCCTTGGTCGTCATACAAGCCCGCAAAATTATTAAGTGCAGCTGCGTACTTTGTAGGTTCTTGCTCTGACCGCACTTTCCGAATTTTTAACGCTTTTTGCAATAATGGCTCTGCCGCTGCATATCGCCCTTGAGTTTGATATAGTCCCGCAAGATTATTAAATGACTGTGCTGTAATTGCATCATCGTCACCTAATTCCCTCTGACGAATCTCCAACGCCTGTCGCAGCAATGGTTCCGCCTCAACGTATCGCCCTTGTTCAAAATACGACCAACCCAAATCATTTTGCTGCTTTGCTAGTTTAAGCTGCGAATTTTCCGATTCGGCTAATTCGGTTTGTGGGTCTTTGGGATCGCTCATACGCTTTGATTTTGAAAAAGAGGAAAATAGAAGAGAGAAAAACAGCTACAAATAACACCTACTCACAACAACGAAAAACTCCGCAAAACTGCCGCTACTTTCGGATCGCTCTTCGCCAACTCGCGCATTGCCTCGACCATGCGCCGTAGCTTGGAACCATCCTGATGATGCAATTCCAAATCACGTTCCATATCCTGACGCAGCTGCCGCACCTCCATCTCCAGCGGTTTCAACGCCGTGCGCCGATCCCAAACCATGTAAGCGAACATCGCACCAATCAATGCAAGAATGGTGAAGATCAAATTTTCCAAGCTCTCAAATCGCCGGTTTGTCTCCCCTTTCATATCATCAATCCGACGTTCTATTGCCTCAAAACGTTCATCAATCGCTTTCTGCCCTGCTTTCAACTCGGCTAAAGATTCAACAATCTCTCGATCACTGATCCGGGGGGCGACCTCAACCGCCTGCACCGTACATGTGAAAAGCAGCAATACTGCAAACCATATTTTTTTCATCTGCTTCATTCTCCTAACCTGTCAAACAAGCATCGTACCGGATTCTGGGCACAAAACAAAAAAGGGCAAGCCGATGACTTACCCTTCTTTTGGTTTCCAAAGCCCCATTTTATACTTCCAATTACACCTCACGCGGATCAAACGTAGCAAACTGCTCCTGCATCTTCTCGTAAAACGCTTTTTCTTCATCTGTTTCCGCAGTTGGCGTCTGGATTTGCAATGTCACAATCTGATCGCCATCAGTTTTTCCCGGCAACCCACGCCCTTTAAGGCGCATTTTCTGTCCACTTTTTGCACCCGATGGAATTTTCAGCCCAACATCGCCACCCAACGTCGGCACAGTGACTTGCGCACCCAACGCCGCTTCCCACGGCGCAATCGGCAAATTGAGCAGAATTTTCTGCCCATCCTTTTCATCAACTGAAAAACGTGGATCGTCCTCAAACTGCACCTCTAGCAGCAAATCACCGCGCCCTGCCGGGCCATTTTTCCCTTGCCCGGAGAGACGAATTTTCTTCCCCGCTTGAATCCCTTTGGGAATGCGGACTTTCAGCTTGCGGTGGCCACGTCCTTCTGGAATGTGGATCGTGCGCTCCACGCCTTCAAACGCTTCCTGCAAACGCACTTTGATGCGCAATTGCAAATCCGCCCCTTTTTGCGGCGGCTGATGATGGAATCCGCCACCGAACCCGGCATGTCCGCCCTGTCCACCGAAACCACCTTGCGCGTTGAAACCGCCCTGCCCAGCACCGCCAAAAATTTGCTCAAAAAAATCGCTAAATCCTGCTCCACCCGCTTGTCCACCGCCAAATCCGCCGCCAAAATGCTGCTCCCAACCGGGCGGTGGGCGAAATTGCTCACCTGCTTTCCAGTTTTCGCCAAGTTGATCATAGGCTTGACGTTTTTCAGGGTCTTTCAGCACTTCATACGCTTCACCCAACTCCTTGAAACGCAATTCTGCATCGGCCTCTTTGCTGACATCAGGATGATATTTTCGCGCTAACCGGCGGTACTGTTTTTTGATTTCGCTTTGCGGCGCGTCGCGGGAGACGCTCAAAATCTGATAATAATCTTTGTATTCCATGCCCTGATCCTCTTTGATTCAGTTTTGAATCAAATTTATGCTGGAAAAAAATGTGAACTAGAAAAAGATGGGGATTGGAAAACAGATTTTCAAGAAAAATAATCAAGTACGCGGCACATAAACCAGGTTTTTATGCCAAAAATCAACCACATAATGGACGCGCCTACGTAACAGTTTCATATATTTATCCAGCTTGCTCAAATGTACCCAGCGGCACTCAATAATCCCCTCTTCCACCTGCGGGATCACATCATCATCCGAGCCGTCATACTCCATCATGAACCAGTGGGTTTTCTTCAGATAATTCTGCTTTCCATGCGACGTGGTATGCCAGGTTGGCGGCAAACAACCAGTGACGCTTAGCCGATCCAACTTCAGGCCGGTCTCTTCATTCACTTCGCGAATCGCCGTTCCCTGAATATCGGGAGAGCCATCCAGCCGCCCTTTTGGCAAATCCCACTTGCCACGCTTGAACATCAATAGAATATGATATTCCTTGTTATAAACCAGACCGCCCGCTGATTCGATCAACGGCATCCCGACTGTGTTTTCCAGCGTCATCTCTTTCATATCTGTTTTGAATCCTTACCGATTATTCACTGCAATAAAAAAGGGGCGGATTGTACGCCCCCAGTATGATTTTTTTACTTCTTGACCAGTTAACTATGCCGCTGACGAACCGCTTCAAATAACGTAACCCCGGTTGCGACAGAAACATTCAAGCTACTCACCTGCCCCGCCATCGGAATATTCACCAATTGGCTACAATGTTCTTTGGTGAGGCGACGCATGCCACCTCCTTCCGCGCCCATCACCACCGCCAACGCGCCAGAAAGGTCAACCGAATAGAGAGAATCTGCTGCTTCATCTGCTGTGCCGACAATCCAGATGCCGCGATCTGCCAATTCCCGTAACATCCGCGCCAAATTGGTCACACGTACCACCGGCAAAATTTCCGCAGCGCCACTCGCCACTTTGCGTACCACGGGCGTGATCCCAACAGAACGATCTTTGGGAATGATTACTGCATGGACACCCGCCGCTTCTGCGCTTCGCAAACATGCGCCTAGATTATGGGGATCGGTCACACCATCCAAAATCAGCAAAAATGGCGTGATGTTAGATTGTGCCCACTGATCCAATTGATCCAGCAACCAGTTTTCATCTTGTTTTTGTTGGGAATCAGCGTGATCGGAATGACCGGAATGATCCGAAGAATTTTGATGGCTGTGATTTCTCGAAGCTTGCGCAGATTGTGTAGCCTGCTCGACCAACACGCCTTGGTGAACTGCTCCGTTGGCTTTTTGATCCAGCTCTTTGCGAAAAATTTTCTGTACTGGAATGTGTGCTTTTTCAGCTTGCGCAAGCAGTTTTTTCAGCCGACCGTCACGCCGCTGCGCATCAATTAGCAGATGATCTTGCGGAGTCGCCTGCCCGGATTGCAACCAACTGGAGACCGCATGGATTCCGAAAATCATCGGCACTTAAAAGAATTACTAAAACGATTCTTAACTGATTTTTACGCTATTTTTCAGAACCTTCAGAATCAGTTTCATCACGACCCTGCTCTACATCTTCAGCATCTATATCCTCTTGCTCTCGCTGATCTGCGGAATCTTGATCTTCATCTTCCTGTGCTTCGAGGCTCTCGTCCCACTCTTCCGGCTCACGCGGCTGCTTGCCCGCCATGATATCGTCGATCTGCTTTTCGTCGATGGTTTCGTATTTGATCAACGCCTCCGCCATCGTGTGCAGCTTGGTGTTGTGTTCAACCAGAAGCTGCTTCGCCCGCTCGTAGTTGCGGTCGATGATGATGCGCACCTCTTCATCAATCTTCTTCGCTGTCTCGTTAGAAACTTCCTTATGCTTGGTCACGGTACGCCCGAGGAAAACTTCCCCTTCCTCTTCCGAGTACGCCTGTGGTCCCAACTTTTCGGACAAACCCCAGCGCGTCACCATATTCCGCGCCAACTCGGTCGCCCGCTCAATATCATTCGATGCACCCGTGGTAATCGACTCTGCACCGAAGATCAATTCTTCCGCAACGCGCCCACCGTAAAGGCTGGAAATCTGGCTATCCAACCGCCGTTTACTGTGGCTATACCGATCTTTCTCTGGCAGGAACATTGTCACACCCAACGCACGCCCACGCGGAATGATCGTCACTTTGTAAACCGGATCGTGATCGGGCACCAACCGCCCAACAATCGCATGTCCCGCTTCGTGGAATGCAGTCAGTTTCTTCTCGTCCTCATCCATCACCATGGAGCGACGTTCTGCACCCATCATGATTTTATCTTTCGCCTTCTCGAAGTCATTCATATCAACTAACTTCTTATTAGAACGCGCTGCAAACAGTGCTGCCTCGTTGACCAGATTGGCCAAATCCGCACCGGAAAAACCCGGCGTACCCCGCGCCAACATTTTCGGTTTCACATTTTTCGCTACTGGCACTTTACCCATATGCACCTTGAGAATCAGTTCGCGCCCACGCACATCCGGCAGCGGCACCACAACCTGACGATCAAAACGACCGGGACGCAACAATGCTGGATCCAACACATCAGGGCGGTTGGTCGCAGCGATGACAATCACCCCTTCCGACCCTTCAAACCCGTCCATTTCTACCAGCAACTGGTTCAATGTTTGTTCGCGCTCATCATGCCCACCACCGAGACCAGCACCACGATGGCGACCGACAGCATCAATTTCGTCAATAAAGATGATGCACGGCGCATGTTTTTTTGCCTGCTCAAACATATCACGCACGCGGGATGCACCAACACCAACAAACATCTCCACAAAATCGGAACCAGAAATCGTAAAGAACGGGACTTTTGCCTCGCCTGCAATCGCCTTCGCCAGCAACGTCTTGCCTGTACCAGGAGAGCCAGTCAGTAATACGCCACGCGGAACCCGCCCACCTAGTTTCTGGAATTTTTCTGGCTCGCGCAGGAAATCAACCAGCTCAGAAACCTCTTCCTTCGCCTCATCCACACCCGCAACGTCAGCAAAAGTTACCGCAACCTGATCTTCATTCAGCATCCGCGCCTTGCTTTTGCCGAAGGACATCGGCCCCTTGCCACCCATGCCCCCCTGCATCTGTCGCATGAAGAAGATCCATACGCCAATCAACAACAACATCGGGAACCAGGAGATGAAGATTTGCATCAGCACGCCTTGCTGCTCCGGCGGTTGTGCCTGAATATCCACGCCGTTTTCGATCAAATCGCCGATCAGCCCGCGATCACCCGGATCATAAGTAGTAAATGCCTCGCCTGTACCCGAAAAACCGCGAATCGTGCGTCCGGCAATTTCCACCCGCTGCACGCGCCCATTGCGCACATCTTCAATAAACCGTGAATACTCCATCTCGTTGCCGGACATACCCCCTTGAGGGCTAAAGCTGTTGAAGACGGACATTAGCACCATCGCAATCACCGCCCAGAGCAAGATATTTCTAATCATAGGTCTCTAATCGTATTTTCCTGACGCGTTTTGAAACGCAAAAAATATAAACAAATCTGGAAGAATTCTGCCCACAATCCTCGGAGATAAACCTACATTCCTTCAACCAAACATTACCGACACTACCCCGTCAAGCTGCGCCTGCCACCCCTTCACAGAAGGGGAATTCCCCTCCTCTGGAAGGATGCCGCAAAGCGGCGGGGTAGTCTTGCTTCAACTGAACAGCAACACCTCTCCTACAGAGAGAAAAACTTGGTGATAAAGGAAAACTGACCTAATTTCCGTTGAAAATTCGGAATTTCTTCACGATCCTGACAAAAAATGTGGGGATTCTAACTGAAAAACCAAGTCGAGGCGGGATTAATATCAATCAACACTTAAATTGATCAGATTGATCAGATTGATCAACCTTTAAATCCTTTCGCCAGCAAATACAACTCACGGCTACGATCCCGCGAGGCCGACGGCTTACGCGTTACCACAGAAGAAAAATCATTACGCAAATCCTGCAATAAACTGGTAAACCCTTCCCCCTGAAACACCTTCACCAACAAATTTCCACCCGGACGTAACGTTCGCCGCGCAAAATCGTGCGCCAACTCCACCAAATACAACGCCTTTGGAATATCGACCGATTTTACCCCGCTGAAATTGGGCGCCATATCGGACAACACCAGATCAATCGGCTCTCCGCCAACCATCTCCAACAACTGATTTAATACTGCCTCTTCACGGAAGTCACCCTGTAAAAATGCAACATCCGGCATCGGACCCATCGGCAAAATATCCATCGCAATTACCGCACCATTGCCATCCAGCTTTTCCCCGGCAACTTGCGACCACCCACCCGGCGCAGCACCCAAATCAACGATGCGCATCCCCGGACGAAATAGTTTGTCTTTCTGATCAATCTCCAGCAATTTGTACGCGGCGCGGGAACGATACCCTTCTTCCTTGGAGCGTTTGACGAATGCATCATCAAAATGTTCCTGCAACCAGCGGTTACTGCTGTTCCCTTTTTTCGCCATGTTTGTAGATTCAAATACGTTAATATCATTCAGCTTCGCCAGTGGTTAAAACCACTGGCTTTATGCTATTTCCCCGCTGGGGAAATCTTTTGAATCGCATAAATTCCCACTGGATTGAATGGCAGTGGTTGAATCAATACAGGACGCATAATAAGCGGTTTGCTAGAATAGTTCGTTTTTGCATGATCAATTACGATCAAAAATAGAGATTCGAAAACAGTATGAAAACGACGGATAAACTGACCGAAAAACAGAAACGCCACCTACGCGGCTTGGCACATGCGCTGAAACCAGTGGTCATCATTGGCAACGCTGGATTGACCGAAAATATCCAGAAAGAGATCGACCAAACGCTGGAACATCATGAATTGATCAAAATCCGCATCAACGCTGCTGATCGCACTGGACGCGCTGCAATGCTGGAACAAATCCTGAATGAAAGCAACGCACTGCTTGTCCAATCTATCGGACACATTGCTGCGATTTATCGCACAGCTAAACAACCGAAACTGCAGCTTCCCCGCGCTTAAACTTCTCTATTTCTACCTCAAGATTTACACGTAGCGGATTTCAACAATCTCAAAACTCTTCTTGCCACCGGGAGCTTGCACCAACGCTACTTCACCCTCTTCTTTGCCGATCAGCGCGGAAGCAATCGGAGAATTAACTGAAATTTTCCCCTGTTTGATGTCCGCCTCATCGTCACCAACAATCTGGTAAGTAACTGCTTCGCCACTCTCTTCCTCTTCCAAATCGACCGTCACACCAAATACCACGCGACCATCCTGTGGCAACGCAGTAACATCAATCACTTGCGCATTAGAAAGCTTGCCTTCCACTTCCTGAATTCGCCCTTCAATAAAGCTCTGTTGCTCCCGCGCTGCATGATATTCCGCATTCTCTTTCAGATCACCATGAGCCCGTGCTTCGGCAATGGCATCAATCACTCTGGGGCGATCCACATTTTTTAACTGGTTTAGCTCTTCACGGAGCTTTTCCGCCCCATTCACTGTCAATGGAAACTTGCTCATTTCCTCAAACCTCTCTCTTCACTCAATACTACTAGTACCGCTTATGTTCTTGATGCAACGCCTGCACTTTGTAAACCTCACTACAGGCTGGCTGTGCAATCGCATCCACCAATGCCCGCGCCCCAGCCAAAGTCGTGGTGTAACTGACCTTACGGTTTAACGCTTCGCGGCGAATAGAAAACGAATCGGCCAACGCCTGTTTCCCATCAGTCGTGTTGATGATCAGGCTCACTTCATCATTCTTGATTTGATCCACCACATGCGGACGGCCTTCTTTCACTTTGTTGACCGCTTCACATGGAATCCCGCGTTCTTTCAGTGCCCGTGCTGTTCCGCCGGTCGCCAGAATTTCAAACCCTTGCTCAATCAGATTCCGGCAAACAGCCACAATCGCCTGCTTGTCGCGTTCACGCACACTGACCAATGCCTTGCCCGCTTTCGGCAATGGCGCACCTGCCGCCAACTGCGACTTGCCAAATGCTTCACCAAAGCTACGCCCAACCCCCATTACTTCGCCCGTTGATTTCATCTCTGGCCCCAACAAGGGATCAACACCTGGGAATTTAACGAATGGGAAAACTGCCTCTTTCACACAGAAATAACGTGGACTCAACTCTTTCGCACGTTTCTGATCAACCAGACTCTGTCCCACCATGCATCGGGCGGCAATTTTCGCTAATGGGCGACCAATCGACTTGGAGACAAACGGCACAGTACGCGATGCACGTGGATTCACCTCCAACACATAAACTTTCTCGCCCTGAATCGCAAACTGTACATTCATCAGGCCAATTACGTTCAATTCCAGCGCCATTGCACGGGTCTGCTCACGTAGCTGATCCTGCACTTCCATCGATAAATCATACGGTGGCAGCGAACAAGCCGAATCGCCAGAATGGACACCAGCCTGCTCAATATGCTGCATGATGCCGCCAATCACGACATTTTCCCCATCGCAAATCGCATCGACATCGACTTCCACTGCATCGTCGAGGAAACGGTCAAGCAATACCGGGCTTTCATTGGATACCTGCACCGCCTCGCGGAAATAGGTCTCCAGTTCCTCTGCATTGTGGACGATCTCCATCGCCCGTCCACCCAACACATAGGAAGGACGAACCACCAATGGATAACCAATTTCTTCCGCCAGCCCCAATGCCTCGTCTTCGGCACGCGCCGTACGGTTTGGCGGCTGCAATAACCCCAACTTATTCAACGCTTGCTGGAACCGCTCACGGTCTTCTGCCAAATCAATTGCATCCGGTGAAGTACCAATAATCGGCGCACCAGCACGTTCCAAATCGTTCGCCAATTTGAGTGGCGTCTGCCCACCATACTGGACAATAACCCCTTCCGGTTTCTCTTTTGCGACCACTTCCAACACATCTTCGAGCGTCAGTGGCTCGAAATAGAGGCGATCCGAGGTATCATAATCGGTAGAAACGGTCTCTGGGTTACAGTTGACCATGATCGTTTCATAGCCATCTTCACGCATCGCCAACGCTGCGTGGACACAGCAATAGTCAAACTCAATACCCTGCCCGATGCGATTTGGCCCGCCACCCAATACCATAATTTTCTTGTTATCAGACGGACGCGACTCACACTCTTCTTCATACGAGGAGTACATGTAGGCTGTACTGGTCGGGAATTCCGCTGCACAGGTATCGACACGCTTGAAGACCGGACGTACCCCTTTCGCATGGCGGTAGGCACGAACTGCATGTTCATCCGTCTTGAGTAGCTTTGCCAGCCGACGGTCAGAAAAGCCTTTACGCTTCAACTGACGCAACTGCGCTTCGTCGAGATTTTCCAGTAACTTCGCCTGGCAAACCCCTTCCTCCTCGCGAATCAAATCTTCAAGCTGAATCAAGAACCACGGATCAATCTTGGTCTGCTCATGAACATCTTCCATCGACCATCCAGCACGCATTGCATCCGCAACATACCAAATCCGATCCGGCCCCGGCGTGCGCAGCTTCTGGCGCAAAATCCCTTTCAGAACTTCGCCGTCTTCCTTCTCTTCTTCCTTAATCACCTCATCCAGACCATCCATGCCGGTTTCCAGACCACGCAATGCTTTTTGCAACGATTCCTGGAAAGTGCGACCAATCGCCATCACTTCGCCGACCGATTTCATCTGTGTAGTCAGCAGTGGCTCTGCCTGCGGGAATTTTTCAAAGGTAAAACGAGGAATTTTCGTGACTACATAGTCAATTGATGGTTCAAACGATGCTGGAGTGATCCCGCCGGTAATGTCGTTCCGCAACTCATCCAACGTATAGCCAACCGCCAGTTTTGCTGCTACTTTCGCAATTGGGAAGCCTGTTGCCTTGGAAGCCAATGCTGAAGAACGGGAAACACGCGGGTTCATTTCGATGATGATCATCCGCCCGTTTTCCGGGTTGATTGCAAACTGCACGTTCGAACCGCCCGTATCTACCCCAATCTCACGCAACACCGCTAACGAAGCGTTCCGCATGATCTGATACTCTTTATCGGTCAAGGTCTGCGATGGCGCAACGGTAATGGAATCGCCCGTATGCACACCCATCGGATCAAAATTTTCGATAGAGCAGACAATGATGCAGTTGTCTTTGCAATCGCGCACCACCTCCATCTCGTATTCTTTCCAGCCAAGCACCGACTCTTCAATCAGCAATTCGTTGGTCGGGGAAAGATCAAGACCACGTTCGCAAATCTCGACAAACTCTTCGCGGTTGTAGGCAATGCCGCCGCCACTACCGCCCATCGTGAACGACGGACGAATAATGACCGGAAACCCCAATCCTTCCTGAATTTTCTTCGCTTCTTCCAACGTATGTGCAATATCAGAACGCGGCGTATCCAAACCAATCGCATGCATTGCATCGCGGAACCGTTCACGGTCTTCCGCCTTGTCAATCGCATCCTGCGTCGCGCCAATCATCTCTACATCAAATTTTTTGAGGATGCCTTCCGATTCCAGATCCAACGCGCAGTTCAGCGCGGTTTGTCCACCCATTGTCGGTAACAACGCATCTGGACGTTCTTCTTCAATAATTTTCGCTACGGTTTCCCAATGGATCGGCTCAATATAGATCGAATCCGCCATATCGGGATCAGTCATGATCGTCGCCGGATTAGAGTTGATCAAAATGACCCGGAATCCCTCTTCCCGCAACGCCTTGCACGCTTGTGCGCCAGAGTAATCAAACTCACACGCCTGACCGATGACAATCGGCCCTGCGCCAATGATCAGGATGCTTTTAATGTCGGTACGTTTTGGCATAACTTACTCTCCCGCCCGCTGCTGCATCAATTCAATAAAGTGGTCAAACAACCCGGAAATGTCGTGCGGTCCCGGACTCGCTTCTGGATGCCCCTGAAACCCGAACGCAGGGCAATCAATCCGTTCCGCCCCTTGCAAGGAATCATCAAACAAAGACCGATGCGTTGGCTGCAAACATTCGGGCAAACTCTCTTCATTCACTGCAAAACCATGGTTCTGGCTAGTGATTGCTACTTGTTTGGTTTTCAGTGACTGTACCGGGTGATTCGCACCATGATGGCCAAATTTCATCTTCTCGGTTTTTGCGCCGCTTGCCAGTGACAATAATTGATGTCCAAGACAAATTCCAAACAGTGGAACTTTCTTTTCTAATAAAGTCTGGATATTTTTCTGCGCGTAATCGCATGGCTCCGGATCACCCGGCCCATTGGAGAGGAACACACCGTCGGGATTCATCGCTAACACCTCTTCTACCGGTGTCTGCGCCGGAACTACTTTCAAACGGCAGCCACGATCCACCAGCATCCGCAAAATATTACGCTTCACGCCGTAATCGTACACGACAACATTCCAGCGGAAATCAGCTTCATCATGCGTAGGATGACCGCCTTCCAACGACCAGGTTCCTTCGTGCCATGCGTACGCTTCCTGTGTAGACGCCTCTTTCGCCAAATCCATCCCCTGCAAGCCAGAAAAATCCTGCGCTGCCTGGATCGCTTTTCCTTCATCAATGGCATTCCCTGCCACGATGCAGCCATTCTGCGCACCCTTTTCACGTAAAATCCGCGTCAATCGACGAGTATCAATTCCAGCAATCGCCACGGTATTGCTACGCTGCAAATAGGACTCCAAATCTTCCTCGGAACGCCAGTTACTGTGGATTTGGGAACGGTCACGGATCACCAGCCCAGCCGCCTGCACCTTCTCCGACTCCTCATCTTCCGTATTGATACCGGTATTTCCGATATGCGGATAGGTCAAGGTGACAATCTGTTTCAGATAAGACGGGTCGGTCAGGATTTCCTGATAGCCGCTCATGGAGGTGTTGAAAACCACCTCGCCGACTGTCTGGCCGGATGTGCCAATGGATTCGCCATAAAAAAGGCTGCCGTCCGCAAGCGCGAGAAGTGCTGGTGTCGTCATAAGAATGTGCCTTCCAAAAGGAATTGCCCACAAAAAACCGCCGGGGAACAGTTCATTCATTCCCCGGCACATAAAAAATTTTAATTACATACGAAGTTTGATTTTACGCGGCAAAAAAGCTGCCGTCCATGCCCGGACGTTCCGGCAATAACCGTGCACAACGATGCATGCTTATCGCAACGTGTATTACCGCAAGTTGAGCACATCCTGCATATCAAACAGGCCATTATTATCGCGCTCCATCAACCAACGCGCAGCACGCACCGCCCCTTTTGCGAAGGTCAGACGACTGGAAGCCTTATGCGTAATTTCGACCCGCTCGCCAATATCAGCAAACATCACAGTATGTTCGCCCACAATATCCCCAGCACGGATGGTCTCGAAACCAATTGTACCGCGATCGCGCTCTCCGGTATTGCCTTCACGCCCGTAAATCGCGCACTCTTTCAAATCACGCCCCAATGCATCAGCGACCACTTCGCCCAGCCGCAATGCTGTGCCAGAAGGCGCATCCACTTTATGGCGATGGTGCGCTTCAATCACTTCGATATCAACATCATTGCCCATTACCCGTGCCGCCAAATCCAGCAATTTGAAACAAAGGTTTACACCCACGCTCATATTCGGCGCAAATACAATGCCGATCTCTTTGGAAGCCGCCTCAATCCGTGCTTTTTGCCCATCCGTAAAGCCAGTGGTACCAATGACGATGCGTTTGCCCTGCTCGCGGCAAATTTCCAAATTCCACATTGTCGCTTCCGGGCCGGTGAAATCAATCAACACATCGGATTTGGTGATTTCAGCAGCGGCATCACTGCCGATCAAAATATCCGCTTTTCCGATCCCGGCCACTTCACCAGAATCCATATTCAGAAATGGGCTGTCTGAACGCTCAATTGCTGCACTCAATACAGAATTTTCATCTTGCATTGTCGCCTCAATCAAACTTTTTCCCATCCGTCCGGCTGCGCCGGTAATTGCGATTTTTGTCATGTCTATCTTTCTTCTCAATTTTTACTACAAAATTTGCCCAAGAGAGTTTATAGCATAGAAGAATAAAATAATGGACGGCTTCCAAAGAAATACCAGCCATCTCATCCAAAAATCAGCCTTACTGAACAGACTGCAATTTTTCCAACTGCTTGTCTATCATCGCCTGACGCTCCTCAATGATTTCCCGCAGCAACTGGTTATGTGCACGCAAATCTTCAACATACTCAGCAACTTCATCCATCCAGGATTCCATCGTTAACTCATCCTGAACAGGCCAACCATAAACCGCCCAGTTACAAACCCCTTCCGGGGTGATATGTGGATTGCTTTTGAGAAATTCAGTAACTGCGTCCTCTCCCGATTTTTCTACTTGCTTGTACTCCTCACATACCTCCCAATACCGCCTTGCCTGCTCTGGTGTGATCACTACCATCGGTGTTACCTTGTGACCTGCTGGCGGAATTGGCAAATCGGGAATCACTGCCTTTGGCAACACGGGAATTGTCACCACCTTCACTTTCTCGACGTGTCTCTCCGGCAATACTCCGCATGAAGCTACTCCAACGCTCAGTAGCAGCATGAGCACGTACATCAGGCTCTTTCTTTGCATTTTCTAACTCGCTTGTCCGTAGACTGTTAACCTCATCCATCAATTGCTGATGACGTTGGTGTGCCTCATTCAACTTCGCACTATAGTCATGCACCGAACGCTGGTTCTCGCTGATCAGTTCCATGGACTGATTTACGTTTTCTCGCGCTTCAGACAGTGCCTCCTTAAGGGAAATATTTTGCTGTTGTACAATTTCAAACTGCCCACGTAATGCTGCGCTCTCGGCACGCTCCTGTTGCCAAAGAAACGCAAGCGCAAGGGAAGCAAACAATCCAGCTACGCCAATATAAAAGGTCGGAATCATAGATCTTGCAAAACCTCCTGCTATCCAAAAAAAATTACGGATACCACAACTGTCATCCTCAACATTTTCCGTCAACATAACAAAACGGAACGCCAAAAAACCAATTCAATTTATTGATTAAAAAAACAAGAAAAATGAATATCAACTTCACTTCCGAACAGTTTGCCGGTTCATCGCCCCTTCCGTGACTGGCATCGCCCAACGCCGTTGCCACCAACGCGGCCGAATAAGCGTAGATGGGATCGTGCGTTTTTTCGCCTGAATCACAAACGCGCCGGGAAAGATTGAATATTTGGATTTTGGTGAACTTCCGTAGAAAATTTGCAATGTTTGCCCAACTTCATAACCAAATCCGGACAACCACAACCGCATCATATGTGCTGGAATTACTTGCGTCGTCCTCTTTTGCTCTGTTGCGATACACGGCACCAGACTTTTCAGCTTTGGAACCTTGCGTTCCGCCGTCCACAACGCCCACGGTGAAAAAGCAAAAATGAGCAATTCGCCATCATCCGCCAAACTGTGCGTCACCTCGCGCAACACGGCTACTGGATCAGCGGAAAATTCAAGTTGATGCGGCAAAATCACTGCTGCCAAAGAACCAACTGCAATCGGCAACTGTTCCGCCTCCGCCGCAACAACCGCATGGTTATGCCGTTCATCAGCAATGGTATCCAATACAAACGGATGGAGAATTTGCGTCGCCTGTGATGCCAAATTATGCTGCGCCAACCCCACCTGCAACAGATGTGTACCGTAACTCCCCTGCAATAGTGCGTGCGCCCACTTTTTCTCCTGACGCAACAACGCCTGCCCCGGCGGACTGGCAAACCAATCCGAAAATTCCGTCTCAATATTGGAAGTGTTACGATTCAAAAGGTATAGTCCTAATATCGCTTTAAAAAATATCCTGAATTTCTAATTTTCTACGTTTTTTTGATTTTTGTTTAATTTTTAGTCGTACTTTTCACTACGCCCCATTGGAAAAACGTCAGGAAGTCGCAATGATGCCAATGATGAAGAACCAAATCCAACCTTCACTCCGACAAATTTTATCCCCGCTTTTACTGATCATGCTGTTATTCGCATTGGTCACGGAAAGCATGGCGAAAACCGCATCCGAAGGCTCTCTATGGACAGAGATCAAATACGGATTCAAAATCAAAGAACGCAAAGACCCACGCCTGACAAAACACATCCTCTGGTTTAAAGATCACCCTGAATATGTAACCCGGGTAATGAATCGCGCTCGTCCCTATTTATTCCATATTGTCCGATACGCAAAACGACGCAACTTACCATTAGAGCTTGCACTCCTCCCCGCTATTGAAAGCGCATTCCGTCCTTACGCCTATTCTTCTGGCAATGCTTCCGGATTATGGCAATTTATCCCGACCACTGCGAAAGAGTATGGTCTACAGAATAATTGGTGGGTTGATCAGCGCCGCGATGCCATAGTTGGCACAAAAGCCGCGCTCCACTTTTTGAAAGATATGTCACGTCAGTTTAAAGGAGACTGGCTTCTGGCATTGGCGGCTTATAACACTGGTGCAGGCAATGTGCGCAAAGCAATCAATAAAAACAAAAAACGTGGCAAACCAACCGATTTCTGGAGTTTGCCTCTACCAAAAGAGACTCAAGGCTATGTACCACGTATCTTGGCCTTAGCACGCTTTATTGAAACAGCTGAACGCTACAAATATAAACTTCCAGAGATGCCTAACAAAGCACAAACTGGCGTGGTTAAAATGGAGAATCAAATCGATCTCTCCCTGGCCGCAGAGATGGCCAGTATTTCACTGGAGGAACTGTACCAGCTTAACCCAGCCTTAAAACAATGGGCCACACCACCACAAGGTCCACACGATCTGTTATTACCAAAAAGCAGTATAGATTCATTCCAAACTGCATTGAAAAACATGCAGGAAGAAAAACTGGTTAACAAAAAGGAACACCCCATTCAACGCGGAGAAAGCCTGAGTGTCATTGCCCAACAGTATGGCATTTCCGTCGATATAATCCGTGGACTGAACGGCCTCAAAAATGATCGAATTATCGCTGGAAAGACATTGCAAGTCCCTGCGCCACGCAAACCAATGAAAACCTACACATTAAGCGAACCGATCCGTTTGGCTTCACTAAAAAAACGGAAACGTGGTCGACATAAAATTGAACACATTGTGAAAAACAACGAAACTTTGTGGCATATTTCCCGCAAATACAACGTGGGCTACATTCAATTAGCAAGCTGGAATGGCATGGCACCGAAAGATATCCTCAATATCGGCAAAAAGCTGGTCGTATGGCGCAATTAACAGCATCAGAAAATAACATCAAAGAAGGATATTGAGCGATGAGTTACGACACAGAACTGGCGAGCGGTTATGCTGATTTCTTCTCCTCTGCAAAAGGGGCGAAAGTGGGGAGCGAATTGCATCTGATGCCTCCGGAAGCATTGACCAAAGCCGTCAAAGCCGGGGAAGCAATTGAAATTATCGACATCCGCACACCAGAAGAGACCCGTTTTGTCACTGCTGCACTGCCTGATAGTGTAACTATTCCACTGAATGAACTCTTCCTGCCGGAAAATCTCTCCAAAATTCCAACTGACAAAAAAATCGTCATTATGTGCCTGAACGGAACCCGCGCCAGCGCAGCTGCCACTGCCTTGCGTCATATCGGTTTTGACAATGCCTACATTTTGCAGGGTGGTATTCAGGGGTTGATCAGCTATCTCACCCCGGCAACTTGCTGCCAACCGTAACTCTCCCAACATCCAAACAACCGTAGAAAAACCGTGCAAAAACTGTTTGATTCCCTCTTCACTCTGCTGGTTTTTCTGCTACCACACCATTTTTTATCGCGTATTCTTTATCGACTCACGCGCAGCAAAACTGGCTGGCTCAAAAATGGACAAATCCGTATCGTTTGCCAAGCATTTGATGTTGATCTCTCTATTGCGGAAAATCCGGATATTCGCGCCTATCCAACGTTCAATGCCTTTTTTACCCGTGCGTTAAAACCAGGCGCACGTCCGATTTCGGAAGAACCAACCACAATTGTCAGCCCCGTAGACGGCAAAATCAGCCAGCTTGGAAAAATCGACCAGCAAAAAATTTTCCAGGCGAAAGGACACCATTTTAATCTCACTGCCCTGCTTGGCGGTGATTCACAACGCGCAGAACCATTTGTAGACGGCACGTTCGCGACGATTTATCTCTCTCCCCGCGATTACCACCGCATCCACATGCCGATCACCGGCACATTGCGGGAGATGGTTTACATTCCGGGACGGCTCTATCCGGTTAACGACCCGGCAGTGCACACTGTACCCGGATTGTTTGCACGCAATGAACGCGTTGCCGCTATTTTCAATACTGAAATTGGCCCAATGGCAATGGTATTGGTCGGCGCGTTATTCGTCGGTAGTATCGAAACCGTTTGGGCGGGTGAAATCACACCCTCTAAAATCCAGAAACGCGAAGTGACGCAGTGGAATTATTCTGAAAAAAGCGCAAAAAAGAGCAATGATGAAATTCAATTGCAAAAAGGCGCAGAGATGGGGCGTTTCAATTACGGCTCCACTGTTATTCTGCTGTTTGGAAAAGATGCAGTCGATTTGCTGCCCAAACTTCATACTGAATCCGTTGTACGAATGGGCAAAACTATCGGGGAAATCCGCACTTAATTGAAACTTGTTTTCAGGATTTCAGTCCTATTTCAAACTTGCGCAAACGGAAATAGCATTACCTCTTCCAACCGATCCGCACCCAGCGCAACCATCAACAACCGCTCTACACCAAGCGCAACACCGGAACATTCCGGCATGCCCACTTCCAACGTAGCGAGAAAATTCTCATCCAGTTTGACCGGCGGCAAACCCAATTGCTTGCGTTCTTCCAATTCCGACTCAAACCGTTTGCGCTGTTCCGTTGCATCGGTCAATTCGCGGAACCCATTCGCAATCTCAATCCCATTGATCGTCAACTCAAACCGTTCTGCCACACGCGGATCGTCCGGATCAAGCCGTGCCAACGCCGCTTGTGAAGCAGGATAGTGCGTCAGGAAAAACGGTTCACCCTGCCCCAAATTGTCCAATGCTGGAATCACTGTTTCTGAAAGCAACAGATCGACCCAACCATCCCAATCCAGTTCGAGTTGCACCGCAGACGGAATATTTTGCGCAATTGCTTCTGCTTGTAGCTCTGCAACCGAAGTGTTAAACAAATCAGAAATTGCTGTTGTTTCTGCAAACGCATCAACAATTTTCCATCGTTTCCACGACTCCTGTGCGTATAGAAGCACTTCCCTACGATCAGCCTGAAACTGATCCAGTAGTATCCGTACTAACGTTTCAACCTCATCCATCAAATCTGTCATCGTAAAACCGGGGCGATACCATTCCAGCATCAAAAATTCGGGGTTGTGATGACGGCCTTCCTCCTCACAGCGAAACGCGGGCGCAATCTGAAAAATCGCCCCACTGCCCGCCACCAATAGCCGCTTCATGAAAAATTCTGGGGAGGTTTGCAGATAAAATTTCTGATTGAAATGATGCGTCTCAAAACTCTGCAACGCCGGATCAGGGATTGTTGCCGAAGAGAGGATTGGCGTTTGCACTTCCAGCACATTACGTACTGCAAAAAATTCGCGAATTGCGGAAAAAAATTGGGCGCGTTGTTGTAACAAATACATGAAAAAACGTGAATTCAACTCGCAAGTGCCACTCATCGTAAAAACAGAAAAGGACGGTAAGCTGCGGTAGCATCCGAACCTGCTATTCTGACCAGAGTAGCATTAATCACAGAACACAACTACTCCATTGTCTAGGCAGCAGAAGCAGTTGATACCAGCAGCAAGAATCTGATGCGCTGGAAAAAGGAACCAGAAATTTGAAACCCTTTAATAATTTCAAATAATAATCTCAAACTATCGAATATCTTTCATTCTCGTTGTGGTAAAGATGAAACTCTGTGAAAAAATCGGTACGATTTTCAGTTTCTGAAATTTGGAAATCAGCTCATGACCATAATCAACAATATCCGCCAATATCGCGACTGGAATCCCGAAATTGATCCATCCGTTTTCATTGACCCATCCTCCCAAATCATCGGTCGGGTAACAATTGGCGCAGATAGTTCGATCTGGCCGCTTGTTTCGGTGCGCGGCGATGTACACCGTATTGAAATTGGCAAACGAACAAACATTCAG
This sequence comes from uncultured Piscirickettsiaceae bacterium, assembly GCA_964344325.1. Classification (GTDB taxonomy): domain Bacteria; phylum Pseudomonadota; class Gammaproteobacteria; genus CAYFMX01. The sequence goes on from CAYFMX010000002.1 coordinate 138,068, forward strand.
GACAATACTTCACTCCATGTTACCCAACCCAACGATGATGCGCCGGATGGTTTTCCGCTGATCATCGGCGATGACGTGACGGTTGGGCATGGCGCAATCCTCCATGCCTGCACTATCGGCAACCGTTGTTTGGTCGGCATGGGATCCACCGTGCTGGACGGCGCAGTTCTCGAAGATGAGGTATTTCTTGCGGCAGGCAGTCTTGTCGCACCAGGAAAGATACTGGAAGGCGGCTATTTATGGCGTGGTGCGCCGGCACAAAAAGCGCGCCCATTGACCGATGCAGAACGAACATGGCTGAGAACCTCTGCTGATAATTATGTGCGGCTGAAAAATGAATACCTGGAAGCCAGCGCATGACATACTGATTGATCATTTCATCAAGCTGCGCATGTCATAGTGAAGTGCAAAATTGATAGGTTCACTCATGCTTCTGTGAATGGTTGAAGCCAGAATTTTAGCGTATAAAGAGGCTACTTTCCCTTTTGCGCACGCAATAAGCGGTCAAAATCCGATTCAAAAAGCCGGTCTTGCACAATGCGGTATTTTTCAAATTCGCTTTCTGCCCTGCTGCGGTGTGTCCGTGGGTTGCAAAGTGAAGTTTGTTTTGCACTTTGGCGAAAAATGCCCGGGTGGTTTGCGCATTTTGGTTGTAATCGACGCTAGTGGCGTAAATATCGGTGATTTTCTGGTAAAACTTGCGTTCGCTGAGGCGAATTTCCCGAATTTCTGCCAGCAACGCTTCAAAATAGTCTTCGTTGAGGAAGCTGCTATTTTCCAGCCGTTGTTTGTCCAGCACGAATCCTTTGATGGAAAATTCCCGGAGTACCTGGGTTGCCCATTAGCGGAATTGGGTGGCGCGTTTGGAGTTGACCCGGTAGCCGACGGAGATGATGGCATCCAGATTGTAGAATTTTGTGTTGTAGCTTTTACCGTCGTTGCCAGTGTGTCAGAATTCCCGACATACTGAATTTTCGTCCAGTTCGCCTTCTTGGAAGATATTTTTCAAGTGTTCGGTGATTGTGCTGCGGCCTTTTTCGAACAGTGTTGCGATCAGCTTTTGGGTGAGCCACACGGTTTCATTTTCTACACGAACTTCAATACTCCCTTCGCCAGATTGGGCGGTGAAGATGAGAAATTCTGCTGTGGAATTTCGGATTCGTTTTTGTTCGGTGATTTGGTTCAATGTAAATTTTTATCTGATGGGGAAATTTCGGATTGCATCCAGCAAAGCCTCCCCTTTTTCGTAAACCCAACCAGCAACTGCTTCACCATCTTTGAGATTTTTTAGCGCAGAAAATATTTTTCCGCCTTTTTCTGTCAGTGATTGTGATCTGTTTTTTAATCTCAAGTAACCGGGGCTTGTCTGCAAGATTCATTATATTTATGAGTAATTATTGTAAAGGGAAAAAACATGATTAAAGTTTTTTCGAAAAATTAGTTTATTTCTTTATGTGTTGTGAATTAATGATATCAATCAAATCACTAAGAAATTTATTTGTTTTTAATTTTATTTTAAACTCTACTCTCCTGGAATTTATTTTATCTTCTTTATTTTTAGTTGTTATAATAGATTCTGAAGAAGAAGCTCCTCTGGAGGAGATTTTTTTTAAAACCCACTTTCTTTTTGAAATATCGATAGTTTTTAAGCAATAATTTAAAACGTTATTTGACCTTGATTGGGATAGAGTTAAATTTTTTAAATATTTTTCTAATTCATTTTCCGCACTTTTCCATTCTTCGGATGCATGACCGATTATCTCAATCAATTCTATTGATTCTAAATGATTATCTTTTTCTATTATATCAATAAAATTTGGAAAAAAATCATGGAGCACTTTAGAAAATTTTTCAGTTAATTGTGAATTACCTATTTCGAATAGTGTTTCTGGGTTTTTGAACACTATAATGTTATCTTCTGTTAATTTTGCCTCCCAGTTCGATAATTTATATTGAAAGCTATTTTTCAATGAAGAGTTGATTTTTTTATTTATTTTTATATATTCTGAAGAGATATTTTCCATATTTTTTGTTTTCATGTCAACTTTATACATGTATAAAATAGATATAAAAAGAAAAGTCATCATGAGAACTGACATAATATCAGATACATTCATCCACTGATTATTATTCATTTAAAAATACCAATCTTATTTAGCTCGTGTTTCAAATATATTTAAAATAGTTGCTAGGAAAATTCCTAAAACAGAAGTAAAAAATGCTATTTTTAAACCTTCTAAAAGATAAGGTATGCTCTGTTCAATATTATTAGAATTAAATCTTAGTAATCCTATGAATATTCCTAAGAATGTTCCTAATATTCCAATGCTTGATATGGAAGATTTATAGTCTAAATGTTTATTTTTATGGAATGATATTATGTCTATAAAGAATAATATTATCATAATAATAGAAAAAATAATATTTATTGGATTTAATAGAACTTTATAGAAATTAAAGGAGCTAAGTTTTTTTATATCTAATTCATTAGATATGTTGTTGCTGTTGTTGCTGTTGTTGCTGTTGTTGCTGTTGTTGCTGTTGTTGCTGTTGTTGCT
>CAYFMX010000002.1:140725-183950 GCA_964344325.1 uncultured Piscirickettsiaceae bacterium
GTTGTTTCTAACTAACTCTTCTGAAATTGAAACAATAGATTCAGTAAGGGGTTTAATATATGAGTGATCGTGCAATATAAACCCTAATAAAATAACCACAGTAACAACAGTTCCTGTTATTTTATCAAAAACAATATTTTTTATTTTGTCACTAAAGAAATTTAAATAAATATTGCGCACGAAGGAATCAAAAATATTTTTTGTTTCCTTTCTTTCTAAAATCGAATGTTGTTTTTTTAGTTCTAAATGTTCTTTTTCATTAAATATTGATGTTGTTTTTTTTGATTCTAAGCGTTCTTTTTTGTCAAGTATGTGTTTTTTAGAAAGTTCATCTATTATATTGTTATTGCTTGAAGTAATTTGCTTTTTTTCAATGCGTTTATAAGGAAAAGGAATTTTGTTTTGAAATGGATGGTCGTATTTCATAGAATTTTCTATTATTCTATATAAATATCGTCCCGCTATTTTTCTTGTATTTTTATTAAATTTATTATATGCATCTTCTTCAGTAATATCTTTTCTATCATAATTATTATTAAACATGCTGTTAATGAAATTTTCTCTGAAAAAATCACCTGTATAAAATCCTCTATTTTTAATTAAATTATTAATTGTTTTATTTGATTTTTCTATGTTATTTTTATATTGAGTATTATTTTTATAAACACAACCATAAGGAAAGGATGGTTTTATTTTATATGATTTAAAATGGGTGTTTTTTGCAATATAGGTTTTCATTTTATATTATTCCTTGTATAGATAATGTTGGATATTAGAAATTCTAAATTATTTATAAAGAGATTCTTGTGTATCCAAATAAAAAATAGATATTTCAATCACTTTTTAAATTAAAGAGATTTTTTCAACTATGCGTTATTTTCATCTATTTTGATCGTATTATAATACTTCTGCATATGATCTTGCGCCATATGGTAGCCAAGCACTAAACAGGAATTTCACATGCCATCACCATTAGTAAAACTAAATCCAAAGATCAAGCCTTTCGAGTCCACTAGTCAAATTAGTAGATTACCTATCAATAAGTTGCTTTCAATAATTTTGGCTCAACCGGGCATTTTTATAGACAGAAACCGCCGGAATCGCAGCCGCAACAATCGTAGAGAGAATTACCAAAATCGCCAATTCCAGATTCCCTTCCGAGGCAATATTGGCGCTGATCTGCAAACCGAATTTTGCAGTCAGGAAATCCCCCATCGCAGAAAGCGTGATGTACAGCGTCGATGCGCCCAACACGACGCTGACCAGACTCACCAATAACGCCTCCAACTCCACCAGCAGAAACAAAAACAGCGGCGACGCGCCAATCGCACGCAACAGCAACACCTCATGCCCACGCTCGCGGACAGAGGCCAACTGCATCGCGCTCAACCCCAGCAGCGCGGCAATCAGTACCAGAATCGAAATCAGCCGGAGCGTGTTTTCCAAAATCCCCATCATTTGCCACAGTTCAGCGAGCGCAACGCCCGGCAGAATCGCCATCAGCGGCTCTTTTGTGTACTGATTAATATCCCGCTGCACGCGGAAGGTAGCGATTTTGGATTTCAACCCCAGCATGAAAGCCGTGATGTTTTTCGGCGTCAAATCGTGCTGCGCCAGCATCGCTACCGAAACCGATTTTCCCGGCATTCTGACGCCTTGTTGCCAATCGACATGAATCGCCTCAATCCCCTGCAAACTGACATGCAACGTCTGATCAACCGGCGTGCCCGTCGGTTCCAAAATGCCGACTACAGCAAACGGTTTGTCATCATGCAAACTGAAATGGGTGCTGATAATGCCATGTGCCAAGACCAATTTGTCGCCCAACTGATAGCCCAGCTTTTTCGCCACTTCCGCGCCGAGCACAACATCCAATATCTCAGAAAACGCGTTGCCTGTGGCGAATTGCAGGGCGCGTTTGTTGCCATAGCGAAAACGGTCAAAATAATCGGCTGTTGTCCCCATCACCCGGTAACCTTTGTGCGAATCGCCCAGCGAAATCGGAATCGCCCACTCAATATTCGGGTTGGCGGCTATCTCCTGATAGGCATTCCAACCGATGTTATTGGTCGGGTTGCCGATGCGGAAAACCGAGTACAACAGCAAATTGAGACTGCCGGTGCGTGCGCCGACAATCAAATCGACACCAGAAACGGTGTTGCCGAAACTCTCTTTGGTTTGATGGCGGATGTGTTCCACGCTCAACAACACGAAAATACTCACGGTCATCGCCAAGACCGTCAGAATCACCGAACCTTTGCGGTTGAGCAGACTTTGATAGGCGAGCTTGATGAACATTCGATCTCTCCTCTAAATTGCTGCCACATTGCTGCTACGATTGATTTCAGCTAATGCTTCTACACGTTCAAAATAGCACGATAACGTCATATCATGACTGACAAACAGCAACGTCATCTTGTGCGCATCAACCAGCGACATTAGCACTTCCATAAAATTGTCGCGGTTGCGTTGATCGAGCGAGGAAGTCGGCTCATCTGCGATGAGCAATTCCGGTTTATTAATTAATGCGCGGGCAATGGCGACGCGTTGTTGTTGTCCGATGCTCAATTTCGCGGTAGGTTTTTGCCAATCGGAAATATCAATATTCAACGTGGATAACAATGCTTCGATTTCTGCGCGGATTGTTTTGGTATTTCGCTGTGTTGAAAAATGGCTGGCGAGCTGAATATTATCAATCGCATTGAGGTAGGGAATCAGATTGAACTGCTGAAACACATAGCCCACATGATCCGCACGGAAGCGGTCGCGTTGGCGGTTGCGCATTTGATCCAACCGCTGTCCCAGCACAGAAATTTCCCCGTGCGTCGTGTGTAACATGCCGCTCAACAAATTGAGCAGCGTCGATTTTCCGCAACCGGATGGTCCATGCACAAAGGTGTGCCGGTTTTCCGGGACAGCCCAATGTGGAATATCCAGAACGGTTTTATTCGGTGATTCGCGATAGGAAAATCGCACATTATTGAGCGTAATCATCATGAAAAATAGAAAAATGTCTGAAATAATGGAATGTTTTCGAGAAAAATTGCGGGAAAAATGGAAAGGCAATTTCAACAAAGACAACTTCAAATGAGAATAGCAGGGAGGATAGAAGTAACGCCGTGAAAATGAAAGGTATGAAAACCCGCCGGTTTTATCGGTTGGTCTGCGTTGCAATGGCAGCGTTGTCCTTGTCTGCCTGTGGCGATGCAGATGATCCATCGCTGGCGACGAATCCATCAAAACTAGAAAGTGTGGCAACTGAAACCCAAGCTAAAACTTCAGCGTTCAAAACCATTGAGTGGGTCGATCTCATTCCGCCAGACGATCTGGAAGCGTTGGAAAATCCGCCCGCCTATATTCTGGAGATTGAGGATGGATCGGCGGAAGACCGAATCAGCAGCAAACTTCAGAATACCAACACAGCCGCCGCTGAAAACAAGGATGACCGCTACCAGCAAGCGTTAGTCTCCACCGATGTGGTCGCAGCAATGGATAGTCAGGAAATACGTCTGCCGGGTTTTATCGTTCCGTTGGCTTTTAACGATGAACAGATGACTACACAGTTTTTTCTGGTGCCCTTTTTTGGGGCATGTATCCATGTGCCGCCACCGCCGCCCAACCAGATCATTCTGGTCAATTATCCAAAAGGGGTAGAATTGAATCCTTTTGAAGTTCTATACACGCCATTCTGGATCTCGGGCAATCTGAAAACATCCATGACCAAAAACAATCTGGCCACTTCAGCCTATGCAATGGAGATGCAGGCATTTGAGCCTTATCTTAAAACCAGCAACGCGGAAGATACCGAAAAAAACACTGAGGGCAAAATTGAATTTGAATGATTCAATTTCAATCAGTGCAATCAATTTAAGCAAAAGCTATTTGAGATGAATCACTTTCGATTTTGCAGATAATTCAGCCGCACCTTGCCCGGCTTCGGTAATCCATTGCGTATGTAATTCCTCAATCCCCGGAAAATGATCTAACAGATTAACCGAGATTGATTTTAATTTTTCCCCTTGCTTGCAAGCAAAATGGTAACGGGCTTCGATATCGCTGTGTGTTTTTTCGTGATGTGCATCGTGTTCATCATGACCATGATCGTCGTGTTTTTCACCGTGATGATCATCATGATGTGCATGTTCTTCATCCGTATGATGCTCGTGACTTTCTTCTTTCAAGCCTGTCACAGCAGAAAGATCGACGCTGACTTGTTGCGTAGAACAATTTGTGCCAGCAAACGAAAACAGTTTCTGCGGGGATTCGAGTCTCTTTTCTGCAGTTTTTACCGCATGATGCTGTTTGTTTGTCGAAACTTGATGTTCAAATCCGACAATATTGGCAGCGGGGGATTCCAGATGCATCTCCAGACGATTGCCTTCCAGCGCGACCGTTAATTCTGCAATGCCATGTACATGCGCTTCTTGATTCGCCAATGCCTGCAAAGAGATTGAAAATAGACAGATGGCGAAAATTCTTTTGGGTAATAAAGAATGTAATGGCATAAATTTATTCTCCGAGAGGTTTTCCAAAAAAATTTTCAGTTTAGCGTATTATTGTGAAAGAAATATATCAATTTTTTCTAGAAATCTTTGTTCAGCAGACAATATAATCGCTTTGACTTAATTTAATGAGCCAAACCATATTCTTTTTCTTTTAACGATGAATTCCACAAAAAAACCCTGCCAGATAAACCAGACAGGGTTTTCAAACTACATATTTAAAACATTTCTGAAATCAGGAAACCTTTTCCGGCTCGCCATCCAGTTCAAAACTGGTGTGCAGTGAACGCACAGCCAATTCCAGATATTTCTCCTCAATCACCACCGAAATTTTGATTTCAGAGGTAGAAATCATCAAAATGTTGATTCCTTCATTCGCCAGCATAGTAAACATTTTGCTCGCGACACCTGCATGAGAGCGCATCCCGATCCCAACCAGAGAAACCTTGACCACTTTTTCTTCGCCCAACACATCCCGCGCATTCAACTCTTTGGCAACTTCCTTCAGAATTTCCATTCCTTGTGTATAGTCGTTGCGATGAACAGTGAACGCAAAGTCATGTGTGACGCCTTCATGCGAACTCTGCACAATCATATCGACTTCAATATTCTTGCGAGAAATCGCTTGCAAAATCTTGCTCGCGATCCCCGGTTTGTCGGGAACACCCAACATTGTCAATTTTGCCTCGTCGCGCTGAAACGCAATCCCTGAAATTACTGGCTGTTCCATCCCTTCTTCCTCATAACTGATCAATGTTCCTGACCCCTGCTCGCCCTCGTCCTCGAAACTGGAGAGCACCCGCAATGGCACGTTGTATTTTCCGGCAAACTCCACCGCACGGATTTGCAGCACTTTGGAGCCCATGCTGGCCATTTCCAGCATCTCCTCAAAGGTGATGCGATCCATCCGCCGCGCTTCAGGTACGACACGTGGATCAGTAGTATAAACACCATCTACATCGGTGTAGATTTGGCATTCATCCGCCTTCAACGCTGCTGCAATTGCCACTGCGGAGGTATCCGAACCACCACGCCCGAGCGTTGTGATATTGCCTTTCTCGTCACATCCTTGGAAACCTGCAACAACCACGACACGATTCTGTTGCAAATCATCCTGAATGCGATGTCCATCAATATCAAGAATCCGCGCCTTGTTGTGAGAATTATCGGTCAACAACCGTACCTGCGCTCCCGTGTAGGAACGCGCGCCCACGCCGCGTTTTTCCAATGCCATCGAAAGCAGTGCAATTGTCACCTGCTCCCCGGTCGCCATTGCTACATCCAGTTCGCGTGGCGTCGGGTTTTCGTGAATCTGCTTCGCCAATCCGATGATCCGGTTAGTTTCGCCGCTCATCGCGGAAACCACAACCACCATCTGGTTACCCGCATCATGTGCTTTTTTGACGCGCTCCGCGACTGCTTCAATCCGCTCGACTGTACCAACCGATGTGCCGCCATATTTTTGAACAATCAGTGCCATCTTCTTCCTCTTCTCTCCCTGCTTCCCGTTTTTATTATTATATTTTTCTCATCTATTTGATTTGGTTTGTCTAACCCACCAACTGCGTTTTTGCCCACTCTTGCGCAGCTTGCAATGCCGCATCCAGCTTCGACGGATCACTGCCGCCGCCTTGCGCCATATCGGGACGACCACCACCCTTACCACCAACAATCGGCGCAATTTCGCGAATCCAGTCACCTGCTTTCAATTTTTTGGTGACATCTTTAGTTACACCCGCTGCCAGCGTCACTTTTTCGCCTTCTGCAGTGGCGAGCAAAATCGCCGCTGAACCTAATTTCTCTTTCAGCTTATCGAGCATAGTACGCAAAGTCTTGGAATCGGTGCCTTCCAGTTTTGCCGCCAATACTTTTACACCGTCGATTTCTTCGGCCTGCGTCGCCAAATCACCGCCTGCACTGCTCGCCAATTTGGATTTGAGCCGCTCCAGCTCTTTCTCCAGCTTACGGTTCTGCTCCAACAACGATTCGACTTTTTCGCCAACAGTATCGCGTGTCCCTTTCACCAGCGACGCAATTTGCTGCAATGCTGCCTCTCCCGCATCCGCCCACTGCAATGCGCCTTCGCCAGTCACCGCCTCCATGCGGCGCACTCCCGCTGCGATGCCACTTTCGGAAAGCACACGAAACATACCAATTTCACCCGTGCCGGAGACGTGCGTACCACCACACAATTCGGTAGAGAACGCATCCATCTTCACCACGCGGACATCATCGCCATATTTTTCGCCGAACAATGCCATCGCGCCTGCTGCTTTGGCTTCTTCGATATTCATCACTTTGGTTTCGACCGGATGGCTCGCCAAGATTTGTTCGTTGACCAACTGTTCCACTTCATGAATTTGCGCCGCTGTCATCGGCTCGAAATGGGCAAAGTCAAAACGTAACCGATCTGCATTCACTAATGAACCTTTCTGCTGCACATGGTCACCTAATACTTGTCGCAACGCCGCATGTGCCAAATGGGTCGCGGAGTGGTTTCGTGCTGAAGCCTTGCGTCCCCGCGAAAATACATGTGCCTTAACTTTGTCACCGACTGTAATTTCACCACTTTCCAATTTGCCGATGTGCAAGAACGTCTCACCTTTCTGTTTTTGCGTATCTTCGACTGTGAAACGGGCAGTATTCACTGAAACTTCCAACACCCCCGTGTCGCCGACCTGACCGCCCGATTCTGCATAAAACGGAGTCTGGTTCAGCACAACAATCCCTTGTTGTCTTTCTTCTAGTTTTTCGACCGGTTTTCCCTCGACAAACAACGCAGTAATTTCTGCCTGATCAAACAATGAATCGTAGCCTGTGAATGGTGTCTCACCTTGCACATCCAGATTTTCGCCTTGCGCAACCTTGAAACCGCCTGCAGCACGCGCCCGTTCACGCTGCTGATTCATTTCCACTTCGTAGCCTTCCAGATCCAGCATCAAACTACGTTCACGCGCAATGTCATTGGTCAAATCAACTGGAAAACCATAGGTATCGTACAATTGGAAAATCACCGAACCGGGAATTTGCTCCTGTTTCCGCGATGCCAAATCAGCCAACGCCTCTTCCAAAATTTTCATCCCCTGTTCCAGCGTCTCGGCGAAACGTTCTTCCTCACGCAGCAAAACCTGTTCAGCTTGCTTCGCTTTCTCTTTCAACTCTGGATAAGCCGCGCCCATTTCAGTAACCAGCGGCGCAACGAGCTTGTGGAAAAACGGATCATTCTGACCCAATTTGTACCCGTGACGAATTGCACGACGAATAATCCGGCGCATCACATAGCCGCGCCCCTCATTCGATGGCACAACCCCATCTACAGCCAAAAATGCGCAAGAGCGGATGTGATCTGCAATCACTTTTAACGAATTGTGTTCATGATCTTTACACCCTATTGCCTCTGCCGCAACACCGATCAGCGTTTGGAACAGATCAATCTCATAGTTGCTGTGCACGTCCTGCAAAATCGCCGCAAGCCGCTCCAATCCCATACCCGTATCCACCGATGGTTTCGGCAATGGATGCATCTCCCCATCCGCCGTGCGGTTGTACTGCATGAAAACGAGGTTCCAGATTTCAATATAGCGGTCTCCATCCTCGTCCGGCGATCCGGGTGGTCCACCGGGAATGTGGTCGCCATGATCATAGAAAATCTCGGAGCACGGACCACAGGGGCCTGTATCACCCATCGCCCAGAAATTGTCACTTTCGTATTTCGCCTTGCCGGGCTTGTCTCCAATCTTGGTGAAACGGTCAGCAGGAACGCCTATTTCATTCAGCCAGATTTCCGCAGCTTCAGTATCGTCTTCGTAAACCGTTACCCAAAGTTTTTCTTTCGGTAAGCCGACCGTTTGGGTCAGAAATTCCCACGCATATTGAATTGCTTCACGCTTGAAGTAATCGCCAAAACTGAAATTGCCGAGCATCTCGAAAAAGGTGTGATGACGCGCTGTATAGCCCACATTTTCGAGGTCGTTGTGTTTGCCGCCTGCACGCACGCAACGCTGCACCGTGGTCGCCCGCGAATAGTCGCGTTTTTCCTCTTCCAGAAAAACTTCCTTGAACTGCACCATTCCCGCATTGGTAAAAAGGAGTGTCGGATCATTCCCCGGAACCAGCGAACTGCTGGGGACAATCGTGTGCCCTTTTTGCTCAAAAAAGGAGAGGAACGCGTCGCGGATTTCCTGGCTTTTCATAATATAGCTCTTGATTCGATAATTCTTTATTAATTAGCAATTAAAGCGTTAAGCTCATCTTTATAATCAACAATAGGAGTATATAGCCTTTGATATGCTTTACCAATTGCGCCAGTAAATAATTTCATACTTGGATTTCGGCTTCCTCCTTTTAAAATATGATCTGTAGAAATTCCTGGATATGGATCAATGTAATATATTTTTTTGATCCCTAATTGATACGCTTTTTTTGCGCATAACTCGCATGGAGCAGCTGTTGTAAATAGATTTCCACCCTCTACAGACCTTCCACCATATTTGGAAATTTGTAAAAAAGCATTCTCTTCTGCATGCAAAGATCGAGTATGAACTTGATTTTTATCACTTTTAAAATTATTGTATTCTGACTTAAAACAGAAAGAAATATTTCTCCCTGTGCTTTCTAATTTTTTAAACTTTTTCGAATTTTTACTAAAAAAAACAATATAATCATTGTTGTTTTTTTCAAAATCACTATAAGCAGATTGATCCTTCCCATTAATTAAATCAAACCTGTTTCTTAAACCACAAGAAACCTGTCCGTCTGGCGTGTCATTCCATCCTACGGATTGAACTGAGAAATTTTTATCTGTTACTACAGCACCCACTTGTCTAGATATACAATCAGAATTCAACTTTGCTGTATATGCAATTTGCATACACCTTTCTATCGCTGTGGGAGTTATTAATCCAGGGTGCTTCATTAGCAAAGAAAATTTGATCACTTGATTTGCTAATGTTTTAAATTTTGATATATGATTTTTCTCGTGAGGATTATGAATATAAATACTTGCTTTCTGCAAACAACCCTGAATATCTTGAACAGAAGTCGATTCTTTATCACCTATATCAATTTTTCTATATTCTTGATTGTCTAATGCAGCTATATTTTTATTAGAATATCCAAGATTCCTTAATCGCTTCTTCCTATCTTTATTGGGACAAGTAACAGCCAATAAAAAGAAAGAGGCATATCTTTCCTGAAAATACATCGCTTCTAACGGGTTTCTAATAGCATCAATTACTAAAAAAGTGTTTTTCTTTTTTTTCTTTCTGTCTTCTTCTCTAATAGCCTTGACAATTTTATTTAACTCTTTTGCTAATGTAAAAAATTTTCCATTTTTATTTTTTTCGCTTATCGGATTTCCAGACCTTCTAATATTTTCCCCAATTTTTTGATAGAATTTCACAGATTTTTTCTCACCCAAATCCCGCTTGATCTTTTCACATATTTTAGGAAGAAAATCAAAATAAAACTCTTTTTTTCTATCTTTATGTTTTTTTATTTTTCTTAGATTTTTATTTAGCAGTTCTTGAGACTTCTTATTTAGAGAAATATTTTTCTCAGCATATTCAAGAACACTTTTAATTTTATATTTAGTCAAAAGCAATGTGAGAATGTATCTTACTTGCAACACATTATACTTACTCCATTTTTTATCAAAATATCTCCTGACTATAGATTGCTTTCTATTTTTATTTGTTTCCGGATCATCTCCTTTAAAAAGAGAATGTTTTATATCATTATTGCTACTACTTAGTATCTTAGCAACTGTCGAACACCCACTGCCTGTTTGACCAGTTAATCCGATGAGAATAAAATCATCATCTTTTCCATATATTGTATCTAGAGCTGAGCGCAAATAATTTTTCATTTTCTATAATAATCATAAAATAAAAGTAGAATGTTTTACTCTTTACAATTCATCCAATTTCAATTCTCTTAATAACATACCATGAGTCACTACAGATTCATTTTTTCTCTCTGCAATTGCAGCCAAATCTGCAATATCTTCCATCAGTTCCTCAAAAGCAGAAGCGGACAAAATGACCGATTTCTTCCGATTATTCTCATCAACAATATATTCAGGATGTAGCCCTTCTACATTCATCATTTTTTTCTGTCTTCTTCAAATTGAATCCATCGCAAACCGGATTTGCGACGATGAAAATCCTCGATATTGCAAAAAACGTTGCTGTTTTGCCTTCTCTTTAAAATCTTTTACTGGCTTGGAGCCAAACTTCTTCTGCCGTACAGTTTCTGCCAGCTCTTGCCATGTCTCTTCTGGAATCACTTCCATCGCGGCCTGGATCAGTTCTTCAACAATGCCACGCTCTTGCAATTCTTTGCGGATACGGAACACCCCTTTGCCCTGATTCATGCGCATTCGTAGATAATTCTCTGCGAAGCGGGGTTCATCAATCCAACCCTCTTTTTCCAGTTTAAAGAGAATAGGATCAATTTCTTCCGGTAAATATTCCCGCGTTTCCAGTTTTCGGCGCAATTCCAGCTTAGTGTGATCGCGTCGCGCTAGCAAACGCAATGCTACATTGTGGATTTCGTCCAACGATCACAATCCGCCAATGATGCAATTACGCTATGGCTTCCTCTGCTTTCGCTTTTTTCGAATCTGCACGATCCGTCTTGTCCGTCTCTGCTTGCGCGCCACCCGCTTGATTCGGCAACAACTTGGCACGAATTTGGCTTTCGATTTCCATCGCCATGTCTGGATGCTCTTTCAGGAACTGGCGCACATTGTCTTTGCCTTGCCCGATGCGCTCTTTGCCATAGCTGTACCATGCACCTGATTTCTGCACGATCCCTTCCTGCACGCCAAGGTCAATAATTTCTCCTTCGCGAGAGATTCCTTCGCCGTATAAAATATCGAACATCACCTGTTTGAATGGTGGCGCAACTTTATTCTTGACCACTTTGACACGTGTTTCGTTGCCCAATACTTCATCGCCCTTCTTGATCGCACCAGTACGGCGGATATCCATCCGCACCGAAGCATAAAACTTAAGTGCATTACCGCCAGTGGTCGTTTCTGGAGAGCCAAACATCACGCCAATCTTCATACGGATCTGGTTGATGAAAATCACCAACGTATTAGAACGTTTGATATTAGCTGTCAATTTGCGCAACGCTTGCGACATCAATCGCGCCTGCAAGCCAACATGGGTATCGCCCATCTCTCCTTCCAGCTCCGCTTTTGGTGTCAATGCGGCAACGGAATCGACAACCACAATATCGACCGCGCCGGAACGCACCAGCATGTCGGCAATTTCCAACGCTTGCTCGCCGGTATCCGGCTGCGAAACGAGTAAATCGTCAATATTGACACCGAGTTTTCCGGCATAAATCGGGTCAAGTGCATGTTCTGCATCAATAAACGCTGCTGTGCCGCCGAGCTTTTGCATTTCCGCAACGGCATGCAATGTCAGCGTGGTTTTACCGGAAGATTCCGGCCCGTAAATTTCGATCACGCGCCCACGCGGTAAACCACCAATCCCAAGCGCGATGTCCAGCCCCAGTGAACCGGTGGAGACAGATTCAATATCCTTGCGGGCGTTATCGTCGCCCATCCGCATGATGGAACCCTGCCCAAACTGCCGCTCAATTTGACCCAATGCGTTCTGTAACGCTTGACGTTTTTGCTCATCCATTTCTTGATATTTCCCGGAAGATTCAAAAAGCTTCGGATTATTCCACAGCTAGTCACACTTTTACATAGAAAACAGACCGCGTATGCTTCAATTGCATGAAAAACGCGACAAAACAGAAAACTCCTCAACGCGCCCGTGGCGATGCGGCAGAACAGGCTGCTGCGCAGTTTTTGCGTGAATCCGGACTGGAGATCATCGCGCAAAATTATCAGTGCCGTTTTGGGGAGATTGACCTGATCTGTCATGATTCCGGAAAAAATCATGATCCACATCATGAAAATACGTTGGTGTTTGTTGAAGTGCGGCTGCGCACCAATCGGCATGGTGGGACGGGCGCAGAGAGCGTTACCCGCGCCAAACAGCAGAAAATCACCAAAGCTGCGCTCGATTTTCTACAACACCATCCCCTGTCGCTAGAAATGCGGAATAGCGCAATGCGGTTTGATGTACTTTCAGTTTCCGGGCAACCGTATCGGTTTGAGTGGTTTCAGGAGGCGTTTTATCCAGGGGATGGATGAAGAAATCCGTTGCCGTTGCGCATTACTTGCATTTGTAGGGGTGCATTTTTATTATCTACCAAGTACGCGACGCGCAAGAATCGCAACAAGCAGACCTAGCATTGAAAAACCAAGCAAAACCTCAGACATAACCAGCAGTTTACCAATCCAGCTTATGGGCAAAATATCCCCATAACCCAACGTAGTAAATGTGATAGTCGAAAAATACAGGCTATCTATAAAACTTAGATTCGTCGCTTTATCTCCACCAACATAAACCCCAGCCGGAAGTAGGTAATAAAGCACTCCGTAAAAAAAGATAAACCAAAAGCTCCACAAAAAGAAACGCGAAAAAGATCGACCATAATCACAACTGTATTTCAAAAATTTAGCCAGCAAGGGACGCGCCTTCTCCAGATTGGCAATACGTTGCTGTCCAATCGCCAAATCTTCCAGCAAAGTTGCCAATACAAAGTTGATCTTGTGTAGATCAACGCCGCGAAAATTAGTCACATAGTCAAACTGAACGTTATCAACTAGAACATCATCCATCACAGACCATTCAAAATTAGCACCTCGCAAGTCAGCTTCCGAAAAGAAACTTCCCGTTAGATTTGAGCGAGAAAAATCTGTTCGTCGTAAATTTGCCGCAAAAAAATCAATGTTATTAAGATGCTCGTGATTGGAAAGGCTTTGATCAGCTAGCGATATGCCACGCAAATCAAGCTGACCGTAAAGAGAACCGACTTGCGCTTGAATGCTTTCTCTTGACCATTTCCCCTCTTTGAGGGCTTGCAGAATATCTTGCCCTTTATCGGTTTCCCATCTGTTCACCAACTGCTTTTTGCTCATCAACGCAAAATGCTTTAGCTGCTCATGCCCTTGGACAATATCAGTACCTGATGGAATAAAATTCATGACTAGGATGGTTTGTTATTGTTTTGCGCATAATGCAAAACACAAAAACCAAAGTCAAAAATCCAACGTTACCCCACCTAAAACCGAACCACCTCATTGATCTCCCGGCGGAGTTTTGGATTAATCCGCACACTACTCTCTCTATCTGTGCGCTATCTGTGCGCTCCGACGCATACGGTTCCCAATTGACGTCTTAATTCCACGAGGAAGAATGCGTGTTTCCGGTTCCACCCGTTCATCATTTCGTGCGCCCTGTGTTTCTCTTCTTCATCGTTGTGCAGGTGAGCCAACGCACACATCTTTCACCACTACCGCACAACCTCGCAGGCTTGTACCATTGGCGCATTTCAGACAATCTCCATCAAAACCAGTTTCGACCATTTGTAAGGAAACCGATCTATGAGCCTCAAACACCCCATCGAAGTGACCACCCGCGACGGCCAAACGCTCCATTTTAAATGCAGCGAAAACGAAAGCTTGCTCGTTGGCGCGTTGCACCACCGAATTACACTGCCTGCGATCTGCCGCGAAGGGGCGTGCGGCGCATGCCGGGCGCAGTGCAACGAAGGGGAGTACGAACTCGGTGAGCATAATCCGGGTGCGATTTCCGAAGGGGACAAGGCGCAAGGCGACATTTTGCTCTGCAGAACCTTCCCGCGTAGCGAAATGAAAATCCACGTCAACCAGGATTTGGAAACGCTTGTCACTCGCCTGCCGGAACGCGATGCGCAAATCATTGCCATCGAAAAAGCGAATGATCAGGTGATCCATTTGAAACTGAAATTGGAACCGGATGAAAATGGCGACGGCAGCGCCAGTTTTGAAGCGGGGCAATATGTTGAACTGGCAATCCCGGGTACCGACGTAAGCCGCGCCTATTCGATGGCGAACACGCCGAACTGGGACGGCGTGCTGGAGTTTTACATCCACCTACTACCGGAAGGGCAATTCTCCACTTGGCTACAACAAGCGAAAGTTGGCGACAAACTGGAAGCGCGTGGCCCCGAAGGGACATTCACGCTAGATGAAAATAGCCTGCATCCGCGCTATTTCGTTGCAGGCGGAACCGGCCTTGCGCCAATCCTCTCCATGCTGCGTTGGATGGCGGAAATGGGCGCAATGCAACCGGCGCACCTCTATTTTGGCGTCAACAAAGAAGCTGATCTTTTTGCTCAGAAAGAATTGAAAACGTTGAAGGCAAAATTGCCAACTCGGCAAATGGAAATCTGCTTGTGGAAACCGGAAGGCGATTGGGATGGTTTCACTGGTCTACCCACTGAGGCGTTGGAACGTGATCTCAAAACTGCGCTGGAAGCAGGGGAAAAACCGGAGATTTATCTCTGTGGTCCACCTGCGCTGATGGAAGCAACGGAAAAATTGGCTTCTGAATTGGGATTAGAACCAAACCAAATCCACAAAGAACAATTTTAGCCAACAAACGGGAGTTACTCTCTCGGCGTACTCCCGTTCAATCCTACTGACTTTCCCTCATCCCAAATATTCAAAACATTAATATTGAAACAAAACCGCCCCAATCCCTAGCAACGCATTCAGTTTTTCCACCAATTCACTGTCGAGATTTACCCGCCACGATGCGCTTAACTCCAACATCGCCTCTACCTTACTTTGCCGATAAGCAATTTTGACCGGTGTTTCTCCCCAACGATACGGTTCCAGCGTTTTTTCCAATTGACTCAGCAATTTTTCCGCCTGTTGCGGCGTTTCTGTTTGCGGAAAATCAAGCTGCAGAAATTTGCAGAATCGCGCCCGAGCTGCCGCCAAATCCCACACCTCTTCGACCGTCATGCGCAAACCGCCCGTGTAGTCATCTTGCGCAACGACGCCTTTCATCACCAAAACAGTATTTTTCTGCAATAGATGACGATTCGGCTCAAAGGTTTCGGCAAACAATGTCGTTTCGATAGAACCGGAACGATCCTCCAATTTTACGATTGCCAACGGCTTACCTGCACGCGTTTTCACTACGCGCAAATCGGTGACTAATCCGGCAATCACCGTCGCTTTGTCGCGATTCGGAACGAGCTTGCTCAATTGCCGCAGTACAAAATTCTCCAGTTCTTCTTCGTATTGCTGGATCGGATGCCCGGTCAAATAGAGGCCAATGGTATCCATCTCCCCGCCGAGCCGCTCATCCTCAGACCACGGCGCAACCCATTGGTAGTCCGGTTTTTGATCAGCGATGGTTTCCACATCACCGCTAAACATATCATTTTGCTGAAAATTCTGATTATTAACGCGCCGCTCTGCATCCTGCATCGCATCGGCAAGTGAATTCATCAGCGTTGCACGCGACAACCATTTTTCCGGTTTTTTTAGATCATTTTTCTCTGTTTCGTGCTCTTTTTCATCACTTGGTTGATTAGAAAACTGATCAGAAAATTGCTCCAGTAAACTTTCTGGCAATTCCGGTGCCATTTCATCCATTGCCCCGGAACAAATCAACGCTTCCAGCACACGCTTATTCGCTTTACGCAAATCAATGCGGCGGCAAAAATCGAACAGATCGACGTAATTTCCATTCGCTTCGCGCTCGGCGACAATGCCTTCAATTGCCGCTTCGCCCACCCCCTTGATTGCACCGAGGCCATAAACCACTTCCTGCGCTTCATTGACCGAAAATTTGTACAAGCTGATGTTGATACGCGGCGCACGCACCGTCAAATCCATCCAGTCACTTTTGCACTCATGCACCATATGGACAACCTTTTCGGTATTGTCCATATCAGAGGAGAGCACCGCCGCCATAAACTCCGCCGGAAAGTAGTGCTTGAGCCACGCTGTCTGGTACGAAACCAGCGCGTATGCGGCAGAATGCGACTTGTTGAAGCCATATCCGGCAAATTTCTCCACCAGGTCGAAGATTTTCATCGCCAGTTCACCATCGACGTTATTATCAATCGCGCCCTGCTCGAATACCGACCGCTGCTTCGCCATCTCCTCCGGCTTTTTCTTACCCATCGCACGACGCAACAAATCCGCGCCGCCGAGCGAATAGCCCGCCAGTACCTGCGCAATTTGCATCACCTGCTCCTGATACAAAATCACGCCATAAGTCGGATCAAGAATCGTTTTCAGCGATTCATGCTGATAATTGGGGTCCGGATAGGAAATTTCCTCTTCGCCATGTTTTCGCGCAATGAAGTTATCGACCATGCCTGATTCCAGCGGCCCCGGTCGATAAAGCGCGACTAGCGCAATAATGTCCTCAAAATTGTCCGGACGCAGTTTGCAGATCAATTCCTGCATCCCCTGCGATTCCAACTGAAACACTGCCGTCGTATGTCCACTTTGCAGCAGTTTGAAAACTGGCTCATCTTCCAGATTGATTTTCTCAATCTGCAGTTTCTCTTCACCCGATTTTTCGCGCCGCGTATTGATCATATCAACCGCCCAATCAATGATCGTCAACGTACGCAAGCCGAGGAAGTCAAACTTCACTAGCCCAACCGCCTCAACGTCATCCTTATCGAATTGCGACACCAACCCCGCGCCATTTTCTTCACAGTAGATCGGCGTGAAATCAGTCAATGCAGAGGGAGAAATCACCACACCACCCGCATGTTTTCCGGCGTTGCGTGTCAGCCCCTCCAACGACATTGCCAGATCAATCAGTTCTTTGACTTCTTCTTCGTTGTTGTAACGGTTGAAAAGCTCTTCTGATTCATCTAATGCTTTTTTCAGCGTCATTTTCAGATCAAACGGAATCAGCTTGGCGATCCGATCCACCATGCCATACGGATGCCCCAACACACGCCCAACATCGCGTACTACCGCTTTCGCGTTCATGCTGCCGAAAGTGATGATCTGCGAAACTTTGTCTTTTCCATAGGTATCTGCCACATAGCGGATCACCTCATCACGCCGATCCATGCAAAAATCAACGTCGAAATCAGGCATCGAGACACGTTCCGGGTTCAAAAACCGCTCAAAAAGCAGCTCATATTTGAGTGGGTCGAGATCAGTAATTTTGAGTGCATAAGCAACGAGAGAACCCGCGCCCGAACCACGTCCCGGCCCGACCGGAATTTGCTGATTTTTCGCCCACTGAATAAAGTCTGCAACGATCAAAAAATAGCCTGGAAAGCCCATCCCATTAATCACATCCAACTCAATTTGGAGCCGCTCGTCATAGGGAGGACGATTTGCTGCTATCGCTTCTGGCGTCTCAAAGAGCTGTTCCAATCTCCACTCCAGCCCTTTTTCCGACTCTTGGTTGAAAAATTCCTCAATCGTCAATCCGGCTGGAATCGGAAAATCAGGCAGATAACTTTTACCCAACTCCAATTCCACGGTGCAACGCCGCGCAATTTCAATTGTGTTCTCAATTGCCTCTGGAATATCAGAGAAGAGTTCTGCCATCTCCTCTGGCGTACGCAAATATTGCTGATCACTGAATTCACGCGGACGACGTGCATCTTCCAACACATAACCACTGTGAATGCAGACCCGCGCCTCATGCGCGGAAAAATCTTCTTCTTGGAGAAATAGCACTTCATTCGTCGCGACCACCGGCAACTGAAATTTCTGTGCCAAATCGACCGCCGCGTGATTCCAAATTTCATCGCCCGCACGACCGGTGCGCTGCAACGCCAAATAAAAATTTCCTGCTGGAAACAGAGTTTGCGCTGCTTCCAATTGTGCCGTAGCCGCAGACGATTTATTGGAAAGCGCAGCTTGACCGATTACGCTCTGCTTACCGAATAACGCAATCAACCCATCGGTTTTTCCAGTGAGCCAATCTTGTTGAATCATCGGTACACCCAACACCTGCCCTTCAATATAGGCTTGCGAAAGCAGTTCTTTGAGATTTTTAAAACCGGTCTGGTTTTGAGCCAACGCAACGATCCGCGTCGGTTCCTGCTTCTCTTCTTCAGAACGAATACGCAACTCTGCGCCGAAAATCGGTTTGATCTGCGCTGCTGTCGCCGCCCGATAAAACTTCACTGCCGCGAACAGATTGCCCAGATCGGTCAGTGCAACCGCAGACATTCCTGCCGCAGCCGCCTGTTCAATCAGCGGCTTGACACGGATCGTGCTGTTTTCGAGTGAATATTCAGTATGGAGATGGAGATGAACGAAGGACATGAAACGACGTGAGCAGCGCGGATCAGGCGCAAGAAAAAATAGGATAGTATATAGTCACGATTCTGAATTTTGTCACTTAATAGTTTTAAACCATCAGATATTCATAGCAGAGCGACGGGACGGTTTTGCGTTAAAATCACCTTTTTTACGTGAGAGAAACCATTATGGGCAGGCTGCGGCTCGAAGAAGGAAAAACATACACGTTTAAAGATTATTTCGATTTTAATGTTGAATCGGAAGAGGTCGCAGAGGTATTGGGGTATACCCTTCAGGAAAAATGCCTGAATTTGCCGCAAACGGATTACCCTGAGCCAGAAGAAGTGGAACGCTTACGCCGGATGCTTTTGCGGAGTTTGCCGCAGATCGGAAAGCATTCCGAAATGGCGAAGCGCGAATTTATGATCGCCCCGGTGTTGCTTGCATTGATGCAGGTCACACAATTGAAAGTGAAAGTTGAATACCCGCTACGAGCAGACGACCGGCTAGGTGGGTCACTTGACTATCTAATCCGCTCAACGCGCAATATGGTGGTGCTGGAAGCGAAACGTGATGATTTGGATAACGGTTTCAGCCAACTGATCGCTGAAATGGTTGCGCTAGATCAGGCGGAAGGCGAGGGCGGTGAATCGGATACGATTTATGGTGCAGTCAGTATTGGCGAAGTGTGGCGTTTCGGAGTATTGCACCGCCAAACGCGGAATATTGAGCGGGATGTGCAAATTTACTCAGTACCGAATGATTTGGAAGCGTTATTGGGCGTATTGCTAGGCATATTGCAGGCGAAATGAAAACCAATAAAGCAAAAGCCAATTTTGAGTTAAATTCACGAAGGAAAAGAAAAATGGATCGTTACACGGTATTCGGCAACCCGATTGAACACAGTAAATCACCACAAATTCACGCCGCATTTGCGCAGCAGACCGAGCAGGAGATGGAATATGATCGCACGTTGGCGGAAATCGGCAAACTTCCAGTTGCCTTGGATCGGCTTCGGGATAGAGGGGGCAAAGGATGCAATATCACTGTTCCATTCAAACAGGATGCATGGCAACTGGCGGATGAGCGTACACCACGTGCCGAGCGGGCTGGCGCAGTCAATACGCTATTATTCCGCGAAGACAATATACTATATGGCGACAACACGGATGGTGTAGGTTTGGTGCGTGATTTGACCAAAAATCTGGGTATTTTATTGCAGGGAAAACGGATTTTGGTGCTGGGTGCAGGTGGTGCAGTGCGTGGTATTTTGGAGCCGATTCTGGAAGCAAAACCAGCGCAGGTGTTTGTTGCTAACCGTACGCCGGAACGTGCGCATGAATTAGTTCGTCTCTTTTACAAACTCGGCGAGATTGATGGCGATGGGTTTGATGCGCTCAACGGCAAGCAATTTGATTTGGTGATCAACGGCACAGCGGCGAGTTTGCAGGGCGATTTGCCGCCGCTGCCGGACGACCTGCTCGCACCCGATGCAGCTTGCTACGATTTGATGTATGCAAAAGAGCCAACCCCGTTTATGCGCTGGGCGACGGAGCACAATGCGAAAATTGTCAGTGATGGATTGGGAATGCTGGTCGAACAGGCAGCGGAATCATTCTTTTTATGGCGTGGTGTGCGCCCGCAAACAGCAGAAGTGATCCGGATGTTGCGGGTGAAATAGAATCAAAATTTTTCCTGATGGATTATGGAATTTGCGCCCCTTCAGCTTCTAGCATTCGTACCAAACGAATCAGCGGCAATCCCATTAGTGCGGCGGGATCATCGCCTTCCAGTCGTTCAAACAGGGTGATGCCGAGCCCTTCGGATTTGAAACTGCCGGCGCAATTGTAAGGCTGTTCGCGATGCAGATAGCGTTCAATACGCTCATCACTGAGATCGCGGAAAACAACGCGGAATGGAATCACTTCGTTCTGTAGTTTTTTGGTTTGACTATTGAGCAAACACAGCCCAGTGAAAAATTGCACGGTTTTTCCGGATGCATTTTGCAGTTGTTTAACTGCATTTTCATGTGTGTGTGGTTTACCAAGGATTTCGCCGTCAATTACCGCAACTTGGTCGGAACCAATGACCAGATGTGCTGGATAGCTTTCTGCCACTTTTTGCGCTTTTTCAATAGCGAGGCGAAGTACCAATTGTTCGGGGGACTCGTCCGGTTTGCGGGTTTCATCGATATCCGGAGAAGAAGTTTCAAACGGAATTTCAAGCCGGGAGAGCAGTTCCTTGCGGAAAGACGAACTGGAACCAAGGATCAGCGGTAATGGTGTGGGCATAAGATATTCGCTTCGTTACAGTGAAAAGTGAAAAATAGCGTTCAAATTCAAGATTAGTTTTTGACAAAATCGGAGCAAGATCATACCATCTCGCGGCTATGTTGGAGCAGATTCCGGATCAGGTTGATCCATTTTCCCTCGCGCAATCGGGCACTGAAATTTCAGGCGATTTTCCGGTCGGGGAGATGGAACGGATTCATTCACTACTGTATGCGCCGACGGGGACAGTCGAGATTAACGTCCATTTTGGACAGGACGCATCAGGTATCCCGTTTTTGCGTGGATCACTTTCGACTACTTTGCAGTTGGCTTGCCAGCGTTGCATGGAGCCGTTGGAGCAGGACGTTTCCAGCCAATTTGAAATGGGGCTGGTGCGGAGTGAAGAGGATGAAGAAATGCTGCCAGAACGGTATGAGCCGTTGTTGGTGGAGCTGGACGGGGAATTTTCCTTGCATGCGTTTTTGGAGGATGAATTGATCCTCTCGTTGCCGTTAGCAGTATCGCATCCGCCGGAGCAGTGTTCCGCAACACAGTATTTGGATGATCCGACGGAGATCAAGAAAAAGAACCCGTTTGAGGTGCTTGCCCAGTTGAAAGATTAGGAGTAAATCGGTTCGTTGTAATGATTTAGTCAGGGAAATGGTTGAAATAGCCTGCATACGTTGAATTTTTAATTGCCAAGTAATTATTGATCTAAATCTTAAGATGAATTGCTTGGCATATTCAGAAGATTTTCAGAACATTATTTTAGAACAAAATTGATTGGATTGATTTAGGAGAAAAAAATGGCTGTACAGCAAAACAAAAAGACACGCTCCAAGCGTGGCATGCGCCGTTCACATGATGCTTTGACCCGTCCGCAGCTTTCTGTAGACGCAGAGACAGGTGAAACACACCGTCGTCATCACATTACGCCAAATGGCTACTACCGTGGCCGTAAAGTATTGAACACCAAAGACGACGATTAATTTTTTTCAGTGTTGAAAGCAGTATTACAACATTTTGATTCCAAGACTATCTATAGAACTGACTGAATCGTGACA
Source organism: uncultured Piscirickettsiaceae bacterium (assembly GCA_964344325.1). GTDB lineage: Bacteria > Pseudomonadota > Gammaproteobacteria > CAYFMX01. Next base: position 162,717 of record CAYFMX010000002.1, read on the forward strand.
ACCAATGTTGCGGTTGACGCAATGGGGGGCGATCATGGTATTTCCGTGACCGTCCCTGCTGCATTGCGCGCAGTCGATCAAAATCCAAACCTCCATCTCCTGCTGGTCGGTGACGAGATCAAGTTAGGTGATACTGTTTCTGCGCAAGGCGGAAGCAGGGATGGGCGGGTTTCGATCCATCACGCATCCCAGATTGTGGAGATGTCAGAATCGCCTGCAGTTGCGTTGCGCAAAAAGAAAGATTCGTCGATGCGCGTCGCGATCAATCTGGTCAAATCTGGTGAGGCAGATGCGTGTGTTAGTGCCGGGAATACCGGTGCGTTAATGGCGACTTCCCGTTTTGTGCTGAAAATGTTGCCAGGGATTGACCGGCCTGCGATTTGCACGGCACTGCCGACGATGACTGGAACCAGTTATATGCTGGATTTGGGGGCAGATGTCGATGCGCCACCGGAAAGCCTCTTCCAGTATGCGGTGATGGGTTCAGAGTTGGCTACGGCGGTTAATGGCACAAAGAATCCAACGATTGGCCTGCTCAATATTGGTGAGGAAGAGATTAAAGGCAATGAAGTGGTGAAACAGGCTGCTGAATTGTTGTCGCAAGCGGATGCTGAAAATCACATCCATTATCACGGTTTTATTGAAGGCGATGACATCTACAAAGGAACAGTAGATGTGGTGGTTTGTGACGGGTTTGTTGGCAATGTTGCGTTGAAGGTGACGGAAGGGGTGGTGGAAATGATCAGCCATTCCATCAAAGCGTCGTTCCATAAAAACTTCTTTAGCAAACTAGCGGGATTGATTGCTGCGCCCGCATTGCGTTCATTTAAAAAACGGTTTGATCCACGTCTCTATAATGGCGCAAGTTTGTTGGGGTTGCGTGGGATTGTGGTGAAAAGCCACGGGGGAACGGATGTGATTGGCTTCCAGAATGCCATTCAGGTCGCGGCAAAAGAGGTAGAGCACGCGGTTCCCGAAAAAATTGAAAAGCACCTGCATCGGACACTCGTTGGGGAACAGTCATGAGCGATTCTCGCGTCTACTCCAAAATTATCGGCACAGGCGGTTATCTGCCGGAGCAAATCCGCACCAATGCTGATCTGGAAAAGCAGATTGATACGTCGGATGAGTGGATTGTCGCGCGAACTGGCATCCAGCAACGTCATATTGCTGCGGCAGATGAAACTACTTGCGATCTGGCGGAACAGGCAGCACGGCAGGCGATGGAAGCGGCGAATGTCACTGGTGAACAGATTGATCTGGTCATTGTCGCGACAACCACACCGGATAAAATTTTTCCTAGCACAGCCTGTTTGTTGCAGCCGCGGTTAGGTATTCACGGCGCGCCAGCGTTTGATGTGCAGGCAGTTTGTACCGGTTTTGTCTATGCGATGTCAGTGGCGGATAATTTTATCCGTGCTGGTTCTGCAAAATGTGCGTTGGTTATCGGCGCAGAAACGCTCTCGCGGATTGTCGATTGGGATGATCGCACTACTGCGATCCTGTTTGGTGATGGCGCAGGTGCAGTTGTTTTGAAGGCAAATCAGGAACCGGGCATTCTTTCAACGCATATCCATGCCGATGGCGATTATGAGCATCTGTTGCATGTGCCGGGCGGTATTTCACGCGGCAGTCTCGACAGTGCTTTCATTGAAATGAAGGGCAACGAAGTGTTCAAGATGGCGGTTAATACGCTAGGACGGATTGTTGATGAGACGCTGGAGGCAAACCAGATGGAGAAGAGTGAGATTGATTGGCTTGTGCCTCATCAAGCGAATATCCGCATCATTGCTGCGACTGCGAAAAAGTTGAAAATGCCGATGGATCGGGTGATTCAGACGGTGCAAAAACATGGCAATACCTCTGCGGCTTCTGTACCGCTTGCGCTAGATGAAGGTGTTCGGAGCGGCAAAATCCAGCATGGGCAGACGGTGTTGATGGAAGCGTTTGGCGGCGGGTTTACGTGGGGATCAGTGTTGACCCGGTATTAAGAAGCTGTTTTGAAACTCACAACTTAGGCCAGTCTGGCCAACATGATGCGGGTCATGGCGATATACATCCAGATTTCGTCCGTACGGGTCTGTCGTTCGTAACATTTGCTGAGGCGGCGCGAATGGTTCAGCCAGCCGAAAGTACGTTCAACTACCCAATGGCGGGGCAGCCACACAAACTTCCTGGTTTCTTTCGGGCGTAAAACCACTTCCAGAAAGAACAAACCTGAAACGCGCCGCACCCCATTCAACCAACCGGCCACGGTATCCGCCATCGCCAATGATCAACGCAAAACCCGCTGCACTGGCTTAAAAGAACGCCGATGTTCCGGCAACGCACCCGATTTTTGCAATGCCTCAAAATGCGCTTTGGTGGGATAGCCTTTGTGACGATCAAACCCGTATTCGGGATATTGTTGATGCAATTCAACCATCTGTTGATCTCGTGTTACTTTTGCCAAAATGGAAGCTGCGCTGATTGCTGCAATTTTGCTATCGCCCTTCACAACTGCCTCAGCAGGAAATGGCAAATCGGGCGGCACACGATTTCCATCGATCAGCACTTTTTCAATCGAATACTGTCCGCAATCCAGTTTCCCGACCGCTCGTTTCATTGCCAACATCGTAGCGTGCAGGATATTTAGCTCATCAATTTCTGCTGGTGTCGCCTCGGCAATTGCCCAACAAACCGCTTGCTGCTGAATCAACGGAAACAACGCTTCGCGCTTCTTTTCGCTCAGTTTCTTTGAATCAGTCAATCCTGGAATCTGATCTACTTGAAAATCGAATGGCAACATCACTGCCGCAGCCACTACATTGCCAACCAACGGTCCGCGCCCTGCCTCATCAACACCAACGATCAGTCCACTCACACAACTATTTCCTCGACCAGATCCGCCATTTTACTGGCCGTTTTTCCCTCGCCGAGCTTCGCTTTCACCTCCTGCAAACCAGCGATCATTGTTTGGCGTGCTTCTGCATTTTCATCCAACAGTGGCAAAACTGCTTGCGTGATTTTTTCCGCTGTTGCCTCATTCTGCAACAACTCTGGTACTACCTCCCGCTGCGCAACGATATTGACCAACGAAACATGCGGAATTTTGATCACCCACTGGAAAATCTTGTAGGTCAACGGCGACGCCTTGTAAATCACTACCATCGGAGTTTCCAGCAATGCAATTTCCAGTATCAATGTTCCCGACGCAGCGATCACCGCATCACAAGCACGGATGGCGACCCGCGCCGTTTCAGTATCCGAATTCACAATATACAATGGAAAATCGGGATATTCCGCGAGAAATTCTTTTGCTGGATTGAATAGTTCATCATCTAAAACTAGAACACGAGAAAGCAAAAACTGCACATCTGGATTTTGCTGATACAAACGTTGTGCCGTTTCCAGCAAAACCGGCAATAACATCGAAACTTCGCTGACGCGACTGCCTGGAAATAAGCCAACAGTTTTTCGGTTTTGAAGGAAATTCTGATGCAAGACCGCATCTGGATTTTCAAGTGAATCCAAATCCAATTGTGACTTCAACTGCGTCTGCGCTACATGTTGGGTAAGCGCAAACGCCTCATCCAGCTCCCCCACCAGCGTATGTCCCACGTAGGTGACCGGCACGCCAACCCGCTCGTAATAGGACACTTCAAACGGGAACAGTACCGCCATGTGATCAACCCGTTTTGCTATTTTGTGGATACGGTTCTCGCGCCACGCCCAAATTTGCGGGCTGACAAAATGGAGCACCGGAATCCCCAATTGCTTCGCCGTCTTCGCAAGTGCCAAATTGAAACCTGGATAATCGACAGTAATCAACAAATCTGGTTTCTGCTGTCGCAAAACCTGACGCATTTTTCGAAGTACGCGATAAATTCGCGGAAAATGGCGCAGCACTTCGACCAATCCCATCACCGACAACTGCTCCATCGGCATCAGAATCTCCACACCCTGCGCTTCCATTTCTGCGCCACCAATACCAAAAAAGCGGAAAGAATGATTTTCCTTCCGCTTCCTCAATTCATGGATAAATTTTGCCGCGTGCATATCGCCGGAAATTTCTCCGGCAACCACCATAATATTCTTCACAAAAAACCAAACAGATCAAACAGTTTTGAATAGAGCTTTTTAATACGGATGTAGAGAGAAACGAATAGAACTTAACGAATAACACCGGCTTTACTAGATTTATGCTTCTCAATAAATTGGATCATTGGTGTGACGACATCCTGATCTTGCGCCAACTCTTTCAATTGCTGCATTACCTCATCTAATGGCTGATGCCCTTGGAACAGCAATTTATACGCTTGTTTCAACACCTGAACCTGCTCCGAACTGAATCCCCGCCGTTTCAGCCCAACCATATTCAAATTGACCGGGCGCGCAAAACTGCCAGAAACGAGCACATAAGGCGGAATGTTTTTATTCACCATGCTGCCTGCCGTGGTAAATGCATGTGCGCCAATCGTTAAAAACTGGCTGACTCCGGTAAAACCACCCAAAATCGCATAATCTTCAATCGTGACATGCCCAGCCAATGTCGCGTTATTCACTAACACCACATGATTTCCAATGATACAGTCGTGCGCCACATGCGCATAAGCCATCACTAAATTATCATCGCCCATTTTAGTGATACCACCGCCACCTTCTGTTCCCCGATTAACTGTAGAACTTTCCCGGAAAATATTCCGGTCGCCAATTTCCAAATAGCTGGTCTCTCCTTTAAATTTCAGATCCTGTGGGTCTTCACCGATAGACGAAAACTGAAAAAAATCATTCTCTTTCCCAATTTTTGTTGGCCCTTGAATCACCACATGGGAACGAACCCGAGTACCAGAACCAATAGAAACATCTTTACCAATGACTGAATAAGGGCCAATCTCCACCCCTTCCGCAATTTCTGCGCTTGGGTCAATAATGGCTGTAGGATGAATCACTAATCCAGCTCCTTTCTTGCACCAAGTAATTGCGCGCTGGCAACTTTCTCGCCGTTTACGGTAGCTGTACCACTATATTTCCACACCTCTTTGACTCGTTGCAACAATTTAATTTCGAGAATCAGCTGATCTCCCGGCTCAATCGGCTTGTGGAAACGTGCCTTATCAATTCCAGCAAAATAGTAAAGAGATTTCTCATCTGGCAACGTTTCCGTGGTTTTGAAAGTCAGAATACTCGTTGCCTGCGCAAGTGCCTCCAGAACCAATACACCTGGCATAACTGGAATATGGGGAAAATGTCCCTGAAAAAATGGCTCATTCATGGATACATTTTTTAACGCTTTTAAATATTTCCCCGCTTCAAGCTCCAACACTCGATCTACCAGCAAAAACGGGTAACGGTGCGGCAAATGCTTCATCACTTCGCGGATATCCATCTCAACCTCAGCCATTTCTATTTTTTTCTCCAATCATCTGTTCCAGTTGCTGAATTCGTTGCTCCAGCTCTTTTAGGCGTGCAACCGATTCATTCAGTTTTTTAAAGCGAATCGCATTCCGTTGCCATTCTGCACGCGGCAATGCAGGAATCCCGGAAGAATATGCACCAGGCTGCTTAACTGACTTCGTTACCATCGCCTGTCCAGTGAAAAAAGCATCATCAGAAATCTGCAGATGCCCAGCAACCCCAACTTGTCCTGCAAAAACACACCGCTTGCCAATTTGAGTGCTACCAGATATCCCAGTTTGTGCAGCAATTGCTGTATCTTTCCCAACTTGGACGTTATGTGCCACTTGCACTAGATTATCAATCTTCACGCCATCAGCAATAACCGTATCTTCCAACGCGCCCCGGTCAATCGTGACATTCGCGCCAATTTCCACATCATCGCCCAAAATAACTCGGCCTAATTGTGGAATTTTGACCCAGCGGCTCCCTTCTTTCGCAAATCCAAACCCTTCACTACCAATGACCACACCCGCATTAAGAATCGTCCGTTTACCAATAACCGTTCGATCTAACACCGTTACATTTGGAAATATACAAACCTCTTCCTGAATATGACATTTTTTGCCAATTACAGAACCTGACGCAATGGAAACACCCGCCTCTACCACAGCCTCATCCAAAACAACTACTTGCGCCCCAATAGTTGCCTGTGGAGAAATTTGTGCAGACTTACTGATCACAGCAGATGGATGAACACCACATTCCTTTTTCTCTTGTGGATACAATAACGTTGCAGCCTTAGCATACCCAAGATAAGGATCACGCATTACTAGCGCATTACCAGAAAATGCAGATTGATCTTCTGGCTTCAAAATTACTGCGGTCGCGCTCGTTTGTACTAGAAAGGATTTAAATTTTACAGAACTTAAAAAGCTGAGCTCATTTGGCTTGGCAAGATGCAAGGGCGCAACTGCTGACACTGTATGCTCAGAATCGCCAATTAGCGTTGCGCCAATCTCGTGTGCTAACGAACCCAATGTCCAAACCATCTCACCATTTTCCGATTTGAGGTGCTACCCGTAAAATAACTTAATAATTGAAGTTACGCACCCATTCCACAAAACCAATTGGTTACAGAGTTTTCTGAACTTGTAACTAGCTGATCCACCATATCCTCTACGCAACATCGGTTAACAATTATTAATATGCAAGAGCCTTATGTCATTTCGACTTTTTCGTAGAACGAGATATGCCATTTAAGGAGGCATTCTTTAAAGCTTTTAATACCTTTTGAGAGAGATCAATTCGTGGAGAAGCAAATACAATAGATTCATTAACAATCAGGTCATATTTCTCCCGTGTTGCAATCTGATCAATCGTAGAAAAGACAAGACGCTGCAAACGTTGTACCTCTTCTCCCTGACGCATGCGTACATCCTCTCCAAACTCTTCATCCTTCAGCTTAAGCTCTCGCTGACAAGCTCGTATTTCACGCAACTGCTTACGTTGTTGCTCTTCATTTAATGTATCTTTCTGTTCCTCTAGGCGCGTCTTAGTTTTGTTACACTTTTTCTGAAACGCCAAAAGATCTTTTTTCCGTTGCCCAAATTCTTCTTCCAATTGTTGTCGTGCAATTTTTGCCTGTGGCATGCTTTTCAACAATTGATCAACATTTACAAACCCAATCCGTATAATCTGCGCTTCTTCTGCTTGAGCAGACACCGGGAGAAAAAATACAGATAACGCCGCTACTACAAAATAGAAAAATAATGTTTTTTTCATAAGTATTGTCTCTCTAGAATACACGTCCCAGCATAAACTGGAATAGTTCCGTATCATCTCCATCCTTCTTATTCAATGGAACTGCCCAACTGAAGGTCATCGGCCCAATTGGAGAAATCCATTTTGCACTCAAGCCTGTAGAAACCCGACCATGCCCTCCTAAATCACTCGCAGTATTGGCAACAGACCCCGCATCTACAAAACCACTTACCCGTAAACTCTTCACATCCTCCAACATCGGCACAGGTAAAATCAACTCTGCATTGGTCACTGCCTTCAAACCGCCACCAACTGCATCTCCAGCATCATCCGTCGGCCCAAGCGAATTGGACTTAAATCCACGCACAGAACTTTCGCCCCCTGTATAAAACCGATTAAAGAACGGCAATTCAGTCTGATCCCCATAACCATCGCCCACACCAACTTTCCCCTTCAACAATAGCGTCCAATCTTCTGTCATCGGGTAAAAATACTCATGGTCATAGCTCATTTTAAAATATTCAATCCCACCTGGCGTACCCACCTCTATACTGGCGCGTTGATATACCCCCTGATCCGGGAATAGTGCCCTGTTACGGCTATCCCGACTCCAGCGACTCGTCACTTCCAATACATTGAAAGAATCTGACTCATTCCCAATAAATTTACTACATTCACTTCCCGCTGCCGACGAAGTTCCACATTCGGCATTACGGAAATACTGTGGTTCCACCCCAATCCACAGCTTGTCATACTCACTGGTTGGCAAACTGACTTTCGTGTGGATACTCGTTACATCATAGCTGTAACTACTCATCGCTTCAGAGGTATCGCGCTTCTGGTAACGCCCCCCTAATCCCCAACCAATTCCCTCTTTAGTGAAATAAGGATCAAAATATCCAACTCCATACGCAGTCTTCGTTTTACTATTATTGAAGGTAAGGTCTACACTATTTCCAGTACCCAGAAAATTATCCTGTTGCAAGTTTGCAGAAAAGGTTGCGCCGCTCGCTTGCGAATATCCTAACCCCATTGCTACACTACCTGTAGACTGCTCCTCAACAGAATACTCAAGATTCACCTGATCTGTTGTTCCAGCAACGGGAACAGTTTCTACATTTACATCAGAGAAATAACCCAACATCCGTAACCGCACCGCTGAACGCTCCACATCTTTATTAGAATAACGGCTTCCTTCCAACTGACGCATTTCTCTACGCAACACCATATCTTGCGTTTTAGTATTACCCAAGATATTAATCCGGTTCACATAAACCCGATCTTTAGAATCCACGACAAACGCCAGATCAACCGTTTTACTTTCTTTATCCGGATATGGTTCAACCTTCACTTCAGCAAATGCATAACCATCTTCTCCCAAACGGTTTTTAATCGCCTCAGAAGCAGCCATCACTTCTTTACGGGAAAAAACTTCCCCACTTTTCAAATTTTTCAAACTTTTCTGTAAATCTTCCTCAGGAACAAGCATTTCCCCATCCAGAGTTAGTTCACCTAACCGGTACTGCTCCCCCTCCTTGAGATGGATAGTGATGTAAACCCCCTCACGATCACGCGTAATAGAAACCGGTGCTGATTCAATATCAAAATTAATGAAACCACGATCCAAATAATAGGAGCGCAATGTTTCTAAATCTCCGGAAAGTTTTTGCTGTGAATAACGGTTGTTCTTGGTAAAGAAAGAGAGCCAGTTACCCGTATTCAACTGGAACAACCCCAATAATTTCTCAGTTGAAAATGCTTGATTACCAATAATGGAAATCTGTGCAATTTTCGCACTCTCCCCTTCCTTGATTTTAATCACGATTCCAGAACGATTTCGTTCCAGAGGTGTTACCGTGACATCAACCTGCGCAGCATAACGCCCAATCACAAGATACTGATTACGCAGTTCATTGCCAACTTTCTCCAACATACCACGATCCAGCACCCGACCTTCTGCTACGCCAATCTCTTTTAGGCGATCTTCTAACAATTCAGTTTTGATGATCTTGTTGCCTTCAATTGTGATATCCGCAATCGCTGAACGCTCCGTTACTGAAATCAGCAATACATTCCCTTCGTGCTCCAACTGAATATCCTTAAAAAACCCAGTCTTAAATAAAGAGCGCGTCGCCTCGGCAGATTTTTGCCGATCCATCTGGTCGCCGACCTTCAATGGAAGATAATTGAAAACAGTTCCCGCATCAATCCGCTGCAATCCTTCAATACGGATATCCTCAATCACAAACGGACTAAATGCTAATGTCTGAGAAGAAAGTAACAATAATGCGGACGCAGACAGTAAAGGAATGGAACGAAACTGGATCATAATGATTAATAACTCTAGCTAAAAACAGATTCCGAAATGAGAAAATCCCCAGAATTACACGAAAGACAAAATTAAAATAGGCGCATCAGGTCATTATATAGTGCCAGACTCATCAAACCAATGATAAAAACAATCCCTATCTGCTGACCGATTAACATTGCGCGTTCAGAAAGCGGCTTACGACGAATAAACTCAACCACATAAAAGAAAAGATGACCACCGTCTAATAATGGAATTGGCAACAGGTTCAGGATTCCTAGACTAACACTAACCAAACCCAAAAACGAGAAAAATGCGGCAATCCCTCCCATCATTGAGCTACCTGCATATTGTGCAATACTGATTGGCCCACTCAGCATTTCAGTAGAAGTGGAGCCAGTCAACATTTTCCACATAAGCTGTAGCGTCAATATGGAAATATCCCTTGTTTTTTCCACACCACGCATAATTCCTTCCAAAAAACCATAACGCACTTCTCGGACATACTGTCCCATATCTGGGGAGACACCAAGCCAACCAATCATTTCGCCGTTTTGCTCCACAGACTCAGGAACAATTCGAAATGCACGCTCAACACCGTTACGCTCTACTGTAACTACGAGCATCTTTCTAGGATTCTCCCGAATCTTCTGTACCCATAAATCCCATGACCCCACAGGCACACTATCCACGAAGATTATTTTATCGCCTGATTTTAGACCTCCTTGTACAGCAGCACCATGAGGAACCAGTTTCCCCAAACGAACCTCCTTCGCTGAATGATAAAAAGAAAGCCCCAACTGCTGCAAAATTTCCATTCCTTCTGGAATACCACTATTCCACGGATTTCGTAACGCATAATTACGTATGGACAATCCGCTTAAACCATTTTCGGCTAACGTATTTTGAGAATCCAACGTATTTGAATAATGTTGAGTCGTAATTTCAATCTCTTGCCCAGAAATAGCGCTGGCCAATAGCTGCTCCTGCACTTCGCTCCAAATCCGGGTCGGCTGCCCATTGACTGCGATAATCTCTTCTCCTGCCTTCATCTCTGCAACTTCAGCTGGAGAACCAGATGCAACATCTCCAACCAGCGGTTTCACTCCTGAAATTCCCACCATCTGTACTACTGCAAACGCCACTATTGCAAACAACAGGTTAGCAATCGGTCCAGCTGCAATAATTGCCATACGCGCTATTAATGACTGTTGTTCAAAAGCCAAATGCTGCTGACCCACTGGAATAGATTCATCTTCGCCATTCTCACCTAACATCCTTACATAACCACCTAGCGGAATCATAGCGATCACATACTCCACACCATCCTTACCAACCCACCTCCATATTGGACGACCAAAACCTACCGAGAAACGCAACACCTTCACGCCCATTTTGCGAGCGACCCAAAAATGGCCGAACTCATGCACTGTCACCAAAATCCCGATGACGACGATAAAGGAAAAAATGGAAGTAAAAACACCCATCCGTCAATTTTTCTCCAACTGTTGAACCGTTTGTGTTGCAAAATCACGCGCTTGTGCATCGGCTGCTAAAATCATTTCGAGTGTATCGACAGATTGGATAGACAACGCTTCTAACGTCTTTTCAATCACCGCAACAATCTCTGTAAATTTAATTTTCTGCGCCAAAAACGCCACCACCGCAATTTCATTTGCTGCATTTAAAATCGTAGTTGCGCTACCGCCTTGCCGCATCGCCTCAATCGTCAAACGCAAACCAGGATAACGCGCAAAATCGGGCTGCTCAAAATCAAGCCGCGCCACATCAAATAGATTGAGATGCCCGACACCAGATTCAACCCGCTCCGGCCACGCCAGCGCATAGGCAATCGGCGTGCGCATATCAGGATTACCCATCTGCGCCAGCACCGAACCATCGACATATTGCACCATCGAATGGATCACACTTTGCGGATGAATCACCACGTCAATCTGATCGGGATGTGCACCAAACAACCAGCACGCTTCAATAAACTCTAATCCTTTGTTCATCATCGTCGCCGAATCGATCGAAATTTTCTTCCCCATGCTCCAATTAGGATGAGCAACCGCCTCTTCAGGCGTGATCTCGGCAAATTGATCCAGCGGACGGGTACGGAATGGTCCGCCAGAACCGGTCAACACAATCTTTTCCACACCTACCGGAAATTGCCCGATTTGGACATTACCCGGCATTGCCTGAAAAATTGCATTATGTTCGCTGTCAATCGGCAACAATTGCGCATTGTGTTCACGCACTTCGCGCAGCATCAATGCGCCTGCCATCACCAACGACTCCTTATTCGCCAGCAAAACCCGCTTGCCCGCACGTACTGCCGCCAATGTCGGGCGCAATCCGGCTGCACCAACAATCGCCGCCATCACCTGATCCACCGCTGGTGTAGCAGCGACCTGTTCCAACCCAGACACACCAGAAAGCACTATGGTATGAATACCTGCCTGCTTCAATAATTGCAACAATTGTTCTGCCGAATCTTCCTCTGCCATCACTGCAAAATCAGGCTGGAACTGGCGACATAATTCCGCCATTTTTTCGACTTGCCGGTTGCCCGTCAGCGCAAACGCACGATATTTGTCGGGATGACGCGCAATCACATCCAGCGTGCTCGCGCCAATCGACCCCGTTGCGCCCAACACTGTAATATTTTGGATATTTTTCACTTGACCTTGCGTCTGTGACATCAACTGCCTCCCAGCCACAACAATCCGGCGACAAAGACCGGCGCAGCCGCCATCCAGCTATCGGTACGGTCGAGGATGCCACCATGTCCGGGGATCAAATTGCCACTGTCCTTGATTCCAGCACTGCGTTTGTATGCGCTCTCCACCAAATCGCCAACAATGGAAAAAGCAATCGCGGTGATCCCCAGCAACCAGAATGAAAAGAGCGAAAAACCGGAAATTCCAAATACAGACGAATCAGCAACAGATGCAGAAACAGATAAAACAGGTACAGACGATAACAGCGGCTGCAATAATGGGAAAGCCACCATCAAACAGATTGAAGTCGCCAACAATGCGCCGCCAACCCCTTCAATGCTTTTTCCGGGACTCACTTGCGGCGCCAGTTTACGTTTGCCAAATTGCTTGCCGACCAGATAAGCACCAATGTCTGCGCTCCAGACCAACAACAGCAAAAAGACCAACAACCCCGGATGTGCAGTATGAAGCCACTCCAATGCACAAACGCCCGGAATCAGCACAAAAAAACCAGCAACCAGCCGTTCTGTCTTGCCAAACAACCACGCTGCACCTTGTGGAAAACGGGGCAACCACACTAACGCCCCCCCCCACCAAATCAGCGCAACCAGCATCACATTTTCAATCGGCGCAAGACGGCTCAATGCGAACACAGCGACTAATAACACCACATAACCTAATCTGGATTTAATTTGCTGCAATTCGGCGAGCCGTGACCATTCCCAACCAGACAGCACAAGCAACACGGCCAACAAACCCGCAAAAACAACTTCATCCAGAAACCAGACCGCTAACAACAACAATGGCCCAGCCAGAACTGTCACCAACGCCCGCTGCAAAAAGGAAGAAGAGATCATGGATGCAAAAACTTCATTTAGGTCGCTTGTGCAGAAGAGGCGAGTTGCTCCTCCGTCCGTCCGAACCGGCGTTGGCGCAAGGAAAAATCCTGCAACGCTTCATCAAACGCCGCTGCATCAAATTCGGGCCAATAGCGGTTGGTGAAATAGAATTCGCAATAGGCGATCTGCCATAGCAGAAAATTGCTGATCCGCTGCTCCCCGCCTGTGCGGATAAAGAGATCGGGTTCCGGCAAATCGGCTAATGAAAGATGTTGTTGCATCAATTCCTCAGTAATGTCCGCAGGCTGCAATGTGCCGTCAGCGACCTGCTGCGCCAACGCTTGCGCTGCATGGGTAATATCCCAACGTCCTCCATAATTGACTGCCACATTGAGCATCAACCGCTGGTTGTCGTGCGTTAATGCTTCTGCATCCGTCATCGTTTTTTGCAATTTTTCCGGAAACCGGGATCGGTTCCCGATCATCCGCAACCGCACGCCATTTTCATGCAGTTTTTTCATCTCCTGTTTCAGGGAAGAGAGGAGCAATTCCATCAGCACGCCCACTTCCTGTTCCGGACGTCGCCAATTTTCGGAGCTGAATGCAAACAGCGTCAATGCGCTAATCCCGCGCTCAATGCAAAACTCCACAGCATCCCGCACGCGCTCCACGCCATGCTTATGCCCCCACGTGCGCGGACGACGGTGCTGTTTGGCCCACCGCCCATTGCCATCCATCACAATGGCGACATGGCGAGGGATATGTAATTCATGCAATTCCGATTGCAAAAGAAAAACCTTACATTCAACTCAAAAAACGGTTTCAAAAACTGGGAAATTTACATTTCCATCAAATCTTTCTCTTTCGCCTGTACCACCTCATCGACCTCTTTGACGAAACGGTCAGTCAACTTTTGCACCACATCCTCTGCCCGTTTTTCCTCATCTTCAGAAATCTCTTTCTCTTTCACCAGACTTTTGAAATCGCTATTCGCATCGCGGCGCACATTGCGGATCGCCACTTTTGCGGTTTCGCCTTCCTGCTTCACAATTTTAGCCAAATCACGACGACGTTCTTCAGTCAGCGGCGGTAGCGGGACGCGGATCGTTGTCCCGGCTGTATTCGGGTTCAAACCCAAATCAGCTTCCATAATGGCTTTTTCAACAGGCCCGACCATCGTCTTTTCCCACGGCACAACGGTCAATGTCCGCGCATCGGAAGCAGTGATATTTGCCACCTGATTGAGCGGGGTTGAATTTCCGTAATAATCGACACTGATTTGCTCCAGCAAACTTGGATGCGCCCGCCCTGCCCGCAATTTGGTCAGCTCATTTTTCAGTGATTCGACACTTTTTTGCATGCGGCTTTCCGCATCTTTTTGAATTTCTTCAATCATCTTTTTCCACCTGCTTTTTTAACTCGTCTATCCCTGTAATTCTGCTGCGTTTAAAAAATAGAGATCAGAGAAAGCTTTTCCTTATGATCGACATTTTTTAAATGTGGCAGAATCGGAAACTCTACTTGGACAACTCTATACGGATGGCACAACCAATGTGCCAGACTCCTCTGACAACACTGCGCGGGAAAGCATCCCCGGCTCTGTCATACTGAACACCCGCAATGGCATATTGTGCTCACGGCACAACACGACCGCAGTCAAATCCATCACTTGAAGCTGTTTTTCCAGCACTTCATCGTAGCTGATTTTCGGGATCAGTTGTGCATTCGGGTCTTTGACCGGATCAGCCGTATAAACGCCATCCACCTTGGTCGCCTTCATCACCACATCTGCGCCAATTTCAATCCCACGCAAACACGCGCCGGTATCCGTCGTAAAGAATGGATTCCCCGTCCCCGCCGAAAACAGAACGACTTTTCCCTGTTCCATCGAACCCACTGCACCACGCGGGTTGTATTCATCACATACCCGATCATCAATCTTGAACGCGGACATCACCTGCGCAGCTGTTCCCTGCTGTTCCAACGCATCGCGCATCGCAATCGCATTCATTACCGTCGCCAACATGCCCATCTGATCACCTGTCACGCGATCCACACCGGCTTGTTGCAAGCTTGCACCTCGGCAATAATTTCCGCCGCCGATCACAATACCGATCTGTACACCCATTTTGGCAATTGCAATAACCTCTTGTGCTGTCGCCGTCAAAATCGCGGGATCAATCCCGTGGGAGTTACTACCCATCAAGGCTTCACCACTCAATTTCAACAAAATACGGCGGTAAATTGATTGTTCAGAAGACATAAAATTTTACATTCAATGAAAAAATCAAACTAAATTGAAAAGGGACTTATATTTCAAAATACGCTGAATCAGCGATAAAAAGATCAAATATACAAAAAATATATACAAATAGATTTACAAATAACCAAACCAACACAAACAACATCACAACGAAAAAAGCCTCCCAATCCGGAAGGCTTCTTCAAGGATAAGGACTTACCCTTTAATTTGTGACATTACTTCGTCTGCGAAGTTTTCCTGCTTCTTCTCAATCCCTTCGCCCACTTCAAACCGCTCAAAACCGTTGATTTCTGCGCTATTGGATTTCATCAGCTTACCAACAGACTGATCTGGATCCTTGACGAATGGCTGCCCCAGCAACGTTACTTCGTTGACAAACTTACGAATGCGTCCTTCCACCATCTTCTCAATGATGTTCGCTGGCTTGCCGCTCTGTTCTGCCTGTGCAGCAACGATTTCGCGTTCTTTGTCCAACATCGCTGCTGGAATACCGGATTCGTCCAGTGCCAATGGCTTGCTTGCTGCGATATGCATGGAAACATCTTTCGCCAATGTCGCATCGCCGCCCTTGAGCGCAGTCAACACGCCAATCCGACCGCCGCCGTGGGAATAGGAACCGACCACAGTATCCGCTTCAATTGTAATAAAACGACGTACCGTCATGTTTTCACCCAATTTTGCAACCAATTCCTGACGACGTGCTTCTACCGTCAAACCAGAAGCCAGTTTTGCATCAGACAATGCCGCCACATCCGCTGGCGCACCTGCTGCGACCACATCCGCAATCTGACCTGCAAATTCGAGGAATTCATCACCTTTGCCAACGAAATCGGTCTCACAGTTCACCTCTACCATCGCACCGCGTTTGCCATCATCGCTGATACGGATTGCAATCGTTCCTTCTGCTGCCACGCGGGAAGATTTCTTGTCGGCTTTCGCCAAACCGGATTTGCGCAGATGCTCAATTGCCGCATCCATATCACCATTATTTTCAGTGAGTGCTTTTTTGCACTCCATCATGCCCGCGCCGGTGCGTTCACGAAGTTCTTTTACCTGACTTGCCGTCACTGCCATTGTTGGGGATCTCCCTACTTAAAAATCTACCTAAATCGAAAATAGACTTGAATGATCTGGTCAGAACCTATGCAGCCCTTACACCAGATCATTCACAAAACTAGAAACTACTGGAATTTACGCTTCTGCGTTCTCTTCTGCCGCTTCAGCTGGTTGCTCTTCACCGGTTGCGGAAGCAACAGTCAACGCGCCTTTTGCTTCGACAATCGCATCTGCCGCAGCGCGGGTATAGAGCTGAATGGTACGGATCGCATCATCATTGCCAGGAATGACATAATCAACGCCGTCCGGGCTGTTATTGGTATCGACGATTCCGATGACCGGAATACGCAATTTCCGCGCCTCATTGATCGCAATGCTTTCGTGACCGACATCAATCACAAAAATCGCCGCTGGCAAACCACCCATATCCTGAATGCCGCCCAGTGTGCGTTCCAGTTTTTCCAAGTCGCGGCTCAACATCAACGCCTCTTTCTTCTTTAGGCGATCAATACGCCCATCTTCCTGCATCGCCTTGATGTCTTTCAAACGGCGGATGGACTGTTTTACGGTACGGAAGTTAGTCAACATCCCACCCAACCAACGGTGATCAACAAACGGCATGCCTGCACGTTCCGCCTCTTCACGGATATGCTTCTGCGCTGCACGCTTGGTACCAACAAAAAGGACTTTCCCGCCCTGCGCCGCTGTTGTGCCGATGAAGTTCATCGCATCGTTGAACATTGGCAGGGTTTTTTCGAGGTTGATGATGTGGATTTTGTTGCGCTCACCGAAAATATAGGGAGCCATCTGAGGATTCCAGAAGCGAGTCTGGTGACCGAAATGGACACCCGCTTCCAACATTTGCCGCATGGAAACTGACATGAATTTTTCTCCAAATTTTGGGTTTTGCCTCCGCATGTTCGGACAGCCCCAATCCCGCTGAAACCCAAAATTCCAACAAGATTTCAGAATTACGGGACACCCGGGTTTGCCCTTGAAACAGTGCGTGAGAATTTAAAAAATTGGCTCTTCCGACCGTGATTAAAATCACCGATGAATCATCATTCAAGCTGGAAAAACCGGATGTTTCCTGCAAAATTCTTGTCGAATTTGACTATCATTTGATCATCAAATCGTCAGGAATTTCTGCACGAAACAAGTTACTAAGTATACTACGCGGTTTTCCCTCAAAGCAATGGAACCGGAGCAAACTGAAGCAACCTATGGCAATCCAGATCAAAACCCCTGAAGAAATCGAAAAAATGCGCGTCGCGGGACAGCTCGCCGCAGAAGTGCTGGAGATGATTGAGCCGCACGTGCAGGCGGGTGTCACTACCGAAAAGCTCGACCAAATTTGCCATAACCATATTGTCAACATCCAAAAAGCGACTCCAGCACCGCTCCATTACAAAGGCTTTCCCAAATCAATCTGCACATCAATCAACCACGTCATTTGCCACGGCATCCCCGGCTCCAAAAAGCTGAAAAAGGGCGATATCCTCAATATTGACATCACAATCATCAAGGATGGCTACCACGGCGACACGAGTAAAATGTTCACCATTGGCGAACCACCAATCCGTGCCCAAAAGCTGATCGAAAATGCGCATGAATGTCTACTCACTGGCATTGAGCAGGTCAAACCGGGAAAAACGTTACGCTCAATCGGCAAAGCAATTGAAAAACACGCGAAGAAAAAAAATTTCTCCGTGGTGCATGAATATTGTGGACACGGCATCGGACGCGAATTCCACGAAGAGCCGCAAGTTGTCCATTACGATGATCCAAAGCTGGACGACATCGTTCTGGAACCGGGCATGACTTTTACGATTGAACCAATGATCAACGCCGGGAAACGTCACATCCGCACCTTGCCTGACAAATGGACGGTCGTGACTAAAGACCGCAGCCTCTCTGCACAATGGGAACACACGATCCTGGTCACCGAAACCGGACGGGAAATTTTAACGTTGCGTCAGGAAGAGAATGATCTGGAGCGCGCTACCTGATCCGAAAAAACATCAGAAACTCTGAACCGTAGCGTAAAAACGCAAAAAAAAACAGCTGATCCGATTTTCCCGAACCAGCCGTTTTTTTGATGTCATTTTACAATTCTGGAGCGGGTGATGGGAATCGAACCCACGTTTGAAGCTTGGGAAGCTCCAGTTCTACCATTGAACTACACCCGCAAAAATGAAGCGGTCGATTTTACCACACCTTACTAGGAATACTACTATAATTAGAATCATGAGTACTGAAAAAACAGAAACATATGCGTTTGCACGCAACGATTTATTAGCATATGTAATATGGTATTCAGGGTTTTCCGCCGTAAATTTCTTTGTAATGGGATGGGTTGTTACTGATTATAAAGAATTAACTCCTTGCATTATCACAACAATAAGCGGCTTCTTTCTTTTTCAGAATGTATTGGCAGTTGTGGGCAGCAAGGTGTTAAAAAAACATTTTGATAAATTGATCAACTACATTGATGATATAAACGATATTGAGACAAGAGAAGATACACTTAAACCAATAAACATTATTTCAAATGGTCGTTATCTTAAACTTTTGCAATTAATGCTATATGGACTCTACCCCACAGTCATAATCTGGGGAATTGGCACAATCTTCTTCGCGGCAAAGTGTTTTTTTAACTAATCAAACGCAATATCGCGCCTATTACCATCTGATATCCACAATTTGCTATGCACCACACTCATACCCGGATGCCTTCCGGTTCGCGTCAGGATTGGCGTACGATCCGCTCATTATTACCCTACCTGTGGCGTCATCGATTCCGCGCCGGTCTCGCAATTGGCTCGCTATTGCTGGCAAAAGTTGCCAACGTCTCCGTGCCGCTCTGGTTCAAGGAAATTGTGGATGCATTCGAGCGCACCGAACCTGCACTGCTGGTATTGCCACTCGGATTGCTCTTCGGCTACGGCCTGACCCGCGCAGGCGGCGCGCTCTTCAACGAACTGCGCGATGCCATTTTTGCCCGTGCCCGCCACGGCATGATGCGCGAAATTTCGATCCACTTTGTACGCCATCTACACAATTTGTCGTTGCGCTTCCACCTCGACCGTAAAACCGGCGCAATCACCCGCGATATGGAACGTGGTACCCGCTCAGTCAGTTCACTGCTCAATTTGATGCTCTTCAACGTTATCCCGACCTTTGTCGAAGTGGGTTTAATCACTATCATTTTGCTGCTCAATTACGACCCGATTTTTGCAATTGTGACGCTCGGAACGGTCGCGTTTTATATTGTGTTTACTTTTATTGTCACCAACTGGCGGATGAAATTCCGCGTGGAGATGAACCAGCGCGATTCTGCCGCCAGCAGCCGCGCCGTGGACAGCTTGATCAACTACGAAACCGTCAAATATTTCGGCAATGAAAATTACGAGATGGATCACTACGACCGCCAGTTACAACGGTGGGAATCCTCAGCGGTCAAAAGCCAAACCACGATGTCCGCACTCAACTTTGGGCAAGCATTCATCATCGCAATTGGTGTGACGTGGGTGATGATTCTGGCGGCGCAAGGGGTTGTCGATGAAAAAATGACGCTGGGCGATTTGGTACTGGTGAATACCTTTTTGTTACAACTTTTTATACCGCTTGGTTTTTTGGGCATCGTCTACAGCCAGGTCAAACACGCACTTTCCGACATCGACATGATGTTTCAGGTTTTGGAAAAAAAACCAGAGATTAAAAATGCACCAAACGCGAAAACGCTGGTTGCACAACGTGGCGAAGTGCGATTTGAAAATGTCGATTTTGCCTATCATGAAGACCGACCGATCCTCAAAAATGTCAGTTTTACGATTCCGGCTGGAAAAAAAGTGGCGGTTGTCGGCAAAAGCGGCTCCGGAAAATCAACATTGGCGCGATTGCTGTTCCGTTTTTACGAATTGAATAGCGGAAAAATCACCATCGACGGACAGGAAATTCGCGACGTAACCCAAGCAAGCCTCCGTTCCGCAATTGGCATCGTGCCGCAAGATACGGTGCTTTTTAACGACACGATTCGTTACAACATTGAATATGCACGTCCCGGCGCAACACAATCAGAAATTGAACAAGCAGCAAAATTGGCCAATATCCACGGTTTCATCGACAGCTTGCCGAAGCAGTATGAAACGACCGTCGGCGAACGCGGTTTGAAACTTTCCGGCGGCGAAAAACAACGCATTGCCATCGCCCGTGCCATCCTCAAAAATCCACCGATTATGGTCTTTGATGAAGCAACCTCTTCGCTCGACTCCGCTGCCGAGCAAGTAATCAACGAATCCTTGCGAGAAATCGCAGAAACACATACCACACTGGTGATTGCACACCGCTTATCGACGATTGCTGACGCAGATGAAATTCTGGTGATGGAAGCAGGAGAAATTGTCGAGCGCGGAACCCACGCAGAGCTACTTTCTCGAGAGAAAAAATACGCCGAAATGTGGGCGTTGCAACAGGAGACGGCGGACGCTTCGGAAAAAAATTGACGAAATCTTGATTTTTTTGGAATAAAAACGGGATCTGATGCCCAAAAATCGAAAAAAGATACGTTTCCCTGTTCCATTTACCGAAAAAAACGCGTATAAATCGCATTAATCTAATTCAAGAAACTACGTTTTTCCGGGCAGATCGTCTAAAGCTGATTCTGTTTAAGTAAGCGGTTCAACCCTCCTCCAAAAATAAGAAAAAAGAACTATCGAATAAATGGTTCTGATTTCGAATTTTCTGTTTACTTTGTTGTTTCTCGTCTACATCTGCCCGGTTCTTTTTTACCAGACTTGCTGGATTTGTTTACCAGATTACCAACCTCTGAAAGACCTCAAACCCCACCCTATAGTTCTCGCCATTCAAACTTCGGTTTCCCAGCGAATGATTTGGAAATTTTCC
>CAYFMX010000003.1:0-134004 GCA_964344325.1 uncultured Piscirickettsiaceae bacterium
AAAGAAGCAGAAATTGTTTACGAAAAAGGTTTATGAACATCCGAGACCTGACATACACGCTATTCCACTTCGCGAAACCCCGGGGCAGTTGACGCCATTGGCAGCCTGTTTTCAATACATACAGGATTGCGTTGACCACTTGCCGCAAGTTGATTTTTCTCGGCCTGCCTATTGTTGAGACTGGTAAGCAAGGTTTCAGGAAACTCCATTCACCCTCACTCAGGTTACTTGGATAGCGCTTTTTCCGTTTTTTTGGTTCATGATTACCTCTTTAATCGACAAAATCCCAGGTTCGCACTAATCTCGGGAATTTCAAAACAGCTTCTTAGACCATTACAGTTTGCGCAGGTTCAGTCTACTCCTGTTGTATAAATTTTGATTGTTGTTATTTTGATGAGGAATGAAGGGAAATTTTTAACTAAATTTTTCCCGCTAACCGATGTTACGTAGAATTGCCGTGCCCTAAATCTTTCCAGATACTTCATTCAATGGCATTTTTGTGGCGGCTTCGGGCTTGGCAACCCAGCCGGGTGTGATATAGTGCGCCCCTTTTGCGGATTTGCGAGCGTGGTGGAATTGGTAGACACGCCAGATTTAGGTTCTGGTGCCGCAAGGTGTGAGAGTTCGAGTCTCTCCGCTCGCACCATTTTGAATGGCGCAAATGCTGAACAATTCAATGGCCTGTTTCTGGCCCGGATTTCAAAAAAAATTACAATAATTAAAAACAAACAATAACCTGAATTATAGAATCATTGAAACGCATCGAAATTATATAAAACATATTGAAAAATATTGGCTTTTATTGAATTTTCATGGTTTTCATTATATAACGATTGTCTGAATTCAACATCCAAAATTGAGAGCGAGTGATGGAAGTATCTGTAGAAACTACCCAAGGTCTTGAACGTCGTATGAGTGTCACCGTGCCAGCGGAACGTCTGGAAAAGGCGGTTGATAGTGAACTGAACCGGCTGAAGAGCCGCGTGAAGCTGGATGGCTTCCGCGCAGGCAAAGTGCCGATGTCGGTGATCAAGCAGCAGTACGGGACGGCGGCAGTGCAGGAAGCGGCAGATAAAATCATTCGTGAAAGTTTCGGCGAAGCGGTGATGAAGGAAGAGATTAACCCGGCTGGGATGCCCAACATCAATGCAGATCAGATGGAAGTAGGCAAAGAGCTAAAATACACCGCAACGTTTGAAGTTTATCCGGAAATTGAATTGCAGGCGTTCAGTGAACTGAAAGTCGAAAAATCAAAAGCGGATATCGGCGATGCCGATGTCGACAAGATGGTCGAAAAATTGCGCGAACAGCACAAAACCTGGAACCCAGTGGAACGTGCAGTGCAGGATGGTGATCAGGTCAATATGAACTTTAAGGGGATGATTGACGGCAAGCCGTTTGACCGCGGAAGTGCAGAAAATGTACCGATTGTGATTGGTTCCAAATCAATGATCGACGGTTTTGAAGACGGGTTAATTGGGATGAAGGCGGGCGAAGAGAAGACAATCGACCTGAAGTTCCCGGATGAGTACCACGTCGAGAATTTAAAAGGCAAAGATGCGCAGTTCGAGGTAAAAGTGAATTCTGTTTCTGAACCGGTATTGCCAGAGCTGGACGGTTCCTTTCTGCATAAGTTTGGAATTACCGACAAGGAAAATCGTGTGGAAGCGTTCCGCAAACAGGTGCGAGATAATATGGAACGTGAATGTTCACAGGCGGTTGAACAGATCCTCAAAAATCAGGTCATGGACAAGTTGTACGACCAGTACAAGTTTGATGTGCCGAATGCGTTGATTGACGATGAAGCGCAGGCAATGGCCGACCAGATGAAAGAGCAGATGCAGCAACAGGCAGGTTCGAAGAAGCAAGAGTTGGAAATTCCTGCTGATGTTTTCAAGCCACAAGCAGAACGCCGTGTGAAACTGGGACTGTTGATTGCAGAAATCGTCCGTGATAAGGGTCTGGAAAGCGATCCGGATTTGGTACGCAAGCACATTGAAGAGATGGCCGGTAGTTACGAAAAACCGGAGGAAGTGATCGACTGGTACTACAAGAATCCGCAGATGCTGGAAGGGGTGAAAGGCATTGTGATGGAAGAGCAAGTTGTTCACAAAGTGATGGAAGAGGCGGAAGTAGCAGAAGAGACGCTTGATTTTGAGGCGTTGATTCAGAAAGCAAATCAGCAGACGCCGCCGCAATAGTAAGTCTCGACAGTAATGTCCAATTGTTGTTGATCTAGCCGCAATACGGAGCCATCCACATGCCTCAAATTGAGTCCCAGATGTCCCAGATTGAGAACCTCGGTATGGTGCCGATGGTGGTAGAGCAGTCTTCACGCGGGGAACGCGCCTACGACATCTATTCCCGGTTGTTGAAAGATCGGGTGATTTTTCTGGTCGGGCCAGTCGAAGACCATATGGCCAATCTGGTGGTGGCACAGTTGTTGTTTCTAGAGTCTGAAAACCCGGATAAAGACATTCATCTCTATATCAACTCTCCGGGTGGTTCGGTGACTGCCGGGCTTTCGATCTATGACACTATGCAGTTCATCAAGCCGGATGTCAGTACGATGTGTATCGGGCAGGCGGCGAGTATGGGTGCGTTGTTGTTGTCTGGTGGTGCAGCCGGGAAGCGTTTTGCATTACCGCATTCGCGGGTGATGATCCACCAGCCGTTGGGCGGGTTTCAGGGGCAGGCGACTGATATTGAAATTCATGCCAAAGAGATTCTCACCGTGCGGGAACGGCTGAATAAAATTTTGGTTCATCATACCAATCAGCCGATGGAGAGAATTCATGAAGATACTGATCGTGATAATTTCATGGGCGGAGAAGAAGCTATCGCTTATGGATTGATTGATCAGGTGCTTGAGAAACGCGCAAAAAAAGAGGGTGAGAAAAAATAACGATCTGGTTTTTTTCCAGTGTAAATTGGATCAGTGAGCCTGATCCAGCGGTTGTGTTGAGAATCGAAAATTAAAGGGAAAAGAGAACCTTTGCATGAGTGATGAGAATGGCACAGAAGAAAATGGAGAATTGTTGTACTGCTCCTTTTGCGGGAAAAATCAGAATAAAGTACGTAAATTGATTGCAGGGCCATCTGTCTATATTTGTGATGAATGTATTGGGCTGTGTAACGATATTCTGGAAGAAGAAGATGAGGTGGAAGCCGAGGAGGAGGGTTCCAGTTTACCTACTCCAGAGGAAATCAAAAAAATTCTTGATGAATATGTGATCCGTCAGGATAGAGCAAAGAAAGTTCTCTCTGTTGCTGTCTACAATCATTACAAACGCATTGAAGTTGGGTACAAAAAAGATGATGTGGAACTGGCCAAAAGCAATGTATTGTTGATTGGGTCAACTGGTTCTGGAAAGACATTATTGGCGGAGACACTAGCGCGGATTCTCAATGTGCCATTTACAATTGCCGATGCGACGACACTGACCGAAGCGGGGTATGTCGGCGAGGATGTAGAGCACATCATCCAGAAATTGCTGCAAAACTGCGACTATGATGTCGAGCGTGCGCAGCAGGGTATCATCTACGTTGATGAGATTGATAAAATTACCCGTAAATCGGATAACCCTTCTATTACCCGCGATGTTTCTGGTGAAGGGGTGCAGCAGGCATTGCTGAAGTTGATTGAGGGAACTGTTGCTTCGATTCCTCCGAAAGGGGGACGTAAACATCCACAGCAGGATTTTCTGCACGTCGATACCAGTAAAATTCTTTTTATATGTGGCGGTGCATTTGCTGGGTTGGACAAAGTGATTCGCTCTCGTTCCGAAAGTAGTGGAATTGGTTTTTCTGTTGAAGTAAAAAGCAAGGATGATGGTCGTTCTGTCAGTGAAGTATTAGCAAATGTAGAGCCAGAAGATTTGATCCAGTATGGGCTAATTCCTGAGTTTGTTGGGCGTTTGCCGGTAGAGGCGACCTTGGAGGAGTTGGACGAGGAGGCGTTGGTTCAAATCCTGACTAAGCCAAGAAATGCGCTGATCAAACAGTACCAAAAGCTGTTTGAGATGGAAGGGGCGGAGTTGGATATTCGCGAAGAGGCACTCCACGCAATTGCAGCAAAAGGGATCAAGCGCAAAACCGGTGCACGTGGGTTGCGTTCTATTTTAGAGCATGCCTTGCTGGATACGATGTACCATTTACCATCGCAGGAAAATGTCGAAAAAGTGGTGGTTGATGCCTCTGTGATTGAGAGGAAATCCGAACCGCTGCTGATTTATCAAGGTGGAGAGCAGGCTGAGCAGAAAGGACAGAATAAAAAAGCGCAAAAAACAAAAGAGCCAGAAAAAAAGGCTGCCGTATCTGAGTAGTATCCCAAATTTGTATTACATCTCAACAAATCTAAAAAATCTGACGCGGAAACAAAAAAACTACTCCGCTACAGCATTTTTAATCTGAATCTTCTATGTCTGAATCTGATCTGGTCATTTCCAGAACCAATTCTCTGTTGTTGCCACTATTGCCATTGCGGGACATCGTTGTCTATCCGCAAATAGTAGTGCCGCTGTTTGTCGGGCGCAAACGATCGATTGCTGCATTGGAAGCGGCAATGACAGGCGAGAAAGAAGTTTTTCTAGTCGCACAAAAAAAGCCGACCAATGAAGAGCCAAAAATGGAGGGATTATTTCAGATTGGCACTGTTGCGAAAGTTTTACAATTGCTGAAATTGCCGGACAGCACAGTCAAAGTGTTGGTGGAAGGGCAAAGCCGCGCCATACTAGGGGAAATTCAGTCTGCTGAAAGCTATTTGCAGGCAACTGCGAATTTGTTGCAGGAGAGTCAGTCGAAGGGGGCAGAAATTGAGGTGCTGCTCCGTTCCTTGCGCGAGAAATTTGCAGAGTATGTCAAGAAAAACAAGAAGATTCCGCAGGAAGTCTCCAATTCTCTGAGCGGCATGAAAGAGCCGGGGCGCATTGCGGATACCATCGCCGCGCACATGGGGCTGAAAGTCAAAGAGCAGCAAAACCTGCTGGAGATGGTGCAGGTTGAGGAGCGCGTCAGCCATCTGCTTTCCCTCATTCTGGGGGAGCTGGATATTCTCCAGTTGGAGAAAAAGGTGCATGGTCAGGTCAAGAAGCGGATCGACCGCAACCAGCGCGAGTTCTACCTCAACGAACAGATCAAAGTGATCCAGAAAGAATTGGGTGAGAACAACGAGGGAGACGAAGAACTTAAAGCACTTCGGAAAAAAATTGATGAGGCCGGGCTTTCCAAAGAGGCGAAAGGGAAGGCAGATGCCGAGCTGAAAAAGCTGAAAATGATGTCGCCGATGTCTGCAGAAGCGGCAGTCGGACGAAATTATATTGAGGCGTTAACCGATGCGCCGTGGAAAAAACGTTCCCGGACTCGTAGCGATTTGGCTTATGCAAAGAAGGTGCTGAATGAAGACCACTATGGTCTGAAAGAGGTGAAAGAGTGGATTCTGGAGTATCTGGCGGTGCAGAAGCGGGTGCGGAAAATGAAAGGCTCAATCCTCTGTCTCGTGGGGCCGCCGGGTGTGGGGAAGACTTCATTGGGGCAGTCGGTAGCGCGGGCGACCAACCGCAAATTTGTGCGTATGTCGTTGGGCGGCGTGCGCGATGAGGCAGAAATCCGCGGGCATCGCCGCACCTATATTGGTTCAATGCCAGGCAAAGTGATCCAGAATATGACCAAGGTGGGTGTCAAAAACCCACTGTTTTTACTGGATGAAATCGACAAGATGGCGATGGATTTCCGGGGCGATTCTGCCTCGGCATTGCTGGAGGTATTGGATCCAGAGCAAAATAACACCTTTTCTGATCACTATTTGGAAGTCGATTATGATTTGTCGGAAGTGATGTTTATTGCTACGGCAAATAGTCTGGATATTCCGGGGCCGTTGCGTGACCGAATGGAAATTATCCGGATTCCTGGTTATACCGAAGAAGAGAAACTCAATATTGCGGAACAATATTTAATTCCGAAGCAAAAAAAAGAAAATGGTTTAAAAGAAAGCGAGGTATGCTTGAGCCACGAGGTGGTGCTGGATATAATCCGCCATTATACGAAAGAGGCCGGCGTGCGTGGTCTGGAGCGGAAAATCTCTCGCTTGTTCCGCAAAGCGGTGAAAAAAATTGTATTAAACGAAAATATTAGTGCAACTTCTCCGGAAAATCTGGAAGAATATCTCGGTGTAAAAGAATTTCGGGTTACTGTTGCGGAAAAAGAGAATCAAATTGGTCAAGTCGTGGGATTGGCTTGGACAGAAGTTGGCGGTGAGTTGCTAAATGTAGAAGCAGTTGTCATTCCGGGAGAAGGAAAATTTTCTGTGACCGGACAGCTCGGCGATGTGATGAAAGAATCCATTCAGGCGGCGACCACAGTAGTACGGAGCCGTTCCCGGAGTTTGGGGATTCCAGCCGATTTTTACGGTAAACAGGATATTCATATCCATGTCCCGGAAGGGGCAATCCCAAAGGATGGGCCGAGTGCCGGGATTGGGATGTGTACGGCTTTGGTTTCTGCATTAACTGGAATTCCGGTGCGGGCAGATGTAGCGATGACCGGTGAAATCACCTTGCGTGGCGAGATATTGCCGATTGGTGGGCTGAAAGAGAAGTTATTAGCCGCTCATCAAAGTGAGATTCGCACTGTGTTGATTCCGGAAGGGAACCGGAAAGATTTGAAAGAGATTCCGGAGAGTGTAAAAGAATCTTTGGAAATTAAACCAGTTCGCTGGGTGGATGAAGTGCTTGCAGTTGCTTTGCAAGATCAGCCGCTTCCGTTGTCGGAGGATGCGATTGAGAATAATGATTCTGGTCAGGAAGTAGAGACAGATCAGGAAGTCGGTTTTGTTGGCGAGATACCGGTAGAGAGAGAGCCACAAAAACATTTTCCAACAGGACATTTGAATTGATGGATTTATTGATGGACTTAGAACTGTCAGGTTCATTTGAAAGAAGATTGAAACGGTCAAATCAAAGTGAATAAAAAATAAACGGCAGAGAACAGTAATTAAAAGTTGTCGATTTAGGAAAACATTACAACCAAATAGTCAAATAGTATTTAGGGAACGAACAGGAGCAAAAAATTATGAAAAAAAGTGAATTGATTGAGCGGATTGCTGACGATGCAGAACTTTCCAAGGCGGCGGCAGGGCGTGCGTTGGATGCGATGATTGATGGCATTACCGATGCGCTTCAGGGAGGAGATAGTGTTGTTTTGACTGGTTTTGGAACATTCAAGCTCAGCGAGCGTGCAGCGCGTACAGGCCGAAATCCGCGGACTGGTGAAGAGATCCAGATTGCTGCATCAAAAAATCCTTCATTTAAGGCTGGTAAAACGCTAAAAGATGCAGTAAAATGATCTGCTCTTGTTAGGAAGGCATGGGTGCTTAGCTCAGCTGGGAGAGCATCGCCCTTACAAGGCGAGGGTCGCAGGTTCGATCCCTGCAGCACCCACCAAATAAATTGTTTGAAAAACAGGTTTGGAGCGGTAGTTCAGTTGGTTAGAATACCGGCCTGTCACGCCGGGGGTCGCGGGTTCGAGTCCCGTCCGCTCCGCCATTTTGTAAAAAGCGCATCTGGTTTTTTCAGGTGCGCTTTTTTTATTTCGGTAATATGTATAGTTTGATGAACCAAAGGAAAACGGAAAATCATGTTACAGGATATCCATGATCGGGCGCAGAGCTGGATTGCGTGGGTGGTGGTTGCAATCATTATTGTCCCGCTTGCGCTGTGGGGATTGAATTCCTATTTTGAAGGGACAGGTGGCAACCTCGTTGTTGCGGAAGTAGGAGGGGAAGAGATTTCAATCGGAGTGTACCGACGTGCGGTGCAGCAGAAAGGGCAGCAGATACAATCAGTTTTGGGGAGTAGTTATCGTCCTGAAATTATGGAAGACCCAAAGATTCGCCGTTCTGTTTTGTGGGCATTAATTGATAAGTATTTGTTAGCACAAGCTGTTCAGAAAAATGGTTTCCGAATCAGCGATGAAATGCTATGGAAGCAATTGCAATCAATCGAATTTTTTCGCAGTGGTGAGTTGTTTGATCCTGGATTGTATGCACAGACTTTGCGGATGCGAGGGGTGACGGAGGCTGAGTTTGAAGCCGAAGTACGTAGGGAAATGCAGCAAGAGCAGTTAATGATGGGATTTCAATGGGCTGCTTTCTCAACAGATCGGGAGCTGGATGAGGCAGTGCGCCTGCAACAGCAGCAACGTCAGGTACGGGTGCTAACGTTGGAAGCGAAGCCAGAGGCGTTGGAAAATCGTACAGTGAGCGATGCAGAAATTGATGCTTTTTATAATCGGAACCGCTCTGCCTATGAAATACCCGAACAGGTTAGTATTGAATATCTGGATCTTTCTGTAGAAAAGCTGATGCATAAAGTTGTTGTAGAGGAAGAGGCAATCCGTGAGTTATATGAAGAGCGGAAAAATACGCTGAAAGCAGAAGAAGAGCGTCATGCGCGTCATATTTTGATTATGATGCAAGGGCCTCTTGAAAAGGCAGAGGCTACAGCGAAGGAGAAACTGGAAATCGTACAGAAAAAACTAGCAGCAGGAGAGGATTTTGGTGCAGTAGCAAAAGAATTTTCTGATGATCCCGGCTCTGCGGGGAAAGGTGGTGATTTAGGCGTATTTCCACGTGGGGTGATGGTTTCCAAATTTGAAGATGCCGTTTTTTATATGCAAGAAGGGGAGGTCAGTGAACCTGTCCGTACCGAATTTGGTTATCACATTATTCAATTGCTGGAAATCCACCCAGAGAAACAATTGCCATTTGCACAGGCACGGGAGAAACTGGAAAAAGAGTTGAGATTACAGGAGGCGGAAAATCTCTTTTTTCAGCAAGTGGATACAATAACAAATCTGGCCTATGAATCACCCGATTCTCTGGAAACAGTGGCAGATGAGGCGGGGATAACGGTGAAAAAGAGCGTGCCGTTTGATCGTTTACATAGCGAAAAAAAGAGGATCACTGAACATGCTGCTGTGGTGCGGGCAGCGTTTTCGGATGAAGTGTTAGGGAGACGTAAAAATAGCGACCCAATTGAGCTTTCGACGACTCAGGTTGTATGGTTACGGGTTTATGAGCATTTTCCAGCAGCTTATAAACCGTTAGATGAAGTTCGTGCGGAGGTTGTGGATTCTATTTTAAAAGAGCGTGCGCGTGCGCAGGTGAAGCAACGTGGTGATGAAGCGTTGCGGAAGCTGAATTCTGGAGATTGGAATCTACAGCAAGCGGGAGATTCGCTCCAAATCTCATGGGGTGAGGCAAAGTTGATTCAGCGCAAAAGTTTGTTGTTTGCGCCGGAGATAATTGCAGCTGCATTTCAAACTTCATCTCGGACAGCTACGCCATTTTATCAGGGAGTTAGCTTAGGTGACGGCAGGTATGCGCTAGTAGAAGTTTCTGATATCCAAGATGGGGATATAGAAGAATTAACTGCCGAAACACGTACTGCGCTTCAAGTGAAGAGTCGGCGGCAGGCGGATGATTTTTATCGAGAGTATATAAGGACATTGCGTCGGCAGGCAGAGATTACTGTTCAGGAAGAAAATCTAGGTTTGTAGCAACTTGCGAGATTTTTCTCCAGTCTGGTTACTGTCTTTATGATTGAGTGAAGTGATCAATAAATGGAACAGCGAACACAGCCTAAGAAGCTGTTTGGAAATTCCCGAGATTAGTGCGAACCTGGGATTTTGTCGATTAAAGAGGTAATCATGAACCAAAAAAACGGAAAAAGCGCTATCCAAGTAACCTGAGTGAGGGTGAATGGAGTTTCCTGAAACCTTGCTTACCAGTCTCAACAATAGGCAGGCCGAGAAAAATCAACTTGCGGCAAGTGGTCAACGCAATCCTGTATGTATTGAAAACAGGCTGCCAATGGCGTCAACTGCCCCGGGATTTCGCGAAGTGGAATAGCGTGTACTACTATTTTCGCAAATGGAAGAATGACGGCACCTGGGAACGGCTCCATCACTTGCTGCGCTCCCGATTACGGGAGAAAGCGGGGCGGCACAAACATGCAACAGCAGGCTGTCTGGATAGTCAAAGCGTCAAATGTACGGCAACACCGGGAGAACGGGGTTATGATGCCGGAAAGAAAGTAAACGGGCGGAAACGGCATATTCTGACGGATACTTTGGGATTGCTGTTGTTTGTGATTGTCACAACAGCTGACGTACAGGACCGTGATGGCGCACGCCTGTTGTTAAGCCATCTGCCCGGTGGGTGCAAAAAGCTACGGAAAATCTGGGTCGATGGCGGATACCGTGGCCAGTTGGTTAAATGGGTTGCGGCGCGTTTCAGGTTTGTTCTGGAGGTG
Source organism: uncultured Piscirickettsiaceae bacterium (assembly GCA_964344325.1). GTDB lineage: Bacteria > Pseudomonadota > Gammaproteobacteria > CAYFMX01. The sequence goes on from CAYFMX010000003.1 coordinate 10,311, forward strand.
GTTTTACGCCCGAAAGAAACCAGGAAGTTTGTGTTGCTGCCCCGCCGTTGGGTAGTTGAACGTACTTTCGGCTGGCTGAACCATTCGCGCCGCCTCAGCAAATGTTACGAACGACAGACCCGTACGGACGAAATCTGGATGTATATCGCCATGACCCGCATCATGTTGGCCAGACTGGCCTAAGTTGTGAGTTTCCAAACAGCTTCTAAGAATAGAAAGAAGTAAAAAGGTGGAAGTGGTTTCAGGAGAGCCAGGCAGTGATTTGCTGTTTAAGCTCTTCTGTACCAGTACCTTTTGTAGCAGAGAAGATTTGCAAGGTTGGTAGTTTGTCCATTTCTTTGAGGCTGTTTTTCACTTTTTGTAATGTACTGATTGCTGCGCCGCGTTTTAGCTTATCTGCTTTGGTGAGCAGGATATGAATGGGAAGTTGGTTCCACTCTCCCCATTCAACCATTTGGCGGTCAATTTCCATCAATGGATGGCGGATATCCATTAGAATGACTAAGCCTTTGAGTGATTTCCGTTTTTCGAGATATTCACCTAAGCTTTTTTGCCATTTTTCCCGAATTTGTTTCGGGGCTTTGGCAAACCCATAGCCAGGGAGATCAACCAGATAGTGTTCCTCGCCGATAGAAAAAAAATTGATTAATTGTGTACGTCCAGGGGTTTTACTGGTTTTTGCCAGCTTTAAATTGTTAGTTAGACGATTGAGTGCACTGGATTTTCCAGCATTGGAACGTCCGACAAAGGCAACTTCAGCAATGCTGTTTTCCGGGCATTGGGAGAGGGTTTGAGCACTGGTAAAAAAGGTAGCTTGATTGAAATTTATCATATGGATTAGGATGGGGCAGTGTCTGCAGAAAAGTTGAAGTTCAAGAGATTGGGAATATAATGCAGTTCTGGTATTGAGAGTACGGTTACTTTTTGAGCATTTGACATACTCTTGCTGGAAACGAAAAATTGTAACAGACCGTTCTCCAAGTTTGGGCAAATTCAGAGAAATTTCAAAGACAATACGGAAAGGAAATCGTTTATGAAAAAGATTGCGTGGGGTGCAGTGGTTGCTGCAATGGCAATTTCCGGAACAGTAGCTGCGTCCGGAGGTGATGTCACTGCAGGGAAAATCAGAGCTGCAGCATGTGGCGCATGTCATGGAGGGGTGGCTGGTGCAGGCAATCCTAAGTTTCCGGATACAAGTAATCCGGGGTCTTTCAAAGCGATTCCTAGCCTCGCGGGGCAGAATGAGCACTATATCATCAAACAGCTTCGAGATTTTAAATCAGGGAAACGGAAAGATGCATTGATGACGGGTCAGGCATTAAGTTTGAAAGAGCAAGATATGGTCAATTTGGGTGCTTATTATGCAAGTTTAGATGTTCCTCAAATACCAGTAGCCGCAACTGTTGCCCAGAAAGAAAAAGGAACATTGACCAAGGAAGAATTGCTTGAAAAGGGTAAAAAATTATATAGCGGTGGTGATATAGATCGCGGAATTTCTGCATGTAAAGGCTGTCATGGTCCAGAAGGGTTAGGCAACCCTGCGGCTGGGTGGCCAACTTTGACAGGGCAGCATCCAGGTTATACCTTGTCTCAGTTGAAGATGTTACGGGCTCAGGAACGTCAGAATGATCCGAACAAGATGATGCGTGATGTAGCATCCCGCTTAACCGATCAGGATATGGAAGCGATTACTGCATATTTGCAGGGATTGGGTCAGTAGGCTATCAGCAGGGTATTTGCAGTACGTTCGTAATTTACCCTATTCTCAGTCAATAGAAGAAAAAGCTTGGCATTCCAGTGTGGATGTCAGGCTTTTTTGTTGTCTGTATTATGATTTGATGATTGTTAGATTTTATTGTCCGAGTTTTTTGATCAACTTCTCATCTGCTGTTACTATCCGCCGCATATTCCAGTGAAATGGCGTGGGAGAGACCCTGCTTTCTGCAGGGCGCCGAAGGCGCAACACCGCCCGGAAACGCTCAGGCAAAAGGACTGCACCATTATCTCACTGGCTCTGGAGAAGGTTGTGTATTGATGTTATGCATACGCGAACCTACCGAAGGGGAAACGGCATTGCCGGAAATCTCTCAGGTTCCTGGACAGAGGGGCGACAAATTATAAATAGAAGGATATTTGTCGCATGCATATCTGCCAACGGGGCCAAATTAAATGAAGAAAACTGTACTCAATGTTGCGCATCATCGCGCAAACGCCAAAATGGTCGATTTTTCTGGTTGGGAAATGCCATTGCACTATGGTTCCCAACTTGAGGAACATCATATTGTCCGCCACCACGCTGGAATGTTTGATGTTTCCCATATGGTGGTGAGCGATCTGAATGGCGCAGATTCCAAAAAATTCCTTTCCAAGTTACTCGCTAATGATGTGGCACGGCTGACGGAGCAAGGCAAAGCCTTGTATTCCTGCATGCTGAACGAGCAAGGTGGAGTAATTGATGATTTGATTGTTTACTGGCTAGGTGGTGACAGCTATCGGATTGTCACCAATGCTGCAACCCGCGATACAGATTTGGCATGGATGCAGCAGCAACTTTCCGGACTGGATGCAAAACTGGTCGAGCAGCCAGATTTGTCGATGGTGGCGGTGCAGGGGCCAGAAGCACGGGAAAAAGTATTGGCGTGGTTGAGTAATTCCTCCCAGGAGGTGATTGAGCCGCTGGGGCGTTTCTTCGGCGCACATGTGGAAGAAGGGTTTGTTGGCCGCACCGGCTACACTGGCGAAGATGGGTTTGAACTGATCCTCAACGCAGAAAATGCGCAAAAATTCTGGGATGCGATGATTGAAGTGGGTGTGCAACCGTGTGGCTTGGGCGCACGGGATACCTTGCGTCTGGAAGCTGGGATGATGCTCTATGGTTCTGATATGACCACAGAAACGACGCCATTGGAGTCTGCGCTCGGCTGGACAGTTGCGCTGGAACCCAAAGATCGTGCATTTATCGGTCGGGATGTGTTGGAGAAACAGAAAGCAACTGGTGTTCCACGCAAAATTGTCGGTTTGTTGCTGGAAGGAAAAGGCATTATGCGCGGCCATCAAACTGTTTTTGCTAATGGCCAGGCAGTGGGCGAAGTGACCAGTGGCGGGTTTTCGCCGACTTTGAATCGAACCATTGCATTGGCGCGAATTGCTTCTGACGTGACAGGGATTTGTCAGGTTGAAATCCGTAGGAAACAGATGGATGCGACAATCGTCAAGCCGGTTTTTGTTCTCGATGGAAAACCAGTCGTGTAAATGAATCTATAGAAATGTGCAGACAAAAGTATTAGGGAAATTTTTGCACAGTTATTTTTCAGCTTTATTTTGTTATTAATTTTTCAGTTTCAAATCAATTTGTTAATTGATTATTTTGCAGATTTTATACTAATCAGGAGAATCGAATTATGAGCAACATTCCAGCAGATTTGAAATACAGCCGTAGCCACGAATGGATCAAGGAAGAGGATGGCATTATTACCATTGGCATTACTGACCATGCGCAAGAACTGTTGGGCGACATCGTCTTTGTTGAGTTGCCAGAAGTGGGGTTGGAAGTCGAGGCAGAAGGCGAAAGCGGCGTCATTGAATCTGTGAAAGCTGCCTCTGATCTCTATGCGCCGATTGCCGGTGCAGTGGTTGAAGTGAACGAAGCGTTGAATGATGCGCCAGAAACGATCAACTCTGAGCCATATGAAGGTGGCTGGATTTTCAAGATGAAGCCATCTAACCTGGATGATCTGGATACATTGCTGGATGCAGATGCGTACCGTGCGGCAGCCGACGAAGCGTAAGGAGGACGGCTGATGCCATTTATTCCGCATACTCAGGAAGAGACAACCTCAATGCTGGCGGCAATTGGCGCGTCCGGCATCGATGATCTGTTTGAGGAAATCCCGGTCGAACTGCGCGTCTCCGATGTTGAAGTGATGGGCGATGCACTCAACGAACTGGAAGTCGCGAAGTTGATGCAGGCACGCGCTGCGCAGGATCGCGATCAACTCTGTTTTGCAGGTGGGGGAGCCTACCAACATCATATTCCAGCAGCTGTGTGGGAATTGACCCCGCGTGGTGAGTATTACTCGGCCTATACACCCTATCAGGCGGAGGCAAGCCAGGGCACGCTGCAGTTGCTCTATGAATACCAAAGCATGATGGCAAAGCTGATGGGGATGGATGTTTCCAACGCATCGCTTTATGACGGCGCATCCGGATTGGCAGAGGCGATCCTGATGGCGGTACGTGGTAACCGTAAATCGAAATCGAAGCGGATTCTGGTGCCACGAACCGTACATCCGATCTATCGGCAGGTTGCGGAAACGCTGACGAAAAATCAGGGTATTGAGTTGGTTGAACTCAATTACGGCTGGGAAAGCGGAACGCTTGATCCAAAATCACTCCATGTTGGAGGCGATGAGGATTACACGGCATTGGTGATCCCGTTCCCGAATTATTTTGGCACCTTGGAAGAGGTCGATGCGTTGACCGATTGGGCGCACGAACACAACATGTTGGTGATTGCTGTCGTCAATCCAACGGCGATGGCGGTACTCACACCACCCGGAGAATGGGGCAAAAATGGTGCAGATATTGCCTGTGGGGAAGGGCAACCATTGGGGATTCCGCTCTCTTCCGGCGGACCGTATTTCGGTTTCCTCTGCTGCAAACAGAATCTGGTGCGGCAGATGCCAGGACGGTTGATCGGACGTACCGTTGATCTCGAAAACAAGGAAGGGTTTGCGCTGACATTGCAGGCGCGGGAGCAGCATATCCGCCGTTCCAAGGCGACTTCTAACATTTGTACGAATCAGGGGTTGATGGTCACTGCAGCGACAATTTACATGAGCCTAATGGGTGGGGAAGGGCTGGAAAAAGTGGCGACTGCAAGCCATGCCAATACAGTGAAATTGGCGCAACGTTTGACGAACATTACTGGTGTGGAGAAAATCTTTAAACAGCCGTTTTTCCATGAAGTAGCCATCAAATTACCGGTTGATGTGAAGCCTGTACTGCAAAAACTGGCGGAACAACGCATCGTCGGTGGTATTGCGCTAGGTGATCAGTATCACGAACTAGAACAAGGTTTGCTGGTTTGTGCGACCGAAATGCGTACCGATACGGAAATTGAGCAGCTTGCTACAGCACTGGAAGTAGCGATCAACGAAGTGAAAAATGCAGGAGGGAACGCGTAATGCTGATTTTCGAACAAAGCGTTGCCGGACGGCAAAATTTGGCGCAGCAGATACAGGCTGATGCGTCTGTATTGAACGATCTTCCTGTGGAAAAACAGCGTAAAAATCGGGCGCAATTGCCAAGCGTTTCCGAATTGCAGACGGTGCGCCATTACACGCAGCTTTCGCAAAAGAATTTCTCTATCGACACCCATTTTTACCCGCTCGGCTCCTGCACGATGAAGTATAACCCGCGTGGTGCGAACCAGTTGTCGATGCTGGATGGCTATCTCAACCGTCACCCGGCAGCGCCGGATGTATTGGGACAGGGGGTGTTGGCGAGCCTCTACGATTTTCAGCAGATTTTGTGCAAAGTGACCGGTATGGAAGCAGCTTCGCTGGCTCCAGCGGCAGGTGCACAGGGCGAATTTGCTGGTGTAGCGATGATCCGTGCTTATCATGATGCACAGGGTGATACGGAACGTCAGGAAATTTTGGTGCCTGATGCAGCGCATGGAACGAATCCAGCTTCGGCAGTAATGTGTGGCTATAAGGTGCGAGAAATTCCGACCGACCAGTCTGGCGATGTTGATTTGGAGGCACTGAAAGCAGCTGTTGGGTCGAAAACAGCGGGAATTATGCTGACTAACCCATCTACATTGGGTGTGTTTGAACGCAAAATCACTGAGATTGCAAAAATTGTCCACGAAGCAGGCGGACTGCTCTATTACGATGGTGCAAACTTGAATGCGATTTTGGGTAAGGCGCGCCCCGGTGATATGGGTTTTGATGTGATCCACATCAATGTGCACAAAACATTCTCCACACCGCATGGTGGCGGCGGACCAGGCGCAGGGCCAGTCGTCGCAAACAAACGGCTTGCGCCTTATTTGCCGATTCCGATGGTTGGAAAAACGAAAAGTGACAATGGCGTAGATGCGCAATATCACTGGTTGAAGAAAGAAGATTGTCCGCAAACGATTGGGCAATTATCGGCATGGAGTGGCAATATCGGCGTATTGTTGCGCGGGTATGTCTATGCGCGGATGCTCGGTGACGAGGGATTGGTGCGGGTGGCCGATTATGCCGTGTTGAATGCCAACTACCTGATGAAACGGCTGGAGGAGAAAGGCTTCCAGTTAGCAGTGCAGGGGCGGCGGGCGACACATGAATTTATCGTCACGCTGAAGCGCGAAAATCAGGAGTTGGGTATTTCTGCGATGGATGTGGCGAAGCGGTTGCTGGATTATGGTCACCATGCACCGACCACTTATTTCCCATTGCTGGTTCCGGAATGTTTACTGATTGAGCCAACCGAGACCGAAGACCGACAAACACTGGATGCATTTGTTGAGATCATGGAGAAAATCATTGAAGAGGCGAAAACTTCTCCAGACCAGGTGACCAGTGCACCGTGGACATTGCCGGTACGGCGGCTAGATGATGTGCGTGCTGCGCGAGAATTGGATCTGGTGTGGTCGGAGGAAAAATAAGCGACCAAAGCTGTATCTCATTCAATTCAATAAAAAAAACGGAGATCTGAAAAATCGGATCTCCGTTTTTTGTGTTTTTATCTGTGTTTTTGAGATTCTGGAATCCCGGCTTCTTTACCGGCTGTTTTTCATGATCCGACCTTGCTCACGTTTCCAGTCCTCTTTTTTAATAGAAGCGCGTTTGTCATGATCCTGTTTACCTTTTGCCAAGCCAACATCCATTTTGACGCGACCTTTGTTCCAGTAAAGCGATAGCGGGACAAGTGTGTAGCCCTTGCGGTCAACCAACCCGATCAGGCGATCCAGTTCTCGGCGGTGCATCAGCAATTTACGGGTGCGAGTTGGATCGGTGTGGACATGCGTAGAAGCAGAAGCAAGTGGTGAAAGATGTGCGCCAAACAGGAATGCTTCGGCATTTTTGATTAGTACGTAGCTTTCTTTCAGTTGTACACGTCCTTCACGCAGGCTTTTTACCTCCCAACCTTGGAGGGAGATGCCTGCTTCGTAATTATCTTCAATAAAGTAGTCGTGACGCGCTTTTTTGTTCAGCGCAATCGTGTTACTCGCTACTTTCTTTTTTTTATTTGCTTTGCCCATGTGCAGAATTGTAGAGTAATTTCATTCTAAACCACACTATCTGGCTGGTCTGTACCCTCTTTTTTCGGCAAGACCAGATCTTCGCGGCTGATACCCAATGACAATGCGGCGTTGGTTGCCACATAGATGGAGGAGTAGGTTCCGACAACCACACCGATGATTAGTGCCAGTGCAAAGCTGTGGATTACTTCGCCGCCGAGGAAAAAGAGTGCCAATAGCACGATCAAGGTAGTGACAGAAGTCATCAAGGTACGTGCGAGCGTTTGATTCAACGATTGGTTGATCACATCAATCGCAGTACCTTTGCGCATTTTGCGGAAGTTTTCGCGGATACGGTCGAACACAACAATGGTGTCGTTGAGCGAGTAACCGATCACCGCCAATACCGCCGCCAGCACGGTTAAATCAAACTCAATCTGGAACAGCGAAAAGATACCAACTGTGATCAGCACGTCATGCACCAGAGCAGCAACAGAGCCAATTGCGAAGCGGTATTCGAAGCGCAACGCAACGTAAATCAGGATTGCAATCAGTGCAAAGAGCACCGCCAGACCACCATCTTCGGTCAGTTCTTCACCCACTTGCGGGCCAACAAATTCGACGCGTCGCATCTCTACGTCGCCAACTTGCCGCAATGCAGCCAATACTTGACTGCTCAATTCCGAAGCTTTGACCCCTTTTTGCGGCGCGAGGCGGATCAGCACATCTTGCGCTGTGCCGAAATGTTGTACGACTGCGCTGCCGAAGCCAGATTCTTCCAGCACATTGCGCACGGGCTGCAATTCGACTGCTTCGGAGTAGCCGACTTCAATCAGTGTGCCGCCGGTAAAATCAATGCCGAAATTGAGCTTCTGCACAAACAACGTCCCAATCGCAACCAGCAACAGCACGCTGGAAAAGATCAGTGCGATCTTGCGTTTGCCCATAAAGTCAATCTTGGTTCCGTCTTTTAGGATTTGCATGTTTCTATTCCAAATCTATCTAAAATTTTTATCTCTATATTTGAATCTGCTGCTAGTCAAATCAGTTTATCTCAATGCATCAGAGCATCAGATCGAAAGCTTTTTAACCTTACGTCCGCCATAAATCAGGTTGATCACAGCACGTGTCCCGTAAATCGCGGTGAACATGGAGGTGATAATCCCGATGGACAAGGTGATTGCGAAGCCCTTGATTGGCCCGGTGCCAAATGCGAAGAGCACAATCGCTGCAATCAACGTGGTAATGTTGGCATCTGCAATCGTTGAGAGCGCTTTTTCATAACCGGCATGGATACTCGCTTGCGGCGTGTTACCCAAGCGGATTTCCTCGCGGATACGCTCAAAAATGAGCACGTTGGCATCGACCGCCATACCGACCGTCAAGACGATACCAGCAATGCCCGGTAAGGTGAGCGTCGCCTGTAACATCGACAATACGGCAACAATCAGTACCAGATTCAACGTCAATGCCATGTTCGCCACCAGTCCGAAGACGCGGTAGTAGATTGCCATAAAAATCAGCACCAGCACGAAGCCGACCATCACCGACATAAAGCCGCGGTCAATGTTGTCTTGCCCCAAGCTTGGGCCGACGGTGCGTTCTTCAACAATATCCATCGGCACGGCCAATGCACCGGCACGTAGTAACAATGCAAGATTGCGTGCTTCATCTGTTCCGTCTAATCCTGTTACCTGAAAGCGTTTACTTAATTGGTCACGAATAACCGCAATATTGATGACTTCCTCTTTTTTAATGCGTTTACGTACAGGCTGACCATCAACCATTTCGGTGAGGCTCTTGGTTTCGATGAAGACTACCGCCATTCGTTTGCCAATATTATCGCGAGTTCCAGCGGTCATGCGCCGTGCGCCTTTACCATCCAATGTGATGAAAACAGCCGGTGTGCCTGATTCCTGCTCCAGCCCGGAAGCAGCGTCCATCACGGAGTCGCCACCAATAATGACACGGCGTTGCAACAACACTGGATTACCATTGCGTTCTTTGTAGAGTAATGCGCCTAGCGGGACGCGTCCGGTACGTTCTGCTGCTGCCGCATCTCTACCTTCTGCAACCAAACGGAACTCCAACGTTGCTGTTGCACCGAGAATTTCTTTCGCACGTGCGGTATCCTGTACGCCTGGTAACTGTACGACAATACGATCTTTACCTTGTTGCTGAATGACCGGTTCTGCCACGCCTAATTCATTAACACGGTTACGTAATGTGGTGATATTTTGTTGCAAGGCAAATTTTCGTGTCTCTTCGAGTGTCTGCTCACTGATTTTCAGAATCAATTCTATGCTATTTTCATCCTCGGAAATCAGTAGTTGGGGGTAGTCACGCTTAATCAGTTTGCGTGCGGTGACCAAGGCATCTGTTTCACGGAAACGTATCGTGATTCCGTCCTCTGAGATGCGTGCAATCCCTTTATAACCAATTTTTTCCTTACGCATTAAAACACGTAGGTCACTGATATAGCGTGCTTCTGCCTTTTTGACGGCTTCGATCATATCCACTTCCATTAGGAAGTGAACACCGCCACGCAAATCCAGTCCAAGATACATTGGTTCACCGCCCACGCCACGTAGCCAATCCGGCGTGCTTTGCGCCAGGTTGAGTGCAACCACATAATCATCGCCCAATTCGGTGCGAATCACCTCCAACGCCTTCAACTGTTCTGTAGTGTCGTTGAAGCGCACTAGCAGTTTTTTCTGGTCTTCGCCCGTTTCCACCTGCTTGAATGGGATGCCTTTACGCTCCAGCAATGCCGTGAGGTTGGACTGCACAGCAATCGGGATGCCGCCCCGGTTTGCCGAGGAGACCTGCACTGCCGGGTCTTCCCCGTAGATATTCGGTAACGCATAGAGCGCGGCAATCAACACAACGGTCGCAATCAGCAAATTTTTCCAGATTGGATAATGGTTCATCATGGGCGGGACACCGGAAGTTGGGAAATCAGAACTCTTTACAGAACTTTTCAGGATTCTCCCGAAAGGGAGATTTTCCGGATTCTCAAGTCAGTCAACTTGTCAATCAAGTTGGATTTACGAGAACCCGGAAGTGGATAACAGTTTTAAAAATTCAGTTTGAATTATTAAATTATTACTTTGATTACTTGGCACTAGAAGGCTTGTATGTACCTTTTGGCATCAACTGTACAATTTGATGACGCTGAATGTTGATCTGCACATTATTGGCAATTTCCACTTCCAGAAAATCATCGGATACGTCGCGAATTTTGCCGAGGATGCCGCCAGCAGTAACCACCTCATCGCCTTTGCCCAGTGCTTCGACCAGCTTACGGTGCTCTTTGGTCTTTTTCTGTTGTGGACGGATTAGCAGGAAGTAGAAGATGACAAAAAGGATAATCATCGGTGCGAGACTAACCAGCAGGGAAGGTTCTTCTGCGGCTGCGCCCGCTTCAGCTATTGCGTCGGAAATGAGGAAGCTCGTCAAGCTCATGATGTGTTTGTCCTTTGGTTCGTGAAAATGGATTCAAGATCGATCAATTAAAACCCGCGAATCGTACCGCACCTGCCAAGGCAATGCCAACGGAGGATTGACCATCAAATCCACAATACTTCCAGCGGCAACTCAATGGCATCAAACGGTGGAATCCGCGCCACCGCATTTTCCGCCCAAACACCAAGCAGCACCCAATATCTGTTTTCCGCGTGGAACGCTTCCAGTGTTTTTTGATCCGGGTCGATCAGCCATGCCCATTCAACGCCTTCTTGTAGATAAATCGGCAATTTGATTGTACGGTCACGCATTCCAGTGGAGGGGGAGAGCACTTCGCAGATCCAATCTGGCGCGAGTTCCAGCCACGTGGTGTCCGGGATTTGTGGCATCCGTTCGCGTTGCCAGCCGGCAAGGTCGGGGACGAGAATTTGGGGTAAATCGCCGAGATGCAGTTCAGGCTCATCTAAAATAATCCAACCACCCGGGCCATTTTCGCCAAAATCAAAAGGAGTGGTTACTTTGCTGCCTAATGCGGAAGAGGTGCGGGCGTGCCGTGTCGCTGGACGCGGTTGCGTATACAGTGTGCCATCCAGAATTTCTGCAATTTCGTGTTCCGGAACTTGCATGAACTGGTCGAAAACTTCCTGTATCGGGAGGGTTTGTATTGTTTTTTCCATCTTGAGCCTGCACTTTGGATTGGTGTTAGACTGGTTTTGAGTTGAGCACGCTAAAAGTTTGATTGTAACGTCCGTCCGTGCTTTGTGGTAAAAAGCGCGTCTTTATATTTAATCGATTTGATCAAAATGGATGAACCGGGCGGGGAGAAATAGCATTGGCAGCGCATGAATATGATGTTTTGATTCTCGGCAGTGGTGCGGCGGGTTTAACTACTGCGCTTCATCTTGATCCGGCTTTGCGCATTGCGATTCTTTCCAAGCTGGAAGTGACAGAAAGTTCTACCTTTTACGCTCAAGGTGGTGTGGCGGCCGTACTGGATAGTGAGGATTCGGTCGAGTCCCACATTCAAGACACGCTTAATGCAGGTGCAGGATTGTGTGATGAAAATGCTGTCCGCTTCACGGTAGAGCGAGCAAAACCGGCGATTCAGAAACTGATTGATGCCGGTGTCAATTTCTCGCATGTTGATAATAATCCCGATGCGCCGCTTCATCTGACCCGAGAAGGGGGGCACAGCTTTCGCCGGGTGATTCATGCGGCAGATGCGACGGGCGAGGCGATTGAGACTACGTTGGTCGGGCAAGTTCGCGCACGGGGCAATATTGATCTGTTTGAACATCATATTGCGGTGGATTTGATCACGACCCACAAGCTGAAAAAACGGGCGGAGAAGCAGGCGAAGAAAACCGGGAAACCGGCGGATCTTGCGCAATTTTTGCCCTATGGCATGAAAGATGGCGTGGTCGGCGCGTATGTGCTGGATCGGAAACAGGATCAGGTGGCGTTGTTCAAGACGCGTCATGTGGTGCTGGCGACGGGTGGTGCCAGCAAGGCGTATCTCTACACCAGCAATCCGGACATTTCGACTGGCGATGGCATTGCGATGGCGTGGCGGGTCGGTTGTCGGATTGCCAATATGGAATTCAACCAGTTCCATCCGACCTGCCTTTATCATCGTGAGGCAAAATCATTCCTCATTTCCGAGGCGGTACGCGGTGAGGGTGGAAAGTTGCTATTGCCGAATGGCGAACGCTTTATGGATCGTTTCGATGAACGCGCAGAGCTGGCTCCTCGCGATATTGTCGCCCGTGCGATTGACCACGAAATGAAGCGGTTGGGCGTAGGACATTTGTTGTTGGATATTCGTCATAAAGGGACAGAATTTATCCATGGTCATTTTCCAAAAATTAATAAGCGTTTGCTGGAATTTGGGATTGATATGACGCAGCGCCCGATCCCCGTTGTTCCGGCAGCGCACTATACCTGTGGTGGGGTCGTGACAGATTTGAACGGAGCAACCGATATTCCGGGATTGTATGCGGTCGGAGAGGTGGCACACACGGGACTGCACGGTGCGAACCGCATGGCGAGCAATTCGCTGCTGGAATGTCTGGTGTTTGCAACAGCAGCAGCGGAGCAGATCAATGCGATTCAGCGGGGACAGCAGCAAGCCATTGCTAGCCTGGCCATTCCGCCGTGGGATGCGAGTCGGGTGATCGATTCAGACGAAGAGGTGGTGGTTTCGCACAACTGGGAGGAATTGCGTCGCTTTATGTGGGATTACGTCGGTATTGTTCGTACCACCAAGCGGCTGGAACGTGCGTTGCGCCGTGTCGAGTTGCTGCAGCATGAAATTCGTGAGTATTACAAACACTTCCGTGTTTCCAACAACCAGATCGAGCTGCGCAATCTGACGCAGGTGGCGGAATTGATCATCCGTTCTGCGTTGGCGCGTCGGGAGAGTCGGGGGCTGCACTATACGCGGGATTATCCTGATTTGTTGCCAGAGGCGACGGATACGGTGTTGCGTAAGGTGGATTGAGTTCTAATGCCTTAGAAGCTGTTTGGAAACTCACAACTTAGGCCAGTCTGGCCAATATGATGCGTGTTATGGCGATATACATCCAGATTTCGTCCGTACGGGTCTGTCGTTCGTAAAATTTGCTGAGGCGGCGGGAATGGTTCAGCCAGCCGAAAGTACGTTCAACTACCCAACGGCGGGGCAGCAACACAAACTTCCTGGTTTCTTTCGGGCGTAAAACCACCTCCAGAACAAACCTGAAACGCGCCGCAACCCATTTAACCAACTGGCCACGGTATCCGCCATCGACCCAGATTTTCCGTAATTTTTTGCACCCACCGGGCAGATGACCCAACAACAGGCGTGAGCCCTCACTCAGATTGCTTGGATAACGCTTTTTCCGTTTTTTTGGTTCATGATTACCTCTTTGGTCGACAAAACCCCAGATTCGCACTAATCTCGGGAATTTCCAAACAGCTTCTTAACTGAAGTTACGCAACCCGAATCATTTGTAGTCCTTCAAAAGCACTCTTGATCGCTTTCATATAAAGCTTCGCCTTCAAGGAAAAATGGTTCAGTCCGGTGCTGATTTTCAGCTTTTCCATTTTGAAGACGGAGACAATGGATGCAAACAGGTGGTTGGCTTGGGTTTTCGGCTTGTAGGCCGGTGATTTGGCAAAGGCCGCGTTGGATTTGAGCGATTTGTGGAAAACTTCAACGTGCCACCGTTTTTGGTAGGTTGTTGTGATTTCGTCCCATCCCGCATCCAACCGGCTACAGACGAGGTACAGTGTACAGTGTGCCGCTGCTGCCGTCCTTGTTTTTAACCGCGTAGCGTAAATCTTGGGGGCTTGCCCCCGAGCTGGATAGCTAATGGGCTGAAAGCCCATAGTTTTTTTTGTTGTAATTTGAGCGCAGGATGATCCGAAGGAAAAAATTCCGTAAAACTCCGTTGCTTGCGGCGGAGATAGGAATTTTTAGGTCTGCGCTTTTTATTGAAAGACAGAAAATTGAGAATTGTACAATCAAAGACAGCGTTTTTTTGTGGATTGTTGGGTGGTTGTTTGGTTTGTGACAAGTGTTTCAAAATGCAATCTTAAGGAACCTCTGAAAAAGTCCATTTTCTAAAATTTCTACTCATTATTTTCAATAAATTACATACTGATATTAGGCAGTTCTAACCACTTGCAACTGCTTAAAATCTATCTTCACTGCTTTGATATCGAGCTTAGCTTTCAGCGCAAAATGGTTCAGCACCTTGCTAATTTTCAGGCACTCTTTAAAGTGAATTTGAAAAACGGCTAGAATTACTATAAAACGATAGATTCTAATTATTTCAACAATAGTACACTATAAGCATAAATCTAATGGAGATTTAAATATGCTAGATCAGTCTTTTTCAGCGGAAAATTTTCGAAAAATTTTTGATCGAGAAAATAGAAAAGGTGCAAATTTAGAAAAATTCTTTCCTGAAGTTTCTAAGATAACAAGAGAAATTAAAAATATTTCATATGAAATAAAAAAAACACAAGATAAAAATGAAATAAAGCCCTTACATGAGAAGAAAGACAAACTGAAAATAGAAAAAGAATTTTTTTTAATGAAAGAACTGAAAGGTATTAGCTCAAAAGTCTCAGAGAAAAAATTTTCTTTTGAAATTAAAGAGAAAGATATAAAAGGGAAATTGATTTATTTTATATCAAATTCTCCTTGCGCTTATTTCGCTATGAAGCAGTTGCAAAGGAATTTTGAAAAGACCTATAAGATCAAACAGTCAAATCGAGATGAGATAATATCTCAAATAAAAGAAATATTATCAGATGAATTCCCAAAAATTGCATTAAAAACAGATATAAAATCTTTTTATGAAAGTATTCCACAAAAAACAATCATAGAAAAAATAGACTCAGACTATCTTCTTAGTAGAAAATCAATTTTTTTGATAAAAAATATATTTTTCGAATACAATAAATTATCTGGAAATGAAAATAAAATTGGAATACCTAGAGGAATTGGTATTAGTGCCTACTTATCAGAAATGTATATGCGATCTATTGATAGACAGATAAAAAGCAAGGAAGATGTTTTGTACTATTCACGGTATGTCGATGATATTTTAATTGTAGAAACATCTAAGCCAAACTGTAATGAAGAAGAAAAAATATATGAGGAAACAAAAAAAATAATAGAAAAATGTTCTCTTAGTATGCATGAATTAGACGACAAAAAAACAAAAATAATGCACTTTGGCAAAGAAAAAAATAACAGCTTTGAATATTTGGGTTATCAATTATCATCTTCCTCAGGAAAAATTTGCATACAATTAAGCTCTAATAAAATAGAAAAATACAAAAAAAGGATTGCATTATCATTTAATTCTTATGAAAGCTATAAAAATAGAAACCCTAAAGACTCTAAATCCATCTTGTTAAATAGAATAAGATTTTTAACTGGAAATACCAGATTGAAGAATGACAAAAAACATGTGCTTGTTGGGATATATTTCTCAAACAAATATGTTAATAAAATAAAAAAAATAAAATCAATAGATCATTTCTTAAAAAGAGAAATAGAAAAAATAGAAGATAAAAAACTCAAGAAAAAATTAAATTCTTTATCCTTTGAAAAAGGATTTAATAATAAGATATTTTATAATTTTTCCCTGTCTGATATTCAGGGAATAACGAAGGTTTGGAAAAATGCATAACAAAAAAATAAAAATAAGAAAACAAAAAGAATTATGTGTTTTATCAGATACTTTACCATATGAAATTCCATTGATTTTTTCAAATAGATATTTTTTTAATTTTTTAACAAAAAGCAAAATTTCATACCAACATGGAAAAATAGATTTCAGTAATTCCAGTCTACAAGAAAAAGAAATATTCTCTGTGATTTTTTCAGGAGAAGTGGAAGAAGAAATAGAAACATGCCTATCAATTACAAACACTAAAGCCACAGTTCCTTTTGGATATAAAATAGACCATAAAAAATCTGAGTTCAGAGAGCTATCTATCCCGCACCCAAGAAATCAGATTTTTGTAATAGATTTTTATGATCAATATAAAAATTTGATCACTTATTTTTCTTCAAAAAGTGAATTTTCCATCAGAAAGCCTGTCAAAGCAGCCAGCTATATTTATTACAAAGATTCCCTTCACTACTTAAAATTAAATAAATCTGATCATGATATTGAAATATCAGGAAAAGAATATGAAAGTTTAAAAACATTTTTTAAATATGAAAAACATGGAAATATTCATGAGTTTTATGAGTCCAATAAATTTCATTCTTGTGAAAAAAAATACAATTATCTTCTAAAATTAGACATATCTAAATGTTTTGATAGCATATATACACATTCTATTTGCTGGGCAATACTAGGAAAAGATTCCGTTAAATATAATCTGAAAGAATCGAAACATACATTTTCCGGGAAATTTGATGTTCTGATGCAGCAAATGAATCATTCTGAAACTAATGGAATAATTATTGGTCCAGAATTTTCTAGGATATTTTCAGAATTGATTTTTCAAAAAAATGATATAAATGTACAAAAGAAATTAGATGAAATTGATATTCAGCATAGAGTTGATTACGAAATCTTCAGGTATGTTGATGATTATTTTATATTTTACAATGATAGTCGTGATAAGGATCTTTTAATCGCAGAGCTGTCACACTCACTTAGAGAATTCAAGCTTTCTATTAATCATGAAAAAACCACACTGTATGAAAAACCAATGATTACAGGTATTACAATATCAAAAAATGAAATATCCGCGTTATTTGAAGAAAAAATATCTTATAAAGAAGAATTAACCCAAGATAAAGAAAGAGAAAAAACATACCATGTGTATATTAATGATAAAGAATTAATAGTTAGATTAAAATCCATTCTTAAACAAAACAATACTGAATATTCAATGATAACAAACTATACTTTTTCATTGATAGAGAAAAAATATAAAAAAATAATCAAACAATATAGATTTTCTCCTTGCACAGAAAAGATGATTGTGAATTTTTCTATTTCTATTCTAAGGTTGGTGTTTTTTATTTTTTATATGAATCCAAAATTTAATTCCACCATAAAGTTATGTAGAATATTGGAGCTAACGTTTATTTTAATGGAGAATTTTTCCAGTGACTCTTCTGATAGAATAAAAAAATTGATTTTTGATGAGTCAAAAAATATTATGAAAAAGAATAAAAGCTCTAAATATACACAGCTAGAGACAAATTTCTTATTGACATCTTTACAGAAACTAGGAAAAGAATACAAGATAGATGAGAAAAATCTTGCACATTATTTTAGAATAAAAAATGATCAGGGAGAATACAAAACAGAATATAATCTAAATTATTTTTCTATAATAATGATTCTTTTTTATATAGAAAGAAAAACAAAATACAATACTCTTAGGAGTTTTGTGGAAAAGATAATTTTAGATAAATTTGCAGTCAAATGTAATACTCACAAAAATGATACAGAATTGACATTTTTATTTTTCGATACAATATCGTGCCCTTATGTTTCAAATACAACAAAAGAAAAATTATTTTCTTATAAAAAAATAAGAAATGAAGAAACGAAAGACTATATAAAAAAACATCTTTGGTTTACAGCATGGACAGGATTCGATATTACAAAAGCACTAGACGAAAAATATGGTAAAGAAGTATACTGAGAAGCAGTGCTTCGTCTGACTTTATGGTTGTATGCAACCACACACACATGCACTAGGAAGCATTTAATGAAAATATAATACTTCCCGACCAGGGCTTAGGCGAACCCTGGTCACTTTATTTAAAAAATTGTTTTAGAGACTGTAAATAATTTTGTGTAACTGCAGTTTATACAAAACCGGTTAGCCGATCCTCGAATTCAATCATAAAACGGTTCAGTGCTCTCTTCCAGTTGCGGATCGGCATTGTCCATTTTTTCGATGCCTCCTGAACCGCCAGATAAACGACTTTTCTAGCCGAGTCATCGGAAGGGAATAGTTTCCGTTTTTTGGTTACTTTACGGATTACGCTGTTGAGCGACTCAATCGCATTGGTCGTGTAAATTGCTTTACGAATCTCTGCTGGATAGTTGAACAGTGTATTCAGGTTCTGCCAACAATTTCGCCAACTGCGGCTGATTTGCGGGTATTTTCCATCCCATTGTTTTGCAAATTTATCCAGTTCCAGCAAGGCCTCCTCTTCAGTGACAGACGAGTAAATCCGCTTCAAGTCGGCGGTGACCGCCTTGTAATCTTTCCACGGCACAAACTTCAGGGAATTGCGCACCATGTGGACAATGCAAAGCTGGATTTGCGTATCCGGGAATACGGTATTGATCGCATCCGGAAAGCCTTTCAAGCCATCCACGCAGGCAATTAGAATATCTTTTACCCCGCGGTTTTGCAGTTCAGTCAGAACATTGAGCCAGAATTTCGCACCTTCATTTTCGGACAGCCACATGCCCAACAATTCCTTGTGGCCTTCCAGATTGACGCCCAGTGCCAGATAAATTGATTTGTTGATGACCCGCTTCTCCTGGCGGATTTTGACCACGATACAATCCAGATAAACAATCGGATAAATCGCATCCAGGGGACGAGATTGCCATTCGATCACCTGTTCCATCACTGCATTGGTTACTTTGGAAATCAGTGCGGGGGAAACGTCCACATCATACATCTCCTGAAAACTGGCGACGATTTCGCGAGTGCTCATCCCTTTGGCATACAGGCAATGGATTTTGTCATCCATCCCTGTCAATCGGGTCTGATGCTTTTTGACAATCTGCGGCTCAAAAGAACCTTCCCGATCTCGTGGAATATCTACTTCAAAGGAACCGTCTTCGGTGACCAGTGTTTTTCCCGAATAGCCGTTGCGGCTATTGCTGCTGTTGGATGGCTGGTACTTGTCATACCCAAGATGATCATCCAATTCGGCATTCAGGGCTGCCTCTATGGTGATTTTCTTGAGCATCTGCGAAAAATCACTCAGGTCTTTTTCTGTTTTGATGGTTTTGGCTGCCTCATGCGCCAGCGCTTCGATTGCTTGTTTGTTCATTTTGCTTATCTCCTGTATAAGATGAAGGATAAGCAATTACACAATCTTGTTTACAGTCTCTTGTTTTAAGTGATTCATTCTGGAGAATAATGAATTTGTCTCTATCTATTGCTCAATTTCATCTTCCTGTTGAATAAGAAGATTCAAAAACCGACAGCAGCAACAAAATTTCCCGATTCTGCAGGAAGAAATTCCAACTACTCTAATGGCGAGCAGAGAAAACTTACTGCTCAGTCTGCTGAAAAAGAACCTTCACCTCACCATCCTCTTCTGTCACTGTAGATTCATCGACACAACAGGACTCCACATTTTCCAGCACCGGAACCTCAAACATCGTTTTGCGTAACAACGCTTCTAATACCCCACGCAAACCACGTGCACCGGTTCCGCGCTCCATTGCCTGTTTTGCAATTGCATGCAACGCTTCATCCGTAAAATCAAGCTGAATCTCATCAAACGCAAACAGTTCCTGATACTGCTTGGTCAATGCATTTTTTGGCTCGGTAAGAATTTTGACCAACGCCTCCTCATCCAGCGCATGTAGCGCAGTGACAATTGGAAAACGCCCAATCAGTTCGGGAATCAGCCCAAAATGACGTAAATCATCTGGTTGTACTTCCTCAAACAGGTGCGGCGAATTTTTCCCGTCCTTTCCGATGATGACCGGTTCGGTGAAATCGGCATGAAAACCGATCCCGCGTCTGCCTTTATTGAGGCGTTTTTCCAACAGTTTTTCTAACCCGGAAAACGCACCACCAGCAATGAAAAGGATATTGCGCGTATCGACCCACCCCTCATTATCGCTCTTGTCGCCTTTACGGCTTTTCACACCCTTCGCCTTGACGCGTGTCCCTTCAACCAATTTCAGTAATGCCTGTTGCACACCTTCGCCAGAAACATCGCGCGAACCATGCACGCCTTCGCCTGCACGCGCCAATTTGTCGATTTCATCAATGTAAACAATGCCCCATTCCGCCAAATCGACATTACCCTCTGCACGATCCAGCAATCGGTTGATGATGCTCTCCACATCCTCGCCGACATACCCTGCCTGCGTCAGCGTTGTCGCATCTGCAATGATGAACGGCACGCCAACAATTTTCGCCAACGTACTCGCCAGCAGCGTTTTTCCGGTTCCTGATGGCCCGAGCAGCAACACATTCGATTTTTCAATCTCTACGCCATCGGTACCAATTTTGAGTTGTGTGCCGCGATTCTCCAGATGAAGGCGTTTGTAATGATTATAGACTGCAACTGAAAGCGTCTCTTTCGCCAATTCCTGCCCGATAATATGCTGATCCAACTGGTCTTTCAGTTCGGTCGGTTTCGGCAACTGTTGCAACGGCTTCATCACCGCACGTTTGCGCCCCCAACTGCCCACGACCTGCGCCGCCAGCCGTACACACGCCTCGCAAATATGCCCCTCTTCCCCGGCAATCAGTGGAATATCGGCGTTCTGTTCCTGGCCGCAAAAGGAACAATGAGGACGAAATTCGCTCATACCGCTTCCTGTTTCAGACGATTCAGAAACGCCTTCTGACAATTGCGCTGCTGACGTTGCTGCAAAATCTTGCGGATCGTTGGTTCTGCCTGCTCTGGAGAAATCTTCTTGCCGGGTTTGATTTGTTCACATAGCAACAGATGAAAACCCAATTCAGATTCCAAAATGGTACTGATTTCGCCTTCTGCCATCTGGAACAGATGCTGATCAAGTTCTGGATAAAGCTGTCCCTGTTTCACTTCACCCAGTTTGCCTTCCTGCATTGCAGTCGGGCATTCAGAATATTGCGTCGCGAATTTCGCAAACAGATCGCCCGTATTTTTCTTTCCAGACTGTCCAGTTTGCTCAAGTTTTTGAGCCACCTGCTTGGCCACTTTTTTGATGCGCTTCAACGCAACATCGCGCTTGTTTTCTGGAAAATCGGGATTGACCGTAATCAAAATATGACGTGCCATACGCAACTCTGACGCTTCAAAACGCTCCCGATGCATTTCATAAAAGAGACGCACATCAATTTCATTCACTTGCGCAGCAGACGCAGCAACTTTTTGCATCACACCATCAAATCGCAATTCACGATGCAACGCACGGCGTAATCCTTTTCGATTTAGGCCATTGGATTGTAAATCCTGCGTAAAAGTTTCATTATCCTCGTAGCGTGCAGCCACTTCCTGTACTGCCTGATCAATTTGCTGATCCGGAATGACCACTTTTCCCGCTTCTGGTGCATTGAGTACCAGCGATTCCAAGTCAAAACTTTCCTGCGCTTTCTGAAGAGTCTGCTGATATGCGCCCGCCTCCAGTTGCCCTGGATTTTTCTGAAATTTCTCCAACGCATGGCGTAACAAGTGATAATTGAATTCCAGCGGATAAGGATCACGCTGTTGATGCTGAGAATTACGACGCGACATTTTTCTCTGTGTACCTTGTCGGTTCTTTGCTCGGTTTTCTTGCCGGCTAGCTCTGGCTTGCGCTTTGGAAACAGCAATCATCCTGCACCTCTCATCTCTTGCAAATTTTGCACACTAGGCTCACCGAGCTGATGGGATAAATCAACACCATTTTCATCGTCCACTGTTTCTTTTACAGGTAACAATTCCAGTGCTTTTTCCGGTATCTGCAGCGTCCGCCCATGAAAGCGGACGTAATACCGGACACTATCTGGCGACTCGGTGAGCGTTTTTTCAATTTCACCCTCATCCCCTGGTTGAGCGATGATTTCGCCTTGAATCCCGAGCGGGATTTTCGGCGTCACCTTGTCACGAAATTCAAACAAACTCGGAATCCATGGTTCGCTTTCCGGTTGCAATTCCTGTTCGCGACATCCGACCATGATCCCTGCGTCCATAAAATCGACGGAGTAAATCAGTTGATCTTGCAAAAAAGTGCCAACATCGCGCACATAACCAACGCTACCCCGACGCACGAGCAATTTTCCTGTCGGCTCGCCCGGATAGGTTCCATCGTTGCGCAAACTGCGGATCACCCGTACCGCTTCACCATATTCAAATTTTGGACGCATGATTTTCTGCTCTGTTCAATCCTAAAACTACGCAGGCACGGCTGATTGAAAACCGGACGATTTAAAATCAGACGTTTTAAAGTCAGACAAGGGCATGCTGTAAACCTGCTCCTGCATTTTAAAAACTTTAAATACTTTTTCCGTCAGCGCATCAGAGTCAACAAAATCGCTATAGGCACGAAACAATAATCCTGCATACATTTTGCGACGTGTCTGTTCGATGGCTGGCATCTCTCCTGCACCATTGAGGTAATCATGAAAGCGCTGCAAAATATGCAGACGATTCACATGCACTACTGCTGGATCATAATCAATCTGGAAATAGTCGAGAAAATCTTCCGCACTCTCAAGTTCTTCCAGATCCAAATCAAATTCGCTTTTTGCACTCATTGTTTTTTCCTTGTGTCTCTTTCAATTTGCCAGTGGTTAAAACCACTGGCTAGATTCTCCGATCCCGATGGGATCAAATTGGGATCAAATGTGAATTTTGACAATTTCTGTTCAATTCAATCCCAGTGCTTTCCCCAGCGGGGAAATAGCGTAAAGACGGTGGTTTTAACCACCGGATTGATTCCACCCATACTCAAGCCGCCGCCACGCCTTTTTCCTGATCCACCGCCATCTGCGCGACTTTCATTAATGCTTGAACACCGAGTCGATCTTCCTTGTCGAATTCAGATACCTTTTTCAACCGTGCAATTGCCGATAGGTGACGTCCCAACCGCAATTCGAGATACCCCGCCCCTTTTAACGCCAGCAAGTAAAAACGAATCATCGTCATTGAAACCATCACGCCGCCGCCAAAACGGATTTTGTCCAGTTTCTGCCACGACTCTGGCAGCCGCAGCCGTCGTGCAAACACCCGCAACACGCGATCTGCCACCAGCAACGCTTCTTCCAAACGATGCTGGTAATAGAAGTAGCGATAGAGCGCGACCAACACCAACGGATGTTCCGGTTCCAGAAAATAGGCTTGTAGCAACGCCTGTTCTGCGTCCGGAGTGCCATATTGCTCTGCCGCAAGATCCAATTGATGTTGCACCTCGTCACTCAGCGGCTCATCGAAATAGAGCGTATCAGCCTCAAAATCGAGTAAATCTTTCATGCTTCTTCCAGATAAAATTGTTGTAAATCCTGTTGTGTCGGAGGCTGTTTATGTCGTGTAGTATGCAAACGAACACGCGATAGCAACTGCGCTGATTGCTGGCGTGAGATTGGAATTCCCAGTTCTGCATATGCCTGTGCCACCGCCCTGCTACCAGAGTGTTTCCCTAGTACAATCTGGTGTTCGCGCCCAATTTCAGAAGGATCAACACCTTGATAGTTCAACCGATCCTTCATCAATCCATCGACATGGATACCTGCTTCATGGGTAAACGCACCATCACCAACCAGACTCTTCTGCCATCCCACTTTTCGCCCGGAGGCTTGTTCGACCAGACGGGAAAGTTGCGTGTAGCGGGTCATATCAATTTCGTGTGTTTGCCCATGTGTCTGACCGAAAAAACGGCGCAATCCCATCACCACCTCTTCCAGTGGTGCATTGCCTGCACGCTCACCAAGGCCATGAACCGTTGTATTCACATGCGTCGCACCGCCCCGAACTGCTGCCAAGGTGTTCGCAGTTGCCAACCCCAAATCATCGTGGGCGTGCATTTCGATCTCCAGATCAGTCACCGACCGCAAATCACGCATCACTTCGTACATCTGGAATGGTTCCAAAATTCCAACAGTATCAGCGAACCGAAAACGGGCTGCGCCCTGTTTTTTGGCTTGTTCCAGCACTTGTTTCAAAAAATCGGAATCGGCACGGGAAGCATCCTCACCGCCGATGCAGACCGTAAACCCCAAGTCCTGCGCCGCCGCAACATGATGTTCGATTTGCGACAAAACCCAAGCGCGATCTTTTCCTAACTTGTTGTGGATTTGCTGATCTGAAACTGGAATCGACAAATCAATCCGCTGCACATTCAAATGCTTGCTTTGTGCAATGTCAGAACTACACATCCGACACCAGACCATTAGTTCTGCGTGTTCGACAACCTCTGCAACAGCTTGAATGGATTCCAGTTCTTCTACACCCATTGCTGGAATACCGACTTCCAGTTCCGGCACACCCAACTGATCCAGTGCACGCGCAATCGCCAGTTTCTCTTCCAGCGAAAACGAAACACCCGCCGACTGTTCACCATCGCGAAGCGTGGTGTCGTTCACTGTGATCCTGGAATTCTGGTTGGAAATTTTGGTTTGCATTGCCTGATCCTTTTCCGTTGCAGAAAAGAAAAGCAAACCTTGTGCCAGTGGCTTGTACGAATGGTAAATCCGGGAAAATATCCCCTGTTTTCTAGGGATTACCGTTGATTTGGGCTATATTCAGGATATAGAAAAAATAGCGGTAAAAATGGTGATCAAGACTGAATTTGTCGGGAAGGCGACATCAAAGATTTTGTAGAATGATTCCATTTGGGTGAGTGAAGCTTTCTCGTTCGTCGAATACAAATATTCGTGAATTCAACGATTACCTGTTGCGTAATTGATAAAGAATTGACAGATAAAGAATTGATAACAAAAGGTAAAAAAAATCATGGAATTAACCATTAATATCCCTGATCCTGCCTATCGGGAACTGGTAGAAACCGCCAAACAACGCGGTGAATCGGCAAGCCAATGGCTTTCCCGGTTAGCACTGGACAAATTGGGGAAAACAACAACATCAGACGATGAAGACCACTGGCCAGAAGGGTTTCTGGATGAAATTTCCGGCGCACTTGCAGATTGTCCGCTAGAACGACAGCCACAAGGCGAGTTTGAAGAACGGTTAGAATTGTTATGAAACGATACTTGCTGGATACCAACGCCTGTATTGCGTTGATCAACAATCCCGACTCTCCGGTATATACAAGGTTTGCACAAGTAAAACCCAGCCAAATTCGCCTCTGCGCGATTGTGAAAGCTGAATTGTTGTTCGGCGCAATGAAAAGCCAGCAACGGGAAAAATCACTACAAATATTGCGCAAATTTTTTGCCGGAACAAAATCAATGGATTTCAATGACGGCGCAGCACAGAAATTCGGTGAAATTAAAGCGCATCTGCAACAACAAGGAACACTGATTGGCCCATTCGATACACTTATTGCAGCCATCGCTTTGGAGCACGATTTAACCTTGGTTACCCACAATATCCGCGAATTTGCACGTGTTCCCGATTTGCAACTCGAAGATTGGCAAATCTGAATCCATTCTGAATCAGCAAAAAAAACCGCAGCCTAAACTGCGGTTAAACACAACAACATCAAAGGAGAAAGTACAAACAACAAACTTTTAGAAATAAAAATCTTGAAAATCAGCAATTATGCATAAGCAGGTGCAAATGCCTCTTCCGGATTTTCTACCGGACCATCATCTTTCCAGTAGGGAGAGAGCTTACGGAGTTGCGCGACAATGGGCGGCACTGCCTCAATGACCCGTTCAACCTCTTCCATCGTGTTATAGCGTGACAGTGAAAAACGTACTGAACCATGCGCCGCGGTAAACGGAATATCCATCGCCCGCATGACATGAGATGGTTCCAGTGAACCAGAGGTACAGGCTGAACCACTGGAGGCGGCAATGCCCATTTTGTTCAGCAGTAATAAAATCGCTTCACCCTCAATATATTCAAACGCAATATTGCACGTATTTGGCAGGCGATTGGCGGGATCGCCTGTCACGAAGCAATGGGACACCTTGTCCAGAATCCCTTGTTCCAATTTGTCGCGTAGCGCTTTCACGGCAGTTTTTTCCGCTTCTAAAGAAGCCATCGCCATCTCGCACGCTTTGCCGAGGCCAATAATCGAAGCACTATTTTCTGTGCCGGCACGACGACCCCGTTCCTGATGACCACCGCGTAAAAATGGACGAAAACGTACGCCACGACGCAAATACAATACACCGACTCCTTTCGGCGCATGGAGCTTATGACCAGAGAGCGACAACATATCAATATTGGTCTCTTTCAAATTGATCGGTACTTTACCGACTGCTTGCACTGCATCTGTATGGAACAGAACACCCGCAGAACGGGCAATTTCTGCCATCTCTTCGACTGGAAAGAGCGTTCCGCTTTCGTTGTTTGCCCACATCACAGAGACAATTGCGACGCGATCCGAAAGTAGACGGTAATACTCATTCATATTGAGCCGACCTTTTTTGTCGACTTTTAAATAATGGACGGTATAGCCTTCTTTCTTTTCAAGATATTCACACAAACTCAGCACTGCTGGATGTTCAACAACGGTCGTAATAATTTCCTTACGGTCTGGTTGCGTTTTTAATGCCGATAAAATTGCTGTGGAGTCCGATTCTGTACCACACGAAGTGAAAATAATTTCAGAATCATGTTCCGCACCCAGCAAAATTTGCACTTGCTGACGCGCCTTTTTCATCGCACGTCCAACCTTGTCACCAAACTGATGCATTGAGGACGGGTTGCCAAACTGCTCACTGAAAAATGGCAACATCTCTTCGACGACCTCTGGTGCAACCATCGTGGTCGCGTTGTTGTCGAGATAAATCCCGGCATTGGTGTCGTTGCTCATGATGCACCTCCTGCATTGCGGCGAGCTAACTCTTCCGCAGGTAATACCTGAACAAATTCGCCTAACCCTTCCACTAGGTGCTGCTGGATACCTTCTAGGGTAACGGCTGCCATCTGGCAACCAGCACATGCTCCGGTCATCTTGACGAAAATATTGCGTCCATCGACCTCGATCAGTTCCACATCGCCATTGTCCCGGCGCAAATTCGGACGGATCTCTTCCAGTAGTTCTTCAATGCGCTTGATACGCTGGAGATTGTTCAATTTTGAAGCCGGTTTTTTCACCTCACCCGGTACGGCGTTCGGGTCAAATTTCTCCCCTTTTTCTGCCAGCACACGGGTCAGAATCTCTTCGATCCCTTCGTGGCAGGAAGAACAACCGCCGCCTGCCTTGGTGTAATGGGTTACTTCCTCGACTGTGCGCAAATTGTTAGTGCGGACAGTCTCTTCGATCATCACTTCATCAATCGCGAAACATTTGCAGACCAATGCACCTTCTTCGTGATCATCTTTCCACTCTTCACCACGATAGTTGGCAACGGCTGCCTGTAACGCCTCGCGTCCCATCACCGAACAGTGCATTTTTTCTGGCGGTAAGCCGTCAAGATAATCTGCAATATCCTGATTGCTAATTTTCAATGCATCATCAACGGTCATTCCCTTGATCATTTCTGTCAATGCAGAGCTGGAGGCAATCGCCGATCCACAGCCGAAGGTTTGAAACCCGGCATCCAGAATTTTCTCGTTTTCCGGATCAACCTTGAGTGTTAACCGCAACGCATCGCCACAGGAGAGCGAGCCAACATCACCGACTGCATTGGCGTCGTCTACTGCACCGGCATTGCGCGGATTGTAAAAATGTTCCTGTACCTTTTCTGAATAATCCCACATCTTCTTTCTCCCGCTTGCTTATGCTGCAAATGACTTTCCACATCCGCAACTGGCTGCTGCATTGGGGTTTTCAAACTTGAACCCGGTTCCATCTAGGCTATCGACAAAATCAACGGTTAGCCCGTCCAGCAATTTCGCGCTTTCCGGGTCAATAAATAGTTTGACGATGCCTTGTTCCACAACTGTGTCGTCGCTCTCTGGTTTTTCCACCATTGAAACTTCGTACTGCAACCCGGAACAGCCGCCACCGGTTACTGCGATCCGCACCCCTTCCACCGGATTTGCGGAGCCTTGAATAAAGCGGCGCATCGCTTTGTGTGCGTTTTCTGTCAATGTCAAATTCAGCATGATTTTCTCCGTAGCCAATCTTTTGCTTTCTTGTGGAGACAAAATGCAAAGCCTGTGCCAGTGTTTTCTTATGTGCTGATAAAGGATGGAGGATAGGAGGTAAAACTATTTATATTTCAATAGATTGAAATTATTATAGTTTGGTTTTTTTGACCAGAAAAACGTGTTTTTTCTCTGTTTTTCGTAGTTGTTGGTGGGATTTTTGTACTGTTTTTGTAGGTAATGCGACAAATGGTGCGGAGAGTGGGTTGTTGTGAAGGTGACAGGGGAAATTTGGAGCACAGAACCTGTGCTCAGAACGTTACTACACGTTGGTTTCTACCTATTTAATTTGGCAATATAAACTTCTTTTAGAGAAAAATGAGATGGACTGATGCAGCTTGCCGAACAAATTTTCCACACTGTTGAATCTTTACCTGAAACACGTCAGCGTGAAGTGCTGGATTTTGTCGGGTATCTCAAAATGAAAACGGAACATAAAGAAGAGCAAACATGGCGTGCGTTTTCTCTTGCGAGTGCTGTGCAAGGTATTGAAGAAGAACCGGAAGAGTATTCAGTTGAGGATTTACAGGAGCGTTTTTAGTGATTGTTCCGGGATAAATTGTGCTACTTGATTTTCCTTATGCGGATCAGAAACATAGTAAATTGCGTCCAGCATTTGTATTACGGAAAGTTCCATCAGGAAAATTTGATGACTGGTTAATTTGTATAATTTCTAGAAGATCTTGAATTTTCGGATCGCATCTTAGAAGGATAGTGAACTGAGTATAATATCCTGATTTGTTCATCCTAAAGATCAGAACGCAAAACTATAGTAAGTATTACACACAGTTCACTAAACAAAAAACTCAAATAACTATATTAATAATGATTGCACCGAGAACTTTGAACTCACCACTGATATAGTCTACAGGTATTGATCTTTATTTCCATGGTGCTTTAAGTATTGTTGTTAATCCTCGGCACTCTCCTACTTCTATCTGCCTTAGAAGTCGCTCAATTCCTCCAATAATTTTTAATACAAAGAAGATAACCACAAGCAACAGAATTATCAAATTTGCTGCATGATAAGCAGTAAACCACCCATCTGAAATTACTTTGCTTATCAGTGAATCTGCATTATACGAAACCGATAATGAAGTCCCACCAAAAACAATTATACCCCAGATGAAAAAATTGTTTGTAAAACTACTAGCCAACATAGATCTACATAATAATTTTTTATGTTCACCTTGTAATTCTATTATTTCTCCATTTTTCTTAATAGATTCATTGTTTTTGTAGGAATTAACAGCTTGATCTGCCGTAATCCCATACTCATCCATAAAAACAGAATCTGCATACCTCCAATATAAGCGTTTAGTATTCATTTTTTTGAAAAACAGTATAAGAAGGATTGCAGATATATATACTCCCCAGTATTTAGGATCAGCCAAAAGACCTATTGCCGTTACTAAAATTACAGTGATAGCATAAAAATTAAAAAAATATGCATCATTCTCTAACGCATAATATCTTTTCCATATTTCTTTATAATAATTAGCAAGATAAAAAAGATATAAACATAAAGCAACTGTATAAGAAACAATAGAGAATTTATCTGCGTCGATTATTAAATCCTTTGGTTTAACTAGGTCCTTAATCAATAAGGCAAATATGATTGGCAACGCAATAAGTAAAACAGCAAATATTTGAATAGCTACATGCTCAGGGGAGCCGCTATTGTCTTTTCCAAATTTTACAGACATTATACAATACCTCCCATATTTAATCTGGTTAGGCGCCACGAAATCCATGAAACCATTGAAACCAATATACGCCTCGGTTTATTAAATAGAAGCTTAAGATTTAGCATTATAAATGCATTGGCTCTTTTTTCGTTATATACAGAAAACATTGTTCTCTGCATGGCTTTACTCCAAGAATACCGATCATATTCAGCACCATTCTTTACACAAAAGAATGCCATAGATAATTGGTCATCTGTGGCTTCTCTAAGCCTACTTGTCATTGCTTTTAATTTTGAAAATAAAGACTGTTTTTCTTTATATTCAGAGTCTAGTTTAGATTTAAATAGATTGTAGTGCCTTATTTCATCTCTAGCTATATTTTTACAAATCACTTTAAGAAGAGGTTCTTCTGTTTTATCATATGTGGAATAATAAAAAGCACTTGTGGCAGATTCTACTATACAACGTGAAATTAGTTCTGAATGATTATTTCCTCTAAAAGATTTTCCATTCACTGGCTGAGGCCAGCCAGCCATAGATATAAATCGTTGGAAAGTCTTATCGAAATCAAAACTTGGATCTGCTAACTGTATCCAGCTTTTTAATACATCACCATGTTTTTTTTCATCCTCTCCCCATTCAATTAGAATTGATTTGAATTTGTCATCATCTTTAAAAACATCATGAAGATATTTCCCGTATAAATCCCCTCTGGCCTCTACTAAACAAGCCACCTTAATAGAATCTAATAAATGCTGGTCAACCTGGCTGAGATCAAACATATCCCAGTTGATATCATTAGCTGACCATGTTGATATTTTTGTCATCGTAAACACCTTTGTTTTACTTAAAACATGTAAAGACATCCCTGTTATACAATAAATCCAATAAAAAAAACAATACCTTATGATGCTTGGCGCAAGAATTTATAAGATATTAGTAATTAATCTACAATAACAAGAAAAAAACAGATATGATGACCATCTTAGGGTCATAGAAAAATTTTCGCCAAATAATATTATAAAAAAACTCTCATTTTAATCTAATTACTTGCTCTTTCGGAACAATAGATTAATCTAATGTGTTTTTTTGGTGAAGTTAGATACTATGTTACTGCCTATAATACCCTGCTTCTTACATGATCTGAAATCATGCGTTTTTTTATTATGGCAATAGACTGAAAATTTGCATTATCTACAATATTTTTAAAAATGGAAGGATAATTTTAACCACATAGCATAAATTCCGAAATTTTCTTCTGAGTTGAATAGCGAAAGGGGTGCACGTTGGCATTGTTGCATGAATCATATCCACACCAAGATATCCCCTATTTCCGAGCCATTCCAGCCTGTTTTTTAAGCAGCTACAGCATAACTTTCCGGCATCCCCAGCATGGTAAACTGGTTCATACTGCAATCAGTGAATGTTCGGGAAACCTCAGTTTTTGTTCTGCATTGCGCAGAATCGCAGCAGGGTGGACGAACAAATTATCAGGCGGTGAATCATATAATTGCGCCAGCGTTGGAATTTTCTCAAATGCACAAATGCTGCCATATTCAAACAGCAGGAACCGTGTTCGCGCACTGGTCGCTTGTTTATGATAAAAAGTGAGGCGGTGATCAATATCCATCGGTGTGAAAACCTGATTTTATTCCGGTATCGGCAACGTAGGAGTTATCTTTGCTGGCTAAATCGGAAAAACACGTTTTTCAAACCGCGCCCTCGCCCCCTCATACAACGAAAGCATCGCCGGCACAAAAAACAGCACCAAAAACGTCGAGACCATCAGCCCGAACGAAATTGAAATTGCCATCGGAATCAGATATTGCGCCTGCAATGAAGTTTCAAACAACAACGGCAACAATCCCGCCACGGTGGTGAATGAAGTCAAAATTACCGCTCGCAGACGCAATGTAGTTGCTTCAATAATCGCCTCTTGGGTTTCCAGCCCTTGCTCCCGCAGCTTTTTAAAGAACGAGATCAGGATAATCGAGTTGTTGACCATAATCCCTGCCAGCGCAAACAACCCGAAAAGTGACAACAGAGTAATATCCATCCCCATCAGCCAATGACCGAGAATCGCGCCGACCAGCCCGAACGGAATCGTCAAAATCACCAGAATCGGCCAGCCGTAGGATGAAAAGACCCACGCCAGAATGATATAAATGAGCAGCAACGCCACCATGCCGCCCTGTTTCATTTTTTCGAGCGTTTCGGCGCGGTCGGTGTTTTGTCCCTCAAACGAATATTTCACATGATGTTTACGCGCTGCTTCTGGCAGCACTTCCGTCTTCAGTTGTGCAATTACCGTATCGGCTTTGACAATGTCAGTATCCAGATCAGCAGTGACCGTTGCTGCGATTTCACCACGATCATGGCGGATCACCTCAAACCCTTTGCGCGGCTCAAATTCCACTAGATTGACAATTGGAATTGCTTCGCCAGCTGCTGTGATGAACTGGAAATGATAGAGCGACTCAATTCGCTCGCGTTCCGCTTCTGGCAGAATGACTCTCACTTCTACCTCTTCGCGGTTCTGGTGATACACCTGCAACATCTGCCCATCAAATGCGGTGCGTAACTGGTTACTGATCTCTTGCAACGACAGACCACGCAATTTTGCTTCTGGCGTCAGTGAAAAGACGATCTGCTCTTTTCCGTATGGCATATCGTCTTCCACATCGAGTACACCACCAATGCGCTGTAATGCAGTTTTTACAGTGTTGGCAGCGACTTTGAGTTGATCCACATCTTCGCTAGAGAGCCGCAGTTCTACATCTTTTCCTGGTGGGCCATGTCGGCGTTTCTGAATCGCCAGATTTTCCAGCCCTGCAACCTGTGGCAAATCCTGTTTCCAGGTGCGGATAAAATCCCGTACGCGCACGGTGCGCTCTTCCGCCGGAATCATCTCAATCATAATTGAGCCAAATTGGTCGCCACTACGTTGTGTACCTCTGTTGCGTGAGCCGGAAACACCGTGGCGCACCTCTACATGTGCGAGCAAGTCGTCGCCCAGTTTTTCCTCTGCACGGTAGAGGCTTTTTTCCAGATCGACCATAAACTGGTCGACTCGTGCTTTTGGCGTGCCAGAGACAAAATCAACATTGGCGTTGAAGAAATTTCCTTCCGGAGACGGGAAAAAAGTGAAGCCAATTTTTCCACCTGCCAGCAAACCGATGCTCAAAATAAAAATGCTGATTGCGCTGGTGATGGTCGTCCAACGATGATGGACAACCCAGGTGATCATCGGACGAAACCTATTGGAGCGAAAACGTTCAAATCCATCATCCAGTTTTTGGCGGAAATTGGAGGTTTCCAGTTTGCGTTTGGACGAGAAAGCATGATGGTTTAAATGTCCCGGCAAAATCAGGAAACATTCGATAATCGACGCAATCAACACACAAATAATGATGATCGGGATGTCGATTAAAATTTTCCCCATCACGCCAGGAATGAAGACTAACGGCAAAAAAGCGGCCATTGTCGTTAGCGATGCGGAAAGGATCGGATAGAGCATCCGGTGTGCGCCGCCGACGGCTGCCTGCAATGGCCCCTCGCCCGATTGTCGATGGGTAAGCGCATCTTCGCCGACTACAATCGCATCATCAACAATGATGCCAAGTGCCATAATCAGCGCAAACAGGCTGATCATGTTGATGCTGCCGCCAATCGCGTAGAGCACCGCCAGCGTCGCCATAAACGAGGTAGGAATACCGATGGCTACCCAGGTTGCAACCCGCCCGTTCAAAAACAGAAAGAGAATGCCGAGCACCAGAATCAATCCGCCGCCACCATTTTTCAGCAGCAACATCAGCCGATCGCGAATCGGCTTCCAGCGTTCGTCAAAACGGTGGAGTTCTACACCGGGCGGCAATGGTTGGGATTGCATCTCATCCATCCATTGGTAGAGGATTTGCGCGGCTTCGAGCGAATCAGCATGTTCAGCACGCATCAGTTGCAGTTCCACAGCCGGTTGTCCACGGAATGAAATCTGCGCCTCTCCGCGTTGTGCCCGTTTTTCAATTTCAGCAATTGAACCCAGTGCCACACCGCTGTTGTCGCGGTTGCCCTGAATCGTCAGTGCGGAAAATTCCTGTTCGCCTTTGCGCTGTCCGGCACTACGCAACAATCGCGCATTATCGACGTCGCCTGCTTCGCCTGCCGGATTGTCTTTGCTCATCTGCTGGATTTGTTGTCCGATTTGACGATGCGACAATCCCAGTTCAATTGCCCGCTCCATCGGTATCTGAATTGCGATTTCTTCATCCGGCAGGCCAGTAATATAGATTTTGGCAATGCCGCGTTTCAACAATTCCTGTTCATAATCACGAATCAATGTGCGGATTTTGTCTACGCCTTGCGCGGAAGTGACGATGACCCGTGCAATTGGATCGTTGCGGGTGATCCGAGTGACGACCGGCACTTCTGCATCTTCGGGTAGGTTTTGTGTGGTTTCGACCTTCTCCTTGATCTGTTCGGTCGCCCAGACCATATCGGTTCCCTCTTCAAATTCGAGGGTGACGGCAGAAATACTCGGCGCACTGCTGGAGGTCATCGAACGCACGCCCTCCACTTGCAGCAATTCCTGTTCAATCGGTGTAGTGATGCCGTCGGAAATATCCTCGGCGGATGCACCTTGCCAGACGACGCGCACGCTGACGAAATCCAATGCAAAATTGGGGAAAAACTGGCGGTTCATGTTGTAGATCGACCACAACCCGGCAACCAGCATCGCAATCATCAGCAAATTTGCGGCGACGCGGTGTTCTGCGAAGCGGGCAATCCAGCCTTCCCGTGCAGCTTGTCCGTAGGCCATTAGCGTGCCTCCTGATCAAGCGTTTGTGTGTTTTTTAGCTGGATAATTTGTACTTTTAGTCCATCCATTGCAGAAGGGAGATGCGTGGTGACAATTTGGTCACCAGCGCGGAGTTGATCGCTGTAGACGACTATTTCCCCTTCAGCGCGATCACTCCAGCCCAGTTGCTGGATGGTAATTTCTTCTACTGTTTCGGTTTTCAGGCTTTTTTTCTTGTTTTCGCGTTCTTTTTTGTTTTCTTTCGCTAAATCAGATTTGCCCGGTTTTTCGGACACGTCTTTTTCTTTTGTCGAAACTGATGTTGAAACTGGTTTTTGTCTGGTTTCTTTTCCATTTTCGACGATTGAATCTGTGCGAATCCGGTAAATCTTGTTGTCACCATGCAACGCACGGAACGGAATTTTGATGGTCTTTTCAACAGCGGGAAGCGCGACTTGCAAACGAATGGCTTGTCCCGGAAACAACTTTTTCGCTGCCTCGCCTTCTACGGTGAAAATCGCTTTGACCGAGCCAACTTGATTCGTCTCCGCAGAAACCAGCGAATTCAGCTGCATTGAAAATGTATTGGTTGTTTCACGATTTTGCGTTTGTTTTGTATTGTTGTTTGCGTTATTGAATGCGCCAGTTGCAGTGATTGGTTCATCACGTGAAACACCATTTTGCAACGCGGACAACGCAGCATGCGGAACCACGGCATGTGCTTCCATCGGCTGCGGTGTGTAAACCGTAGCGAGTAAATCCCCAACACGCACCCGCATTCCCGGAGAAACGTTGATTTTTTGCACAATCGCCGGATAGGGGGCACGGCTCATTGCTCGTTCCAGATTGCGCTGTGCCTGTTCCAGTTGTGCTTGCAGACGTGCCTGCTGCGCCTCTAGCCGTTGCATGGTTGCTGGATGTTGATCAACGGCTAGCTTGCGGGTTTGTACACTGATTTGTTGCCGTTCGACTTCTTGCGCGGCTTGATCCACTTGCGAATCGGCAATCATTTTCTCTTTTTTGAGTTTGAGGACGCGCTGGTACTCCTGCTCCTTCAGCTTCAGTAAGTGCGCTTCACGCTGGAGCGAAAGCCGGTTACTGTGGTAGCGTAGTTTTTCCTCTTCAATTTGTGCGGCGTTTTGTGCCAAATCCGCCTGATATTGCGCGACAGTGGCTTGCGCATCGCGTTTGTCCAGTTCAATCAGCGGCGTGCCAGATTCAACAACTTGACCTTCTTGTACCGGGGTTCGAACTACTTCAGCGGCTAATGCTGCACGTAATTCGCTGGTCTCTTTCGCTTCGACGATGCCGTACAGTGTCCATTGCGGCTGGTGCGCCGCCGGAGTGACGGTGAGCGTTTCCACTTTCCAAACCATTTCTTTGGCCTGTGGTGGTTTGGGCGCATCCTTGCTCATTTTGAGCGCAATAAAACCGCCGATGCCGATCAGCAGGATCAGGAATGGCAGCAGGTTTGTGCGGATGCGAGAAAATCGGGAAGAAGCGCGTGGAGCGGTGGATTTTGTTTCTGGCACAGGGATGATCCGGTAGAATTTGCGGAAAATTTTGGATTCTACCACCGAAAAACCTAAGTTTTTGGCGATTTTGGCAAGAAGGGAACGAGAGAAAAATGACAGAAACCAGCACAGAAGAAAATCAGACCGCCAGCGATGTAGAGCAAAATCTGGCGCAATTACTGCGTGGCGCAATGGAGGTGGGCGTATTTATGGAACAATTTTTGGCAGGTCAGTTGTTTATGCCAGTGAAAGATCCGGAGCCGTCCACCGATCAGGCGCAGCAACCGGCGATTGCAGGATTTATGCGTGATTCTGACCGTGCGATTCCGTTGGTATTGTCAAATCCGGGCGAGGAACCGGAAGAGCGGTTTGAAACATTGATTCTTTTCACGCGCCCGGATATTTCCAAAACCTTTTTGCAGGATTTTCCGGAATATACTGGTGGCTTCATCGCTGAAGTACCGTGGATTCTGGAGCGCCTAGCGGACGGGATGGGTATCTCCATCAATCCGGGCGAGGAAATCGGCATTGATTTTGATCCGCAAACGATGCGGCAGTTGGTTACATTACAGCAACAGAACTGATGATGATTCCAAATGATTGTACTGCAACATTTTTGCCGATCATCCGAGAGACAGTTGAGTTGGACAGCATTGTCTATACAGATGGGTTTGCAAGCTATGATGTGTCGGGTGTTTCAGAGTTATGGCATTCCTATTCCTAAACAGCATTTTCATTTGTTTTTTGAAGGAATGTGAATGGCGTTTTAATTATCGTCCAATTTTAGAAACTTACATCGTATATTGATCAATTGATCAAATGGATAGATATTTGAATGATCTTCATCTATTTCAGCAGCTCCATTAAATTTCGGAAAAAATATTAAAAAATAAACTATCTAATTTTTTATCTGAAAAAACTAATTGAATCAATCGGTTATACTTTTTATTGAAGAAATGATTTACATTTATGAGTTTAACAGACAGCTCCTCAAAGCAAATCCGGATTGAAATTACCTATGCCAAACCTGATATACAGTGGCTTCAGGAAACAGAAGTCGTCGCCGGAACAAATTTATTGGATGCAACCCGGCAGTCGGGCATTACAGCGCGTTTTCCGGAAATTGATCTGGATACTGTGAAGATGGGAATTTTTGGAAAAATCGCCAAAGCAGATCGTATACTACAAGAAGGTGATCGAATTGAAATTTACCGTCCATTGATTGCCGATCCAAAAGAAGCGCGAAAAAAGCGTGCAGCAAAAGCAGCAGAAAGTAAATCAGCAAACACTGGAAAAAAAATCAAAAAGTGAGAATCAGAAAAATGTGCAGAAATAAATTAGGGCTTGGAATTGCAAAAATTGTAGGGGTTGTCGTTGCGTTTGGTATTTTTCCCCTTTCTGTCCATGCAGAACAGCCAGTACAAGAGCCACAACAAGAAGTACAAGAAACAGAAAAAAGTTGGCTCAGATCATGGGGCGAAAAGATTGGTCAGAAAGCACGGGAAGCGCGGGATCAGGTTGATCCAGATGGCAGCTTGCAGGAGAAAACGACCACTTCCTATGAAGATTCAAAAAGCTGGCTGAAAGAACAGTATGGTGCAGCCAAGAATTATGTAGATGAAAACAAGGGCGATTGGAAAAAAGAAGGGGCAGAGTTGTACGGTCTCTCCAAAGAGCAGGCCAAAGAAGCATGGAAAGAGTTCAGACAAGGCGCAAAAGAAGGATTTGCGACTGATCCAAAACCGGTAGAACAACTGCCACAGCCCCAAACTACAGAACCAGGTACTCCTGTAAAACCACCAGCTAAACCTGCTCAATTACAAGTATTATGAACGGAAGGAATAGCTTCGTATCGGCTATTTCGTGATTCCAGCGCGTCAGATTTGTGAATCCTCTCTACAAAAAGTGGGTAAAATGGAACGCGGTTTGGAAATCAGATAGAGGAGACAGTTTCGAAAAATGATGAAGAACAATAGATTTCCAGTAGTTGTGTTGGCTTTGTCCCCTTTCTTTCTGGTGTTGGGTGGTTGTAGCCAATTTGGCGAACCGACCGTGGAAGGGCGATGGTATACCCAGTCGCAGGTAGAGCAGGGTAATGAGATATTCCTGAAAAATTGTGCGAGATGCCACGGGGAAGATGCCTCCGGAAAAACAAACGATTGGCGCGAGGCGCGGCAAGGAGGGCAATACGATCCGCCGCCGATTAATGGCTCTGCGAAGGAGTGGCTACCGCCCTTGCGAAGAATGCGTTATGCGCTTGATCATGGAGGAAAAAACATGCCTTCTTTCAAAAATGTACTCAACGAACAGGAGAAAGAGGCCGCAATGGCTTATGTACAAAGCCTCTGGCCTGATGAGGCATATCAGGAATGGGAGCAAAGAGGTGGTTTGCTTGAGCGGAAAAGCAAACTTTTTCCGTGAAACAGTAGTTATCTCGTCTCCATTTTCGGTGAAAACTGGCTTGAGTACGGATAGTAAATCCGTAAAATGCCCCGGTTTTCTTGCACGCAGCCGGACAAAAAGGCTGTGGGCAACCACACACTGAACGAAACGAGCAAAAATCATGGAAGCCCTGTTTGACACTGACCTCAAATTACCATTGATTCACAAAGGCAAAGTCCGCGATATCTACGAAATCGATGACAAGCACATGCTAATTGTCACCACTGATCGCCTCTCTGCATTTGATGTCATTTTACCAACACCGATTCCGGGAAAAGGCGCAGTACTCACCTCCGTTTCCAACTTCTGGTTTGAGAAGACCCAAAATATTCTGCCAAACCACATCGCAGAAATGACGTTGGAAGAGGCGATCCCCGATGCAGCGACCCGCGAAAAAATCAAGGATCACGCGATTGTGGTCAAACGTCTGAAACCGCTACCAGTCGAGGCGATTGTGCGTGGTTACATCATCGGTTCCGGTTGGAAGGATTATCAGAAGAGTGGTGCGGTTTGCGGTATCAAACTGCCAGAAAATCTGAACTTGGCAGACCAGCTTCCGGAGCCAATTTACACGCCATCGACCAAAGCGGATGTCGGCGACCACGACGAGAATGTTGATTTTGACTACACCGTTAACCTGATCGGCAAAGAACGTGCCGAGCAAATCCGCGATGTTAGTTTGCAGCTCTATAAAGAGGCAGCAGCTTATGCGCTGGAGCGTGGCATCATTATTGCTGACACCAAATTTGAGTTCGGTGAAGATGAAAACGGCAATTTGGTGCTGATGGATGAGGCGTTGACACCTGATTCTTCCCGTTTCTGGCCTGCCGACCAGTATCAACCGGGGAAAAATCCACCGAGTTTTGACAAACAGTATGTTCGCGATTATCTAGAAACACTGGATTGGGACAAAACTCCGCCAGGGCCGGAGCTTCCGGATGAAGTCGTGAAAAATACAGCAGACAAATATCGCGAAGCGATGGATAAATTGACGAAGTAAAAACTCTGTATTTTGTAGGAGCGTATTGCATACGCCCTTGTACAATTTTCTTAAAGTAAAGGGTGAATAATGATTCGCCATTGCGCTATTTTTCCCATGTAATAAATTGATGTTTTGATTTCCGGATTTTTCATCACTGGCACTGACACGGGTGTCGGTAAAACCGAAGTTGCTGCCGCGCTTGCTGCTGTTTACGCGGAACAGGGAATTGCTATCTCCCCGCGCAAACCGGCAGAATCGGGCTGCGTCGTTTCTGATGCTGGAAAACTGATTCCACACGACGCACAACTGCTCCAACAGATGAGCCAAACAACAGATTCTCTGGAAACTATCTGTCCCTACCGTTTTGAGCCAGCCGTTTCTCCGGAACGCGCTGCGCAACTGGCTGGAAAACCGCTTTCTCTTGATCAGCTGATGCTCGCTTGCGATGCGCCAGAAGGAACTTTTCGGCTGGTAGAAGGGGCAGGCGGTTTCTATTCGCCGATTGCGGAAAATGCACTCAATTCGGATTTGGCAAAAGCATTGCAGTTGCCCGTTATTTTGGTGGCAAAAGAACGGCTTGGAGTGATCAACCAGATTTTGTTGGCGCGAGAAGCGATTTTGAATGCCGGTTTGGAGTTGTTTGCTGTTGTTTTGAATGGCTGCGATTTTCCAGAAACACA
Organism: uncultured Piscirickettsiaceae bacterium; assembly: GCA_964344325.1. Taxonomy (GTDB): domain Bacteria; phylum Pseudomonadota; class Gammaproteobacteria; genus CAYFMX01. The sequence goes on from CAYFMX010000003.1 coordinate 50,536, forward strand.
AACAACAGTACAAACTACAAACTTTCAGGATGAAATGGCGAATCTACAAGCGTTGTCGCGCTGGGTGGCGGAACCGGTGATTCCGTTGCCTGAGATTCAGGGTATGAACCCGTGGAAACAGCTTGTAAGATATTTGTTACAAACGGTTTTGTGCGAGCATAATTAATATTTTCTGCACTTTTGCCATCCCGGTTTCTAGGTTTTGGTGAATCTCCTCCATCGTGATTTCAGTGATTCCAGCTTTGCCTGCCGCCCAATTCGCAGAGACTGCGCAGGTCGCGTAGCAAATGCCTAACTCCCGCGCCAATGAGGCTTCTGGCATGCCGGTCATACCGACCAAATCGCAGCCATCGCGCTCCATACGCATAATTTCTGCGGCAGTTTCCAGACGTGGCCCTTGTGTTGCTCCGTAGGTTCCGCCGTCAATGACGGAAATATCGGCCTGTTTTGCGCTTGTTAGCAGTTTTTGACGGAGCGATTCACAATAGGGCTGTGTGAAATCAATATGCTCGACGGTTTCGCTGTGCGCTTCGCCGTTGAAAAAAGTGTGTTCGCGCCCGTAGGTGTAGTCGATGATTTGATTCGGGATGACTACAGCGGCTGGCGCTGCTTGCGGGGTGATACCACCGACTGCGGCAATCGCAACGATCTCTTCCACACCGGCCTCGTACAATGCCAAAAGGTTGGCGCGGTAGTTGACTTTATGCGGTGGAATTGTGTGGTTTTCGCCGTGCCGCGCCAGAAAGAGAAATTCCTGTTTTTCCAGTGTGCCGTGCAACAAATGGGCAGAAGGTTGGCCAAACGGCGTCTCAAGTTTTACAGGTTGTGCCGCCTGCAACCCTACCAGTTTGCCGAAGCCGGTTCCGCCAATAATTGCCCGTTTTGCCTGTTTCAACATGGATTCTCCCAATTGCTGCGTGTTGTGTTGTGCGTCATGTTTGTTTTTCTTTTTTGTTTTCTGTAGACGCGGATAATTTGTTATATTGATACGCTTATCAAGAACATTTCAAGATTATTTTGACGGACAGGAACCCTTATGCCACAACCTGAAGAGATGGGCGGCCAGCTCGCTGACGGCATTGCTGCATTTGACACCAAAAATTTTGCAATGGCGATGCAATATCTCACCCCGCTCGCTGATCAGGGGAATCCGGAAGCATTGTTCCGGGTTGCGGTGATCCTGCAAAACGGTTTGATGAAGAGTAGCCGCAACGAGGAAAAAGCGTTCGATTACATGCGGCAGGCAGCGGAAAAAGGGCATGCGTTCGCGCAGCATACGTTTGGTTTTATGCATTATCAGGGCGAGTGTACCGCAGAAAAGAATATTGATGAGGCGCTCAAGTGGTTCAAAAAGGCAGCGCAGCAAGGATTACCTGGCTCAATGATGACCATCGGCATGATTTATGAAGATGGTATCGGCGTGGAGAAAGATCCAAAAGAGGCGCAACGCTGGTACAAACAGGCCGAATTAGCGGATCAACCCAGTAATTGATGATTTTGATGATAAAAGGTTGATGTTAGAAATGTCTCAGGAACAGACTTCCCGGTTTCGTACTCCCTTGTTGATCCGTCTATTTCTAGTCAGTATAGCGGTGTTCTTTTTCTGGATGGTGATGGGAATCGCTAACCAACAACAAGCGAATGAAGAACGGTTGATTACCATGCAGCAGCAGATGCAGACGCTCACCGATGCGCTGCAACGCAATAGCGCACAGTTGCAGAGCCTGGAACATTTTTCCACCGAGTTGCCGGAGTTGAACAAAAAGATGAATCGGCTTGGTTCGGAAATGAGTAAGGCAGCACAAAGTGTGCAGATGATTCAGAGTAATATTCAGGAGGAGTTGGAAGGGGTGCGTAATCAGGTCAATGGCATTGCTTCGCAAGTGGATAGCCTCCAGCATGAAATGCGCAACCCATATCGTCGCTAAATCCTTTCTCTGAAAACTGTTTCCGTGTCTTCTGAATCGCAAAACAAGACCTCTGATCATACAGAAATTGGCCTGAAAACAGCCGGTTTGGAGTGTGTGCGCGGCGACCGGCTGCTTTTTTCTGGATTGGATTTTCAGGTCGAACCGGGAGAAATCCTGCAAATTGAAGGGCGTAATGGTTGCGGGAAAACCAGCTTGCTGCGTCTGCTTTGCGGACTGATGTTGCCAAATGATGGTGATATTTTCTGGAATGGACGCGATATCCAGCAGTACCGCGCTGAGTTTTTCGCCGATCTTTCTTATTTAGGACACCATAACGGTATCAAAGGTGAACTGACAGCGTTGGAAAATTTGGCATTTTCGCGCGCGTTGTCCAAAGATTCCCGCGTTCGTGGGAATGACGACAAATCAGAAGATGCGTTGTTAGAGATTTTTGATCGTCTCGCGTTGACCGGATTTGAAGATTTGCCTTGCCGTACCCTTTCTGCAGGGCAAAATCGGCGTGTCGCATTGGCACGGCTTTTTTCTGCCGGGACGAAATGCTGGATTCTGGATGAGCCGTTCACTGCGCTTGATAAAAAGGGCATTGTGGAAGTGGAACATTTCTTTGAGACGCACGTGGAGCAGGGGGGGATTGTGGTGTTGACAACGCACCATCGTCTGCGCGTCGATAAGGCTTGCTACCGCACGTTGAGTCTTGAAGGGTTTGCGGAGTAGCGCAGGAGAATCCGGAACAGTCTGATGAATGTCTTTTTGCAAGTGCTCAAACGCGATTTGATTCTCGCTTTCCGCCATCGGGGCGAGTTGGCGAATCCGTTGCTGTTTTTCATTATTGTTGTGACGTTGTTTCCGCTTGGAATTGGCCCGACACCGTCTACACTGGCGTTGATTGCGCCAGGGATTATCTGGGTCGCGGCATTGCTGGCGGCGATGTTATCGCTGGATACGTTGTTTCGCTCCGATTTTGAGGATGGTTCGCTGGAGCAAATTGCACTCAGTCCGCAGCCGCTTTCGGTTTTGGTATTGGCGAAAATTGTCGCCCATTGGCTGGTGAGCGGGCTGCCATTGATTTTAATTGCGCCGTTGCTCGGTGTGTTGCTGCATTTGCCAACGGAAGGGATGGTTGCGTTGTTGGCAGGATTGTCGCTTGGCACGCCAATTTTGAGTCTGGTTGGCGCAATTGGTATGGCATTGATTGTTGGGCTAAAGCGCGGTGGTTCGCTGCTCTCGTTGCTGGTGTTGCCACTTTACATCCCAGTGCTGATTTTCGGCGCGATGATGGTGAATGAGGCGGTCGCTGGTTTGCCGATTTCTGGTTATCTCTACATTTTGGGCGCGTTGTTTGCGTTGTCGCTAGTGTTAGCTCCATGGGCGGCGGCGGCGGCGATTCGGATTAGTCTCAATTAAGCAATTTTCTGTTATGAGCCAGACATTAGAAGAAATTCTGGAAAATGAAAAACCAGAAGTCGTCTCACAAGCAGAGCGGTGGGCTACTGACATGCTATCTGAAGAAGAACAGGAATTGCTGGATGCGTATGAGGCAGGGGAGTTTGTATCTGTAATGACTCCAGAACGCAGGGCATTTCTTCAGCAATGTGCCGCATATACTAAAGAAATCTCGTCGACCGAATAGTTCATCTAATTTTGTTTTAACGATTACATAATTTTTCCAATGAAATTAAAAATTCCTGCGTTTTTACACCGTTTTTCTTCCCCGAAACATTTTTACACGATGTCTGGCACGTTGTTGCCGTGGGTCGGTTTTGCTGCGCTGACATTTGTGATGGTTGGATTGTTCCTCGGATTTGTGATTGCGCCGACTCACTCTGAGCAGGGGGAGAGTTACCGGATCATTTTCCTGCATGTGCCATCATCGTCGAATTCGATGATGATTTATACGATGATGGCGTTTTCGAGCGCGATTTATCTAATTTGGCGCATCAAACTGGCGGATACGATTGCGGCAGCAGCAGCTCCGATTGGTGCGGCGTTCACTTTTTTGGCATTGGCAACTGGCTCAATTTGGGGTAAGCCGACATGGGGAACATGGTGGCAGTGGGATGCGCGGCTCACCTCCGAACTGATTTTGCTGTTCCTCTATTTGGGGTATATCGCGTTGCGATCGGCGATTGATGATGAGCAGAACCGGGCGCGGGCGAGCGGGTTGCTGGCGTTGGTCGGGGTGATCAACATTCCGATCATCCATTTTTCTGTGGAGTGGTGGAATACGTTGCATCAGGGGATGACAGTCTCCAAGGTGGCGAAACCGTCGATGGAGAGCACAATGCTGACGGCGATGTTGCTGACGATGATTGGGCTATCTTTGCTGTTTGTTTTTGTGACGCTGGTGCGGGGGCGTGGCTTGGTGCTGACGCAAAATCTTCGTGCGGGTTGGGTGAAAGAGTTGCCGAAAAAGCCGGTGCGATTTTTCCATTTTCTGATTCCGGTCATTGGGTTGGGTGTGATTGGTTATCTTGCTGCGACGACCGTGCAGCCGACGATTTTGACCACAGCGGAAGTGGTTTCGTTGCAAAGTGATCAGACGGTGCAATTCCGGGGACAGGTCGAAAAAATCGAATCCAATGGTCAGGAACATACGATTTTGGTGCAGGATCGTGATCAAGCTGGGAAAAAGTTAACGATCAATTTCTATGGCAATTTGCCGAAGCAGCTGCGTACCCATTGGGGGGTAGAAGTGACGGGTGATTATTCGGCTGGACAGAAAAATATTACTGCACAAAAACTGGCAGCGTTGAATATCCGTGATCATACGATGTATGTCGTTGCGGCGTATGGAATCGGTTTTTTGGCGTTGCTGTTGAGTTTGATCGGCGCGTGGCGGTTTGAGAAAGAGGCGAAGCAGCGAGTGGCGAGGGTGGTTCGGCAGAGTCAAAATAAATAGTCTTTTTTGCGATTAAATAAAATATAAAAAAGAATGAAAATATAATGGAGGGTCAAAAATATAATACATTTGATATTTTTATTGGTGGTCTTAGTGGTGCGGTAGTTTCTGCAATTATTGCAGTATTTTTGAATATATATTTTGATTCAATTGAGCGAGAATCGATTGTAAATACAAAAGAGAAAATATTAGAAGCAAAAGAGATTGTTACTAAGGAAATAAAATCAGCAAGAAGAGAAGAGAAAGCTCATTTATTAGAAGCAATTCGGTTAGCAGAAAAAGCGAAAGTTGAGGCTGATGCTGCTAAAAAAGATGCTCAAAAATCAGTGCGTGATCTTGAAATTCAAAAAGACCGTGTTGCGAGTATCGTAAAATCTATTGAAAGCAAAATCCAAGTAGAGGCTCAAGATATTGCTAATATATTAGAAAATGAGATTATTTTACAACTTAGTGATTTAGTGCCTAAAGATGCAATAATGGCTTTCGAGTTATTGAATTGCCCGAAAGGATGGAGAATTTATGAGCAGGCTTATGGGCGTTTTTTAAGGGGAATTGATAAGAGTAACGAGCAAATAGATCCTGATGGTGAAAGAGTTCCAGGATCCAAACAAAATGATACTTTTCAAGGTCATTATCACAATCAAGAGCATGGCGGTTCTCCCGGATTATGGGATAGTGCTCAAGGAACTGGTCCAAGTGCGAGATCAGCTTTAACTCCTTATAAAAATCGTAAAACGTTTAAGATAACTGATCCGAAAACAGATGGTAAAAGTGGTGAACCAAGAACTTCAATAGAAACAAGACCAAAAAATATTGCTGTGCTTTACTGTATAAAAAATTAATTTGTGGGCTAAATACATCTTAGAGTGGATTTATTCTTTTATATTATTTCGTTGTGGTTTTTTAAGTTAATTAAAATTTTTAATAAAAATAGTTAAAAAATGGCTCTCTTTGCAATCCTCGGCCTCCTTCTAGTCGCCGCAATCTTCCTGCCCCAAATTTGGGTCAAGCGTGTGATGGCGCAATATCACGGGCGTGAATTCCAATACAATATCAACGGTGCAGAATTGGCGCGGACGTTGCTGGATCGTTACGGCCTGCAAGCTGTTGCGGTGGAGCGCACTAAGGAAGGCGATCATTATGATCCGAATGACCGCACCGTACGACTCACTGCTGAAAACCATGATGGCTTTTCACTCACTGCGCTGACAATTGCTGCGCACGAAGTTGGGCATGCAATCCAGCATGATACGAACTACAAACCAATGGCAGTACGAACCAAAATGGTCGGTCGGATGCAGGGTGCTGAACGTATTGGCGCAATGATCATGATGGCTGCACCGGTTTTTGCGATTCTGCTGCGTCGTCCACTGCCTACATTTCTGCTCTTTTTCGCTGGTCTGGCGAGTTTGGGGATGCCGGTGCTGATGCATCTTGCCACCTTGCCAGTCGAGATGGATGCCAGCTTCAACCGTGCGCTGCCGATCCTTAAGGCAGGTAACCACATCAAACCGGAGCATGAAGCTGCAGCGCACAAGTTGCTTCGTGCTGCCGCGTTTACCTACGTGGCAGGGTCGCTCAACAGTATGCTCAATTTCTGGAAATGGCTGCGGATGTTGCGGCGGTGAAGTGAGGTACAATAGCCAGCATGTCTGAAGAGAAGCAAATTGAGCAGGAAATTGGTTGGTATAAAGTGGTCTTTGCTATTTTTATGGCAACTGATGTGTCGTTGGTGGCATGGCTCTTTCAAAATTTTAAGGTAGAGGGGATGGATGTGTTGTTTCCTGCTTCTTGTGCGGGAGTTTTACTGACAATTATTTTGGCTTTGATTAATCGGCGTGTTTTTAAACTGCTTGGTCAGTTAAAGAGAGTATAAATGGAATATTATATTTTTCTATTTACATTTGTTTTTTTTATCGGTGGGCTGGTTTTTATTGCGTATGATGCTTTGAGCCATAAATCTCCGAAAAAAGATGAATCCTGATTGTTTTTTGCTGTTTCTATGAAAAAAGAATTCAAAATCCTCGACAAACAAATCGCCTATGATGGATTTTTCCGTATGGAAAAATACCGTGTGCAACATACGTTGTTTGAAGGTGGTTGGGGCGAACTAGTCAGCCGTGAGTTGTTTGAGCGTGGGCACGCCGCTGCACTATTACCTTACGATCCAGTTGCCGATGCAGTAGTAATGGTGGAGCAATTCCGTATCGGCGCGTTGGAATGCGATACAGGGCCTTGGTTTACCGAGATTGTGGCCGGGATGGTCGAGCCGGGCGAGGGCGATGAGGATGTTGTGCGCCGCGAAGCGGTTGAAGAAGCGGGTTGCGAAGTGAAACGCACCGAATTCATCACCAAATATTGGGTTAGCCCCGGCGGTACGTCAGAAACATTGGCAGTTTACTGCGGTGAGGTCGATTCCACACAAGCGGTTGGGATTCACGGCTTGGCGGAGGAGGGAGAAGATATTCTCGTCCACCAGATTCCGTATGCAGAGGCTGTCCAGCGGCTACAAAGTGGGGAAATTCGCTCCGCAACTGCAATTATTGCGATGCAGTGGTTGATGATGAATCGGGAATGGCTGCGGGAAAAATGGCTTGCTTGAAAACAATTTGGTTGTATTTCCCCAGCGGGGAAAGTGCGTAAAGCCGGTGGTTTTAACCACCGGTGAAACCGGATGTTTGAGAGGCATCAACTGGAACTGAATAGCCCCGCAAACCCCATAAACGCCATGGAGAGCACACCTGCAATAATCAGATTGAATGCAGTTCCTTGAATTAGCTTTGGCACGCTAGAGAGTTCGCTCTCTTCACGCAGTCCCGCCATCAACAGCAGTGCGAGGGTAAATCCACCGCCTGCACCCAACGCATAAACGATACTTTCCCAGAAGCCATATTCACGGTTGGTGGCGAAAATTGCCAAGCCAAGAATCGCGCAGTTGGTAGTAATCAGCGGTAGAAAAATCCCTAGCGAGCGAAATAGGGACGGGCTGGCTTTTTTGATTACCATTTCAATAAATTGCACCGTACTTGCAATAACCACAATAAAGCTGATCAGCCGCAAATAGGGCGCATGCGTCAACACGTAGGTATTGAGCAACCATGCGCAAATTGCGGTGATCAGCAATACAAACGTCGTTGCCATCCCGAGACGAATGGAGGTTTCCAGTTTTCCGGAAACACCAAGGAACGGGCATAGCCCTAAAAAGTAGGCTAGCACGAAGTTGTTGACCAGCAACGCGCTAATAAAAATCCACAAAAAATGTTCCATCATGATGTTTGGCTCCTAAATTCCGCGCTCTTCTGCCCAGCGTAGACGTTGCAGTTCCCGGTTTTTGTGATGACGCGCTTCGATCCAGTTGAAGAAGAGCAGGATCAAGCCCAGCGTCAAGAAGCCGCCTGGTGGCAAAATCATGATGACCCATGGTTCAAAGTTCGCGCCAAAGAGGGAAATGCCAAACAGTGCTCCTTCGCCGAGAATTTCTCGTACTGCGCCCAACGCGAGCAGCGCAAAGAGGAATCCGCCTGCCATTGCGATGGCATCCATCATCGAGCGACCAATCGGATTTTTAGAGGCATAGGCTTCTTGCCGTCCTAGAATCAAGCAGTTGGCGGTGATCAGTGGAATGAATGCGCCGAGTTCTTTGTGAATTTTTGGGACGAGTGCAAGCAGTGTGTAATCAATGATCGTCACGAAGGTGGCGATGATGATGATGTAGCTGGAGATACGTACCTGTTTCGGAATCCATTTGCGGAACAGTGAAACCAGAAAACTGGAGCCGATCAGCACGAAGAAGGTGGCTAACCCCATCGCCAACGCATTGGTGGCAGTGTTGGTGACAGCGAGCATCGGGCACATCCCGAGTACCTGAATAAAGACGGGATTGTCCCGCCATAGCCCTTTGAGCATTTGTTCATAGGGAGAGTCTGGTGTTTTTGGCATTGTTTGTAATTCCTGTTACTTATGTGCGTTCCCGTGATTCCCGTATGGCGGAAACGATCTCCGATGCGGTAATGTTTGTATCTATGCCAGGTATATCCAAGGGAGATGATTTTGGGCTAACCGGAACCAATTGGAATAAATCCCCATTTTTTCTCTGGATAAAAACAGAACTGGAAGTTTTGGCTTCTTCCAGAATAGAAGCAAGATTTTGCCGCGCTGCACTATATGTATAGGTACTCATTGCGAATTTCCGAAGGCAGTGATTCCTAATTGATTTGACAATTTATATAGTTGATTATCTAAAGTATAAAGAGCGCAGGATTTTCTTTGTGCTAAATCAATCAAATATGCATCATATGCATAAATTTTATGTGCTTTTGAAATGGCGAGGGCGTTATGAATATTGAAATTTTCATAATGTAAGTTAAGCGAATTAAATTGTTTGATTGCCTCTAGCGCATTTTCAAGTGTTAGTCGATTTTTCTTGAATAGGGCAGAAAAGGCATTTCCAATTTCAGCGTGAACGCTTGTACAACAAAAAACCTTTTGCCCTTTTGTGCGTTCGATAATGTTCGGTTTTTCAGCTTCGTTCAGCAGGATAGCAATAATGACCGACGTATCTAGCAAAATCTCCATTTTTACAATTGTACAATTGAGGGTTGTGCTGTCAAATCTGTTTTTTCTGGATAGAGCTATTATTTGAATTTTTTCTTTAAAAATCAGTTGGATAATTTTTTATTATTAGGTGGTCGCTTTCGCGTAATTTATTATCAGAAATCTTCAACGACTTTCTTAGCTGACTTATAATCAAATACTTTTTCGTGTTCGGAAGAGGATTTTTCCATGGCGGAATGCAGTTCTGACCTGTCTCATTTGCAAATGACCCGACAGCAACTTTACGATAATTTTATGGCAGATAGCCGCCCATGGGTTGTAGCGTATTCTGGCGGGAAAGATTCTACATTACTGTTACAGTTAGTCTATGAGTTGTTGCTTTCTTTGCCGGTAGAAAAGCAGAAACCAGTGCATGTAATTGCATCGGATACGCAAGTTGAGGCTCCTATTATCGCGGATTATTTGCATGAAAATCTTCGGCAAATTGAAAAGGATGCGCGTCAAAAGAAGCTGAATATTTTTACCCATTTGGTTACCCCGGATTTGGAAAGTAGTTTTTGGTATAACGTTATCGGCAAAGGATATCTGCCACCAAACCGGTGGTTCCGTTGGTGTACCAGTAAGCTTAAGATCAAACCAGTCCGTCGGGCGATTGAAGCCATCACGGCAGAGCATGGCAGCGTAATTTTGCTGTTGGGGACTCGTCGGGCAGAGAGCAGTAATCGTTCCCGACAAATGCAGAATCGGGAGTACAGCAGCCGTTCGCTCAATCCACATCATGAAATTCCAAATGCATCGGTAATGCAGCCTATTGCCCATTGGTTGACGGAGGATATGTGGACATATCTCTAGATACACTTCCTCCCCCTCAAGCAGAACAGCAATTGCAGTTTCTACACAAATTGCAACGTTTACTTTCAGAAGGGAAATTTTCTTCAACCTATAAATTTGCATTATTAATTGCTATTGCTGATTTATCTGTTATTAAAGGAGATGAGACTGGCAATTCAATAACAATAGAAGTTTCTGAGATCGCAGAGCAATTTATTCGGATTTATTGGAAGCAAGTCGTGCTGTATCCGGAAAAAGAAGGTAAAGGTTCAGTTTTGTTTCAAAATAGAGATCGTCAAGCAGCAGTTGTCAATGAAATACGTTGTATTTATGAAAAAAATAGTGGCTCGATTGTTCGATTATTCAAAAATAAAGAACAGTACAAAAGACTGGTATCTAAAGTTTCCAAAATTATACGTGAAATGCCTTTGTGGAGATTGCAGCAGGTAGGTAATGGAGTAGATGATTTTCTATATGAAAATCTTAATCAAGGGAAACAGATTACATTACGACCTGGAGTTGCTTATTCTTTTCGGCAGTTTCATGAAAACATTCTGAATATGGTACAGGGAGCTTGGGTTCAATGGGTTAGAAAAGAGAAAAAGAACTCTATTTTCTTGGGTGAATCTATTGAACTTGGGAATTTTCTTTTTGGAGGGGTGCGTAAACCTCTTTCTTCTTATGTCGATTTTTTGACTGATTTGCAGGATTCGCGTTGTTTTTATTGTAAAGGTAATATGAAGCAACAAGGAGAAGTAGATCATTTTATTCCGTGGTCTCGTTATCCTGTAGATTTAGGGCATAATTTTGTATTGGCACACAAAGAATGTAATCGTTCGAAAGGTGATTTTTTGGCATCGGGCGACCATCTTGTGCGTTGGGTAGAACGTAATACCCAATATGAAGAGGAGTTGATCAATTTTTTTGAGAAAAATGAAATCAATCATCATTTATCAACATCTTTTTCTATTGCATGTTGGGCATATCAGAAAACGGCAAATATAGGTGGGAAATTGTGGGTATCTAAAAATCAGTTTAAGTTGGTAGATGAAATTTTGTTGAAGCAATTTATATGCAAATGATAATAATCATGCGCAGTTGTTTTCTAGTTTTATTGTGTGCAAGGAAAATAGGAATGAATTATGGAAAATGATTTCCAACTTTATGAGTTTAGTCCGCTATTTTTGACTTTACAGAATATTGGGCCTTTCCGAGATGCGCCATATGAAGTGGATTTTACAGATAGGAATAATCAACCATGCAATTTCTTTATGTTGGTTGCAGCGAATGGGTTTGGAAAAACCACGGTTTTAGAATCGATCAGTTGTGTGATGGATTTGCTAGGACAAGCGAAGCCGGAAAAATTTGGTTTGAAGGATTTAGATTTTGGAAATGGTCGAATTCAAATGGATTTTCTATTACGTTGTCGTTGGGAAGGAAGAGACCGGAAAATTATTCTTTCGGTTTTACTTGGGCAATTAGGGTTTGGAGGATGGAAAATTGAACCATTTAAGAGGTGGGAACAAGAGGATTTAAAAAAATACCAAATAGAATCGTGGCATCAGCTTGGCTATTATTCTTCCTTAGGTCGTTCTGGAATTAATGTGAGCCGAGAAGATCAACTGCTAGCTCAATTATTTATTAAGTTTATACTAAGACTTAATATGTCACCATCAGCGTTTAATGAGGGTGTATTTTCTGAACCAAATTCTTTGCTTTTCTCAGCATACCGAAATGTAGTTGCTCCTGAACAACGCACTGGAGCAGAAGCAATTGTTGCCCCAGAAAGCTGGGGATACCAAAGTGCATTCACATTTTCTTCTAATAATCAAAAATGGACGCAGTCGCTGGATAATCTTTTAGTTTGGCTCAAATGGTTGGATGATGGACGATTTGAGAAAGCACAGGATTTGGTAAACAAAACAGTCTTTAAGAAAAGCAGCAAAGGAAAATTTTTGAAAGGTATTCGCCGCGATCCGCCGCAAGGAGTGATTGGCTTTCGAGATAGTGGTGATGAACATCGTCTGGATCAGCTAAGTAGTGGTGAGAAGAGTTTGCTGGAATTGGTGTTGCGTATCGGTACACATATGACCAAAAATACGATTGTGATGATTGACGAATTTGATATTCACTTGCATATTCGTTGGCAGTATCTTTTGTTTGAGTTTCTAAAAGATTTGGCTGCACGTCCGGATTCTAACATTACTGTTATTCTCACAACCCATTCGACAGATATTTTTCAGTCATTTCTGAACGAAATGAATATTCAGGATGAAGGATTGAGCAAAGGTGGGCATTTGATTGAACGAGGGTTGCAGTAAAACTATGGGTAGTTTAAAAGAGATTGATCCGCAGTTTTTACCAGAAGAGGGAGATAATCGATATCAAGTAGGAGAGTCAGGCGTAATTATCTACTTGGAATCGGAGGATGATGTTTTTATATTTCGGGATAAATGGTTCCGAAAATCTCGTTTCCCCATTGTGTTTAAAGCTGCATCGCCGAACTCTGGTGATAAAGGTAGTGGTGGCTGTATGCAAGTTCGAAAGAAGGTGGGACAGTATGGGGACGTATATGGCGTAGTGGATCGAGATGCGCTGTGGAGCGATCAAGGGCATCGTGAAGGACTGTGGTGGGAAACGGATGATGAATGCTTCTTTGCAGAAAAACCTTTTGGGGAGAACATTTTTGTCCTGAACCGCTGGGAGATCGAAAACTACCTATTGCATCCGGAAGCATTGCGGAAGTTGCTTTGGGATAAGACACGGGGGACGACACCGCATACAGATACAGAAAAAATAGCGGAATTATTGTGTGCGCATGAAGCGGATTTTGTGAAATTTAGTGCGCACACCATTGGAGACGGTGAAGAGAATCGGCAGGAGATTGAAGATAAGATTTCCAGTTTTTCGGAGAAACAAGAGCATCCTGTCCAACGTTGGGAACGCCTCAGCCGTATGTTGAACGGGAAGAAAGTGATAGAAATGTTGGGAGGGCGGCTGGACGGAAAGAAGAAATATCCGCTACAGCATGAGTTTGGCGCGTTGGCGGGGCATGTCGCGGAACTAGGGCATAAAAAAGCTGGATTGTCAGAATTGTATGATTGGCTTTCTGAAATTTCAGAATGACCACTGACTCTACAGTCCGCACCAAAGTCCTCGACCCCACACGTTCCTTCATCGTCCAAGCCCCAGCAGGTTCAGGAAAAACGGAACTGCTAACCCAACGTATCCTGCGCCTGCTCGCCGGGGTGGAGCGTCCTGACCAAATCCTCGCAATCACTTTTACTAAAAAAGCGGCGGCGGAGATGCAGGCACGTTTGTTGGAAGCCCTTCACGCCGCGCAACAGCCGGAGCCGGAAACGCCGCACAAACGTCAAACCTGGAAACTTGCCCGCGCAGTTCTGGAGCGCGACCGGCAAAAGAGGTGGAATTTACCTGGCCATCCCGGTTGGTTGCAAATCCGTACCATCGATAGCTTCAACGCCAGGCTGGTGCAGCAGATGCCGGTATTGACTGCATTTGGTGGATATTCGCGCATTGCGGAGGATAATTCTGTACTTTATCAGGCGGCGGCGCGGCGCACGATTGCGATGGTCGAAGAGGTGGGTGAAATCGGTGATGCGGTCGCGCATTTGCTGATGTGGCTCGACAACGACGCAACGCGGCTAGAGCGGATGCTGGTCGATATGCTGGGGCATCGGGAGCAGTGGTTGCCGCACGTCGCGGGCGGGCAAATTGCGCAGGAGGTGCTGGAACGCACGTTGGTTGATCTTGCCGAAATCACGCTGCACCAATTGATGATGCAATTGGAAGACGCATTTTCATTCGAAAATTTGCAAAACTGGAGTGAAATCGCCTGTTTTGCAGAGCAACTTGCGTCACCTGATTTTCCGGAAATCTCCGCAGATCAACTCGCTGACTGGCAAAAATTGTGTAGCATTTTCTTTACCAAAGATAGGGAAAAACTGCGTTCACGCTGGACGAAAAATGAAGGTTTTCCAGCAACAGCAGAAGGTAAAGAGAAAAAAACACAAATCGTCGCGCTAAAAGAGCAGCTTGAATCATTTCCCGATTTGATTGAGGCGATGCGCACAGTTTTGTCGTTGCCAGAACCGAATTACGATGATGCGCAATGGCAAACAGTGGAGGCGTTATTTCAGGTATTGCGGCTTGCGCAGGCCAATTTGATGCTGCTGTTTGATGAGCGCGGCGAGGTCGATTACACCGAAATCTCGCAACGGGCGTTGCTGGCATTGGGTGGCCATGAAAATCCGACCGATCTAGCGTTGCGGATGGACAGTGCGATCCAGCACATTTTGGTTGATGAATTTCAGGACACCTCGCACGCGCAGTTTGATTTGTTGACCAAATTGACTGCTGGATGGATGCCGGGCGACGGGCGTACGCTATTTTTGGTTGGTGACCCGATGCAGTCGATTTACCGCTTCCGGCAGGCGGAAGTGGGGTTGTTCCTGAAAGCAGTCCACGAAGGAATCGGCGATATTGCGCTGGAATACCGGCAATTGACATCCAATTTTCGCTCCCGTGCCGGGATTGTCGATTGGGTCAACATGACTTTTTCGCAGGCCTTTCCGCAACAGGCAGATCGACTGATTGGCGCGATTCCATATGCGCCTTCGGTTGCAACACATCTGGCGGAAGAGGGTGCAGATGCGGTTACAATTCATGCCGCGATTGAGCGTGATGCAGAAACTGAAGCGCAAAAAGTATTGTCTGTTGTGCAAGAAACGCTCAATTCACCGCATTTTCAGGAAAATGGCGATGCAAAAATTGCCATTCTGGTGCGTTCGCGCAGCTATCTGACGCAAATTATCCAGCAGCTCTATCAAGCGAAAATTCCGTATCTGGCGGTGGAAGTGGAATCGCTTGGCGAGCGTCCGTTAGTGCGCGATTTATTGGCATTGACGCGTGCATTGATTCATCCGGCAGACCGCGAAGCGTGGATTGCATTACTGCGTGCGCCGTGGTGTGGGTTGATGCTCGGCGATCTGGAAATTCTGGTGCGAAAAGAACAGACGGACGCGCCGGATCGCGGTTTGTTTGTGTTGATGCAGGAAGAGGAGCGATTAGCAAAATTGTCTTCCGATGGTGCAGTACAAGTCCGAAAATTCACACAGATTTTGCACGATCTGTTTGCGATGCGTAGCGAAGCAGAATCGCTGACGCGCTGGATTACTTACGCATGGCGACAAATTGGTGGTGCGGCGTTTGCAGGAGAACCGGGGCAGCGCGAAACAGATGCATTTTTCGCATTGCTGGCAGAGATGGAAGAGGGGGGCGATCTCGCTGATTTTGACCGTTTGCGCGAACGGCTTAAAAGCCAAAATTTGCGATCAGAAGCTGATCCAAAAACGCGTGTGGAAGTGATGACGATCCATAAATCGAAAGGGTTGCAATTCGATACAGTAATTTTGCCGGGACTGGAGCGCAGTTCGCAGCGAGATGCAAAAAAATTGCTCCATTGGCTGGAAATTCCGGCGGAAAAACAATCTCTTCAACACGCGTTCCCGCAGCAAGCGATGGAATTGTTACTCGCACCGATGCCGAAAGTTGGTCGAATGAATGCGGCAGATGCTGCTTCCAGCGCATTGAATGACTATATCCGCAAGATTGAACAGCAGTGCGCGGAGCAGGAAACATTGCGGTTGCTTTATGTCGCGGCAACGCGTGCAGAACGGCGACTGCATCTGTTTGGTTCAGTGAAACGGGACAAGAATGGGGAAATTTCTCTACCAGTAGTGGGATCGTTGTTGCGGCAGATTTGGGTTGCGGTGGAGAAAGATTTTGAAAATCTTACTGTAGAAGGAAATCCTCCCAAGGCTCCCATTGCGGAAGGAAATCTTCCTTACGGATTTTCTTATCGTCCTCTACAACGCATCTCCAACTGGCAATTGCCCGAACCACCATTGCCAGTCGTGGAAATTTCTGTTCCGTCCGTCGTACTGAAGCCCTATCCGTGGATGGGAGCAACGTTGATTCATGTTGGCACAGTGGTGCATCGGCTGTTGCATCGGATTACGCAACATGCAGCAAAAACAGGCGAGGTTGAATTTTCACCCAATTCGGATGCGATTAGTCGGCAATTGCGGCAATTGGGCGTGATTCGAGAAGAATTGGAAGAAGCAACACAGCGGGTCGTGCGAGCGGTTAAAAATGTGCTCAACGATCCGCAAGGGCGATTTTTTCTGCAACCGCATGAATCTGGAAAAAGCGAATGGGAGCTGTCTGCACAGTTTGGGGAGCTAGTGACTCACGTCACACTCGACCGCACATTTGTCGATGAACAGGGTGTGCGCTGGATTATCGACTGGAAAACCGGTTTCCATGAAGGGAGCGATCTGGAACAGTTTTTGGCGGTCGAGACGCAACGCTATGCGCCGCAATTGCAAAAATATGGTGCAGTGCTGCAAAAAATGGAAAACCGTCCGCAAAAACTGGGACTCTATTTTGTGATGCATCAGGTTTTTCGCGAGATTTGAGGTATAAAGAACGAAATTAAAAAGTGGGTTGGGGAGAAATAGCGATGCAACAGGCAGAAAAAGTCGACTGGATTACGGCAGAAGAGTATCTGGAAGGCGAAAAATTTGCAGAAGTCCGACATGAATTGATTGATGGCGAAGTATGGGCAATGGCTGGCGCAAGCGAACGTCACAATTTGATTGCAGGAAATATTTTCGGTGAGTTTCGTCAGGCGTTAAAGGGAAATGCTTGCCGTCCATTTACGTCGGATATGAAGGTGAAAGTGGACGAGGATTTTTTCTATCCGGATGTGATGGTCGTTTGTGAAGAGGAAGAGTCGCATGACTATTTTTCCGAATCACCCGTGATTTTGGTGGAAGTACTTTCCGAATCAACCCGTCGAATGGATCAACTGACTAAACGGCATCGGTATGTCACATTGCCGACGCTGCAGGAATATGTGCTGGTGGAGCAGGATTTCATTCATGTCGAGATTTTCCGCAGAAGCAGTGGCTGGCAGTCGCAACACTACTATGAAGGCGATACAGTGGTATTTGAGTCGTTGAAGCTGGAATTGCCGATTGCGGAAGTCTACCGCTGGGTGGAATTCAAAGAGGTTGAAGATTCGGAACAACGTTAGCTGTCTGTGGGATGTGGATTCGCTAGAATTGGCGTTTGCGGTGTTTGATGGTGCTTTGCTTTGACGAAGTCGGTTTTTTCGATTGGGAGAATTGAAGATGAGTATGTTTATACGTGTTTCGTGGCTAAAGTTTTTGGTATTTGGTTTGGGACTACAGCTAACAGTATCCAATGCGATTGCTGAGGACTGTACAGTAGCAAATATTCCACTAGAACAACTTTTTCAGAAAGCAATGAAAGCAAATCCAGCATGTGATCAGTATGGCACATATGCGGATGTAGAAATCAAAACCAATGCACAATCTGTTACCCAACGCTTCCGCTGGATTGAGCCGGGTACGTTTATGATGGGTTCGCCAGAAAGTGAAAAAGGTCGCGATGATAATGAAGTCCACCATCAAGTCACATTGACGAAAGGGTATTGGATTTTTGATACGGAAGTGACACAAGCGTTGTGGAAAGCAGTAATGGATAACAACCCGAGCTATTTTAAAAGGAAACAACGCCCGGTCGAAAAAGTGAGCTGGAATGATGTGCAACAGTTTTTCAAGAAAGTAAATCAGTTGAACCCAAAGTTAAATTTGGAATTACCGACTGAAGCGCAGTGGGAATATGCAGCACGTGCAGGTACAACGACTCCGTTTTCATTCGGGGAGAATATCACGACAGATCAGGTGAATTACAATGGGAATTATCCTTACAATAATGGTCAAAAAGGGAAATATCGGGAACATACTGTTGATGTGAAAAGTTTGCCGCCGAATCCTTGGGGTTTGTATGAGGTGCATGGCAATGTCTGGGAATGGACAGCAGATGCAGGTGGTGAGCCCTCGGCGAAGCCGGTGAGCGATCCCTTCAGGCAAGCTGGGGCGTGGCGTGTCATTCGTGGCGGCTCGTGGAGCAACGACGCGAGGTACTGCCGTTCTGCCTACCGGTACTGGCTCGCCCCTGACGACCGTTACTTCAATTTTGGTTTTCGTCCGTCAGCCTACCCAGGCAAGCCGGTGCGGAGCCCGGCGGCGGGGGTGGGGTAGGCCAGTGGAGCGTTTTTTGCTTTTACCTTCTGGAATTTTTTAGGGTTAGAGGATAAGTACGATCACATTAAAATGGAAAAATATTAATGACCCATTTATCAGAACGTTCAACCATTTATTTTGAACCTGCAATTCATCAGGCATTAAAAGCGCGGGCAGTTTCCAGACATACTTCTATTTCGGAAGTGGTCGATGAAGCGGTCCGTTTATTGATGCAAGAAGATCAGGAAGATTTACAAGCATTTGAAGAACGTGCCAATGAACCGGAAATCAGCTATGCAGAATTAATGGATGACCTGAAAAAGCATGGCAAGATTTGAAATTACCTTCAAAAGTTCCGTTGCTAAAGATTTGCGTGCTATTCCAAATCGTGACGTAGAACGTATCCTTAAGAAGATTGACACACTGGCAAAAAACCCAAGAGCTGAAGGATGCATCAAACTATCTGGTGAAGAACGATATCGGGTAAAACAAGGTGTTTACCGTATCATCTATGAAATTGAAGATGACCAGTTAATCGTACATATTGTGAAAGTAAGCCATCGTTCAAATGTCTACAAAACAAAATGACACGTGAAAAATCAAGCATATGGGCAACGTGGCTATCTGCAATTGGAATTTTGACTGTTGCAGTTACCGGAATATATAAACTTATTGCTCCAGAGGAAGATATAGTTTCTGCAACCTCTCACAGTGTGGAAGCAAAAGAAAAAATCACTGTTCATCTGCATGTGCTAAAAACCGACCTGTATGTTGGCGATGTATTACAAGCCTATGCACGTTGCGAAACCGACTGTTTTATCCGCGCTTATGTGATTGACAAACATTTAACTGCAACACCCATTTCCCGAAAAGATTTGAGTGATGCCGGTAATTTTCTGGATGCAGAGATGAAAGAGGAATTGAGATTGCCCAAACTGGAGGCAACGCTCCCTTACGGAACCGATCATTTGATGGTTGTTGCATCTCCAGAACAGTTTACCGATTGGTATGATCTTTCGCCGATACAGGTGAGTGATTCTTCCGCAAAAGAATTGTTGACCAAAGGCGTGCCTAAATCCGCACAAGCACAAGTTGGCTATGCAATGCGCTCTTTTTCGGTGATTCCGAAAATGGAATGAGGCGAAATTTCTTTTCGCTGGATTTTTCCCAACGCATTCCGGGGTAGTTTTTCTACAGTAAAAATATGACGCGGACGCAAAAATGGCGGCATTTCTCTATTGATCCAGCTTTTTAGCGCATCCAGATCCATTTTTACATTTTGGCTATCCTGATTCGCCCCAGTTTTTCCGGTTTCTATCACCGCAACAATCGCCTGTCCCCACTCTGTATCCGCAATGGAAGTGACCGCAATATCACCAGTGATTTCTGGAGCTTGCCGCAATAATGCCTCCACCTGCGCCGGATGCACTGTCTCCCCACCAGTGATAATGGCATCGTCAATGCGGCCGGTAACATGCAAGTGTCCTCGCTCATCCAGATAACCGACATCCCGCGTCAAAAAACCGGAATTTCCAATGGGAACCACCGCGCCATTTTCCAGATAGCCAGACAGTAGCGTTTTTCCAGCAATGCGGATTTGATCGCTGTGATGCGCGGAAGTTTGACCATCAGGTTGATCTGCAAGCGGTGTAAATGAAATTTCCACACCTGGCAATGGTTTGCCGACATCATTCTCTTCCCAGTCTTCAATGTTTTCCAAATCAAGACGCTGTGCGGCAATCCTCGAGCCGGTCTCGGTCATTCCGTATGAAACCAGCAGCGGCCATCCTTGTTGCAGCGCACGATGAGCCAGCGTTTTGGGCAGACGATCTCCGCCCATCAGTACGCAACGTAGGGTTTGTGGCGGAGAAATTTCCTGCTCTGCATAAAAATCGACCAACCGCGCTAACATCGTTGGAACCAGCGACAGGTGCGTGATCTGTTTTTGCGACAAATCATCGGCAATTCGCGTCAGATCAAAACGCTTATGCAAAATCATCTCTGCGCCGATTTGTCGGCAACGGAACAGAATCGACAATCCACCGATATGGAATAATGGTAGGCAGTTGAGCCAGAGGTCTCCGGCTTGCAAATTTTCCACCTGCGCAGAAAGTTTGGCACTCGTTTCCAATGCAGCACGTTGGAAGCAGGCCAGTTTCGGTTCGTCTGTTGTGCCGCTGGTGGCAAGGATCAAATCGCAGTGATTTTGGATTGGTGTAGAAAATTTTGAATCTGGATGTTTAGAGGAAGAGGCAAAAGGTGTCGGTGGATTTTCGTCCTGTATCACAAAATCAACGGCTGCCAGCTCGAGCAAATGTTGGATCATCGGCTCTGGTAGTTTGGGATTGATCGGGAAAATGCATGAATCGGAATGCAAGATAGAATTTGAGACCCATCGGGCAATGTGTGCTGAGGAATGGGAAACAATGCCGATTCGCGCGTTTTTTAGCATTGGATTGCGAACGTATGGTTAGAAAATGCCGCCATCACATCGGTATCCGCAAAAATTTGTACTACCCATTGTTGCTCCGTTTCAGTGAGTGGCTCTGCGGTTTCAATTTGATGATGTAACACTTTTAGTGTCGCCTCCGAGGCATCTTTTCCTGTTGTCTGCCGCGCAAGAATCCGCTGTTCCAGCTCTTCTGTTTCGCAACGCAAATCCAGAATCCGGAACTGGATGTTGAAATCTTGGGAGAACGCTTCCGTCAGTTTTTGCGCAGCTTGCCGTTGCGCCAAGTTCAACCAGGTTGCATCGAGAATTACGCTGAAGCCATTTTGCAGCAGCGTTTTTGCTGTTTCCAGTAGATGCACGTAAGTACGTTCCGTAGCTTCCGAAGAGTAACGCCCGGCATCCAGTTGTTGATTCTGCGCATTACCCCGATTTTCCGGAAATAGACGTTTGCGTTCAATATCGGCACGAATTTGAAGTGCGCCAGTTTGTTCTGCGAGTTGGGCAGCAGCGACCGATTTCCCTGAGCCGGAAAAGCCGTGGGTAATACAGAGAAATGGATGTGAGTTGATTTGCTGGTTCGCGTACTGTTGCGCCAACGCGATGTGCGCGTTGAACTCTTCGGTCAGTGATGGATTGGCAGCAGGATCATGTTCTGGCTCAGCGATTTGCAACGCGGCCACTTTGGCACGAACGAGCGCACGGTAAATCTTGTAGAAAGGGAGCAGCGGTAAGCCGCCATAATCGCTCGTTTGTTGCAGATAGTGGTTGAGCAATCGGTTGGCAAACTGCGGATGGTTGCGGAACTCAATATCCATTAACAAAAACGCAAGCTCGCTCATCACATCAATCCAGCGGAACGGTTCATTGAATTCAATACCGTCAAACAGTGTGGTTTCGCCATCAATCCGCGCAATGTTGCGCAAATGGAGATCGCCGTGGCACTCGCGCACAAAACCGCCCTGTTTGCGCTGTTCCACCAGCGGACGCAGGGTTTGCAACTGTGTTTGCGTCCATTGCTCCAGATTTTGCAGCACGTTTTCATTTGCATCAGGAATATGCGGCAACAGCGGGCGAATTTGGCGGAAGTTGTTCAGTGCAGCGGTGAATACTGTTTCACTATCCCCAAACGGCGTATCTGGAGCTGCAAAATCAATGTTCTGATGAAATGTTGCCAGTTTGTCTGCTAATGTATCTATATCAGTGGTGGTGAGTTGTTCTTGTTGTAATAAACGGTCAAACAACGAATTTTGGTCAAAGCGGCGCATTTTGACCGCATATTCGATGATTTTTTCCTGATTTTCGTGCGTTTTATGCTGGGGGTTATGGTCTGCTTCCGGAATCAGTTCCGGGTGTTCTACTGTTCCAACGATAGGAATGATTGCCTCATATAAATCAGGCGCAAAACGACGGTTCAAACGCAATTCTTCCGCGCAATAAAAATAGCGCTTTTCTAGCGTGGAGAAATCCAGAAAGCCAAAATTGACCGGCTTTTTGAATTTGAAAACCTGATCTCCGACAAGCAACAGATGGGAAATGTGCGTTTCGATCTCTTCAACGGACGCGTTGAATTGTTGTTCCAGTTTAGTTTTGAGCTGAGAAATGAGTTGGTGTTGTGTGTGCAGGGTCAACTCAGTCATCGCTTCAGTCTCTTTTTCACTTGTTTCAACTACTGCTTTTTAAGCAGTACGTAGACTGCGCCGGTTCCGCCATCACGTTGACGTGCGGAGCAAAAGGCAAGCACTTCCGGGCGTTGACGTAGCCAGTGGTTCACCTTGCTTTTGAGGATCGGGATTTGATCCGCAGAGCCGCGCCCTTTGCCGTGGATCACACGGAAACAGCGTAAATTGCGGCTGATCGCTTCGTGGATGCAGGAGGAAAGCTCTTGTCTTGCTTGTTCTACTTTTAAGCCGTGCAGATCGACTTCAAAATCGCTGCAAAGTTCACCTTTGCGGAATTTGCGCACTGTAGTCAGTGGCAGATGATCGCGGATATAGAAGAGTGATTCGTGTGGATCGACTATTTCTTCTGTAGCCGGGGAATCCGGTAAATGGTGATGGGCCGCTTGTGCGTCGCTTTCTGCGTGTCCAGCTTGCCCAGTTTGTCCCGTATGGGGTTGGAAAAATTGTGGGTCAGGGCGATGTTGGGACAGATCAATCCGGCTTTTATCTTTCAGGGGACGTACCGATTTGACTGCTTCGCGGAACAACGCTGCCTCTTCGGGAGTCATGAGCGCACATCCATCCTTTTACTGATCATCCGTGATGGAATAGCTGTTGCCACCAATGCCGGCGGTTTTGCGGGATAACGTGGGTCGGCTCCAGATCTTCTGGCGGGATTTTTGAGAGTACCCAGCCGGGTAGGGTCGGCGTCGGGCTGGAACCACAAGAAAGGCCTAAATGATTCGGGTCGTAGATTTTGATCATCGTTGGCGCGTCGAGATTGTTTGCGTAGACAATGCCGCAAACGCGCTCCTGATGATCGTTTCGCAATAGTTGATCTACTTCTGGGATGAATTTGCGGAATTTGGCTTCTGTCGCCGGCTCCGTTGGCACTGTTTCACCGATGGCATAGATGTACCAGCCGGTGCAGTCGCCTGCGCAGAGCTGCTTCCAAAATTCAGTCAGTTTCTCCCATTTCAGCAGGCTGGTGAATGCGCCGTGAAACTGTTTGCGGTAGGGGGTTAATTCGTCCTGTTCGTCCATAAGGCGGGGGATTCTACCCGAACCGCGCTTTTTTTGGGAACCTGTGCGGGATTCCAGTGCGCAATCGCCCATTGCCACAGTGTTTCGAGCGATTCTTGCAGTAGTAAATCTGGCGGATGTTGGCTGAGAAACCGAAGTGCTTGTACCAGATTTTCCTGTGGCGTTTCTGGGTTGAGCGGCTGCGCGAAATTCTGTTTGCTTAGCTTTTGCCCATTGGCGTGGGTAGCGACCGGAAGATGACCGTAATTTGGCGTTGGAAAATCAAGTTTTTTCTGGAGAAAAATCTGCCTCGGTGTGGAATCGAGCAAATCCGCCCCCCGGATCACTTCGGTGATGCCTTGATCAAAATCATCAATGACTGTTGCCAATTGGTAAGCGAAAATTTTGTCGGCACGACGAATCACAAAATCGCCAATCTGTTCTGCCAGTGACCAGTTTTGTTGGCCTTGCCAAATATCTGAAAACTGGATCATGCGTTGATCTGTGCGGATGCGGATTGCGCCATTGGTAAAATTTGCTTCTCGGCAATGACCGGGATAAACCGCCAATCCTTTCAATCGGGAGCGGGAGCAGTGGCAACAAAATATATCGCCGTTTTCAGTCAGAATTTGGAGGATTTCTTCGTAACGTTCTGTGCGTCGGCTTTGGAAAACAGGTGCTTCATCCCAGTAAAGTTGATGCGCTTCCAACGCAAATAGGATTGCGTCAATGGAACCGGGAACGATACGGGGCGGGTCGATGTCTTCAACGCGGAGTAGCCATTTTCCGGACTGCGATTTGGCTTGCAGAAGGCTGCCAACTGCAGCCACTAGCGAACCAAAGTGGAGTTCTCCGGAAGGAGAAGGGGCGAAGCGTCCCCGATAAGTAGAAAGATTATAATTTTTCGTCACGATAAAAAAGCCTCGTTTTTACGACGAGGCTTTTCAGGAAATTGATACAAAGTGGTGATGAATTAAGCGTGCGTCTTTTCGCGAATTTCATCCAGTTCCTTGCAATCAATGCAGAGGGTTGCGGTTGGGCGCGCTTCCAGACGACGCAAACCGATTTCAACACCACAGGATTCGCAGTAGCCATAATCACCAGAATCCAGCTCATAGAGCGTTTTGTCGATCTTGTTAACGAGGCGACGCTCGCGGTCGCGAGTACGCAGTTCGAGGGAAAATTCTTCTTCCAAGGTCGCGCGGTCATTTGGGTCAGCGAGGTGAACAGTCTCATCCTTCATGTGCCCCACGGTGCGGTCAACCTCTTCCATCAACTGGTGTTTCCATGCCAGCAGGATTTTGCGGAAATGATCCTTTTGCTTGTCATTCATGTACTCCTCGCCCTTTTTCGGCAGGTAAGGGGGGATATTTCCGGCAATGGTGCTCTGTTTTTTTGCTTCCGCCATGCGGGTCTCCTGATAGGGATAGAAAAAATCGGCGCATTTGATACCAAAATCTCTAAGAGTTTTCAAATTAGAATATTATATATACGACAATCGGGTGAACGCTTTATCCGATTAATATATGTCTTAGAAGCTGTTTGGAAATTCCCAAGATTAACGCAGGGCAATCGCTTAAAAAAATATTTCAAATCATAATCAATAGGTTGTGTGAACCAAGTAGCTTTAGTCAAGTTGTACAATCTTTTTTGTTTCAAGGAGATACAAATCTTCAAGCAGATTACTCTGCTGCGTGTGCACTTTAAATCTACCAAAAACAGTGGGGAATCGTGGATAATAGATCGTTTTTTCTGAACGCTCCGATAACGGTTCCCTACCATGAGCCATCCTAATAAACACAACATCAACAATAACCTAGAAGACGACACAGCCACTGCACCCGCACGTCCCAAGCTGAAACGCCCGCCGCGCTACAATGTGTTATTGATGAATGATGACTACACACCGATGGAGTTCGTCGTGGAGGTGCTGGAAACCTACTTCCGCATGTCTGCGGAAAAAGCGCATCAGATCATGCTACGCATCCACAACCGGGGCAGCGCGATTTGCGGCACTTATTCCCGCGATATTGCCGAAACCAAAACCGCACAGGTCAACAGCCATGCGCAGAAAAACGACCATCCACTGCTCTGTATCGCAGAGCCGGAATAGCTGGAATAATTGCCCACTTTCCTCATCCATACTTATTTGTTATTTATACGCAAAAAGAGATACTCCGGAACATCGCGTCAGGAAATACCGACAAACCTCATGCTCAGCAAAAACCTCCAGACCACCCTCAACCAGACCATCCGCGCCGCGCACGAACAACGCCACGAATTTGTTACCGTCGAACATCTGCTACTCGGATTGCTGGAAGACCCGGATGCCGTCGAAGCACTCTATGCCTGTGGTGCTGATCTGGATGTACTGCATCAGGAACTGGAAACATTCATTGCAGAAAACACGCCTCGCCTGCCAGAAAGCACGACAATCCAGAGCGAACCATCGATTGGTTTCCAACGCGTGCTACAACGCACCCTCTACCACATCCAGTCTGCGGGTGTACGCGAGGCGACTGGCGCAAATTTGCTGGTTTCGATCTTCCACGAACAGGATTCACAGGCTGTCTATCTACTGGATCAGCAAGATATTGAACGGATTGACGTCATCAATTACCTCTCCCACGGCATCACCAAAGAGCCGCACGATAGCTTCCGGATCGAAGACGATGAGGACGAAGAAGCAGAAGAGCGCGAGGCGCGGCGCGGTAAAACCGAAAAGGCGAAGCCGCTAGAGACCTACGCCACCAACCTCAACGAACAGGCGCAACAGGGCAAAATCGACCCATTGATCGGGCGCAAACACGAAATTGAACGCACAGTGCAAATTCTTTGTCGCCGCCGCAAAAACAATCCGCTATTTGTCGGTGAAGCAGGCGTCGGAAAAACCGCAATTGCAGAAGGATTGGCGAAAAAAATCGTCGATGCAGAAGTACCAGAAGTGCTTGCCGACAGCACAATTTACGCACTCGATTTGGGCGTGCTGGTTGCCGGAACCAAATATCGCGGTGATTTTGAGAAGCGGCTGAAAGCGGTTTTGGGGCAGTTGAAAGAAGAGCCAGATGCGATTCTCTTCATCGACGAAATTCACACCATTATTGGCGCAGGTTCTGCCTCCGGTGGGACGATGGATGCATCCAATCTGATTAAACCGGTGCTTGCCTCCGGTGAGTTGCGCTGCATTGGCTCAACCACATGGCAGGAGTATCGCGGGGTATTTGAAAAAGACCACGCGCTGGCACGACGGTTCCAGAAAATCGACATCAATGAACCCTCAATTCCAGAAACCGTCGATATTTTAAAAGGGCTGAAGAGCCGTTTCGAAGAGCACCATCACATCAAATACACGATGCCTGCATTACAAAGTGCAGTGGAACTGGCAGAAAAATATATTCATGATCGCCACCTGCCGGATAAAGCGATTGATGTAATTGACGAAGCGGGCGCGTCGATTCAGTTATTGCCGCCATCCAAACGTAAAAAGAGCATCAACGTCGGCGATATTGAGCAGATTGTGGCGAAAATTGCGCGGATTCCGCCGCGCAAGGTTTCCACTTCTGATACCGAAATGCTGAAAAACCTGACCGACGATTTACAGATGGTTGTTTTCGGGCAAAATGATGCAATTGAAGTGCTGTCGAGTGCAATCCGCATGAACCGCTCCGGTTTGGGCAACGAGGAAAAATCGGTTGGTTCGTTCCTGTTTGCTGGACCGACAGGCGTCGGTAAAACCGAGGTATGCCGCCAACTGGCGCGGGTGATGGGGATGGAGCTGATCCGCTTCGATATGTCAGAATATATGGAACGCCACGCGGTTTCGCGGTTGATTGGCGCACCACCGGGATATGTTGGGTTCGATCAGGGCGGTCTGCTGACCGAGGAGATCAACAAACATCCGCATGCGGTGTTGTTGCTCGACGAAATTGAGAAAGCGCATCCCGATTTGTTCAATTTGCTGTTGCAAGTGATGGATCACGGCACGCTGACTGATAACAACGGGCGCAAGGCCGATTTCCGCAATGTGGTGTTGGTGATGACAACCAATGCCGGCGCGGCGGAGATGAACCGCTCTTCAATTGGATTTACGCAGCAGGATCACAGCACCGATGGTGCGGAAGTGATCAAAAAGCAGTTCACGCCTGAATTCCGCAACCGCCTTGATGCGACGATCCAGTTCGCGCCGCTTGCGCCGGAAAGCATCCGCAAAGTGGCGGACAAATTCCTGTTTGAACTGGAAAATCAGCTCGCTGAAAAGAAAGTTTCGCTTTCGGTTACCGATGAGGCGCGGAACTGGCTCGCCGAACAGGGCTACGACGCAAAAATGGGCGCGCGCCCAATGGGACGGCTGATTCAGGAACAGATCCGCAAACCATTGGCGGAAGAACTCCTATTCGGCAAGTTAGTGGATGGTGGAACTGTGAAAGTCACATTTTCCAAAGAAAATGACAAAAAAGACGGCAAGAAAGACGAGAAACTGGAATTCAGTTTTTCTTAACATTCTCCAAAATGAATCTTCAAATTTCGTCTTCGTCGATCACCTCTTTTTCAATTTTTCCGGCTTCAGTCCACGCCTGAATATGCGGATTGTTGAGCATATTTTCCACATAGGCTTTTTCGATCCCATCCAACGGAACACCATAGCCATTAAAGCGGATCACAATCGGCGCATACATTGCGTCGGCGATGGAAAACTCACCAAACAGCCATTCGCCGCCTGCGCCAAATTCGGTACGGCATTTCTGCCACAGCGTTTTAATGCGCTCGATTTCGTGCTGCGTTTCTTCCGAAAATTCAATTTGAAACTGTTTCCGGCAATTCATCGGCATGTCGTTGCGTACATTGGAAAAGCTGGAGTGCATCTCCGCGCTGATTGACCGCGCAATCGCACGCGCTTTCGGATCAACAGGCCAGCCTTTACCATCGAGATATTGCTCGGAAACATATTCCAGAATGGAGAGCGAATCCCAAACAATCAAATCACCATCCTTTAAAATTGGCACTTTGGAATCGGACTCATATTCTGCAAGCTCTGCTTCCATTGTATCTGTATACAGTG
The DNA here is from genome assembly GCA_964344325.1 of uncultured Piscirickettsiaceae bacterium. Classification (GTDB taxonomy): domain Bacteria; phylum Pseudomonadota; class Gammaproteobacteria; genus CAYFMX01. The sequence continues at coordinate 79,078 of CAYFMX010000003.1, forward strand.
CGACGCGTTTTTCGGCAAATGAAACCTGATTTTGTTGCATAAAAAAACACGGGCGCAATGACCAAGAGGAGTAGTTTTTGTTGCCAATGACCAATGTTAAATCTGACATACTTCTCCATTACCCTTAATTTTTTTATTTCAGACTATTTTTCTCAAGAGAATCTGATCAAGCCGAATTTCTACAAATTCTTTTTCTTGATTCTGTTTTTGATTGTGTTTGTGATCCAGTGTCTTGATTTTCAGAAATTCAGCCCCGTTTTTTGTGAGAATATCGACTGGCAAAACCGTTTGTCGGATTGTTTTTCCAGCCTCATGTCGCCATTCAAGTTGTAAACGAGTGCGGCGTAAAATCGCCAGTTCATATTCGCTATGAATCTGGCAGGAGACTGGTTGGTAATCAGCCACGTTGAAGCTGAAAGTTTAAGTCAGCAGAAATTACGCCAGCAATTTTTCCAACAACGCTTTTTGCGCATGAAGACGATTTTCCGCCTCATCCCAGACCACCGATTGCTGCGGATTATCAATCACACCTGCAGTCACTTCCTCGCCACGATGGGCAGGCAGACAGTGCATGAAGAGCGCGTCATGATTGGCTTCCGCCATCAATGTTTCGTTGACCTGATAATTCTTGAAGGCAGCGATTCGTTCTTTGCTCTCTTCTTCTTGTCCCATACTTGCCCAAACATCGGTGACGACTAGATCAGAATTTTGTACCGCATCCATTGGTTCGCGGAAAAGGGAGAGATGTTCTTTGCGTGGTTCAACCATCTCTGGTGCGGGTTCGTAGCCTTCTGGCGTTGCTATGTTGATATGGAAACCGAACTGCTGTGCGGCATCCATGTAGGAGTAGCACATGTTGTTGCCATCGCCGATCCAGGTGACTGTTTTCCCGGCAATAGAGCCGCGATGTTCTACGTAGGTTTGCAAGTCTGCCAACAGTTGGCAGGGGTGTTGCAGATCGGTCAGACCATTGATTACTGGCACACTGGAGTGTTCGGTAAATTCGACCAATCGTTCGTGTTCAAAGGTGCGGATCATCACGCCGTCGGTCATGCTGGAAATGACGCGTGCGCTATCTTCGACCGGCTCGCCCCGTCCCAGTTGGGTATCGCGTGGGGAGAGGAAAATTGCATGGCCTCCAAATTGTGCCATTCCGGCTTCAAACGAAACACGGGTACGGGTGGAGGATTTCTCAAAAATCATCGCCAGTGTTTTACCTTGCAGCGGCTGGAAAACCTCTCCAGCGTTACGCATTGCTTTCAATTCGATAGCGCGATGGATCAGATGCTCCAACTCTTCTGAAGAAAAATCGGTCAGGGCAAGAAAATGTCTGGGAGTATTTTGTTGTGTATCCATAAAAATCAAAAAGGGAAAAAATCCAGATTGCTGGAGTTTCTCCCTCAAGAATTTGGTTGTTTGTAATGAGCAGTTAACTTTTAAGTTAGCTTTAAATTTCTTGTTTTCAATATTGATCCGTCAGCGGTTGGGTTAATCCAGTTTTTTGATCAACGCTGTTGTCATCTCAATGATCTGGTCGGCTTCTGCGTCGGAGAGGATCAGCGGCGGCAAAAGCCGAACCACATTTCCTGCGGTGACGTTGAGCAGCAAACCCACTTCCACAGCTTCTTTCATCAAAGTGGGTGCAGGCTGATCCAGCTCAATGCCGATCATCAACCCTTTGTTGCGAATTTCCTTGATATGCGGGTTACTGTCTAGAGATTTTTTGAGGCCTTCCAGAAAACGGCTGCCCAGTTCCGTAGCACGATCAACAAGATTTTCGTTTTCAATCGTCTCCAAAACCGCCAATGCGGCGCGGGTCACGAGCGGGTTGCCGCCAAAGGTAGAGCCATGTTTTCCGGGCTGGAACAAATCTTTGGCTTTGCCATGCGCCAGACATGCGCCAATTGGTACGCCGTTACCCAATCCTTTGGCGAGCGTCATTATGTCAGGTTGAAACGGTTTTTCTGCATGCTGGAATGCAAACCATTTTCCAGTGCGGCCAATGCCGGTCTGGATTTCATCGACAATCAGTAACCAGTCATTTTGGTCGCACAATGCACGGATATTTTGCAGATAGTTATCTGCCGGAATTTGAACGCCGCCTTCGCCTTGCACTGGCTCGACCATCACTGCGACAATTTGGTTATTTTCTGCAGCGATTTTCTGGATTGCATCCAAGTCGTTGTAGGGTACGCGGACAAATCCTTTAACGAGTGGTTCAAACCCTTCTTGCGCAGCTTTGTTGCCCGTTGCGCTAAGCGAGGCCAATGTGCGTCCATGAAAGCTGCTTTCCACTACAATAATTGTTGGGGTTTGCACGCCTTTTTGGTGTCCGAAGAGACGTGCCATTTTGATCGCCGCTTCGTTCGCTTCAGTACCAGAGTTGGAGAAAAAGATGTTGGTCAGTCCAGACAATGCACACAGCTTGTCCGCCAGTTCTTGCTGGTGTGGGATGCCGTAGAGGTTGGAGGTATGGAGTAGCGTTCCGGCTTGTTCGCAAATCGCTTTTGTCACTGCGGGGTGGCTGTGCCCCAGTCCGCAGACCGCAATGCCGCTGAGGGCATCTAAGTAACGTTTTCCTGATTCGTCTTCTAGCCACGCTCCTTCGCCTTTAACGAAAGAGACCGGCAACCGCCCGTAGGTTGGCATGATTGTTTCTGACATGGTGGTGGGTAATTTTTTTACGTTTCGGTTTCAACGAAGGCCAATCTTTATTGAATGAATCTGGATCGACCAATAAAAACCTTAAATTTTATAATATAAATTTACTATTATGCAACTGGAAAAAATTTTCGACCATTTGTTATTTCAAGTTCATTTGGTGAGGATAAATGACTTTGTAAAAGGAGTATTGCCCTTCCAAAAAACAACAAATAACGATTCTTACCATAAACAACACGAATGGCAGATTACGGCGATAAAGCGTATCCTCCACACCCTTTTTTCACGGGACAAAACGCAACACGGAGACCCCCAACACACATGAGTACCCTCGCCCCCCAACGCCACGCCCTTGCCCTCTACAAAAGCAGCCCGGTCAAAATCACTGAAGTAGCCGAAAAAATCGCCATTGAGCTGCCCAACGGAAAAAGCAAAAGCGTGCGCGAAAAGGATATTCTGGTGCTGCATCCTGGCCCAATCTCCTCACTGAAAACACTCGACCCTGACCTGCAAGGCGAACTGGAAGAGGCGTGGGAACTGGTTGGCGACGAGAGCGTCAATGTCTCCGAGCTGGCAGAATTGATCTATGGCGATGGCTCACCGGAACATGTTTGGGCGGCGTGGCGACGGGTACAGGAAGGACTTTACTTTCACGGCACACCGGATGAAATTTCGGCTTATCCAGCCGAAACCGTCGAAACCGTAAAAGCCGAGCGAGAAGCGAAGCAGAAAGCGTTCGAGGAGAAAAAAGCATTTCTGGAACGGTTGCAAGCGCGAAAACTGGAACCGGAAGATTTCGACAAAATTAAAGATTTGGATCGAGTTGCATTGGGCAGTGAAGAGGTCAGCCCAACATTGCGTGATTTGAAGCGTGAACAATCGGCACAAGCGGCGCACCGTCTGTTACTGGAACTGAATGCATGGCCACTCTCCCGCAACCCGTATCCCAAACGGATGGGGTTGGAATTGGATGATCCGGAAGGTGAAGTGCTGCCATTACCTGATGAAAAACGCGTTGATCTTACCCATCTTGATGCGTGGGCGATTGACGATGAAGGCAATCAGGACCCCGATGATGCGATTAGTTTAGAAAGCAATTCTGAGAAGAGTGACAAAATCTGGGTACATGTCGCCGATGTTGCGGCATTGGTTGCTCCCAATACTCAACTGGATACTGACGCGCAAGCACGGGGCGCGAACCTCTATATCCCGGAGCACACCTATACGATGTTGCCGCGTGCGATTACCCACGAACTGGGATTGGGGCTGAATGAGACTTCACCTGCGCTCTCATTCTCGTTCACGCTTTCTGACGATGCGAAGGTGGAAAATGTCGAAATCATGCCCAGTTGGGTCAAAGTGACACGCAAAACCTATCAGGAGGTTGAAGATCAGATTGAAGAATCACCATTTGCAGAATTGTATGCAAAAGCAGTGCAATTCCAGCAAAAACGCGTAGAAAATGGTGCGATCCGCCTTGATCTTCCAGAAGTGAAAATTCGTGTCAAAAACGCGGAAGCCGATACAGAAAAGAATGTGCCGGAAGTTTCATTTACACCGCTGCCCCGACTACGCAGCCGCGATCTGGTTACAGAATTCATGCTGATGGCAGGCAAAGCCGCCGCCACTTTCTCGACTGAAAATGATATTCCGTTCCCTTACTCCACCCAACCGCCACCCGAGCCAGACGAGCAGGGCAACCCAGTTCCACATCCAGAAACGCTGGCAGAAAATTACGCATTCCGCCGCCGCTTCAAGAAGAGCCAGCTCAAAAGCCTCGCAGAACCGCATTCTGGTTTGGGGATGGAACAGTACTCGCAAGTAACCAGTCCATTACGGCGGTATCTCGATTTGGTTGCCCATCAACAACTCCGAGCTTTCCTCAAAGGTGAACCACTACTGGATCGTGAAGCATTGACTGAACGCGTTGGCGCGGCAGAGGCAGTGATCCGCAATGTACGCAAGGCAGAACGCTTCTCCAATCAACACTGGACACTCTTCTGGCTACACCAAAATCCGGAATGGACAGGAGAGGGAATGATCGTCGATTACATGCGCCAAAAAGCGACGGTACTAGTTCCAGAGTTGGGACTGGAATGTAAGGTACGGCTGCGCGAGGAACCACAACTCAACAGTACGGTTGCACTCAAAATGGGAGAAGTGGATTTACCGGAACTGGATACCTATTTGCGGGTATATAAACCAAAATAATCAGAACCGTAGGGGCGTATCTGACCTTTATACGCATCCACATGTTCCGCAAAAACCTTCTTGCGGGTCACATTTGTGAATGTGTCATCTGCCTGCTTCACCACCTGTTTTCTGTAATTTAAAGCCATCACGAATATCTTCTCCAGATAATTGGCCTTGGTGGAGGGCATCGTCACCATGTCGATTTCGACAGGTTTCGTCACCAGTATATCTTCTGAAAATATCAATGCAGCCGCTGCTGCTAAATAAACAATCCCGCTGCAAGCAGCGGAGTATGATATGCCGCAATGCGGCATCTGGCTTCGCCAGAAAAAATGCTTATTTTATCGCCCCAAGGGGCGGGGAATTGACCCATAGAGATTAAATTACTTTTGAAAAGCTTTGTGTCGTTTTCTCGCGCAAATAGCGATCAAACACCATGCAAACATTGCGGATCAGAAAACGCCCGGCCGTTTCAACAATAATTTCCTCTTCACCAAACCGAACCAGACCATCCGTTTCCATCTGCTTCAGCTCTTCCAGTTCAACGGAAAAATAATCGCGGAAGTTGATCTCAAACGCCTTTTCAATCTCTGCAAAGCGGAGACGGAAATTACAGATCAATTGGGTAATCACTTCACGACGCAACAGATCATCGTGATCCAGTTTTACGCCCCGGAATACCGCCAATTCACTGCGATCAATCGCTGCATAATAGTCGTCGATGTTTTTCAGATTTTGTGAATAGCTGTTGCCAACCACCCCAATTGAAGTCACACCCAGGCCAATCAAATCGCAATCGCGGTGGGTTGAGTAACCTTGAAAATTGCGATAGAGCGTCCCCTCGCGTTGTGCCACAGCCAACTCGTCATCTGGCAGTGCAAAATGATCCATGCCAATGTAGGCATAGCCCGATTCTGCCAGTTTACTGTTGGTGACTTGCAAAATTTCCAACTTTTGATCCGGAGAAGGTAAGTCTTCCTCATTGATGCGCCGCTGCGGTTTAAATAGCTCTGGTAAGTGCGCGTAATTAAAGACTGAAAGCCGATCCGGGCGCACCGTTAAAATCTTGTCGATAGTTTTGGCAAAACTTTCTGCTGTCTGATGCGGTAGACCGTAAATCAGATCAATACTGATTGATTTGAAACCGTTATCCCGCGCTGCATTGAGTACTGTAAAGGTCTGCTCTTCGGACTGGATGCGGTTGACCGCTTCTTGCACTTTGGGATCAAAATCTTGCAACCCCAGACTCATACGATTGAAACCACTTTCCCGCAACAACTGGATTGTCTCTGCGGTTGCTTCACGCGGGTCGATCTCAATCGAGTATTCGCCTTCATCATCGTCGCGCAACTGGAAATGTTGACGCGTTGCTGCCATCAAATCAGCGATTTCCTCATGATTGAGAAAAGTTGGCGTCCCTCCTCCCCAATGCAACTGGTCAACAACCCGTGCATCTTCAAACAATTCGCTTTGCAGTTCCATTTCTCGGAACAGACGATCCAGATAAGGGCGTGAACGACTACGGTCTTTGGTAGCGATTTTGTTGCAGCCGCAGTAGAAACAGACGGTGTCGCAAAATGGAATATGAAAGTAGAGCGAGAGCGGGCGCAACACCGATTCCTGATTGGTCTCTAGCGCGATTTCGCGGTAAGTCTGTTCGGTGAATGCTTCGCTGAATTGCGGCGCAGTGGGATAGGAGGTGTATCGTGGGCCGGATTTGTCATAACGGCGGATCAAATCCATGTCGAATGTCAGTTTTTGTTCCATAACGGTTATTCCACCACACCATTCACGTGAACATCGTTGATTACTTTCAACAGATATTTGAATGGGATGATCGCATTCGGCAACTGGTCAATCGTTTCCATGTAATCAAGGCTACCATTGCCAAAGGTGTGCGTCCCGGCTTTGACTTCATCACGCAAGGTTTCCAGTGTGTTGCGCAATGGTTGAATCAGATGTGCAGAGGGCTGCATGTAGTCACCGTCATATTCAATGGAAGCCTGGAGTTCATCCACCTCAATCAATGCCTCTTCAATTTGGTGAAGATATTCATCCAGTGATTTGATTTCAATCATTTTTTACTCTATGTTTTCCTGTTTCTTTCAGCACCTCGTTCAGAGGCTACTAATGAATGCGTAAATTAGAACACAACACTGGGAAGAAAGGAAAAATGCTTCGGCTTCAATAAAATTCAATGAAAAGGAGATGATTTTAGAAAGATTGGGGAATGGATTCTGTCTGAGGGAGGAAAAACTGCTTTTCCCGTTGCTCAACTGGGCATTGAAAGGAGAGAAAAAAAGCGGTTAATTGCAAATCTTCAGGATCGTTTTGTGTGCCATACAGCCGGTCTCCAATGATAGGAAAACCGATTTCGCTCAAATGACGACGAATTTGGTGTTTGCGACCTGTTTCGATTTCCACTTCCAGTTCTGAGCGGTTTTGTTTCGGGTCATAGCAAAGAAAGCGAATGATGCTACGGGCATGTTTTCCGTCAATTTCGCGTTCAATAACAGTTTCAGACGATTCCAGGTTGTTTTCTAATTTTTCTTCCAGATTTGAGTTTAAATTTTCTTCTGATCTATTTGATTTATATGTATTTTTACCATCTTCATGATTGTGAAAGTCAAGGAAATCACCGTGAACAATCGCACGGTAGTGTTTTATTATTTTTCGTTGTTGGAATAGTGTGGAGAGTGCGGCAGCGATTTTTTTCTTATGCGCCAATAGAATCAGACCATTCGCAGCGCGATCAAGGCGGTGCACTAAAAAGGTTGGGCGTTGCGGTTGTAGATTTTGTTCTGCCCAACGGGGTAGTGCGGTGTGATCGCCCCATTTAGAGCCTTGCGAAAGCATCCCGCATGGTTTGTTCCAGATGCTGTAGCTGCCTTCGTCCGAAATAAGTGTTGGTGTTGGCAGTGGGGTCTCCAGAATTTTCTGATCATAGTAAAAACTGATTGTGTCGCCGGGAACCAGTTCGCGTTTGGCACGGCGCAGGCGGCGCGTCCCCCGATCAGTTTTGCCGTTTCGGGTGAGCCAGACCGATCCTTTTTGCATCGCATCTTTGATTTTTTGTTTGGAGAGTCCCGTATGTTGTGCTAGAAGCTCAACCGCCGTGGTTTTTTCGTGGACCGGAATCTCCAATTCAAATTTAGAAGATACTCTATTTTTTTGATTTTCCTTTGAAATCAAAATGCATCGTCCTGCAATATTGCCTTGCAAATTCCCATAAATCTTCCAGTTAACCCAACGCCTTGGTTTTAGCGAAGAGCAACGGCAACAAGATCAGATTAGCAAGCAACGCAATTGCCATCGAAAGCCCCGTTAGCAGCCCGAAATAGATGGTCGGAATGAAGTTGGAGAGTGCCAAAATGGAGAAGCCGAGCACGATGATCAGCGAAGTGTAGTACATCGCTTGCCCAATGCTCTGGTGGCTGCGTTGGATTGTGTGCCAGTAATCACGGTCTTTCGGGAATTCGCGGCGCAGGCGGTCGACGTAGTGGATCGCGTTGTCGACGGCAATGCCAATTGCGATCGCGGCGATGGTGATGGTCATCATATCGAGCGGGATGCCCAGAATGCCCATCAACCCGAGCACAGAGCAAGCAGCGAGGATGTTAGGAATGATTGTCAGCACCGCCATTTTCAGATTGCGGAAGAGCAGAATAAACATGCCTAAAATCGCAAGAAAAACAAAGCCTAGCGTGAGAATTTGCGAACGGAACAGACTTTGCAACATGTTGTTGTAAAGTTCCAGCATGCCAGTGACATGTACCTGTTCCGGTTGCAGATTGAATTTTTCGACCAGATCAGTGCGGATTTTTTGCAGCAGTACATTGCGTTGCAGATCCGGATCAGAATCGTAGACACGAATCATGAAGCGTAACTGGTTGCCATCAGCAGAAAGGTACGGATCAATCAACGCTTTTTTGACTTCTGGCGGTAACTTTTTATGAAGCAAAGCAAGCAATAAATCATCCGCCGGTTTGCCTTGGTTCAAATCGGTCACCAACGCCATTGTTGTAGCAAGGGAGAGCACTTTTCCAGTTTCATCCAGATCATCCAGATAGCGGTGTATTTTGGCAACATCCTCTAGCCTGAACTGGTTGAACCAGTAGCTATTCTGCACGAGATTATTTTCAGGTACAGAATTTTCAATGGAGGATATCTCGTCTAGTTCCTCTAGTTCTTCCAAAAAAGCAAGATCGTCATCTCCGATTGTTTCTAGAGGATCAGCATCAAGCTCTGCCAGTAATAAATCCAGTTCGTCAAGTTCTTCTTTAATTTCTATAATTTCTAGATTTTCTTCAGAAGAAGTTGTTTGTACAGAGTTTTCTGGTTTTTTCGGTGCATCAATAATCACTTCTAACGGAGTGGTGCCGCCCAATTTTTGGTCAATTAACGCCATTCCCTGATAGATTTCCGTGTCCGGTTTGTAGTAGTTGATGAAGCTGTTTTCGACCTTCAGTTGGGTCATGCCGGTGATGGTGAATGCAGCCAGTATCAAAAAGAGCATCAAGCTGGTCGACTGATGTTTGCCAACCCAGAGCGAAAGCCAGCCCGTAATTTTTTCAGTCAGGTGTGATTCGCTGGAGGAAAGCGCAGGCGGTTTCATCAGCATCAATACGGCTGGGAATAAGGTGAACGTGAGAATCAACGCCACACCCGTGCCAATCGCCATCATGATGCCAAAATCAATTACCGGGCGGATTTCGCTAATGATCAGCGAGCCAAACGCGACGATGGTGGTGATCGCAGTGTAGATACAGGCCAGTGCCTTGGAGCGTACTGTCTCTGTGACTAGCTCACGTTGGCTCAATTGCGGGTTTTTCTGGTGTAGCTCGCGGTATCGTACAATCAAATGAACTGTCAGAGATAAAGTAATGATTAATAACAGAGAAATAAAGTTAGAAGAAATAACGGTTACCGGCCAGTTCATGATCCCCAAAAAGCCGGTCATGATGATAATCGTGCCAAAGCAGGTGAGAATTGGAAGTAAAATCCAGCGTGGTTTGCGGAAAATAACGATTAAAATCAGCAAAATGAAAATGAGAACACCGGCTCCAAATGTTGTCAGATCGTGGCGAACAAATTGCAATGAATCGTTGGCAATCATCGGCACGCCACCGAGATGTAATTTGGCGTGGGTGCGATGTTGATCCAGCACTGCGCGGACAGCATTGATCGTCTCATTTTGTCGGGCTTGTAGCTCTTCGTTTTTCAGTTTTACTTCAATTTCAAGTTGCTTTAATCGCTCACGTTGTGGTGTGGTGAGGGTTTCATCCTGACGCTGTTGGCGCAATTGGGTGCGTTCCTCAACCAGTTTTCGATAGCTTGGATCACTGTGCAAGTTGACTTGCATTGCAGTAGTAGTACCGTCCTGGCTCATCAGCAAATCTTTGTAGAGTGGACTGCTGATGAATTCCTGACGTGCCAGTTTTTGATCTGCTTTAGGGGAAAGCAATGTAGGCAAACCTGCTTCCAGATCAGAAAGGGAGAGCGGTGGGCTATTGATCAGCGGGACATTAAGGATGCTCACGACACTGGATACTTGGTCCAGTTCTTCAAGTTGTTTTTGTAACTGATTTAAATTGTTAAGAATTTGTGGGTTAAATAAATCTTGAACAGGCGTGTAGGTGACAAATAAGTACTCCTCAGAAGCATAGTCACGCTGGATTTCACGATAGTAGCGGAGTGACTGATCGTTTTCCAATACTAGCGAGTCTGCGGATGCATCAAGGCGGAAATCAGATGCATGGAACCCAAAGAAGAAGATCAGTAAAGCGGCTGCGAGCAAGGTGACGGCTGGATTTCTCAATACAATCTGGTGATAAAAATAGTCTAATTTTTTCATATGTTATTTTATTTTTTTAATGTTTTTTCTAATTTTTATAAAATTTATTTTTCTTTGATTTTTTTAATGATGTTATTTTTACTTCTTCAAAATGTTCTTGAAATTTCTCAGTGTTCTACCCGTTTGGAGTCCTGATTGCTAGGCATCAGAGAAATTTATGGGGACAATCATCAGGGTTACCATAAAAATTGACATAAAAAATACTTTAAAGAATAGGGCGTATGAGCCTGAAAGGGAAGGGGCAAAAATAATTCAACTATAGGCACTTGCTTTTTGTAGAGGTATGTGAAGAATGCGTCAGGGAATGCACCTGCGCTATGAAATTTTGCGCCCCTGGTTTCCGGGAGAAAGCAAGTTTTTGATCAGGTGGTTCTTCTGGAAATGCAAAGTAAAAGTGTAACTTAGAGGTAGATATGGCTACAGGTACAGTAAAGTTTTTCAATAATGCCAAGGGGTATGGTTTCATCGTTCAGGATGGTGGTGGTGAGGATGTGTTCGTCCACTTCCGTGAAATTCAGGGCGAAGGGTTCAAGACGCTAGATGAGAACCAGAAAGTGAGCTTTGAGATTGAAGAAGGGGCAAAAGGGCTACAAGCGAAGAATGTTGTAAAGATCGACGGATAAATCGTTTAGTAGTGGTATTTAAGCAAAAAGCTGCTGTTAAAAGGCAGCTTTTTGTTGTTTGGGATAATCGTTTTTTATTCCAAAGATTGCATCATTTTCTGTGAGCATGCAGTACAGAATGGTAAAATGCAGCTTCTACAGGCTAAAAAAGTGGTTAGATTAAGCGGAACAGAGGTCTCGAAGGGGCTCTGAAAAACTCGGGCGATGTTCCAGAAAGAGAGATATTCTGGATTCAGAGTATAGAAAAATCGACCATCATAGGGTGGGGAACCGATAAAAGTGGGAAGAAGGAAAGAGACTATTTCTTCAAATGCGTTCTGCGATAGCTCTATCTGCAACCCGTTTTTGTTTCTTATTTTCTTTGTCTTTTTCGGATTGTTCGGTAGTCATTCCGCAATTGCGGATGTTGTGCTCTCAGCAAATGAGACAGTCACGCTTGTTGATGGAGAACAAGTAATCATCAATGGCAAGTTGGATAATACTGCACCCAACGTAATGCTTATTGGCCAAAATGGAAACCTTCTCGGATGTAGGGTCACTATTTCGCAGGTTGCGGACGAAACCAGTGTCATAGCGGATCAATGCCATGGTTTTGGCACTACGAACAGCATTGTTGCCTCTAAAAGAGTGAACCGGAAAGAAGCGTTTATCGGAGATATAATTACCTACACAGTTTCATTAAGAAATGTAGATGAGGATAGATTTCCGTTAAATGATCTTGAGCTAGTTGATTATTTACCAAAGGGTTTTCGATTAGTAACAGGAAGCTTGCGGCAGACCGATGGCATTTCTAGCCAACCGTTAACATCCAGCAGCAGTTCAGTCGATGGTATCCGTGTTGCTATTGATGGATTGGAACATAATGCTGAAACAACGATCCGCTATCAAACAATTGTGGGTGCAAGCGTCAATTATGGCACTTATACGAATCGTGCGTTTGTGGAAACTAGAGGTAATGTGGACGATTCGCGCCGTTCCAACGATGCGACTGTTTCTGTCCGGGTTGTTCCTGATCCATTGTTTGACTTTTCCACTGTCATGGGCAAAGTCTTTAACGACGAGAATAACAATGGTCGTCAAGATAAAGGGGAAAAAGGGATTCCCCATGCACAAATTATCACTTCTGGCGGAGCGCTGATTCGTACTGACCAGTATGGTCGTTATCATTTACCCAATATGGAAGCGGGACGGATTGTCCTGCGCCTGCAGGAAAAATCCTTACCCCAAGGATCGAAAATTTTGGGGCATCCGATGCAGATTGTTGATATCCGTAAAGGGATGCCTAGCTTTACCAATTTTGCAGTGCAACTTTCTGATCAGACAGTAATTGCACAGTCCTTATTGAACGTAGAGGTAAAGCGTAGCCATAAAACGCTTCCCCGTTTACATGTTTCTGTCGAGCAACAACCTATATGGGATCAAAGCAAACAGCAATTTCAGCAGCCAGTTAGTTTCCATCTCTTCTCTAATTACACAGCCTGGATTCAGGACTGGGAAATTCAGGTGCGTGATCGGGACTATAAAGCGATTGTTTGGTCTTTGTTCGGCAATACAGATCAAATGGATGCAGCTGTATTGTGGAATGGCACGCCATGGAATGGAGGTGTGCTAGACCTAGGGGGAGCCTATGAATACCGCCTTGAGGTGACCGATGCAACAGGCCGGATTGATTTCACCGATTGGGAACCTTTGAATATTCAGGACGCTAGTGATTCGGAGACTGTTCGTAGAAACCAAAGAGAATACTGGGAATGGCTTTATCAGGAATCAGCTAAAAATTCTTTAAAGCATCAGAATATCCGCCCACGTGGAAGCTTGGTACAACTTTCCCACCCGGATGCAGAAGCGTACCGTATTGTTGTGCAGTTAGAGAATGGCGGACAAAAAGCATGGTTGGAACGCGTCTATCAATCAGAGTGGACAGCGGAAGATTTATTGAAGAACACTAATGCAATACATCAACAAGCACCAGCAGTGAAAATTTTGCTGCCAAACCGTCCAGTACGGTTTGAGGCAATTGGGGGGAAAGCGGATTCTAGATCTGGTTTTGATGTTGCTGGGGAAGCAGGTATAAATGCTCATGCTACTAATCAGCGTAACGCTCAAGATTTTGCAGTAGAGAGGATTAATCCTCTTCGCGAAACACTGGATGGCTTGGATCAAGGGGTTCAGGATTTAGGACATTCCATTCAAGAAGGGGTTGATGAATTGCTGGATGTTTTGGTTCCGTTTGCGCGTGTAGAGATGTCTGAAGAAAAAGAACAAATTGAGCAGGCTGATTCTATCCAGATCATCAAAACATCAAGTCGGCAAAAAGCGAAAGTTGGCGAGATCGTTACCTATACGATCCATCTGGAGAACCAGGGAGGAAAATCTCTGAGGAATCTGGAACTGGTGGATGATTTGCCAGACGGGTTCATGTTAGTGCCCGGCAGTATGCGGAAAGTCAATGATGTTTCCAGTCAGGTGTTGATGCCCTCTTATGACGATGTGACAGGGCAGATGCGTATCCAATTGAGGGAAGCCCTGTGGGAGGGAGATAAAGCGACGATTCATTATCAAGCGATCGTGGGTCGTGGTGTGAATAGTGGTATTTATACCAATCGGGTTTTTGTAGAGGGAGTAGATGAAGAACGCCACTCTAAAGCGGCAACCGCTGTTGTAGAAGTTGTCTCCCGATCGGAAAAGAAAGCAATATCCACTCCTCAAGCTACTGCTACAGAGGAATCTCCAGTAGTGACAGAGCAACAACAGGAACAATTAAGAGGTTCTGATGTAGAGAAACAGGATATTGTGGTTCCATCTGTGCGTGTAGCGATACCTGAAAAGAAAGAACAAGTTGAGCGAATTGACCTTGTTGATCCTGTTCAGATCATCAAAACATCAAGCCGGCAGAAAGCAAAAATTGGTGAAATTGTTACCTATACGATCCATTTGGAGAACCAGGGAGGAAAATCTCTGAGGAATCTGGAACTGGTGGATGATTTGCCCGATGGGTTCGTGTTAGTGCCCGGCAGTATGCGGAGGGTCGATGATACGAGTAACAGCCAAGTGCTGATTCCTTCTTATAATGATGTGACAGGGCAGATGCGTATCCAGTTGGGAAGAGCACTGTGGAGGGGAGATAAAGTAACGGTTCATTATCAAGCGATGGTGGGTCGTGGCGTGAACAGTGGTATTTATACCAATGAGGTTTTTGTACAAGGGAAAGATGAAAAGCGTTATTCCAAAGCGGCAAAAGCTTTAGTAGAAGTTGTTTCTCAGGCAGAGGAGACAGAGGCATCGGCTCTTCACGCTACCGCTATAACCAAACCTCCAATAGGACTGGGACAACGACAGGAATTACTGGGGAGTTCTGATGTAGAAAAACAGGATGTTGTGGCTCCATCCGCACATGTAGAGGCACTTATAAAAGCACTGAAAGAAAAAGAGCAAGTTGAACAAGCTGATTCTGTTGACCCGATTCAGATCATCAAAATGTCAAGCCGGCAAAAAGCAAAAACTGGCGAGATCGTTACCTATACGATCCATCTGGAAAACCAGGGAGATAAATCTCTGAGAAATCTGGAACTGGTAGATGATTTGCCAGATGGGTTCATATTAGTACCCGGCAGTATGCGAAGAGTCGATGATATGAGCAACAGCCAAATGCTGATTCCTTCTTATAATGATATGACAGGGCAGATGCGTATTGAGTTGGGAAGAGCACTGTGGAGGGGAGATAAGGTAACGGTTCATTATCAAGCGATGGTGGGTCGTGGCGTGAACAGTGGTGTTTATACCAATGAGGTTTTTGTACAAGGGAAAGATGAAAAACGTCACTCCAAAGCAGCGAGAGCGTCTGTAGAAGTTGTTGCTCAGATAGAAAAGAAAGATGCAAATGCGTTGAATCCAGCTCGTGAGACGCCAGACACTTTTCAGAAAGGACTTGGTGAGATATTAAAGTTTTTGGTTTCTCCTGCAGATGCGAGTTTCGAGGATGACTTTTCAGCGGACGATGGATCGCGAGTGATTGCGGTACGGGAAGTGGATCTTTCTGTAGGAAATGATGATGATTCAGGTATGGAAGATGTACCATTGTTGTCTGACTATACGTTGGTCAGTATGGCGGATGCAGAGATTGGGTATAGCAGCATCAGTGGAAATCTTGAGGAGTATCGGTCAGGGGAAGATGGCCGTTATCAGGAAAAAATTTGGAAAAAAGGGCATGGCCAGCTTTATTTTCATGGAACGATAAAAGGGAAATATTTAGTTACCACTTCGTTTGATTCGGAGCGGGAGACAGATGATTTTTTCCGTACGCTGGATCCAGAAAAAAGCTATCCGGTATATGGAGATGGGTCATCTATAACTGATTTGTCTGGAGAGAGCGATGGGATGCTCTATCTATTGGTTGAGTGGGATGCATCAACGGCGAAATGGGGACGCTTTGATACAAATTTAAATCGTACTGATTTGATGCAGTTCAACCGTAAACTACAAGGTGGAACAGTCTCATATCAGGATACAGAGCGCACTGCTCGTGGGGAAAGCAAGAAAGAATTTACCGCTTTCCATTCCAATGCTCGGCAAAAAGCAGCACGGAATGAGCTGGAGATAAACGATGCATTTTTAAAACAGTTTTCTCTAAGACATACAAATATTGAATCAGATAGTGTTCAACTTAAAATTGAATACCGTAATAAATATGGCAATGTATATTGGACAGAAACCCTTTCTTCTGATCAATATGAACTGTATGCCGATGCAGGTGAAATTGATTTGAGTTTTTATGAAATAGCTGAGAAGCAAAAGCCTGATGATAAAATATGGTTAATCGCTAATTATGAGTATCGTGTGATTGATGATTTGAAAGAGGGAGTATTGGGAAGTCAGGGACGTTATGCACTGAATGATCATATCAGTATTGGTGCAACTCATGTGGAAGAAGATCGGCTTGATTCAACCTATAAACTGGGAGGTGTGGATATCACTACTTATCTTTCTGATCGTCATAAAATAACAGCCGAATATGCAGAAAGTGAATCTGGCGCAATGGAACGTCATGTTTCCAAAAATCATGGAATGAATTGGGGGATTCAGGAAAATGAAATTGATTCAGATCGTAGTGGTCATGCAGTTTCTTTAAAAGGTGAATTTACCTCGAAGAGCGAGCGTTCTGAGGTAGATTATTATTATCGGAAAATAGAAGCAGGTTTTTCCAGTGTGGAGACAGGAGATGTGCAGGGAGAAGAGGCGTATGGTGCCTCTTTTGGGCATCAGCTTGACCCAGAAACCCGTTTTTTGATTCAGCATAATGTATTTAAACGGGCTGGTGATGCAGAAGAAACTGAGGGTTTACAGTCAGAAATCCGCCGAGGGAATAAAAATAGCAAAAACACCTTTCTGCAGGTAAAACGGAAGGTCAATGATAAGTTAACGATTACTACCGACATGACTCACCAAGATGTGGATGATCCAGATGGATCCTCCAATCTGGATGATGAAGATAGGGTAGCACTTATGATCCAGGCAGATTATGCACAAAATACGCGTACATCGTGGACAGCTTCGCAAGAATTTTCTATTGCTGGAGATAAAGAAAATAGTCACAAAACAAAAGTAAGCGTGACCCGAAAGTATGGTACTAATCTCGAACTCTCTGGTGAGATTGGTACGGGTAGTGATGGCAGTTCAAGCAAGGTAGATGTTTCATCCAGAATTTTCAAATCTGTTCGATTAAAAACCGGAATGGAAGTATCAGCGAATGAAGAGTCTGGCTACGTTGGTTCTGAATACACTCCACCGGATGGAAAGAGCCAATATTATGCAGGATTAAAACAGGCTCTGGAGCGAGACAGGAATGATGGTGGACATACAGATTTGGTACTAAGAGGTACGAAGGAGTTATTTGACGGCTTTAAGATTTCAAATGCAAGTCGTAGGACTATGGCAGGAGAAGGTTCTGTCTATCGGAATCTGCTCAACGTCTGGTATACAGATCAGGAGAGCGGTAATACTGCTCGCGCTGCTGTAAGCCAATATGACAAAAAGAGTTCTGAGGATGAAGGCCGGAAAGGAATAGGATTCTCATGGGGAGGCGATTATTTTGAACGGCTTGCCTACGATTTTGACTTTGATAAAGGAGAGGTGAATCGTGTAGATGGTCAAATCTATCCGGTGAGATCTGCATCAATAACAGTAGGTTATAGCGCATCTCAGGATAAAAATCAGTTTCCATTAAAGTCACGTTTATATTTGGCAGGAGAAAGACATGGCGGAGATATACATGTTGTAGATGCCAAGCGATATGTATCCCGCTGGGAAACAAAGGGTTCAATAGATGCTATGACTACTTTGTATAATAAACTGCAATATGACCATACTGAAGATCATCGTGATGGTTCAAAAGAAGCGCGTGCGGATCGTCTGGATATTGGTTTTGCATATCGTCCGATTGAACATAATCAATTGAATCTGATCGGAAAATATAGTTGGGTTTTTAACCAGAAACCAGATGAAAAACTGGATTTGTTCGGTATTCAGAAAGACCGCGGCCATGTGTTTGCAGTTGAGGCGATTTATGAACTGGGTCATCTGCCATGGACGATTTTTGGAAAGGCTGCTTATCGTTATGGTAGTGAAATCCATGATGAGCATGGCTCTTGGATAAAAAGTACCCGTTGGTTAACTGCATTGGGCGGGGAGTATGAGTGGAGACGAGATCACTGGTTAGGATTGGAATTGCGTCGTCTTAATGTGTGGAATGGATTGGATGGAGATGACAAGCGTGATGGCGCAGCAGCTTATTACAAATTGCGTTTGAATGAGAATGCAGAAGTGGCAGCGGGATATAGTTGGTCTGAGTTTGATACTGATCTCGGGAATTTGGGATATGTAGCAAAAGGGCCTTGGCTTCGTGTAACAGGCGCATTGGATTCTTTGGATTTTGACCAGTTTGGTCGTTCGAATTCCCCATAAAGGCG
The DNA here is from genome assembly GCA_964344325.1 of uncultured Piscirickettsiaceae bacterium. Lineage (GTDB taxonomy): Bacteria > Pseudomonadota > Gammaproteobacteria > CAYFMX01. Next base: position 97,374 of record CAYFMX010000003.1, read on the forward strand.
GTTTCCGATGAAAAAATCTTTTTTCTTGTTGATTTCTACTATTTTCTCATTGGTTTGGTTGGTCATTCCTATCATGGCCTATGGATTGGAGACAACGCATGATTTGATTCTTCCACGCACCATAGGAAATGAAGATGCGCCGTTAGAGTTTTATCGGGTAGATTCAGATGGAAACATAACCCTGGATGAGGAAAATAGCCGTGTTTTATCGGGTGAGCAAAGTCTTGCATTTACAGTCGGTATATTAAATAGTGGTGATAATTATAGTATTTTACGGTTACTGGAGAGTATTACGGTCAGGGTAAAACCGGATGCTACTGGTACGCTGCCACAAACGCTGGATAACGATGAAAATACAGTGGAGATGACGACGGAAGAAATCGGGCTTTTATGTGATGGGAAGAGAGGCTTGCTCTATTCTGAAAATAATGAATGGAAGTGTTTTCCTTTTTCAGAAAAAGATGTAGGAAAGTTTCTGGTAATGGATAGGGATAAGAAATTATCTTGGGGTAATATATGTCTATATAATTGTAATAATTAATAATTTTATATTAAAAAATATAGAAATATAAAATTTACCAGAAAAATACTTATTTTATCTCTCCAAGGGGTTGAAAATTAAACCCTTAGAGACTAAATATAAATACCAGGTATCTTATGTAAAAAAGATGAGTATGTTATGAGAAAATCAACAAACAGGGTTAAATTGTTTTTTTTCGTATGTGTTTCTTTATTTTTCTTTGTATCCCACACAATAGCATTGGAAACTGATCAGCAGATTCAGATTGTTCAGAGTGTAGAAGGAGAAGATGTGCAATCTGGAAAAATGAAGCTTTGTATGTCAGATGCGACACAGTGTGAAGATGCTGTGATTTTACAGCCAGATTGGGACAGCTTTGAGAGTGATAATGAAAAACTAGAGTTTAAGATCCATGTCTCTCCAGATAGGATATTGGTTATGGATAAAAAAAATAATTATACTTTATCTTCGGAGGATGGGGAGAGTTTTTTTTATTGTCAGGAACTGGCGGATAATATAGGTAATGTAAAATGCAATAATGAGCCAAAACCAGAAGTGCCAAACAAAGAGGACGACTGGGTTCAAGGCGTTTATTATGTGGGGTTAAGGAACACATTGGTACCGATTGGATATTCGCATGATAGTGATATTTTTCTACAAAAGGAAAAAAAATGGTAAGCCGTATTCTGTTTAGGCTATTTTTTACAGTCTCTGCAATATTATTTTCCAGTAGTGTATTTCCATTTTATGTTCAGAATGAAGATGTAACGATTAAAGATGGAAAAATAACCTTTAAAGGTGGAATTGTAAACGATATTGTTTTTGAACCTTATAATATTGAAGGTGAAAAGGAATGGAAATTAACAGGAGGAGAAAAAAAATATGAAGTTGACAAGATCATCCTGACTGTTCCAGAAAATAAAAGTTCAGTTGATAAAATGTATGGCAAAAGATTCTTTTATTTTGACGGTGAAACGACGAAAGAAGTCGGATTTGATCCGGAATGGCAACTTATTTATGGTGGTCGTCCTAATGAATTTGAGAAATTCCAGATCAGTGATGATGATTCATCCTATTATCGTCTGAAGGTGATTGATGAAAAAACGCTTAAATGGGTTTCTCCTATTCGACGCTTTATTGATCCTAAAAGTGACGGCGATACAAAAATACAAAAAAAGCAATTGGGGATAGGAAGGTATAACTGGACTCCAGACTGGAAATATTTTTATGCCTGGGAGACTGGCGAATCAGCAGACGATCGATGGTTTCTCGGATGTAGGGAACTCAATCGGAACAGGATAGGTTCTTGGGATGACTGGAGAGTTCCAACCATGGAGGAGATTGAAAAACTGTTTGTATTTGTAACAGCTGATCCCGACCACCCTAATCATGGTAATCCTGATTATGGGAAAGATCAAAGCCTAATCTGGTCAAGGCCGATGATATTGTTTTCAGGGCTTGAGCAACAAATAGACAGCCAACTTGCTCAGTATTCTGATACTGATCCGGACAATTTATATCATGGTTTATTATCAGATGAAATGCTGGAAGAGTGGAGAGAATTGATCAGAAATAGGGTGCAGATGGACAAAAAGGACAATAGAGAGTGGGATCATGTTTTATTTATACCGGAAGATAAAGGGAAAATAGATCAGATAGATCAATTGGATAATGATACATCTGCCTTATTTAATGATGTTTTTCCTGATGCCCGTGATCCCGATGCAATGAAAGATTTCATGGAAAGAGATTGGAAAGTTTCAGATATTCCTCAAAACGTCAAATCAGGATATGTCTCTGTTTTCTCTCTTAAACCAAAAGTGCGAAAGAGCGGGTACAATAGTAGAAAAGATAAAATAAAATACAGACTAGATGGTCAAAACGAGGAGGATAAGAATACGTTTGAATGGTATCCAAGCTTCATTGGAGATCATGTACCTGAAAATGATGTTGTGGCAGACAATGCTTATACTGTTTGTGTGCATGTAGAAGAATAAAAAATTTTGTAATCAATCATAGATCCTGAAATTATAAACCTTGATAAATATTAAATTGAGATGTCTATCGCTTTTTGGCGATTAGTTCAAATCCCCTTCGCGGTAAAAGACGAACTGTCCTTCGCCCAAACCGGGTTTGTAGAGTTGCGGATGCTGTTTGTTTTGCGTGGCTTTCGGCACTTCAGTTTCCAGCCAGTTTTCCAGTTCCAACGTGGTGATGACTTGATCCCGGTTGTAATCGGCCTCGCCTTGTAATCCTTTGAGGAAAAAATAGGTGTAAACGCTGTGGTTTTCCCATTTGTCGCTCATCCATGCGACTTGGTCGGCAGTTCCCGCAGTCATGATTTGACGACCGCCGCCTTTGATAAATAGCTCAACTTGTGACCGGGTTTGCTGCTGGATTCCGTCGCCTTTCTTATAGGTGGTTCCAGCAATGCCGCTGTAACAGGCATCGACCACAAAGAGCATTTGCCGCGCTGGAATTAATTCAGAGAATGTATGCAGCTCATTCATCGACAAAGATGAACTATGCATGCTCTTTTTGTTCGCATTCACGGGCAACAGATAGCCAAATTTTTTCCCGGAAGGAGTTGCCCTTGTTGCACCGTGACCAGAGAAGAAAAAAATGATTCGATCTTCTTCAGAAATTTTTTGAGGCAATTCATCACCCATCAATTTCAAAATCCGGCTTTTTGTTGCTTCGTGATTGTAGAGGGAAATAATTCGATCATTGCGAAAACCCAAATGATTCACCAGATACTGTTTCACTGCTTGTGCATCATTGACTGCGTAAGGCAATGGATCATATCCACTGCCTTGTGGATATTTTTCGATGCCAATCACTACCGCCCAACTGCGCTCGCCGCCAAATATAAAACGCGCCAATTCAGGCATCGACATCCCTTTTTGAATCGCTTCATCGTAGGAAAGTATCAGTTTTTCCCGCATGCTTTTTACTTTTTTCACACTATGGGCAACCAGTTCAATCTGATTTTGTTCGGCGGTATCTGAGAGCGCAATTGGAATTTGAAATGATACAGCGCGTTTTCCTTGGCCAGAAACAGTTTGAAACAATTGTCCGTTGATTAAAACTTCAACGCGTTCCACGCCAAAGCGGGATTCTTTGGCTTGCGCAACTAAAGTGAGATGTTTTTCACCAACGGTATAACTATTCGGATCATCTGGATCGAAAATGCCATTTTGTCCTTTCCAATAGCGGATAAATACTTCGGGTGGCGGCAAATCAGAAATGTTCAAACCGACTGTGCCAGTTTCTCGTTCCACCTGTGCAATCATTGTGCGAGTATCTTTATCGGCTAATGCAGCGGCAACAATATCCGGGCGTTTATAAATTGCGGCGTATTGGTCTACGCTGTAAATTTGATTACCAACCCGGAAAGTAACGTATTTTTCTCCATTTGGAGAGGTTCGATAGTAATGATCCGGTGTAAAATCAATCCATTCTCCATCATCAAAATTAATCCGAGTTGTTAACAGTTTTCCACTATTTGCATTCCAAAATTTAATTGTGTCGTCATGACTCCCGGAGACCACGCGCTTGCCATCAGGCGACCAGGCCACGGAATCCACTTGATTGGAATGCCCCTGCAACGTGTGTAGCGTCTGGCCGCTGGCAACATCCCAAATGCGCAACGTATTGTCAGAACTCCCAGAGACTACGCGCTTGCCGTCGGGCGACCAAGCCACGGAACGTATATAACTGGAATGCCCCTGCAACGTGTGTAGCGTCTGGCCGCTGGCGGCATCCCAAATGCGCAACGTATTGTCAAAACTCCTAGAGAGCACGCGCTTGCCGTCGGGCGACCAAGCTACGGAAAGTACAGAACCGGAATGCCCTTGCAACGTGTGTAGCGTCTGGCCGCTGGCGGCATCCCAAATCCGCAACGTCTTGTCAGTACTCCCGGAAACCACGCGCTTGCTGTCGGGCGACCAGGCCACGGAAAGTACATAACTGGAATGCCCCTTCAATGTCCGCACCGTCTCCCCGCTCGCCGCATCCCAAATGCGCAACGTCTTGTCAGCACTCCCGGAGACCATGCGCTTGCCGTCGGGCGACCAAGCCACGGAACGTATATAACTGGAATGCCCCTGCAACGTGTGTAGCGTCTGGCCGCTGGCGGCATCCCAAATGCGCAACGTCTTGTCATCACTCCCGGAGACCATGCGCTTGCCGTCGGGCGACCAAGCCACGGAATATACAGAACTGGAATGCCCCTGCAATGTGTGTAGCGTCTGGCCGCTGGTAGCATCCCAAATGCGCAACGTATTGTCAGAACTCCCGGAGGCTAAGTGCTTACCATTGGGCGACCACGCTATAGAATACACACTTTGCACATCCCCCTGTAACGTCCGTAGCATTTGCCCGCTTGTCGCATCCCAAATCCGCAACGTCCTATCTGAACTCCCGGAAACTATATACTTGCCATCCGGTGACCATGCCACTGACCAAACAACGCTTGTATGTCCTTGTAATGTAAGTAGTATTTTCCCGCTCGCAACATCCCAAATGTGTAATGTATTACCATAACCCCCAGCGACCACACGTTTGCTGTCCGGCGACCATGCTACGGAATGCACACTGTGCGCACGCCCCCCTAACGTTCGTAGCATCTGCTCGTTCTCCACATCCCAAATCTGCAACGTACTACCATTGCTAACGACCAGACTCTTTCCATCGGGCGACCACGCTATGGAATGTACACCATATTTATCTTCTTGCAGCGTCTTCAATATCTGCCCGCTCACTACATCCCAAATCTTCAAGTTACCACCACCTCCGAAGGCTATATGCCTGCCGTCAGGCGACCACGCCACGGAATTCGCGTTACCCTGCAATGTGTGGCGAATCTGTCCGCTGGATGCATCCCAAATACGCAATGTATTGTCTATACTCCCGGAGGCCACCAGCTTGCCGTTGGGCGACCACGCCACAGATTTTATCCAATCAGTGTGTCCTTTCAGTATTTGCAGTGTTTGTCCATTTGCTGTATCCCAAATGCGCAACGTATTGTCAAGACTCCCAGAGACCACGTGCTTGCCGTCGGGCGACCATGCTACAGAACTCGGTTGATGCACCTGTAGTATTCGCAATATCTGCCCACTGGAGGCATTCCAAATAAGTAACTTATTATCATCGGTGCTCCCAGAGATCACGCGCTTGCCGTCGGGCGACCAAGCTACTGCGTTTACAATATTAGGATGCCCAGTTTGCGGAACTAAACGCACTTCATCTTTGCTTGCTGCTTGTGGTGTAGCAAACGGCAACAGAGCAAGTAGCAAGAAAATCAGAAGAAGAAATGAAAAAACTGAATGGATGCGAGACAGGGAAGACATAAGCACGTTATTCGTTTGGCTGATGGGACAAAAAACGGATTCTACCAAGTTTCCATCTCATAAAAATTTTGAATGGCTGCAACAAACAGTAAAACAACAGAAAATAACTCATTTTCTGGTATCCTGCGCCCCGAAAAATCGCTGGATCAACAGCGAAACAGACCACAAATGGATGGAAGGGGCATATGGGGAAGGAAGTTACGCACACAGAATTCAGTGAAGAGGATTTTTCCCGCTTCCGCGAGGCGGTTACGCAGGAGACCGCGCTGCTTAAATCGTGGTTTGATCAAGGACGAATTCAGGGCGGCGAGCGCATCATCGGCTTTGAGTTGGAAGCCTGGTTGTTACACCGTCCGCAATGCTGTATCGCCCCGCGCAATCAGGAATTCCTTAAAGAACTTGATCATCCGCTAGTGGTGCCGGAATTGTGCAACTTCAATATTGAGCTGAACGGTGCGCCACAGCCGCTGCAAAAATATGCATTCCACCAGATGGCAGAAGAGTTGGAACAGACGTGGGGCTGTTGCGCCCAACAAGCTAAATCGATGGGGATGGATGTGGCGATAGCGGGTACGCTACCGACACTCAGGCGGGACGACATGGTGCTGGAAAATATGAGTCCGCTTCATCGCTATCAGGTGATGAACAAGCTGATTTTTGAGCGGCGCGATAATGAACCGCTACATTTCCTGATCAAAGGCGATGAAGATGTGCTCGACACATTCCAGCGCAATGTGATGATGGAAGGGACAACCACGTCGTTGCAAATCCATCTGCAAGTGCCATTTCACCAAACCGTTAATGCTTACAATGCTGGCGTGTTGCTCTCTGCACCGATGGTTGCGCTTTGTGCCAATTCGCCGTTCCTGTTTGGAAAATCGTTGTGGGCGGAGACTCGCATCCCGATTTTTGAGCAGGCGATTGGTGTTGACCATTTCGACACGCCAAAATTCAACACTGGGCGCGTCTCCCTCGGCAGTGGCTTTGCAAAAGAGAGCCTCTTGGAGTTGTTTGAGGAAAATCTGCGCGACCACTACATTATGCTTCCGGAGTTGCAATCCGAAACGCCCGAAGAATTGGCAAATCTGATTTTACATAACGGCACAATCTGGCGTTGGAATCGTCCGTTGATCGATTTCGATGATAATGGTGAACCACATTTGCGCATTGAGCATCGTCCGGTCGCTGCAGGTCCGACAATCAACGATATTATGGCCAACATTGTCTTCTTTTCTGGCGTGATGTTGGCATTGATTGAGCATGAAGATGTGGTGCGGGAGATTGACATTTCGTTCGAACAGGCGCAGGAGAATTTCTACAATGCGGCGCAATACGGGATGGATGCGCAAGTAACGTGGAAAAACCGCACGGTTCCGGTGCGGGAATTGTTACTGGAATCTCTACTGCCGCTGGCGAAAGAAGGTTTGCAAAAATCAGAAATGGACCGATCCGATTGGGGAGTATGGCTTGATATTATTGAAGGGCGTATCCGGACTGCGCAGAATGGTTCAAACTGGCAGCGCAAGTGGGTCGGCAAGCACGGCAAGGATATGGATGGGTTGATGCAAACCTATCTGGAAAACCAGCATTCTGGCAGTCCGGTGCATGAGTGGGGTGTATAACCGCTATTATTCAAGCATCGCTATTCAATAAAACTTCTAAAATTTCAAAAAAACCACCCCGACGCTTCGCGTCACCCCTCCAGAGGAGGGGAATTCCCCTTCTTTGAAGGGGTGGCAGGCGAAGCCTGACGGGGTAGTGCTTTAATCCAAATAATCCCGTTGCTTTCGATATAATTTTCACTTTTTTCTAAATTTCTTCTCTCTAAATTTCTACAGCTTTCAGAAAATCAAAGGACATTCACATTATGGAACTCTCTTCCCTCACTGCCGTTTCCCCGGTTGACGGGCGCTATGGACGCGCCACTGCCAGTCTGCGCCCACTCTTCAGCGAATATGGTCTGATCCGCCACCGCGTCACTGTGGAAATCCGCTGGCTGCAAATGTTGTCAGAGCAGGACAGCATCGCTGAAGTGCCAACATTCAGCGAAGCGGCGAATATTCAGCTCAATCAACTGGTTGAAAATTTTGACGAAACCGACGCGGCGCAGGTCAAAGAGATCGAGCGAACAACGAACCACGATGTGAAGGCGGTCGAATATTTCATCAAAGAGAAAATCGCTGGCAATGCTGAATTGGAAGCGGTCGGTGAATTCATCCATTTCGCTTGTACATCTGAGGATATCAATAACCTTTCTCACGCACTGATGTTGCGTGAAGCACGTACGGGTGTGGTATTGCCGAAAATTGATGAATTGATTGATGCGCTTGCAGATTTGGCGCATCAATTTGCCGGTGTACCGATGCTCTCCCGCACGCACGGTCAACCGGCGAGCCCGACGACGATGGGCAAAGAGATCGCCAACACAGTACATCGTCTACGCCGTCAACGCGGACAAATTACAGCAGTAGAAATTCTCGGAAAAATCAACGGTGCGGTCGGCAACTATAACGCGCATATTTCAGCCTATCCGGAGTTGAATTGGGAAGAGATTGCGAAGAATTTTGTTGAGTCGCTCGACCTAACCTGGAATCCGTACACGATCCAGATTGAGCCACACGATTACATTGCAGAGCTGTTCCACGCAGTGAGCCGCTTCAATCAGATTTTGCTCGATTTTGATCGCGATGTTTGGAGCTATATTTCTCTCGGTTATTTCAAGCAGAAGACAGTGAAGGGCGAAGTTGGCTCTTCGACAATGCCACATAAGGTCAACCCGATTGATTTTGAAAATTCGGAAGGCAACCTCGGTATTGCCAATGCGATTATGGGGCATCTTGCCGACAAACTGGCAATTTCCCGCTGGCAGCGTGATTTGACTGACTCCACGGTGTTGCGCAATCTCGGCGTTGGCCTTGCGCATACGATGATTGCTTACAGTTCAACATTGCGCGGCCTCGGAAAACTGGAGATCAACGAAGCGCGTTTGGCGGAAGATCTGGACAATACATGGGAAGTGCTCGCTGAGCCGATCCAGACCGTGATGCGCCGCTACAATATTGAAAAGCCGTATGAAAAACTGAAAGAGTTAACACGCGGACAAGGCATTACGCAGGAAGCGTTGCAGAAGTTTGTTGAAACATTGGAAATTCCGGATAGTGCGAAACAAGCATTGCGGGAATTAACACCATCCAACTATATCGGCAATGCGGTGGAGCAGGCGAAGCGGATTTGATCACCATTTAGCTATCCAATCTATGCACCAGTTTCCGTTCGATCAATCTGATCAGGCAACCGGTAACTGGTACTCCGTCCTTTACCCGGATTCTGAATAAAAATACCGCGTTTTTTCAAATCCTGAATATCCCGCAGGGCGGTATCGTTGGAACACTTCGCCAGCTTGGCATATTTGGAGGTGTTCATATGCCCCTGAAAATCACTTTCCAGCATTCGGTTGATGATGAGGCGGTGCCGTTCGTTCACCGGATGTTGGTTGATTTTTTCCCAAAGTTGCGCCTTGAATAGCACATTGCGCAATGTTTCTTCCGCGCTGGAAATCGCACGCCCCAGACAATCCAGAAACCACACCAGCCATTCGGTGATTTCCGACGTACCGCGCTGCTGTTGTTCCAGTTGATCGTAATAGTCCTTGCGCTCGGATTCAATCTGGCTGGAGAGGCTGTAAAACCGATCCGGCATGCCATCCGCATGTGCCAACACCATATCTCCAATCGCTCTGGCGATACGCCCGTTGCCATCTTCAAACGGGTGGATGGTCACAAACCAGAAGTGGGCGATGCCTGCGCGGAGGACGGGATCAATCGCAGGTTGTGTGTCATTTTGTCTGTTGAGCCATGTCAGGAAAGTTTCCATTTCATGCGCAAGCCGCTCGGCATCAGGTGCTTCAAAATGAATTTTTTCGCGACCGATTGGCCCGGAAACAACGCGCATCGAACCATTTTCTGTTGTGCGCCATCCACCGACGGTGATTTGATGCATCCCGCTACGCCCGGTAGGAAACAGGGCAGCATGCCAGTCAAACAGGCGTTCCTGGGTGAGCAACTTGGAAAATTGCTGTGTGGCATCAAGCATCATCTCGACCACGCCTTCGAGGTCGCGGCTGACGGGAACCAGTCCGCCAATATCCATCCCCAAACGGCGGGCAATGGAAGAGCGCACCTCTTCCGGATTTAGATTTTCGCCTTCAATGGCGGAGGATTTCACGACATCATTGGTCAGTGTGCGCAGGCTGGCTTCCTGTCGCAGATCAAAACCAAGCCCTTCCATTCGGCCAATCAAACGTCCTTGACGATGGCGGATATCCGCCAGTTTGGTGGCGAGCGCTTCCGCATCCCAGGAAAAATCCGACCAGTTTGGGTGTTCGTGTATCCACATGCCCATCTATTTATCGCCACATTAATCACCTTAAAATTTGCAGTGATTAGAGGGCTTTTTCACTGCAAAAGCAAGATAAATCGGTGCATATTTTGCGGTGAATAGCGCAGTCAATCACCGCATCTGATCGTGAATTCAACTCGTAAGTGCAATCGGCCTGCGGTTTGGTTTATCCATTGGCATTGTTGAAAAGTTTTTGGAACATGGTGGTTCTGTTTTCTGTTTATCGTGCGCAGCCTGTTTTTTCGTAGCCGCGTGCGCAGGAGATTGCGAAACCGCTGTCTCGTGATTCGCGCATTGGAATTTGTTTATATGCAAACCGTTTTTCGGTAATTGCAGGAACGCGATCTTTCACATATTCCCACAGCTCGTTGGTGGTAATTCTACCGTTTCTGGCTCCTGCTCCATCTTCGGTAAAGCCATCGGCATTGCCCTTTATTCCTTCCAAAAGAGCAGAGGTAAAGATTCCGTGGCCTTTACCGCTCCCTTGAGTTTCTGATTCTTCAACTGCTTGTTGTTTATCTTTCGTTGCTGCAAGCACGGTAATACCGGTTGCACGCATCAAACGGTCAATCGCTGCTTTATCGCCTGCACTGGTGCGGGTGTTATAGGCCAGTTTGGTTAATGTTTTGCCAAATGTGTCCGCAGAACAGGAATCGAGCAATAACAGGCTTTTCTTTGCCTGAATCGGCCGTAAAAGTTCAACCAGTTCATCCGCAGAGAGGGAAGCGCGAAGCAATGCTTTTTCCCCTGTAAACAGGGCTTCTTGCGGGATGAAATAGTAGTCCCCATTTTTTGTCTCTGCTGCCATGCCGTGTCCTGCTAAATAAAGAACAAAAACATCTTCCGGTTGTGCTTTTTTAGCAAGCACGCCAAATGTTTGCTGGATATTTGTTTTGGTTGCCATTTCGTCTGGCAGAATATGGACGCGTACTTGTTCAAATAGCGGCTCACTGTGTTTTTCCAGTGCTTTTTTAATTGCCCACGCATCATCCGCAGCAAAATCAAGTTTGAACGCATGATCTTCGTAGTCAGAAATACCGATAACGAGCGCATACAATGATGGCTTACGCAATTTGTTTGCTGGGTCGTCAACAGAAACCTGCTGCGTTGTCCGTTTTGAAAGAAGCTGGTTCTGGGCGTTACGTACGGCGATTGAAAATTTATTTTCCCCGTCAGGCAAGGTCACTTTCGCACTATAGGAATGAATGGTTCCGGGTTCACCCACAACTTTGAGTCCACGGCGTTTTGGAATCTCCCGCGGCTGCCCGTTGACGCGGAAATCAATCGCACCGATGCCACCATTACGTTCGCGCACTTCAAATTCAACGGTGACTTCGCGGCTGCCGGGTTGGTTTTGCACGATGCGCAAATTGTGGATTTCTGGCGGTGCGCCGCCTGCAACCAGCGTTTCAATATCGCCGATTTTCGCCAATGCAGCCGCGATTTTGTCGCGGTTGAGCCGACCACCCAACACCTTCGCCGCCACCAGATCGGGACGGTAAAAACTCTCGCCGACCTGATCCAGCGTATAGGCCTCTGCCGCGTTTTCTGCCCCTTTGTTGATGTGGTAGATCACCATCTGCCCGCCATTGGGCGAAGCAGCGTAAAACCCCTCTGGTGTCCACGCCACCCATTCATCGTTATTGCCGTGGAAAATCGTCAGCAGCAGTTCGCGGGTGGTAATGTCCCACAAGCGCACCGTCTGGTCGGCTGCGCCGGAAACTAGCTTTGTGCCATCGGGTGAAACTGCAACTGCAAACACATCGCCGGTATGCCCAACAAAATCGCCCAGTTTTTCGCCGGTACGGGTGTAGGCGGTGAGAACGCCATGGCTTGCACTGCCAATAACTGTTTTTCCATCAGGCGTAAAAGTATAAGATCTATGGCGATACCCATCAGTGGAGCCGCGTTCAATTTGTGCTTGAATGTTCTCATTTTTGTAAATTTCCAGAACTGCATCGTAGCCTGTTCTACCGGAACGCGTACGAAGCGACCAATCGCCCCATGCATCCTGCGCACGGCGGAAATTGGAAAGGTTCTGGATCGTTTGCGGCCTGCCGAGCAGTTGGTCGTGGGTGGGAAGCGTGAGGCTGTATTCTGGCGTTCCATATCCTTTGGCTGGATTATGCTGTTCCCAAGTTTTTCCCCAACCAATGCGTTTGCCATCGTCAGAAAAACCGACTGCCCAGATCGTATTGCCCACACCGGTGAGTTTCTGTTTCAGTTCGCCGGTGCGCAGGTTCCAGATGTGGATTTCACGTTTATTGCCGCCACCCGTCACTGCCCATTGCCCGTCCGGGCTGATCGCAGTAGCCAGCACAATATTGTCGTGTTTTTTGTAGGTGACGATTTCTTTTCCGTCAGGAATTGACCAAATATGGCAATAGTAATTTGCACCTTGGCTACCAACTCCTGAAAGGAGATATTTTCCGTCAGAGCTAAAAGCAAGACTACTTGCATTTGCTTGTTGATCCGCTAGCTGACGAATGAATTTTCCAGTATTGCCATCCCACAGGCGAATCGTGTGATCCCAGCTACCCGAAGCAATGACCCCTGTAGTTGATGAAACCGCAACCGAACGTACTTTATCGTCGTGGCCTTGCATTTCATGAATCAAATCCCCACTCGTCACATCCCACAATCGTAAAGTGTGATCCAAACTGCCCGTCACCACGCGCCGGGAATCGGGCGTAAACGCAACGGCGTAAATATGCCCAGTATGTCCGTGTAGCTTGTAAACAGGGGAAATTTTTGCAGGAGGGGTTGGGGGAATTTTCCAGAGAATTGCAGTCGGGCTATAGTCACTTCCATCTCCCGAAATCAACAACCGACTATCCGGCGAAAAAGCAAGTGTATTCACTACATTTGTATGCCCCTTCAACAAACTGACCAATTCACCGCTTTCAAAATCGTAAAGACGAATTTCATCATCACGCATCCATCCCCCCACCGCCAACCAACGCCCATTGGGGGAGAGCGCCATCGCAAAAATTTTGCCTTCCGATCCTTCGCCCACCTGCCCGCGAATCGTGCGCACGGTTTTGCCGCTTTCAATGTCCCAAACGCGGATCACTTTGTCATCACTTGCAGGGACCAATTGTTTTCCATCTTGAGTGAAAACAATATCGTTGATAACTGCCTGATGTCCGCCTGGATCAATTTGCAAAATGGGTTTGTTGCTGGCGTTTGCTGTAGTTGTAGTGGCAAACAGGGAAACAAGCAGCAAGAACGGGAAAAGATAGCGCATGGCAGAAGCCTTGGGGTTTGGATTGGAATGGACGTGAATAATGTGAATATAACCGCAATCTATACGGGAACAAAATTCGACACATTTGGATGCACGACCAAAAACCACCCCGACGCTACGCGTCACCCCTCCAGCGGAGGGGAATTCCCCTTCTTTGAAGGGGTAGCAGGCGCAGCCTGACGGGGTAGTTTCTTTTCAAAATTTATGACCAATCGCATAATTTCCGTGGAATTGAGCGGAATAAAAAACTGCTGGTAGGATTTCTCAAAACAAGTGTGGTAGAGTTCGCCGTTTTTTTGCGGGAGCAGTCTATTTTGTTCGGGATCGCAGCCAAGCGCAATCTGACAAAATCGGGACTTCCAACAAAACTTGAAAGGTGGAACAGATGAGTGAGAATCAGAACCTTGACTTCCAGATAGGATGCCCTGCCACCGCAGGCGCGAAAGAGCAAGTCCTGGAAATCCGCGAGGGGTGCACAACGTCCGAACAGATGATTAAAAGCCGCCCATTCAGTTGCTTTCTCAACGGCTACAAGGCGCAATTCATTGATGCGTTGGGCAAACGCGACCAGCGTAAGGAAGAGGCGGAACACCGTGTTGATTTCATCAAAAGTGTCTCCGCACGCGATTTTCTGAACATTCTCGAAAACCCATCCCCTAAAGGGGAAGAACTGGATCGTGCACTGGATGTGGTCAAGTTTCTCGATGGCGCATTCCACCATTTCCGTACCGCAAGCCACTCCCGTTTGGTGCGCCTCAAAAATGAGGTGGTCAATGGCGCAGGGGAATCCCCGGATGCGGCGAAGGAAGAGATCACCGAAAAAGCAGCCGGCTTATCTGATCTGATTCTGGAAACGCGCCGTAAACTGTTGCAAAAAGTAGGACTGGACAAAGGTGTACGCCGTTCCCGTGGTCTGGATGCCGCGCCGAACGTTACCGCTGCGGAAATTTCCGGTCACTACTTCAACTTGCCGAATGATTATGTGCCGCTTTCCCATGTACCGCTGACTATTGCAGCTGATATCCGTACGGGCGTGGATTATTCCACCCCGGCGAACAAGCGTGCCTATCCATTCTTTGAACTCGACCACAATCCGCTCAATCTGGATACTTTTGATCCGGAAGAGTGGGTTGCAGTGCCATTGCGCGTTGGTGCGTGGTTGATTGTGGCCTATATCCATAAATCGCGTGGTTCGATTGAGATGGAGCCAGGGCTGTTGAACCTCTTCCCATTTGCAAAAGTGGAAGAGATGGTAAGCGGACGTCAGCCGGATGGCATCTTCGTTTTCGGCGACCCATATGCAGACCCGGATACTGACCTCGGTTATTACTGGGACAAGAAGAACGATCTGCTGATTGGTTTGGTGCCAAACCGCGATGACCTGAAATACTTTGGTTACTGCAAAAAACCGATTCTTACTCTACATAACGTATTGGCGATCCGCAGCAGCGACTTGCCGCTCCATTGCGGTTGTACCCGTTACGTGGTTGGTTTTGAAGAAAATGGCGATGCCTACATTGATGAAATGTTGGTCAAAGCCGACGATATGGGACGCGCTGTACTGCGCAAGGGCGATGATGGCCTGATCCGTCCGATTTTCTACGGCACAGAGACCGGCGCATTTGCATGTCTCGACGGCTTCAGTGAGCAGGCGAAGATGCTGATGCTGGGACGTGAAGTGGGCTACAACAAGGAATTTGGCTCCAATGCCCGTCAGATTGTCCCGGTGAGTGAAGAAGTGGAAGTGGTTACTGGTGATCCACTGGATATTTTGCTCTATGCCAATAACTTCACCTTGATTGAACAGGGCGGCAATACGATTCAGGCCGATATGAAGGTGGAAGAGGCAATTGACCATTTCCGTCAGGGCGAACGTGTCGCGGCAGGCAGTACCCAAACCCACCGTGGCTCAATTGAAATCAGCTACTGGGCGAACCCATTCCCGCTGTTGCAAACGCGTGAAGGGGAAATCCTCCATCCGGAAACCTACGAACAATTCAAGAAGGTCGAAGCAGACTTCATGGAAGCAGCCAAGATTCTGATTGATAAGAAAGAGTTCCGCATTGGTATTGCCTATAGCCAGCTTATGGCGGGGACATTCGTTGATTATGACGATAGCGATATCGAACGTTGCGGCTATCAAAACCGTGAAGAGGTAGAGATGGTTGGTCCGACGCGCCTTGCTGAAGATATGATTGATTTGATCAAAAACTGCGCAAAAGAGAAGCGTGAGCGTTTGGGCGGTTCTGTGAAAGAGGTCAGTATCACTGTGGCACTGGTTGGTGATAGCCGTACTGGTAAATCCGAAACTGCTGAAAAGATGGAAGGTGTTCTCGGATTGCAGTTGATTTAACGCTGATAGTTTCTGTCTTGTAACTTTTCCCTTTCCCTGTACTCAGGGAAGGGGAGTTTGTTTTTTTCGATAAACGTTACAAATCAATCGTTATAAATTAGATTAGATAAAAAAATGATTGCTGAATAACGAAAACCGTCATGGAAATGATTCAGTATTTATCAATTTATTCAATAGTTTTATAGACCAATTCAGTAGGAACGTAATTCATTACGACCTTACTAAAAAATACATTGTTTTCCCGTAAGAGCGTACCGTATATGCGCCCGAACAGGGGCAGACACATGTATCAATAATTTTGTTGTAGAGATGATGTTCAGGTGACCGACGCAAATCAGCAATCCAACAGACAACTGCAGGAAGAAACAGAAGCCATTTCTCTGAAAGGCTCTGTCTTCACCGCGACCGTGCTTCACCTCCATACCGCCGATCTGGTTTCTATTGGTGCGCAACTAGCGGCAAAAATCGAACAAGCTCCGCAATTTTTCCAAAATGCGCCGATGGTAGTTGATGTGCAGAAATTATCCGCCGCACAACAGCAACAACTGGATTTTGGAAAACTCTATGAGCAGTTGCGTATTTATTCGGTTGTACCGGCTGGAGTGAAACATCTGAATGCTAGCTTGCAGGCACAAGCGGTTACTGCTGGGTTTTCAATACTCAACAACAACGCCCTGTTAGCGGAAGAAGATTTGTTCCAATCG
The DNA here is from genome assembly GCA_964344325.1 of uncultured Piscirickettsiaceae bacterium. GTDB lineage: Bacteria > Pseudomonadota > Gammaproteobacteria > CAYFMX01. The sequence goes on from CAYFMX010000003.1 coordinate 113,947, forward strand.
TCATCCAAACATTCAGCATCTGATCAGGAAAAAAATCGAACAGAAAAACAAGGTTCGCAAGATCAAAAAAATCAGGGAAAGCATAGTGATCAGAGTAGGGCAGCTGAACAGGCTCCCGCAGAAGCGATGGCAGGCATTGCAGAACAGAATCAGCCGAATACCCGCTATATCCGCCAGCCCGTTCGTTCTGGTCAGCAAATTTATGCACGGAATGGCAGTTTGGTGATTCTTGCACCAGTTAGCCCAGGCGCAGAAGTGTTGGCAGATGGAGATATCCATGCCTATGCACCAGTACGAGGGCGGATGCTGGCCGGAATCCGGGGCAATCCGGAGGCGCGAATTTTCACTTCCAAACTGGATGCGGAACTGGTTGCAGTTGATGGCAATTACCAACTGCGGGATGACATCCCAGCACAGTTGCATGGGCAATCGGTACAAATTTTTATAGATGAAGGCAAACTGAAAATTGATGCGCTTTGATGCGTGTATAGACAAAAAATGGACGCAAAACAGACGCAAAGAGGAATTTCACTGTGAGTAGAGTCATTGTTGTCACTTCTGGAAAAGGTGGTGTTGGAAAAACCACCACGAGCGCAAGCTTTGCTGCAGGTCTTGCGCAACGCGGCAAAAAAACAGTTGTTATTGATTTTGACGTGGGACTGCGTAATCTGGATCTCATCATGGGATGCGAACGCCGGGTTGTCTACGATTTCGTCAACGTAATTAGCGGTGAAGCAACGCTTAAACAGGCATTGATCCGCGATAAGCGGGTCGAGAATCTCTATATCCTGCCTGCTTCCCAAACCCGTGATAAAGATGCACTCAACCCAGAAGGGGTAGAAACAGTGATGGAAGAACTCAAAAAAGAGTTCGATTACATCGTTTGTGACTCCCCAGCCGGCATTGAACATGGTGCACAAATGGCACTTTATCATGCAGATGACGCGTTGGTTGTCACTAATCCGGAAGTTTCCTCGGTGCGGGATTCGGATCGTATTCTCGGTATTCTTGGTGCGAAATCGAAGCGTGCGGAGGAGGATGGTGATCCGGTTAAAGAGTATTTAATTCTCTCCCGTTATTGTCCGGATCGGGTTGGTTCTGGGGATATGATGAGTGCAGAAGATGTCGTTGAATTGCTCGGCATTGAACTGATCGGCGTAATTCCAGAATCGCAAGCAGTATTGCAAGCTTCCAACGCTGGCACACCCGTGATTTTGGATCAAAGTTCTGATTCTGCGCAGGCATATGATGATCTGGTTGCCCGCTATCTGGGAGAAGAGCGTCCGATGCGCTTTTTAGATCAGCAGAAGAAAGGGCTATTTAGCAGACTGTTTGGGAAGAAATAGCCATGGGATTGCTTGATCAGATATTTGGAAACCGGCAGAAAAATACGGCGGAAACTGCTAAAAGCCGTCTTTCTGTCATTGTGGCACAGCAACGCGCGGCACGGGATCAAAAAATCCCCGATTATCTACCGCAATTGCAAAAGGATATTATGGAAGTAATCTCCAAGTATGTGCAGATTGAAGAAGATGACTTGAAAGTGCAAGTGGAGCGCGAAGAGGGTTATGAAGTGTTAGGATTGAATGTCACTTTGCCAGATACGGCCACTGCAAAACAATAGGCGAAGCATGAAAAAACAGTTCGTATAGAAGAGGGCGGACGCAAGTTCGCCCTTTTTTGTTTAAAATCTCTTCGGCAAGTCAATCAAATCAATTTAGAAAAGCAAACACATCATTATCATGTTTGAAAATCTGACCGAGCGTCTGGAACGCACCTTCAAAAATCTGCGCGGGCAAGGCCGCCTGACGGAAGAGAATATCCAGCAGTCGATGCGCGAAGTACGTATGGCATTGTTAGAAGCAGATGTCGCTTTGCCAGTGGTCAAAACTTTTATCAATCAGGTAAAGGAACGCGCTGTTGGGGAGGAAGTTTCTACCAGTCTCACGCCGGGTCAGGCACTGATCAAGATCGTCCAGAATGAGCTGGAACGGGTGATGGGCGAGGCCAATGAGGAATTGAATCTACGCGCCCAACCGCCAGCAGTGATTTTAATGGCGGGGTTGCAAGGTTCTGGTAAAACGACCAGCGTCGGCAAGCTCTCCCGTTTCCTGAAAGAGCGTGAATCAAAGCGTGTGATGGTGGCGAGTGCTGATATTTATCGTCCAGCCGCGATTGACCAGTTGGGTATTCTCGCGAATGAAGTCGGCGCAGAATTTTTCAAGAGCGATCCATCACAAAAGCCGGTCAAAATTGCCAAGTCTGCATTGGAACAGGCGAAAAAGCAGTTTATGGATGTGCTGATCCTCGATACTGCAGGTCGTCTCCATGTTGATGCCGAGATGATGGATGAGATCAAGGCATTACATCAAGCGATCAATCCGGTCGAAACGTTGTTTGTGGTGGATAGCATGACCGGTCAGGATGCCGCCAACACCGCAAAAGCATTTGATGAGGCGTTGCCACTAACAGGTGTGATCCTCACCAAAGCGGATGGTGATGCGCGGGGCGGGGCGGCGTTATCGGTGCGACAAATTACCGGTAAGCCGATCAAATTTTTGGGTATCGGCGAAAAAACGGATGCGCTGGAACCATTCTACCCAGATCGTGTTGCCTCACGTATTTTGGGGATGGGCGATGTTCTTTCGCTGATTGAAGAAGTCGAGCGTACCGTTGACCACAAAAAGGCCGCGAAACTGGTCAAAAAGGTCAAGAAAGGCTCTGGGTTTACGCTGGAGGATTTTCTGGAGCAGCTCCAGCAAATGAAGCAGATGGGCGGTGCATCGTCGTTAATCGACAAATTGCCGGGCGTGGGGCAAATTCCGGATCATGTGAAGGATCAGGTTGATGACCGGGAATTCACCAAAATGGAGGCGATGATTTACTCCATGACGGCAAAAGAGCGTCGTTATCCGGAATTGATCAAAGGCTCGAGAAAACGGCGGATTACCCAAGGTTCCGGCACGCAAATTCAGGATTTGAACCGTCTGTTGAAGCAGTTCAAGCAGATGCAGAAGATGATGAAAAAAATGAAAGGCAATAAGCTGCAAAAAATGATGCGTGGTATGGGCGGCCTGAAAGGACTGGGTGGAGGAGGGGGATTACCGCCAGGTTTGGGTGGCGGCGGAAAATTGCCATTTTGATACGAAAAAGAGGGAAATACAGGAAATCCGGCCTGTTTTTTCCTTCCTTTCACAAAGTTTCTTTTGTAAAATTCACCGTTTCATATTTTTCATTCTTTGTTTATTCAACAATTCATTTCAACAATAAAAATCGGAAGCAGAAAAGAGCATGGTAGTCATTCGTCTTGCACGCGGTGGTGCGAAAAAACGTCCTTTTTATCGGGTAGTTGCGGCAGACCGGAGAAATAGCCGGGATGGTCGTTTTTTGGAAAAACTGGGATATTTCAACCCGCTGGTCAAGGATGATGACGAAAAGCAGACCCGTGTTTCCTTGAACTTGGAACGAATTGAGCATTGGATTTCCAAAGGCGCGCAGCCTTCTGACCGTGTTGCCAGCCTGATCAAAGCAGAGCAAAAGAAGGGCGAAACAGCTTAATCTGCATCAAAACCGGCTGTACAGTTTATGGAAAAGCCTGTTGAAGATTTGCCTGTCGTATTGGGCAAAATCAATGGGCTTTTTGGTGTGCGCGGCTGGGTAAAAGTGCGTTCTTTCACAGATCCACTTGACAATATCCTCCAATACAAAACATGGATGTTGAATTGGCCAAATAATCCACGCCAACAAAGCACACAATATCAGCTCAAACAAGGGCAAAACCATGGCAAGGGCATCATTGCCTTGCTAGAGGATATTTCAGATCGGACTGCTGCTGAATCTTTACTAGGCGCAGAGATTTCTGTTTCGCGTACCCTGCTACAAAAATTGCCTGAAGACGAGTATTACTGGTCAGATTTGATCGACCTGAAAGTCATTAATACGCAGCAAAAAGAACTGGGCACTGTGAATCATCTGCTGGAAACAGGCGCAAATGATGTGCTCGTCGTCAAACAAGGGCGACAAGAATGCCTAATCCCGTTTGTTGATCCGTGGGTCATTCAAGTTGATCTGGAAGCAGGGCAGATTGAAGTGGAATGGGAACCGGGTTTCTGAATTTGTGTCACATAATCCAGATCGCTCTGGCTCAGAGCATACAGAAATCCCAAATCATCCATATGTACGATTTGATCTGATCTCTATTTTTCCAGAGATGATACAAGCCATCACAAAGCACGGTATCACCCGCCGCGCTGTGGAGCAAAATCGAGTTGTTATCCATACACTAGATCCACGCGATTTCACGACAGACCGCCATCGTACTGTTGATGATCGTCCGTATGGCGGTGGTCCTGGCATGGTAATGTTGTACGAACCGTTAAAGAAAACCATTCAGCAAGCGCGAAGCCAATCGCCAGAAAGCCATCTCATTTATCTCTCGCCACAAGGAAGGCCGCTAACACAGCGACGTGTACAGGAATTAGCGGAAAAAAAGCATCTGATTTTGCTTGCAGGACGTTATGAAGGGATTGATGAGCGGATCATCCAATCTGAAGTCGATGAAGAAATTTCGATTGGAGATTATGTGGTAAGCGGCGGAGAGTTACCGGCAATGGTGCTGATGGATGCAATTATCCGCTTATTGCCGGGCGTATTAGGGCATACGGAATCTGCACAACAAGATTCTTTCTCAAACGCAAACGTAGGCACAGAAGCTGGTACAGAAAATAGCATGCTGGATTGCCCACATTACACGCGTCCGGAAGAGATTGACGGGATGAAGGTTCCAGAAATTTTGCTCAGCGGTAACCACCAAGCGATTGCAGATTGGCGCAAGGAACAGGCGCAATTGAAAACCCGCATCCAACGACCTGATTTATTGTAAATATATGTAGAAGATTACGTTACGCAGTTGACTGAATATCAGTCAATGTCGCTTCTAACATATGAGTCGGATAGCCTTCCAATTGGCGTTGCAATACGGTTTCAACCTGTACGCGCTCATTCTCAGTGTAATCCTCACACCATGCTTCCATGATTTGTTCAATGATGCTGATCCGTTCCGGATCCTGAAAAATCACATTTGCCACTGGGTAGGGTGTCCTTTTCTTAACCTGCAATGCATTCAATTTAACATAATATACATATCATCTGCTACATTATACGCAATGGCTGGAGTAGGTGTTACTGCTCCCGTCAGGAGCGTTGTTCCCAAAAAAAAAGCCCCGGTTGTCTGGGTTACTGTCTTCAGCATCTTTGTCCAAAACTGTTTTTCCCGGTCTGTTTTAGCACGTTGGATATGTGCCATCGCTACCGCTTTTTCCGGCGGAAAATTAATCATTTCAGATAGTTGTATCACAGAATCATCACTCAAAATATCACGCTTCCCGCGCTTTGTATTGCTGATCTGTGCTTGCTGAACTCCAAGATGCTGAGCAAGTTTGTTATCTGACTTGATCCCCTTCACCGCTCTAGCCACGGTGCAGAGGTCGTACAAATTCTCAATATTTTCTGTGTGCATTTTGCACTCCTCTAGCCGTTAAAAATGCATTTTCCCGCACCTACGAAAAAGGTCAAGTTTTTTATGTGTTGTTTCACATAGGTTTTGGGTGTAAAGTGCCTCAAAAAAGTTATGGGAAATTTCACTTAAAAAATAAATCAGGGCGGGGGGGGGATGGATTGTGTCTTTGAAAACCGAATTAAGCGCAGCAAGAGACGAAAATAGGACGCTGTCCGATGCGCTAAATCATAGCCATGGAATGGTTATTTTGTGGCAGCTAATCACGGCGGCTGTTGTTGTGTGTGCGGCTGGTGCTTTCTGGTTTTGTTCAAGCAAGTTAGATGCAGCAGTACCGGAGCCAGTAGCCATTGAACAGCAGCAGGGGGAAGGGTAATGGGTGAAGAACAACAATTTATTTATTTTGCCCACGTCTATCAAGCTAAAAACGGCGAAATGACGGCGCAGATAGGCAGTTTTGAAGGCGTAAGCACAGAACAAAAAATCCGGGCGATTGAAGCAGCCGGGGAAGCCTTATTGAGACAGGCCGAGAAGATCAAAAGAGGGGGAATCTAATGGAAAAAATGGAAAAAAATGTAGTCCGGACTCCGGATTCTGTTTTTCTGCGCGATGTGGTGGAACGCTTGGAGGATGGAGAGACAGACAACGCGCAAGAATTGCTAAAAGAACATATTCAAGAAATGGAAGAAGAAGCCGGAGAAAAACACACTGTCGGCATGATGACAATTGAACAAATGATTGATGATTTACGCGAAGGAAAAACTATCAAGTGTGATAGCAGAAGGCAAAAAATCGCAATGTTTGAAGGTGTGAATGCATTGCAGCGCATAGCCGATGCGTTAGAGAAAGGGGCGGAGATATGAAAATAAAAGTAGGAGAATGTGTTCATATTTCCGGCGTTATGGTCGGAAGTTCGACGAATATCGGAAAAGTAAGGTCTCTTAGTCCGGGTGGGGTGCGGGTTGCGGTCTCCTGTTGTGGTGATAGGGAGGCCGTTTTTTTTGCCACTTTCAAGCAAATTGAAAAGGTAAAACGGGCGCAATAACCCACATCAAATATTACCATTTTTTTTGATTTTGTCTATTAAAAACAGTGTTTTCTTATGTCTTTTTTAGGTGTTGATTTAGAGGAAGAGTGGCCACTTTTGGCAGGTCTCCCCCCTCTTTGTACAAAGTTGCACTTGTTCGCGCTGACGAAGGCGGACAAGGCCACAGGAATTGTCGGGCTGGTCGAGAAGAAACTCGGAATCAGTGAACGGGCGATTATGGAATGGTGCGAGGTCGAGAGGAAGCAGGGGCGGCGGCTGGTTCCGATGAAAGAGTTCCGGGAGCAGGTGCGTTGGGCTATCAAATTAATGTTCCGGGACGGGCTGTGGGAGCGGCTGGAGGGGGAGAAAATCGGCTTCAAAGAACGGCTTGTTTTCATCCTCCCGAAGAATAGCTTCTTTTTTAAGAAATGGAAAAAGTACACCAAAACTACACCACGAAATAAGCAAAAGAAAACAAAAAGTTATAAGAAAAAAAATGAGAACCACCCCGCACCACTACTGACTACTCCTAAACCGACGGACTTTCCTACTCCTGATACAGAAGAAGAACAACAACCAACGGCACAGCCAAATCAAAAAGGCGCGGCTGTCGCCGACCTCGGCCCCGCAAATGCGGAGGCCTCCGGGCCGGAAAGTGACGTGGTCCAATTTGAAGCGCAACCAGGCACAGAAGGGGGAGGAAAAGCGGGTTTGGCAAGGGTGAACCCGGATCAGGTGTTGTGGCCAAGCACTTTTCCTGAAGCATCGGAAGATTTCCGAGAGAAAATCACAGCAGCTTTCGAGCGGATCGGTACAGAACCGCAAATGAGGGAGGATATCCTCTGGGAAGTGTCGGAACAGGCACGGATTAGACAGAACGTGAAAAACCCGTATCGCATGGCGCAATATCTGGCAGAACAGGATCGGAAGGGCGTACCACTGGAACTGACGTATGCAGAGGCACGGAAGAAACGACAACCAAAAAGGAAAGATGAATGATTAAAGAAGAACAGAAAAAAGCTACGGAAGTTATTGAAAATTTTATACAAAATCCGCCAAAACTGCCGCCGATGTTTGCCAGTTTTCAACCCAAAATGGATGAAACAATAAATCCGATCGTTGAAGCAGGGAAGGTATTGCTGGAAGAGTTGCGGCAATTGCGGCAATTGGTACAGGTGCAACAGGAAGAATCGTCAATCTTGGCGCAATTGGAGAAGGAGCAAAACCAGACATTATAGCAGCCTATGACGGCTTAGGCAGCCAAACCTAGGAGGTTGTAAGTAGCTTTGTTTTCAATGTAATACGAAGATAATTAGCAGCTAATCGTAAGGAGTGCTAAAACCGCGTAAGGAGAATGAGCCATTGAAAAAAAGCATTGAAAGCCGTATGAAAGAAGCAAACGTAACGATTGGTTTAATGCATTGTCCGCACTATCAGGAATTGAAACTGACAGCCACGGTACACCGTAATTCTGCCGGCCGGCTCTATTACAAGTGCCATAGAACCGGGCAATTTGACAATAAGAATGCGGGCTTTCAGGAATTTATGCTGCGTGAAGCCCGGTTATTTACACCAGATCAGTTTGACGCATACAGTGCCGGAAAATTCAACTCTATGGAGGAGTTCGAGCAATTCAAAGAATCTTCTAAACAGCCGGAGATCGTCCAAGAGGAGGAAGAAAAAGATTCTGGTTGGAGTACGGTGATATGAGCAATCAGGAACCGTGGAACGAAGAGGAAGAGCAGCTTTGGAACCGATTGCTGGCAGAAGCGGAAAAGATCAATACAGCGCATTCTGCGAATGATGCAGCATCGGAGCCAGCCGGCCGCGCCGTCGATGAAACGCCACTAGAGGGCGCAGATAGCCCGGACATTATGCAGAAAGGGTTGCGGTTTGCGCATAAAGTCGGTGCGCCCAACTGGATCATTGAAGACGAACAATTTCAGCAATTGGCAGACGGTTTTGACCGCGTAATTGAGAAACATTTTGGCGGATACGGTGAATTTTTTGATAAATGGGGATTGGAAGTATCCCTTGTGTTCACAGCCGGTACTATTGTCCTTGGTAATGTAATGGCCGGTAGGCCGCGCTACGCGCCCGTAGAGGTGGTGAAGGTGGGCAACCCTAGGGAGGCCAGCAACGACGAACCAAACGCGCACGCGCCGTCTGCGAGTGAACAGAGCGATCTAGAACGAGCGGCCGCTTTACATGGGGGGCATGGATAAAATGGCAAGTGTTAATAACGATTTGCCGGCGCACATTGTCGCAGTGTCCGGAACTTCAGGAAGCGGCAAAAGTATTTTTTTGAAAAGCCGCATCGGTAATGAACCGCGTTTGGTAATTTTTGACCGTAAGGACGAATGGAGCCGGGTAGACGGTATTCCACCGATAGCGCGTGTGACTGATCCCTACGAATTGATCCATTCAATGCGTGAAGCGGGGCGCGGCGGAAATTTGCGCGTTGCTTTCCGTCCGATTGGTGATGAAAAGCAGCAAGGGGAGCAGCTCGACTTGTTTTGTCGTGGTTTGTTAAATTTCGGTTATGCAGCCGTGGTGATTGAGGAATTATCAGGCGTAACTACGCCTTCTAAAGCTCCCTACGGTTGGGGGGAAGTACTGCGCACCGGCCGCGCCCTGGGGTTGAAGGTATACGGCGTTTCACAACGTCCTAGTGAGTCTGATAAAACCATTATGGGCAACCGTTCAGAATTGCACGTTTGCCCAATGGAACGAGATCAGGACATGGTGTACATGGCCAAAGAATTGAACGTACACCCAGACGAAGTACGCAACCTTGTACACATTGATAAACGGCATGCTGAAAACGGGCAAGGAATTCACGAATTCATTCATAAATCACACAAGGGATTGCAGAAGGGTCGAATCCTGACCAATTCCAATGGATTCAAAGAGGAAATGCTGAAAGGCTGGGAGCCGCGAAAAATGGGGGGTTAAGGCTCCCTAGGAAGTCTTAGGAAAACAACCGCTTAGGGAAGCCTAGGCGGTTTTTTTTTGTTTAAAAATTGCTGTCCAATGTGAATTCCTTTTCCGATTTTTTTTATTGATTTTGGAGTTCATGAATTTATGAGTGCAAAAACTAAAGGTTATTTAATCACTGCGGGAATTGCATTGGGCATGCTTTTCATTGCAAACAACGTCGGTGCAGTTGGCCGTCTGGTTGCAACCCGTCAGAGTGCAGCGTCAACCGGCACAGTTTCCTAAAAGGGAGAGTTAAAAAATGAGAGATATTTTTAACTCTTATCAAATCGCGTTGAGTTCCGCCTCTAGCGTGGCGGCTGGCAGTACTTTCTCGCAGAAACTTTCTTTGGGGCATACCTACGAGAAAGTGCATCTTGTCTATTCCAATATGACGTTGGCCGACCTTACTGATTTGAAAATTAAATTGAACGGTAAGCCGATGCAGGAATATAGCGTGGCTACTTCCGTCAATCGCTGGAATGGCTACTTTTCACTGGAAACCCATAGCGGGATTCTCACGCTGAATTTTGCACAACCTCACTGGCTACCGTCTGGTAATCGTTTTACGGGGCTTGGTGCTGCGGAAGGCGGCGGCGTGGAAACGCTGGAGATTACTGGAAAAATCGCGTCATCAGTAACCAATCCAACAATTGAATTTTTTGCGACGGTATCCGCACCGACTCGTTTGGGTGATTTTATCACGCATTACGAATACGGCGGCAATGCGACTGCAACGGGTGATCTTGAGATCAAAGACATTCCAAAAGGGAACGGCGATATTCTCGCAATTGGTGTCGCGCACTCAAGCATTCTTGGTATGAAAATTCGTCGGGATCGTTTAACCCTGTTTGAGGGTAGTAAAGCGATGTATGAGGCCGCGCAGAAAGAAGCACGGCCAACCAAGCGCACGCCACAAAATGGCTTTTATGTTTACGATCCGCTTTTGACCGGGGATTTCCGAGATAAGTTGGTTATTAACGGCGCAAGCGATTTTTCCGTTATTCCTGATTTCGGTGCTACCGGAGCTTGGACAGCGCAAGTATTGACACTAACCAACTTGAGCCGGTTCTAAAGGGGGGCGCATGTTTGGAATTGTCGATGGTGATGCGTACCAACCTGCAATGACGCACTACACAGAATCGGCCGGCGGCGGGTTGTGGGATGTCCTGAAGGACGGCTTTGGGGTGGCGGCGGATTTCTACCAATCACAGGCCAACCATAAATGGGAGATGGAAAAATTACACTACCAAAGCCAAATAGCCGGTTCTCGTAGTGGTGGCTTCTCGATGTCTCCGCTAATGGTGGGTTTAGCCGTGTTTGCAGTAGTTGGCGGTGTTTTGGTGCTGAGAAAATGACAGAAGTCGCAGGCGCAGCGGCAAGCGCAGCAACCGGCAACCCGTTACCCGCTATCGGTTCAATAATGTCTGGCATGGCTGGAATGTTTGGCGGCGGTTCTGATGCACCAGCGTTGTCCACAGGCGGTCAAACCGATATGGGAAACGTCATGGTAGACCAGTCCCGCGGGTTCGGTGCTGGTGGGTTGCTGGTTGTCGGTGGTTTGGTTCTAGTCGGTTCTTATTTTCTGTTTCGCAAGAAAAAATGATCCGGTACCAGAAAAAAAAATGGTCTGCGGATGTGCTGGAGCAACTCCTGAACGGAACGCTGAGCACGTCCGCAATTTATGAATTAAAAGGGCAGGTATGTCGAAAAAAGGCTGAATTGTGGCATGTGTCCGGGGGTGGATGTGATGGTTTTTTGGTTACGAGGGCGGAAGCATTCGGACAATGGCGTGAAATGGTGCTTGCGGTGGCCGTTGGGCGTGGGTTGCATGCGGCGTGGCCGGGAGTGCCGAGGCTGTTGGAACGTGGCGATTGTCAATCAGCACGGATACACACAGAGAAACGCGGAATTGTGCGCATGATGCGTAAATATGGTTTTTATCCTGTGCAGCAGGAAAACGGATTTTGGATTTTAAGGAAATATTTATGAGCAAAGGGGGCAGCAATTCAGATTCCAGCCAAGAAACGCACCAAACAACAAAAAATTATTCGCTAGGTGATGCAGACGACGCAGCCGTTTTAATTACAGAAGATGGCGACGTAGAAGTCAACATAACAGACGGCGGCGCGTTTGATGTCATGGCAACCACGGCGGAAGAAGCAAGCCGAATAGCCGCGCTTTCGTTGGCAAATCAGACTGACGTTATGAAAACGGTTTTAGCCGGTGTTTATGATTTCAGTGAAGCGCAATATACACAATCGGCACAAAATACCGCGCTTGCTTATCAGGCCAGTGATGTTGCGAGAAAAACGCAAAATGAAATTATTGAATCAATTTCAAACAATGCCGTTTGGGTTGTCGGCGGTGTGCTTGTTTTGATTATATTTTTAAAGAGCAATAAGAAATAATGGAAACTATTATAGCCGAAGCGGTCGCAAATAACGATATTAGAGAATATCACACGACAGGCAGTTATTTCAGATTAAATGACTGCGGCGGGCGTGTCAATGCGCGGTTTTATAACCAAGGCAAAATTATTGCAGATATTCCAATGGAAGAGGGGGTTTCTTTTTCAGGGGAGATTTTCACCAGTGTGACAGTTAAGAATATATCCGGTGATTCATTGGATTGGGAAATCCTGAGTGGTAACGGGGTTGTTAATAACAATAATATTGCTGGTGTTGTGGCACTAGATGAAAATTCGATTCAAGCTTTAGCGGACGCAATGTGGGGCGGCGTTTAATGAGCGTTTTTCGTGAATTGGAGCAGGGGGAAGCGGTAGAGGCAACGGATTTTATTATTCTCAAAAAAGGGAATGATCTAATCCGCGGCCGAACTGTGCAGGATATTATAAATCTTGCAATTCCTGTTGGCGATATTGTTATTAATACAACAGGAATTCTAGAAACTGGTTTTTTAGAATGCGACGGTGCAGCAGTAAGTAGAATTGCGTTTTCCAGTTTGTTTAATAAGATTGGTGAAACATGGGGGGCGGGGGATGGTGTCAATACTTTCAACGTTCCAGATTTACGCGCTGAAATTCTAAGGGGTTGGGATCATGGGCGCGGTGTTGATTCGGGGCGCGGTTTTGCGACTTATCAGGGGCAGCAATTACCTAATCATTATCATTCTGTGCCGGGATCAGGTGCGAGCGGCGGCGGTACTTCTGAACAAAATTCAACCGGATCATGGGACGGTGGAGCGCATGTCAGAAAAACCACAGGTTCAATAGTATATGGTTTGACTGGTGAAGTTAGAATGAGAAACGCTGCGGTGATGTTTTGTATTAAATATTAATTATGTCAATAGTTTTTAGAGAATTAGCCGAGGACGAATCTTTAGAGTTGACTGATAAGGTCATTCTCAAAAAAGGGAATGATTTTATCCGGGGTCAAACTATCGGCGATATTTTGGCGATGATTCCAAAGCCCGGATTTGCGCATGTTCAGACAAGAGAACAGGCTGTTTATACTGCCCCAACGTCCGGAAATGGTGCGGTTGTAACACAATTAAACTTGGTGATTACACCGCAAAAAGCAGGGAATAAAATAATTCTGGAATGGCATGTAAACGGAGATGGTCATCAAGATATAGGCTATGTCGTAACTAGAAACAATGTTTTATTAAGTGATTCAACAGACGCAAGCAATAACAGATGGGCGGCTGTTGTTGTTCAACCGTATGATAATAATTTAAATTCAACGCCAGAAAATACGGTAATTAGAATTATAGATGAAAATTGTTTAGATGTTGAAACAACCTATAGATTGTGTGTGCGATCAACAAAAGATACTACTACACAGTTAAAATTAAACCGATCTTTTAATAGTACGGGCGAAGATGTATATGAAACTACGCTTTCTACTGGAACGGCTCAAGAAATAATAGTATGAAATTTTATAGTTATGATAGGGAAACGGGTTTATTTGTAGGTTCCGGAAAATGCCGGTTGTCTCCGATTCAGCACATGGTGCATCTAGTTCCCGGCAGTTCCACGGTGATACCGCCTCACAAAAACCTGAAAGTGTTTCAGGAAAACAAATGGAATGGCGAAGGCTGGGACATTGTGGAAAATGCGTTAGGTAAAACTATTGGACAATACATACAGAAAGCAAAAGAGCCAAAACCAGAAGAGCCGAAAAAAACGCTTTTGGATTTATTCCCGGTAGAGAAACAACTGGAATTTTTGGCAAAAAATACAGTAGCCAATTTTAGAAAAGAATATAAGAAATTCGAGTTAATGGTTAAGTAATGGAATATTTATTGCTGTTTTTGGTTTTGTGGTTCAGTCCGCCAGATATAACTATAAATGTCGGCGTTTTTGGTGATTCGGCAAAAGAAGGGGTGATTATAGGTGAATAAATATCAAGCAAGAAAATACATTGCAGACAAGATGCGCAAAAAATCAACGTGGGCAAGTATTGGCCTTTTGGTTTGCGTTGGCGCGGCATTTTTCGGAATAGATTTGGACGTGCAGGAAGCGCAGGAACAAGCGCAAATGATCGGTGGCGTTGTGGCAGGTGCTGAATAATGGAATCTGCAATTCTTGGATTGCTGCAAAATGGCGGGGATACGGCATTACTCGGAAGCGTCCTTTTTTATTGGCTCAAACATAGATTTGATACCTCTGACCAGAATGCGGAAGAATTCAAAAAATATATGTTGAAAGAGTTTGAGTCTGTAGAAAATGGTGTACAACGTGTAAATATCCGGATAGATGGTTTTCTAAAACCTGTAGGCACATAAAGGAAGCAGCGTGAATGTAAAAATCACACCAACCGGATTACTGTTAATTGCCGGTGCTGGTTATTTGCTTTGGAAGGGTCGGGACATCGGGGAAAGCGTGGGGCGTTTTGTTGAAGATGTCGCTACGTTTGTTTCCCCTGATCTTTCAGGCGTTGATCCGGTCACAGGATGTCATCCTTCCGAGTTTATGTGCTGGGAGTCACACGGGATAGAAAATCCATACGGCGGTTACAGTGACAGCGGCACGGACGCGGAACCATGTATTCCACAACCGGGAATGGGGGCATGTTAAAAAATGGCGGTATCTACTGAATCTTTACAACGTGGCCAAGCGGTCGCGGTTATTTTTGGAATGACAGCATTAGGCGTTGGTGTTGTCCTGTTTGCTGATTGGTGGGTGAATAGCAAGACAGCGGCGGCACTGGACGCACACGCGCCGGGAATGATCGAAAACGCAAACGCGGCCAGCGGATACATAGCTAATCCGATTAATTTAATTAGTGAAATTTTCTAATCATCGAAGGAGAAAGAAAAAATGGCAGTACGAAAGAAAAAACGTCGGACTTCAAAAGTTGGTGTAAAGGCAAACGGCAAGTTGAAGAGAGGGTATAAATACCTGAAAGGCGGACGTGTGGTCAAAGCTAAAAAACGCTAAAGCTTCACCTCCATTTTCCCGACTTCGTGGCCGTCTTTCCGGATGGCCACTTCAAAATTCACACCAGGCGCGGCACTATCTGATTCTAGTTTTTTCAATCGGTTGCGCAGGTTGTTAAGCTCGCAGCGTGTCGAGCTTAAATCCTGAAGATCTGCCCAAAGGTTGCGGATCTGTTCCAGTGAGATTTCATAGCGCATTCCCGGCACGGCCAACCCGTAGCGGCTGAAGCGGACATCCTCCCAACCATTGAAGGGCAGCACGCCACCAAAAACGAGTTCGACCAGCTTTATGCAGGAATGGCACGGCACGGCCAAGCCGTCGGCGTAGCGTTGCATGCAGAGACCACGCGGAGAGGCCGCACAAGTCCTGAACGTCATAATCCCAACAATGATTTTTCCTTAAAAAGTCGTTCCAGCCGTTGTATTTTTTCGGCCACGTCCTGCGCACCATACCGCCCAAAACCGGGAGAGCATAGCAAGATGGAAAAAATATGGAATAAATTTTTTGGAAATGGGTCGGATGCGCCAGTACCGTTGACCAGAAAACCCAATAGTGAAACAATGGGAACCCGAATTTTCATTATTGGGATAGAAAAATGGCATCCATTACATTTGACACGCTGCAATATTCACGCGAACTACAAGAGGGTGGATTTACCCGTGAACAGGCCGATGCATTAGCCAAGGCGCAAGCCAAAGCGTCGGAAGTCAGTATACAAGATTTGGTGACAAGCGCAGAATTCCGGGCAGAAACAAAAGTCACTCGCTGGATGGTAGGAATTTCTATTGCTCTGAATATCGCCATCCTCGGCATTGTCCTCAATGTGCTTTTGAGCATTAGCGTATGAAGCTGGTAACACTACAAGAGGCAAAATTCCTGTTTGATGCTGGGAGACTGCAACGCGCCCATATCATGCAGGATATAGGCGGCACAGGGTATAACGTGATGTTAGGCACACAGGAAATTATGCGATCAAAGCGCGACGCACGGAGTCCGAAACTTTACAAAAGGGTGGATGCTGCGCTGAAGGAGTGCAAAGAAATTGGTTTTCGGAAGGTGGAAATTTACCTTTGATCCGACTTTCTTTTTCCGTCTGCGATTTAACATAATATACATTCCCGCACCACTAAGTTCAGCTGCGTTGTGGGGTAGTGCCAAATCCTGCCCTGCGTGTAATTCCAATGTAAATGGAAGCACGAAAACACAAGCAATAACAACAGCTTGAACCAATAACGCCACATCCCTCCACAGATTTCTTACTTCTGGTTTTTTCGCCTTTACCACCTGCATATCGGTGATGATCTGAACGGCTGGAATGTTCGTTTCGGACTCAATTTTGAGTGCCATTTTTTCATCAATTGTGCGTGTTCCGGTTCGGTAATTGCTGATCGTGCTTGTGCCTACTCCGAGCCGTTTTGCGAGTGCGTAATCTGATGGGAGATTTAGGATTTTTTTCGCTTCATCTAGGTACCAAGCTGCGTCCATTTCTCTTTCCTCTGGAGGTGTTTCAAAAACCGGAGGATAGATTTAGCTGTCATCTTGTCAACTTACACATATTGAAAGCTAGCTTTCATTTCGTGTAGTATCCGACCCGCCTTGGGGTGATTGGCCGGGTCTATCCTCTCTCGAATCCCCTCTGTTTTGTGGGTGTCCGATTCGGACAAATCGTCTCCAAGGCTTTGCAATGAAGTTGTTTTTAAAGTGAATAACCGCACTTTTCCTTTCCTCCGGTAGCTCCGGGGGCGAGGTTTTACAAAGGGAAGCGCGGGCAAAAGGAGACGGTTATGGACAGCAAAAGTTTTTGGCGGGGTAGATCAACAGGAGATCGCCGGACTCATAATCCGGAGGTTGGTGGTGCGAATCCATCCCCCGCATCCAAACAGCAATCTATTTTTTCTCAATCTTTTCTGGCTGGCGGTTTTTCGCTATTCCCATTGCTGCCGAGAGTTCCCCAATCAATTCCCTTTGGATGTTTGCGGTTTCCAACTGGGTTTGGCGTAGTTGATCTGTGCTCTGCAGTACGTAGTAGAACGTGGGGACTAGCATAAGCATGATTAGTGAAAGCACGCAAACGGATAAAGAAAGTGCAATGTCCACTACGTCGGAACGGGTTAATGGTTCAGTTGATTCTGATAATTCCCAAAACACGTACCCGTTAGAAGCCAGCATAAGAAGCCATATCAATATTTGGGCAACGAATATCCAAAATGTTTTACGTCGGGAAAAGTTACTGTTCAGATTTTTGTTGTTTGTATTTTTAGTGTCGTTTTTTAAAAGTTTGTATGTCATATGTGCGTATAAAAGTCCTGAAAACCCTATTACGGGGCTGGCGTATTTTATTAGTTCGTCAGTCATGGGTGAGGTCTCCATTGTTGTGTTTTCGTTTACGGTTGTAATGGTGGTTTTTTACAGCATGCGTTTCAAGAAAAGGCTTTTAAGGGAAATGGAAGCCGTTCTTGAAGAAAAACCGGCGATTGTATCAGCAGGAGGTGCGGCATGAAGAATCCGCTGAATATGTTGATATTTTTTCTGTTTTCAGGATTTTTTATCCTTGCGTTTGCTGCAATGGGTTTGGTTGGTGATAACCGGGAATTATTAGGCCAGCTTTCACAGTGCCAACAGTCTTTGTTGGAAGAGGTGGCGCAATGAATGGGATCGTTTTGGCTATCTCCAGCGAACGCCGCTCTAATCTGGTGATTGATGCCATGATTGAACAGCGGAAAGAATCTGCGGCCAAATTGAATAGCCCGGGTCGTGTGTATTTGAAACAGGCTGATCCAATCGTTTACACAAGAAAACCAGAAAACGCACTGATATTGACGCGCCTTGAAGATGCACAGGCCACTGCCCAACGTTTGGGCGGTGGTTTTTTTATGTTCGAGGCAGACGTGGATGAATGCGATGTGATTGTTAATAAATACAGTCTGGGCAGGGTTGGGTCATGAAAGATTTCTTCACGATTTTCGGCTTGGTGGTTGGTGGCGTGGTTTGTGCCGGGTTGGTGTTTTGGGTGATTGATTCCCGGTTGTGGGATATTCCGGATGCGTTGGAAGTGCTGTTTTTCTTGCTGGAATGTGGGCTGTTTGTTGCGTGGTTTGTCACCTCGTATGTGGAAAATGTGATTGATCGCCGCGAAAAGGAAAACCGTTTTTTGACGGGCAAGGGAAACATGCTGATCCATGAGGCGCGGGGCTGATGCTTCTTGATTTTTCCAGCACCCGCAATATCCGCGCTGCTTTGCTGTTGTACAAGCACCGGGTAACGGCGTTTAGCGGGATTTCTTCTCTGTTGCGTAGCTCGTGCGCCTGTTCGTCTGAACGTCAGTTTTTGCGTGCTGCAACTGCAATCGGGTTGTTTCGGGAGGGGTTATGATTTCTTCAGCCCCAGTAAACCGGAGCCGTCCAGAATTTGATTGGGTGCGGGATTATGGTTTGCCAAGAGTGCGCCCGATGTTGTACGGAATGCCGCGTGCGGTACAGGAGCGCGTAGAAAGCCAGTTTTCTTTGATGGCGCGGGATAGTAAAACCCGTCGTGGCTTTGCGTATGCGCGTGGCGTGCGGGATGTGTGGGACAGAACCACAATGCAGCACCGTACCGTTATGCTGGAAGATGAGCGAATCAAAGAGCGAGCGGAACATTTGAGCCGGTTTTTTGTCCGTTCTCTGGTGCATGGCCGTCTTGATGAATTTCCAATGCTGGCGCGTAATAAAGGGGTCAAGGTTCCAACGGCTAAAACATTGGAAGGTATCGCGGCGCGTCTGGCCGATGAGCGTTATTTGCGCAGGCAGTTGCGGGATCGTGCGGATCAGGCAGTAGAGCGTACTGCACGGGAAAGCGGCATGGTCTGGGGCGGTTGTCAGGTGTATGTGTCTGATATTTCCGTCGAGCGGTACCAAGATGCAAGGCAGCGAACAGAAGGTTTAATCCGTCTGTTGCATGCTGTCAGTGATGCAGGCGATGAAATGGAATTGGCCGATCTGGTCTCTGCTTCCCCATCTAATCCGGATGTTCGCTATTCTGAATTGCTGGAGCGGGTGAATGGTCTGGAACGGTTCACAAAAACGCACCGTAAAGGGTGGCGTGCGGCAATGTTGACTGTTACGGCTCCGTCTGTCTTTCATGCCAGGCATAAAAAAACCGGCAAAAAAGTTGTGGAAGGGGTGGAAGCTGCACCTGCAAAGGCGGTCAATGATTACCTGATGGGCAATCTCAATCGCTGGCGTTCCTATCTGGATCGGAATGATCTGGAAATCAAATATATCCGCATCGTTGAGCCGCACCACGACGGCACGCCACACCATCATATTATGGCCTTTGGCTCCCGTGATGATCTGTTGATGGCCACGCGGCAACTCCGCAAGTATGCGCTTGAGATTGACGGCAATGAGCGCGGGGCGAAAAAGCACCGTTTCTCTGTGAACTGGATCAATCCGGCAAAAGGAAGCGCGGCAGGCTACCTGTTGAAATATATCCTGAAAAATATCAAAGGTCTGGAAAGTAACGAGACCGGCGATTTGTTTGGTGACACTGGTAGCAAAATCGACCGTGTACGGGCGTGGGCTTCGATCTGGGGCGTTCGCCAGTTTCAGTTCTCCGGTGTGCCTCCTGTGGGCATTTGGCGCATGCTGCGCCGTGTGCGCCAGCCGTTGCAAGGGGCAGGACGGTTAGAGCAACTCCGCAAGGCAGCCGATGAGGGTGACTGGTGTGAATATATGCGTTTGTTCGAGCAATTTGAGGCGGAAGGGGTCAAGCCACAACTCTACAAAATGTATGAGTTTGAAGAGCATGACGGCGTTTGCTGGTTAAAGCTCAACAAATATAACGAATTGGCACCCAAAAAAGAGATGGGCGTGCAGGTCGGTGATGAAATCGTGATCTGCAAGGATAAGCAGTGGTCAATTGAGTTCCAGCCTGATCTGGAATTCCGTGCGCGTCAGGAGGCGGAACAGGCGCAACCGCCACGCTGGGATTTGTTGATGGTTCCGCAAGGAGAGCCGATATGGGCGGAAGATGCTGGTTTGTTTACTTTTCAAGGCGCGAACGCGCCGCCTCGGAAGGTTGTCAATAACTGTACGGGGTCGGTTGGCTTGATACAGGACAATAACTTTTCAGGTTCCCCGGCCAACAAATTCACGA